>CAMKMX010000006.1 GCA_946414025.1 uncultured Fibrobacter sp.
GCGAGAGTGAGCGCAAACCGGAGAGACTGTCCCTGATTTTAGCGCGAACGGTCTTTTACAGCGGAAAAAGCGAATAGTTTTCCTTGGTGTAGGCCCGCGTATAGGCATTAAAATGCCACCATTCGCTACTTAGAGGAACCCAACCCGCTCGAAGCATAATAGAACGCAAAATCTTGCGGTTGTTTACCTGTTGTTCGGTAAGGCGACCGCTTTGCAGGGCTTCCGCCTCCCCTACCTCGCCTGCGCACCGCTCAAAGGAATCAAAGTCCGTTCCCATGTCCAGCAGGTTCCCTTCGGCATCGGTGATGCTCAGGTCCAGCGCAAGTCCATAATTATGGAGTCCGCCGGTAACGCCAGATGACACATAGTTGGAATAGGGCGTGCCGGCCACGGTGCGTTTCAAGGCCGACTGGGCATATAGGGGGCGAGCCGCATCGAAAATCACCAGCACAGAGCCCGGCATTTCCTTCTCCATAATCTTGATGGCCCGCTTGAGTTTTGGCAGGGCGTCTTTATGGACAAAGGCCCGTTGCACTCCGCAATATAAATCGTGTCCCGTCACGTTGTTGAAAGTGCCATACCGCAAGTCCATGCGGAGCCCTTTCAGGCGGGTGATTTCTACCATGTTGGAATCCGTAGTGGCAAATTCAATCCACTTCTTGACCGAAGAACAGAAACGCAGGGGCTTCTCGGGCTTGGGCGGCACGAACAGGGAATCCGTTTCGTGAGCAAAAGCTACAGCACATAAGAGAAAAACAGACAGAAATAACGTCTTTTTCAAAACTTGCAACTCATAACTCATTACTCACAACTCACCACCCATTTCACACTACACACTTTCGCACCATTATATTCCCAGCTGCACTTCTACGCCGAACTGCAAGTAAAGTCCCATGCCTTTCGCCATAAAGGGAACCAGGTCGTAACCATCGTTGGAATCACCATCGGCATCCCTGGTCACCCAGGAACGCTCACGGGCGTTCTCGCCGCCCAAGAACTTGAGAGCGGGCACATCCAGCTTGGCAAAGATATTGTCCACTTCCAGGTAGAACCGGGCGCTCCTGAAGAAATACTTCGAAGTCATCAGGTCCAGATTCAGGCGCAAGTCGGTGCGAAACAAGTCCGTAAATTCATTCAGGTCCTTGAGCCTGCGCTTGCCGTTGGTGCCATCGGCACTGGAAGGTTCAATCTGGTAATAGTACAAGGGCCTGTGCCACAAAGCATGGTGGGTCAAGATGACCGAAACCAAGGAGTCCTTGCGGGGGTAATAGCGGAAATGGGAAACCACGTCCAGGCGGGAGTTCGCCTCCCACGGGAGGGAATTGCCGGAGCCTTCCAGCTCGTATTCTCCATAGACGGAACTGATATTGGTGGACATGGAGAAATGGTGGGAGGTTTTCCATTCCATCTTGGCTCCGCCACCAAAGACCCAGGCGAAATCCACGTCGGTCACGTCTTCGTACTGAGCGTAAGCCTTGGGCATGGGCAGCAGCGGATCAGGATAGTAACGACCAAAACCAGAAGCCTGCACATCCAGGTACTTGGAACGGTAACCGAGACCCAACTTGGCAGAGGTTCCCGATTCCAGACGGCCCGTCAGGTCGCCCTTGTCGTAGTAGGGTTTCCAGTCGCTGCGGTAGGCGGCGTTTCCGAACAGGCGCCAGTAGGCGGTATCCGCTCCCGACAAGTTCCGTTCCATGTCCAGCGAGGCCGTAGGAGCGGCTTTGTGGTCCATAGCATCGGCCACGGCTCCCGCAGAAAGAATGTACTGGTAGTAATCCCGCTTCCAGTCCAAACGACCCGTTCCGGAGACAACACCCGTCTGGTAGTCGTCGGACTGCTCGCCGTAATTCAAGTAGTTCCTTTCCAAAATATGCTGCTCGTAAAGGAGAGCGCCGCTGAGCTTGGAGCCCAGAATGTTCCCCTTGAAATTCTTGTCCAGCCCGCCCGAAATGGTAGTGTGGGTATAGTCATAACCGTCAATGAAGGACCGTTGCGCCTGGTCCATATTGACTCCCTCGGCAGGAGTCTTGAATCCGGTGGTATCCCGCAGGGTATCGCTCAGGTATTCCCGGACAAAACCCGCATGAGCGCTGGTTCCAAAGCGGGAGGCGTATTCCGCCCCCAACACCAAGTAGTTCTGCTCGCCCGAAATTATATCGATGGAGTTCACCTCATCGTAGGCCGTAGAAGTATCTTGCCGGATTTCGTACTCGTCGGAACTGTACAGGGTGCGGATAGCCCAGGTGTTGCCCATGGAATCGGAGCCATTCAGCTGGGCGTAAATGTCAAAGGCTGTCAGGTCGAAGGGGTCCGAAGACTTGACCCGGCAATCGTTTACGCAGTCGCCGTCGCGCTTGCGGAATTCCGTAAAGAATTTTTCGCCCAGGTTCTTGAGCATCTCGCCGTCCAGCCTACGGAAAGCGAAACGGAAACTATCCCAGAAAAGCCAAGGGGCATCCACCACCACTTCTTGCACCGTAAGGCCAACGGCCCCCTTAAGCCCCCAGTCTCCCTTGGTCTGTTCGGGCAGGTACTGGATAGAAGTGGCAAGGCCCTGGCCGATTGGGCCCGAACCGTAATGGTCATGAACTTCAATCCCGCTCAAGATGTGTGGGTTAATTACCGAAAGGTTTCCAGGGAAGCCCACGTCCAGGTGACGCATGTTGGGGATCCGGAGCCTGCCCAAGTGGTAAGCCACGTCCCCCGCACGGGAACCGTCGTAGTAAAGAGCACTGCTAAAATCTTTCTGGCCCGAGATTCCCGGCATCTGGCTCAGGTGTTCCGTCACGTCGAAACGCATGCCCGCCGCATCTTCCAGCTTGTCCACCGAAATGGTACGGATAGGTTCCCACTTCTCCGGTTCTCCGCCGCCGACGATGGTGCTTGCTCCCAAGTCCCACAAGTTCGAAGATAGGCTCACCACCATGTCCAACACATCGGCAAAGTCCTGCAGTTCCACAAAGACGCTATCATAACCGGGTTTCTTGAACACCAGCGCCGCATTACGGGAATCAACCGTAAATTCGAAACGTCCATCGGAATTCGTGGTCCCCAGTTTCTTGCCAGACCGGTAAGTCACCTCCACATCGGTAATAGGCAGTTCCGACTCCGAATCCACCACCACACCCACAATGGGCGTAGGCGTCGCAGCAAAGGCGTATGCCGCAAGCAAGGCCAAAATCCAGAGCCATCTAAAGTTCATAAGACACAATGTAGAAAAAATGCCTTGCTATTTGACCAAAATTTGCCGAACCTTTGTCACATTCCCAACAGAAACACGAACAAGGTACAATCCAGAAGGGATGGACTCAAAACTCACAGAATGATTAAGAGATCTCTTTTTCAAGTTACCCATCATGTCAAAGACAAGAATACTGACATCGGAACCTTGTGAATTTACCACCAACATGTTATCCGAAACAACAATTTCAAAGCCTTCGGCTGGCATGGGGTACAATGTCTGCGTCTCTCGACTTCCCGAACTAGACCCTGCGCCTTTTTCAGAGGAACTAGAAATTACACTTTCCGAATAACTCGACTCAATGTTTTGTGAAGAACTAGATTCTGCTATTTCCGAAGAACTTGACTCGATACTTTGCGAATAACTGGATTCTGCTATTTCCGAAGAACTTGACTCGATACTTTGCGAAGAACTGGATTCTGCTATTTCCGAAGAACTTGACTCGATATTTTGCGAAGAACTGGATTCTGCTATTTCCGAAGAAATTGACTCAATGTTTTGCGAAGAACTGGACGCATCATCCATAGAACTTGAACTTTCACCATGCAAGCGTTGAACAAGGTGGAGGGTCGACTCTTTCCCTATATTGTAATCTGCCAAAGTATGACCATCTTCCAGTTGTTTCCCAGCAAAGATTAGTCGTTGTTCCTCCGTAGGAATGTTCTCCTTTCCCTGAATTTTCACCTTGACCGCATCTATGGAATCACTAGGTTCCACCTCCAACGTCAAAGTTTTTCCCGTCAGCATCTTTACAAAAATTTGCATCGCACAAACATTCGTTGCCACTACGAGAATCAACAGTGCAGCAATTCTTTTGTAAAACAACCCTTTCATTTTTGCACTCCCAACATTTCATTACCCGAAATTTATGCCAAATATAAAAAACGCCTCTTGCTTAACCCCATACCTCTGCATCCTATTCCTACAGTCTAGCCCCTAGATCCTAGCCCCTAGATCCTAGTCCCTAAATCCTATCCCCTAAATCCTATCCCCTAGATCCTAGCCCCTACCCCCTATTTACTACATTTCTGCCATGCGCGTTTATCTCGTACAGATGGAATCCGTTCCGGGAGAAAAAGAAAAGAACCTGGAAAAGGCTCGGCAGATGGTTCTTGAAGCCAAGCCCACTCGCGAAAGCCTGATTCTTTACCCCGAGATGTTTGCCACAGGGTACATTCCCGAACGCGCAGAAGAACTGGCCGAAGATTTAGAAACGGGCAGCGCTCCAACAGCGCAAATGCTGAGCGGGCTCGTAAAAGAAACAAACTGTTTTATCTTGGGTGGCGGCATGCACCGCACAGCCAACGGCTTTACCAACCGCATTTGTCTTTACGGCCCAGCAAAAGCAACAGACAAACAGATTTACTACGACAAGGTCCACCCCTTCTTTCCGGAGCAAAAAGAATTCACCGCCGGCAAAGGAGTTACTTTGTTTAAAATTCAAGACCTTGCCCTGGCAACAGCTATCTGCTACGACCTGCGATTCCCCGAAGAGTTCCGAAAAGGCCGAGCCAACGGCGCTCAAGCCTTTACCGTACAAGCCTCCTGGCCTGCCGTTCGCAACGAACACTGGGAAACACTGCTGCGGGCACGGGCCATCGAAAATCAGGCTTATGTTCTTGCGGTGAACAACGTCTCTGCCGACGGCACCTACATCGGAAATTCGCAGGTCATCGCTCCCGACGGAGAATGCATTGTGAAAGCGGAAGCAAAAAAAGAACAGGTGGTTTCTGCAGAAATTTCGGCATCTGTTGTGGAAAAAATCCGCAAAGAATTTCCCATCTTTTAGCATTTACATTTTTCGTAAGTGATTTATATCACAGGCGTCTTCCAATATGGAGTATTCCTGTTTGAAAAGACGAAAATTTTATCTTCATAGCATTCAAGAAGTTACGATTTTAACGCCGTCAAAAACGTTTTTTCTTGCAACGATAAGAAAAAAATAACTTAGAGAAATGTCATGCTTTTGTCATAAAATTAATCTAAATTAGTGAACAAATGGGAAAGCGAGGTGCCTTATGACAAACCTGGACTTGAACAAAATGAACTACGCAAGAGCGCTGATCAGGGCTGGAGTTGCTAGGGATTTGATACTCAAGATCACCTCCATTTCCAACTACCAATACGCCCAAATCCAGCGGGAACTGCTGGCCGCCTAGCGTGCAACTGGTATTGGAAATCGAAGCGCAACCGGCCACCAACGGAGTGGCAAGGCAAGGGGCATTGGCCTCGTGCCGCAGGGACGGCTCCCTCTTCATTGAATCCAGAGACGGCCTTAAGCCCGGCCAATTTATATTGACCCCCGCCGACAAATTTCCCTGGGACCAGTTCTTACCCAAACTTCTTGCCGCCTGGCAAATGGGCGACATGGAAGATGTTCCCGCAGCATTCCGTCCACAGAAAAGAATTCCCGAATTCGTGCTGGAAGGCTTTTCCAGAGGACCTCTGGAAAATCAGCTGAAAATTCTTTCTACCTTGCGCAAGCAAGGATTCTTTCCAAAGCTTCCAACCAAATGATAAACCTGCAGGACATCATCGGCAAGCGGTGGTACATGGGCAAGGGCCGCACTCCCACCCACGTTGAACAAATTGACGAACTCACTATCGGCAACGCCTCCATATCCCTTGTATCCCTGCGATTTCGGGAAGGGGAACCTGACCTTTACCTGCTCACCGAAAATGACGATTTTATTGGGCCCTTATTATACCGTGCCCTCGGGAAAACCGTAGGTTCCAAGAGTTTCAGAAGCAAGAAAGGAATCTTTTCGTTTGTAACCTACAGCAAATTTGGACGGGATGACCTTGAATCGCTGAAACCCATTTCTGCCGAACAGAGCAATTCTTCTTTTGTTGCTCCGGGAAAACTGTTCTTCAAGATTTTCAGGCGCCTGAAGGCAGGAACCCATCCCGAAGAAGAAGTTTTGCGTTTCTTGAACGAACAGGGCTATCAGGGAAGCCCCGAACTGCTTGCATCTTGCCGCTACACCGGTGACAGCGGCAAGACCTTCGTTCTCGGGATTCTAGAAAAGCACCTTCCCGGCGCCCAAAACGCCTGGGATGTTTTCACCCGGGAACCAACCGTCGAAAAGGCCTTTGAACTGGGGTGCGAGACCGCCCGCATGCACAATGCCCTGCGTGAAATGGACGGGTGCGAAGCTCCTTCGGAGATGGCACCGATTGAAAAGCTAAGAAGGCTTTTAGAACAAA
Organism: uncultured Fibrobacter sp.; assembly: GCA_946414025.1. GTDB lineage: Bacteria > Fibrobacterota > Fibrobacteria > Fibrobacterales > Fibrobacteraceae > Fibrobacter. The sequence continues at coordinate 6,452 of CAMKMX010000006.1, forward strand.
GTGCCACAGCAAGTGGATTCCCGGACGCTGCCGGGAATGACGAGTTGACTGCCGTTCAGACCATCCTCCCCCGCCTGCAAAAAATCTGCGCCGATACGGCCCCGAACAAAAGCACCATCTTCAAGCCCCAACGGATACACGGGGACTTTCACCTAGGGCAGGTCCTGATGACACCCGACGCACGATTCAAGATGATCGACTTCGAAGGAGAACCCACCAGAAGTCTGGAATTCCGTCGTGGACTCCGGAGCCCCGCCGTAGATGTGGCGGGAATGATCCGCAGCTTCGCCTACGCCGAAGCCGTCAGCAAAATAAACATGGACCCTGTCCGACAGGCATTCATCCAGGGCTATGCAAAAACAGCGAACGTTCCTGAAGACTCCCTGCAGCAAGAACTAAAGCCCTACATTATGGCAAAGGCCATCTACGAGGCGTGTTATGAATTGGAATTCAGACCGGACTGGTTCTGGATTCCGGCAAGGGCGTTAATCCAGCTCGCCAATCCAAGGGAATAGATTATCCTGTTTTTCCAGCTTTTCTAGAATGCTTTCGCCGGAGCGCTTGCGGCCAAGCATCAGCGCAGACGTAGCCGCCGCATAAAGGGCGCAGACGTTCTTGTAGTGGGTATTCTGGCGGAACTTGGCATAGTCGGCGGCAGAGTTGTTGTGGATCATGAACGCCCAGTCCGAAGCCTGGAAAAGCACCAGTTCGCGGGCCACCTGGTCGTAACAGCGTTTCAAGAAAGATGCCATCGCCTTGGGAGCCCTGTTCTGCCTGGCTTTCAAGTCGTTCATCATGCCCCGCATCTTGAAAAACAGCGGGTAGGCCCAGCTTACTTCGTCGTTCATCCAGACTTCGCCAAAGCCGCCCTCACCCCAAGATGAAAAGATGGGGTCGTGAACGCCCTCATCGGGGGAACTCTGCATGGTGTCTTCTAGGGAGGCCATTTCCACAACGCGGGAACTGGCGGCACGCTCGAACATCTTTTCGATGAACAGGGGGCCTTCGAACCACCAGTGTCCAAAAAGTTCGGCATCGTAGGGGCACAAGATGGAAACCTTGTTGCCATCCATCTGGGGCAAGAGTTCGGTAACGGTCGCTTCACGGTTCGCCACAAACAGGCGGGCATGATCCTCTACCAGACGGAGCGCATTCCAGGGGCGGTAAATCTGCTTGTCTTCGCTGCCAGTAATGCGGTAATACTTCAGGCCCGTCTCTATGGGAGTCTTGCCCGCCATAAAGTAATCGCCCAAGTATTCGGGACTGCGCTCCTGGGAAATATCCTTGAAAAATTCCCGATATTCCGGATGCCCAGGGTAACCTGTCTTACGGCTCCAGACCTCCATAGAGCTGCTCTGCTCACGACCCATGCAATAAAGCCCCGCAGGGGTCTTTATTGGCGCAAATACTCCGTATTTGGGTGCGGGCTTTGCCAAAAGCACGCCATGGGTCTCCAAGAAGAAATACTTGAAACCGAATTCAGCCAGAATGGAATCCAGCCCCTGGAAATAACCGCACTCCGGCAACCAGAGCCCGCTGGGCTTGCGACCAAAAGCCTCTTCGAAGGCGCGAACGGTAATACCCAACTGCAAGCGGATTGCCTCTACATCAGACTGGTAGGCGGGCAAAAACGGGTGGGTCCCAACGCAGGTAATGAGCGTCAACTTGCCCCGTTCTTCCAGTTCCTTAAGCACTGGAACAATTTCCATATCGCAGGGGCCTTCCCAAGTGCTGATCAGGGCCAGCTGCCGACGGTAATAAAAATCCACCACCTCCGACAAGGCTTCGTCACCGCGGGCGCGAACACGCTCCTTTTCCAAAAGGTCCAGCTGCTTGTGCAAATGCCGGGTAAACTTTTCCAGCAGGAGCTTGTCGGTAAGCATGGCAAGCAAGGCCGAAGACACGCTCAGGTTCAGGGTGCCGGGCACGCCCTTCTCTTGCAGGCGCCAGAGCATCTGGATTAGGGGCAGGTAGGTTTCCGCCATAGCCTCGAAAAACCAGTTCTCTTCTAAGAACCGGTCAAATTCAGGCTCACGCACAAAAGGAAGGTGCGCGTGGAGCAGCAAGTGTATCTTGCCGGGAGCGGACATAGACGCCGGACCTTGGAGCGACCCTCGCGGGAACTACTCCGTACGCTTCACCACGATAGGAACAATCGTCGTCGGGAAATCGCCATCCTTGTCGGTGGCGAACACCGGGATAATCTTCGTAGAATCGGGCAGGTCCTCTTCGAAGCTAAATGTTCCGTCCGGATTCAGGGGGAACGGTTCGCCACGCACCTGCAGGTGAGCGTCAGGACGAGTTCCGCCATAGACGATCAGGCGGGTCTTGACCCACAGGAAAAAGTCCTTGCCGTAGTTCACGGAATCCTTGGGGAGTTCCAGCTTGTTGCTCTTGAGGGCTGCGCTGGAAAGAGCGCCCGAGAACATGGAGCCCGAAGAACTGGAGAGGCTTTCAAGCCAGTTCTTGGCAGACATGCTGGAAAGGCCCGAACTGCCGAACCCGCCGAGGGCGGCTCCGCCCAAAGAGGCCCGGACAAAGGCGTCATTCAGATTCACTTCGGAACCGTCCGTAGAGTAAGCCTGCACAGGAGCGGATTCCACAATAGGCATAAAGTTCTTGCCGGCGGCAAAGCCCAGCACGGCCACCGTCTTTTCGGAAGCCTTGTTCTCTACATACCAGCTGCGGGCATCGGCCGGAACTTCGATATCGTGGAACTTGCGCTTCTTGTTGCGTTTTACCGTCAGGTCGCCAGAAATGTTGAACAGGCGGAGCACCAGTTTGCCCTTACCCTTGCGGGCACGCTTGATACGATCTTCGGAAACATCCCAGAAGGCCTGCATCCAGTTGGGGTCCTTCTGCATGAGCACCAGATATTCGGCGTCGTAGGACTGGGCCAAAGATGCCGTCTTTGTCACGGGCTTTGCAGAAGCCTTGACCGTAGAGACCTTTTCGGTTGCCTTCGCAGTCACCTTTGCTGCCGCTTTCGTAGCTTTCTTGGCTGTAATGTTCTTGGACACGTCGGTCTGTTCAGAAGCCTTGGGAGCTGACTTTGCCACCTTGGCAATGGCCTTTGCTGTCGCCTTCACGGCTTCGGCCACCTTCTTGATAGACTTGGACCTGTCCAGAGTCTTCTTGGCGGATTCCACCTTTTTCGTTGCCGTTTCCACAGCGGCCTTAGCCTTGGTCGCCGCAGTCTTTACGGTCTTTTCGACCTTCTTTTCTACAGCTTTTGCCGTAGTCTTGGCAGATACCTTCGGGGCAGCCTTCTTTGCTACAGCAGTTGTTTTCTTGACAGCCATTTTCAGCCTCCTTTAATAAAACTTCTAGTGGGTCTGACCCCAATTACCGACTCCCATCAAACCAATGCGGAATCCTAAAAAGATTTCATCCCATGCACGGCCAGAATCAGCAAAACGCTTTCCTCCCTGGAAAGACAAATCCAACAAGGTTCCCTTGCGGCCCAAGGGGAATCCCGCTCCCAAGGAACCGCCCAATTCATAAACATCCTTTACATACCAAGTCTTGTACCAACCACCTATACGATAAGTCATGCGGTCTGGATACGGGTCATAAAACAGCGGGCTCCCGTCACGCTGGAAACCAAGCGCCACCAAAAGGTCCTTTTGCGTTTCCGTAACAGGTTCCATATTAAAACTGCCGCCAATATTTTCTATGTCCTTGTCCCAACCGCGAGACGCCACGTCAAGCATCACGTTGTTTCGCTTCATAAAACGGAAATTCATACCGGTGGCAAGCATCGCAGGGACTTCCACCTCTCTAGAATACTTTGTGGGAGCCAAGGTATCCAGTTCGCTCATGCGGAAATTGTAATCCAGCTTGTTCAAAAGCGTGTGGGGCGTTGTATAGGAGAAATAGAACGAAGCCTGATGCCCGCGGTACTGCAGGGCGGCCGTGTAATACGCCGGATGGTCCTTGATTTCCCAGGTCCCATCTACATAGTCCGAAATTTCGGTATTGCCCGCAGCCCACTTGTCCGTCGAAGACAGCTCTGCCGTATTCGGACCCATAGAAATCTTGCGAGTAGAATTGCCCATCACCACATGGGCGGACGCACCAACGGAGAAATTGCGGATAATCGGCAGACGGAGCGTATAACTCGGCACGATTTCATAGACACTGCTTTGGTACTCCACAGAGGTTTCTATGGAATTTTGTTCCCCGCTGACTTCTTCATCTACATACGACGAATAGCTCTGCCAAAGGGCTACACCCATAGCACCAAATCCACCCATAGGGAACGACAAATTGAAGGAGGGCATGGTAATGTTGTTCACCCCAAAATCATTTCCATGGTCTTGCAGGTCAACCATTTCCAGCAAAAAGTTGACATTGAAAACGACCTTGGTATCAAAGGCGTTTCGCGCCGGGTTCATTACAGAAAGACCCTCGGCGTCTCCCGTCTTTGCACCCCCTGCATAACCTCGACCGGCAGTAGAGGCCATTCCCCCGGCAATCTGTTCTTCTCCAAGGGCATCAAGACCTATAACGGAGGCAAAGGAGCAAGCGGAAAAGACAAACAGACTGAGAATGAACTTTTTCATTATTCATCCCCCCTCTTGTTGGCAAGCCACAGCTTCAGGGTAGAAGGCTGCTTCATCGCCGAACTAAAATCATAACGGGCGTGATCAAAATGGGAGAAAAACACATAAGAGGTATCTTTCTTAGAGGTCACGTGGTCTGAATACGAGGAATCCCTCGGCTGCAGCACCGGGTAGCCAAGACGCATCATCATCTTGAAGGTTCGACCATCACGGGCACGGTTGATAAAGTCCCGAAGGCCGTATGTCACTTGCAAGGTAAGGGAATCTCCATCGTAAAACACCATATTGGGATGCCCCTTGGAGGCAATCAGATCTTTGTTCAACTTGTAGGCTTCCATCTTGCGGACACTTTTTCCAGCGCTATCTACATAGGAACCTACCACAACCTGGATGGGCAGTCCAAGTTCGCTAGCCCCCTGACTATCATCTCTTGCAAAGGTCATCTGGGCAAGGACAACCGTCTGACGCACATCGTCGCCATTACCGACCGCATAGGGGAATTCATCTCCGTAGAAATCAGACAACGCCTTCATAATAGGTGCGCTTTCATATTCCACCACCAGGGAGTCATAGACACCGCCATGCAGAACCGCACAATCGGTGCAGGTTTCCTTGTTGGAGACCAAATGAGCCATGCGGAACGGGTCAAACTCGCTATAGCTCTTGGTTTCGGGAAGGGTCACCCAGAGCTTTGGGTAAAAAGCGGACATCGCCCCATAGAACCTGTAGGTCCTTGAAGCCTCTGGGGCAGAGAGTCTGAGCTGTAAACGGCAAGCCTTGGATATTTTCTTCATTGCGGATACAAAACTCGATGGAATCTTGATCCTCACTATGGTATCCTTGGAAGAAACGGTAAACGACACCGTCGTATCCGCGGTGGCATCAGGTTTCCACTTGGTCAGTGATTTTAGCCATAGGGAGTCAGGAATTTCCGCCACGCTATCAACAAAGGACTTGGACGCCCCCTTTTCCAGTTTCCAGCTGATTTTCAGGGATACGTCCTCTTTCAGAGGCAGGGAATCTGCCGGAAAAGACTTGGACAGGTAGAACGGCTTCAGCACACGCAAGGCCAAATGGGCCTCGGCGGAATCAGACTTTTTAAGGTCGTCAAAAAAGACTGGATCGTAAAAAGACGCGTCAAAAACAAGGTCATGAGAAACATTCGCCGTTGTTCCCAAAACTGCCCTGTCATTTGCAAGTTTCGGGGCGGAATCCAAGAAAACCTCTGCTGAAACAGGGGTCAAATCTCCGACGCTCAGTGTCTGCACCTTATAGCCGCTGGGAATCCCCTGGTCCGAAAGCCAGCTGGCCATAACCGTCTCATCGGAATCGAAGATGCACGCGGTGAGCCCAAGCGCAATCAGCGACAAAAAAACAACTAAAAACTTTTTCACCCAGTTCTCCAGGTCAAATTCACAAATTTCAAGTCCAAATATAGAAAATGAAGATGCTTGTGAAAAGGAACTAGCCCTTCAAGGACTTCTTGCGGGAATACATTTGCTGGTCGGCGCGTTCGAACACCTGGGCCACATTCCTGTCCTTGGCAGGCTCAAAGCAGGCCATGCCGCAGGCCACCACCACGCCACCCTTTTTCTGGTTCTCCTGAACGATTCCGTCAATCTGTTCCTGGAGGTCTTCGCGCCTCTTGTAGTCGAAGTCCCGAAGGATGACCGCAAACTCGTCACCGCCTATGCGGAACACCGGGCTGTGCTTGAAGATTTCGCAGACCAGCTTGGCCGCCCCGCAAATATATTCGTCTCCGGCCTTGTGCCCCTTGGTGTCGTTCACCTCCTTGAGGCCGTTCACGTCGCAGACGGCAAGGGCAAATTCCTGACAGGCGCCGGACTGTATTTCATGGTCCAGCCTGGTCTCGAATTCCACGAAGGCATTCTTGTTCTTGACTCCCGTAAGGCTGTCCCTGTGGGATTTTTCAAGGGCTAGGCTCAGGGCTTCGGAGAACTCGTGCTCCCTGCGGACCTGGGCGTCGATGTTGCTCACCGCAATAACAATGTGCTCATCGCCAGATGCCACCGCCTTCATGTTCATGTACGTGGGAACGCCGTGGACCAGCAGGCGGTAGGTGTAAGAGAAACTGCCGCTGTTGTCCAATTCCTTCAGTAGGGTATCCTTCACGAGAACCGCCGAAAGCAATTCCCGGTCTTCTTCGTAGATGACCCTCTGCAGGTTTTTCTGACAGTCGCCCCAAAAATCATCCCCGCTTTCTTCGATAGCCAGTTCCTTGTAAAATTCCTTGGCCTTGTATTCCGCATAGTGGTCGGTCTTGCGGTTCACGCGGTAGATGGTGACGTACTGGTTTGCAAGGGCCAGGGCGATTTGCCCGTAGGTGGCGCTCTTGGTAGTTTCCTGCTCCAGCTTCTTTTGCTGCCTGACCAGGGAATCCACGTTGCAGACGCCCACCACCAGGTAGTTCTTGTCGCCGAACTGGATGTGGACCGATTTCAGGGTGTACCAGGTGGGTTCCCCATCAATCAGCAGGCGGTAGTTCAAGGTGAAGGGGCTGCCGTCTGCCGTCTCGGTAAGCACGTTTTCCTTGGTCAGTGCCCTGGAAAGCATGCCCTGGTCCGCCTCGAAGACCACGTTCTTCAAGTTTTTCTGCACATCTCCCCAGAACTCGTTACCCGAGTAGTCCAGCTGCAGTTGGCGGTAACCGCCACGGGAGGAATACTCCGCATAACGGTCCGTCTCGATATCTACAAAGTACACGCTCTCGTAATCCAGAGAGAGAGCCATGGCCATTTCAGAGAAAGATTGGGTTCCGTCCATGGCCTAAAATCTATATCTTTTCTACGAGGATGGCGGGTAGCCCCAGAAAAAACGGGGTTTTAGGGGTGTCCCCTAGGAGAGGGGGTGATGGAGGACGCGAAAAGCCACGATGAATGCGGATAGGAGATCCCCGCCGGAGCCTGCCCTGAGCCTGTCGAATGGGCGGGGATGACAAGGTGGGCTGAGCGGCCGAAATCAGGGGGAGGCTTCCCCCTTTGGAGTAAAAAAGGACTAGTTTGGGGTCGAAATTGGCGATTTTCAACCAAAATCATCAATTTTTGGGTGTTTAGACCTTGCTGGCATGCTGTTAATTTATATGTAAAGAACGGAAAAATTTTACATTCCGTCCTTTACACACAAGTTTTTTGTTGTTATATTTGGCCTCAAAAAGAAACAATCAACCCTAAAAGAGGTTAAAATGGCAACTGTTATCCGTCTCGCTCGCTTTGGCAAGCGTCACAACCCCATCTACCGCGCCGTGGTCATCGACAGCCGCAAGGCCCGCGACGATAGCTTTATCGAACAGGTGGGTTTCTACAACCCCAACCTGAAGAAGCCCGAAATCCGTTTCGAGCAGGAAAAGGTCCTCAAGTGGCTCCAGACCGGCGCTCAGCCCTCTGACACCGTCCGCAGCCTCCTGAAGAAGGTGGGCATCATGGAACTCTTCCACGAGCTCCGCGCCGGCCGTTCCATCGAAGGCAAGGTCGCCACTCCTAAGGCCGACAAGGCCAAGAAGGCCAAGCTCGGTCCCAAGGCTCTCGCCAAGATCGAAGCTGAAAAGGCCGCCAAGGAAGCCGCCGCTGCCGAAGCCGCTGCAGCCGCCGAAGCTCCTGCCGAAGCTGCCGCTGAAGCCCCGGCCGAAGCCTAATCTCACTCTTTTGCGGAGTCCTGTGCCTCGTGCGCAGGACTTTTTTCGTCTAAGGACGTTTATTGAGTTATCAGTCATCAGTTATCAGTTGTCAGTGTATAATTTGGCGCCAAAGGCGCGATTATAAGAACTCACAACTCATAACTCACAACTCATTACTAATCTTTCACCTCACACCCCACACCTCCCTAGCCCCTAACCCCTATCCCCTACCCAATGCCCGACTACTCCAACTACATCACCGTCTGCGAACTCATGGGAAGCCATGGCGTCAGGGGCTTTATCAAGGCCCGGCCCACGACCCATGACCCGGAGCGGCACAAGCTGTTGAAGGCCGTGGTGGTGGAAAAGGTGAACGGGCAGTTCGTGGAACTGGAAGTGGAAGAGTCCAAGCTGGCGGGGGCGCTCTGGCACCTGAAGTTCAAGGGTTTCGACACTCCGGAATCCTTGCGGCCCCTGGTGAACGGGAGCCTGATGGTAAGCCCCGACGAGCGGATTCCCGCCCCCGAAGGGGAGTTCTACCTGGACGACCTGGCGGGATTTGCGGTCAAGCTCTCGGACGGACGCACCGTAGGCGAAGTGCTGGAGGTGCAGGAACTGCCCACTGTAGACGCCTTCCTCATCAAGTTTGCCGAAGAAGCCCAGGCGGAGTTTTCCAAGAAGCCCATCCTTGCCCCCTGGATTGAGGACTGCGTGTCAGAAATTGACGAAGAAAACCGGGCCATCGTCTGCGACGGCGACTACCTGCGGGCGCTGTGCCCCGAGGAGCGCCCATGAGAATCGACTGCATCACCATATTCCCCGAGATGTTTGCCCCCATGAAGCAGTCCATCATGGGCCGCGCCCAGAGCAAGGGAATTCTGCAGTTCAACACCGTGTTTTTGCGGGACTTTGCCGTGAACGACTACGGCCAGGTGGACGACGTGCCCTACGGTGGCGAACCGGGGATGGTGCTCAGACCTGAACCCCTGGCCCAGGCTATCCGTAGCACGGGCGTCAAGGAAGACGGCGGCAAGGTCATCTACATGACCGCCGACGGTATCCCCCTCACCCACCAGATTGCCGCGGACCTTTCCAAGGAAGAACACCTGGTCATCGTGTGCGGGCACTACAAGGGAATCGACGACCGCATACGCCAGTCCGAGGTGGACATGGAAATTTCCATCGGGGATTTCGTGGTGAGCGGGGGCGAACTGCCCGCCATGCTCCTGACCGACGCCGTGGTGCGGCTAAAGGACGGGGCCCTCGGGAACCGTGAATCCGGCGACACGGACTCCTTTGCCCAGGGGCTACTGGGTTGGCCGGTCTATACCCGCCCCGAAGTTTTCGAGGGCAAAAAGGTGCCCGAAGTGCTGCTTTCGGGTCACCACAAGAACATTTCTGAATGGCGGAAGCAGGAATCCTTGAAAAGAACCGAGGAAAGACGCCCCGACATCCTTGAAAAATTCAAATTAAATGCTAAATTTGGCGACAAATAATTAAGAGGTACACATTATGTCCCTGAACATCGAAGCTATCCATAACGAAAACGTAAAGGCCGAAGCCCCGAGCTTCCGCGCCGGTGACACCGTCACTGTGAACGTAAAGGTTATCGAAGGAACCAAGGAACGCATCCAGCCTTTCAAGGGCGTTGTGATCCAGCAGAAGAACTCCGGCATTTCCAAGACCCTCACGGTCCGCAAGATGTCCGGCGCCGTCGCCGTGGAACGCATTTTCCCGGTGAACTCCCCCCGTATCGAATCCATCGTCCTGGATCGCGCCGGTAAGGTCCGCCAGTCCCGCATCTACTACATGCGTAACCTCCGCGGTAAGGCCGCCCGTATCGACGAACGCGAGGCCTAATTAGGCTTTCGGGGGTGATTTCCCGATGAACGGGAATTCCCGACAACAAGTTATCCCGCCCACGCACTCAAGCGTGAAGGCGGGTTTTGTTGTATATTCCCACAACGACCAGGAGCGAAAAATCATCATCCTGGACAAGGGCGAACTTGCGGCAGTGGACAATTCCCTGACTCCCCGCAAGGTGCACTTTACCATGCAGCCCGGCGACCTGGTGGGAGTCGCCGCCCTGTTGGAGCGGGAACCTTTCCGCTACGACCTGGAAGCCACCAGGGATTCCGAAATCACCGTGGTGGGCGAAGACTGCATGGAGTCCGAACTCAAGAGCATTCCCCTTTGGCTTTTGGCCGTTATCCGCGAGCTTTCGGCCAGAAACCGCCAGCGGAAAGAAGCCATCCGCCGTAGCCGGGCCGCAAATTCCCTCGTGAGCCTCTCCGAATTCTGCAGGCACCTGAAAAAGGGCGAGCCCTACCCGCTAGAAAGCCTTGTGCAGGAATTCTGCTGGCAGACCAAGGCCTGCGCCCCCGAAGTCAAGGAAGACCTGAAGGCACTCAGCCGCCGCAAGTTCGTGGAGATTGCCGGGATGGACCCCGTGGTGACGGTCACCCAGCCCGAACTTTTGGAACTGTTCGTGGACTACCTGGAATCCGAAGCGCAAGAAAAACCCTGGCCGCCCCTGCAGCTCACGCTGAACCAGAAGAAGGCTCTTGTTAGGTTGTCTATAACCGAAAGTGACTTGTCCCAGGATCCTCCGGCATGGCTCGCCTTTTTCCAGAAGAACAACATCACCCTTACCGCCGCCGACTGGATAAAGATGCAGGGCCTAGGCTGGTTCATAAACTCCAAGGGCAACCTTTTCGCCCCGGATTCCAAGAAGATTGAATATTTTCTCCTGGCGCTGCGCTACGAAATCAACCTGAGGGGGGTGCTGTAATGAAACTCTCCGCCGGTGATTTTCTGTGCCTGGAAGGGGACTTCGCCAGTTCCCTCTACATCGTCATTTCGGGCACTCTTTCAGGGACAGGCAGCGCCCAGACCGCCGCGACCCCAAGGCTGTTCGAGCCGGGCGACATCATAGACGTGTTCAGCCTGCTGGAACACGCCCCCAGGGAATACACCCTGAAGGCCGAAGAAGACTGCGAAATCCAGGTGGTGGAACACGAACAACTTAAGGCCATCCTGGACGAAAAGCCCTCGTGGCTCCGGTCCATCATCGAATTTCTGATCCGCCGGAACCACATCGGCGAAGAAAACGCCCGCAAGAGCAACCTAGTGCAGGCCCTACCCTCGCTGCTGTACCTGCTCTCTGGCATTCTGAAGGAACAGGGCGGCAACACCGCTCCCATGGCAACTGTTTCTGCACGGGCCGCCCGCATGAACGGCACTCGCCCCGAAGAATGCCGCAAGCTGTTCAAGGTTCTCCAGGAACTGGGCGTCCTCAAGATTCAAGAATATTCGGTGCAGGTGCAGTCCCCGGAACTGGTGCACCTGCTTTACGAGACGCTGCGCTACCGCGCCCTGGAACAAAAGATCAGCCCCAACATCCTTTCCATGACCGACCAGATGGTGCTGACGGTATTCATCAGGCTTTCGCAGCGGAGCAAGGACCCGCTTAGAAACGGGCTCAGCGCTATCTCTACAGCAGACCTGAAAAAGGAATCCAAGAAATCCATGCACGGCATGACCCTCACCACCCGCACCATCGGCGCCCTGGTAGAAAAGGGCATACTGACGCCCTCTACCTCCCTGGACTTTCACCAGCCCCTGGACCAGGCGGAGTTCTTTTTCGGAGATTTCGACCGAATTATGGACCTGCTGGAACTGAACCGGATTTTCCCACTGCTGGACAAGAAGCTGGTGGAGTAAAACAATGTGAAATGTGAAGTGTGTGATGAAATAATCCCAACTTATCATCACACATTCCACATTAAATCTTCTTGTTTCTATCAGCCCTAATACCTAAGACCTATCCCTTTGAACTGGATCCTTCGCGACTTCGTCGCTCTGGATGACACTTCTTGTCCCTTGCAGCCCTAATACCTATTACCTAAAACCTAGCCCCTAAATCCTATCCCCTACCCCCCTATTTACTACATTTACAACATGACTCTGCAGACGCACATCCTAGTTCGGGCCGTGTGGCTTTTGGCCGTTATGGCGGCTTTTGCAAGCGCCGGCGAGGTTACCTCCCCACAGGGTGCCGTGCGCAACCTGACTGTAGGCGACTTTATGCCCCACCCGAATGTGGGCAAGGACTTTAACGAGACTTGGAGTTACCAGTTCGTGTTCGACAACGGCACCCGTGCCTTCGTGAACTACGCCCTGTTGCAGGTGCCGGCATCCGGGCAGAAGGTGACCTGCGACATGACCTTCTGGAATTTCAAGGGCAAGACCTATACCGTGGGCCGCCAGTATCCGCCGGAACGCCTGAAGGCCGACAAGAATTCGGGCACCATCGACATCAAGGGCGAATACAAGATGGAAAACAAGCCGGGCAAGGGCCACCGGGTTTACTTTACCGCCGACAAGGGCGGAAAGTTCCTGCTGGATTTGACTTTTGAAAGCGCCGAGACGGGCAAGGTCATCGGCAACGGCGTGTGGAACGTGGGCAAGGAAAAGCTTGGCCAATACATCCACATTCCCTACGGCCGCGTGTCGGGCAAAATCGCATACAACGACGACACCCTTACCGTAAAGGGCTACGCCTACATGGACCAGATTTGGCAATCCGCACAGGCCACCGACATGGTCCGCCGGACCATCAACTTCAGCACCAACGCCCGAAACCCCATGTACGCCGGACGTGTATCGCTAAGCACAAAGGGCGAGCTGATGGGATATGTCATCTACAACGGCCCCGAAGGGGCGAAGGTGGCCAGGCCCACAAGCCTCAAGGACGGCAGCAGCGATTACGACGGCAAAAAGTTTCCGAAAGAAACTCTTGAAATCCAGTGGACCGATGGCGTCCCTGCCCTCACCTTCGCCGTGAACAAGACATACCAGAAGGCATCCCTGCTGGACAAGATTGACAGCTGGGTAGCTAGGCAGGCCATGAAGCTTGCCGCCGGTGGCGAGATTCTCTTTTACAGGGGCCGTTCCGAAGGGCCCCAAGCCAAAAAAATCGACTGGGCCGTAACGGGGGTCAAGGACTGATGACCAAGTTTCGCCCCTGCATAGATTTGCACGACGGCCGCGTCAAACAGATTGTGGGAAGTTCCCTCAGCGACAGCGGCGCAGGCCTCAAGACCAATTTCGAGACGGACCGCTCCCCCGCCTGGTTTGCCGAGCTCTACAAGAAAGACGGCATCAGGGGCGGACACGTAATTATGCTGGGCAAGGGGAACGAACAAGCCGCAAAGGCCGCTTTGGCCGCCTACCCCGGCGGCCTGCAGGTTGGCGGGGGCATTACCGCCGACAACGCGAAGGAATACCTGGACGCGGGAGCGAGCCACGTGATTGTGACCAGCTGGATTTTCCCCGAGGGTCACCTGGACCGGGAACGTCTGGAACGCCTGTCCAAAACCGTGGGCAAGAAACACCTGGTGCTGGATCTGAGCTGCAAGCGAGTCAGAATTGATGGCGCTAACGGTGCGGCCCCTCGCTGGAAAATCGCCGTGAACCGCTGGCAGACCCTGATTGACATCGAGATTACCGCCGAGAACCTAGCAGACCTTTCGAGATACTGCGACGAGTTCCTGATTCATGCCGCCGATGTGGAAGGCAAGCAGCAGGGCATGGACGACGAACTTATCGTGTTCCTGTCGAAACACAGCCCCATCCCCTGCACCTACGCAGGAGGTGCGCGGACCCTTGCCGACCTGGAACACTGCAAAGAAATTTCAAACGGAAAGATTGACCTTACCATCGGATCGGCGCTGGACCTTTTCGGTGGAACAGGAGTGAAATATGACGACTGCGTCAAGTTCAACAAAGCTTAGGCCAACCGACACGCTGGACAGCCGTCCTGAAATTTTTGGACGCAATGTCACCAGCACGTTCAAGAAGATGTTCAGCTTTAGGCACCAACCCCCCGGAAACCTGCGGACCTGCATGATACCGCCGGTGGTGTTCGGCACGTTGATTCTCAACCTGCCCATGCTCCTGAAACTCCGTTTCTACCTGAAAAAGGAGAGGCAGTCCCGCCCCGCCGACGACGTGCGCATCCTGTTCTACTCCGACAACCTGGACGAGACCAACGGAATCGCCAATAACCTTAGGAACGTAATCCCCTACATGCGGGCCCACGGCATGAAGGCATTCCTCGCCGGAAACGCCTTCAACACCCGCCCCTGCGGCGTGGTGGAAAACGGATACTGCCTGCTGCTCCCCCGCATTTTCAGCATGGAACAGCTGGGGTACGCCAACAGCGAACTGGCCATCCCCAGAATTGGCCCGGTACTCAGGTTGCTCAAGCGCTACCCCGTTGACCTGATAGAATTCGAAACGCCGAGCCCCGGCGCCTGGCTGGTGTGCTTCTGCGCCAAGGTGGCGGGCATCAAGGTGTTCAGCCACTACCGCACCGACGTGCCCACCTACACCAAGACCCTGGTGAAGGCGAAGTGGATGCACAAGTACGTGCTCTGGCTCATGCAGATTTTCTACGGCATGACAAGGCCCGTGGTAAGCCCCTGCAAGGACTATGCAAAAATTCTTACCTCGCAGTTGAAGGTTCCCGAGAACAAGGTGCAGATTCTGCCCCGTGGGCTCCCCCTGGAAAAGTTCTCCCCCGACATGCGGGGCAAGGGCACCTGGGAACAGTACAATGGTAACGTTGCAACGCAGGTCGGGAACGCGCGCAAGGTCCGCTTCTCCTTTATCGGGCGCATATCCAAAGAAAAGAACCTGGAATTCTTGAACCGGGTGTGGAAAAAGTTCGCCGCCCTGCATGATGACGTGGAACTCATGTATGTAGGCTACGGCTGGTATCTTGAAGAAATCAAGAAGTTCTACGAAGGCGACGACAGCGTGCACTTTGCAGGAGAGCAGGGCGGCGAGACCCTGGCGGGCCTCTACGCCGATTCCGACTTCTTCTTGTTCCCGAGCACTACCGACACCTTCGGAAACGTAGTGGTAGAGGCCATGTCCACAGGCACCCCTGCGCTGGTCAGCGACTACGGCGGACCCCACGACATCGTGATGGACGAGGCCGCAGGCCGCATTCTACCGATTGACGAAGACGCCTGGCTGAACGCCCTGGAAGAATGCCGCCGGATTTACCTGGAAGAGCCCGAGACCTACGCCAAGATGCGCGAGGTGGCCCATGAGCGCAGCCTCAAGTACACCATGGAAAGTTCCACCAAGGCCCAGTTCGAATACTTCCGCAAGCTGAAAAAGGAAGCCTACGGGCTGTAGACTCGCAAGTATTCCAGGTTGGAACGCCTACGGGACTTTTTCCTTTCCGAAAAGCAACCAATTAAATTATTTTATCCAAGATACAAACGCCCTGGGAGCGCCTATGTCCAAACAAAAAGTTCTTTTCCTATTAACGACTATTTTGTTGTTTTCCAGTGCTGCCTTTGGGCAAATTGGCGAGCCTTTGGTTGAAGAACAGCAACCTACATCCGTTGAGCAGGCTCCTGCAAGCGAGCCTGTTGTTGAACAGTCCGCAATTGCCACCGAACAGCCTGCCGCTGTTGAATCCCAGCCAGTTTATGCCGAGCAGACTCCTGTCGCCGCACAGCAACAGAACTCCGCCCAGGAAGCACCCGTGCAGCCTTACGTGGAACCGGCCCCTACCTACGAACCTCCCCAGCAGACATATGTGCAGGGCTACGGGAAACCGCCCGAGGGATTCTACGGCTATTTTGGCTACGCTCCCCCTGCGGAGAATTCAAATGCCGGGTGCTGCTGCAAAGAAGCCGACAGTACGGCAAAAAAAGAGGAGAAAAAGGACTACAAGAGTCTGCAAAGTTTTAACTTTTCCATTCCCATCCAGTCCGAAACCTACGGTCTAAAAAGCCCCGATTACGATGTAGACGCCAGCCACTTTGGATTTGGCATCAACTGGAACCGCGTCCGCGTTGAAGAGAGCCTGTATTCCTCGGTGGTGGGCCTTGGCATCAGCTACATCATGAGCGAATGGGACGGTGGCGGAAAAAAGAACATCGAGTTCAACGGGCTTGACGCCAACTTCAAATTTGGCTTTGGCATATCTCCACTTACGGACCGTTTCATATTGGCCATCCACATGATTTTCGCCTTTGACTACAAGATGCAAAAGGCCGTGTTCAAAAAGAAGCTTGGCGACTTCCAGATGTTCCAAAACCTTGATATGTCCGATGAAATATCCAGAACCAACCTTGAATTGAAATATACAGCGCACAACCTGGATCTGGAACTTGGAGGCGACTTGGTCATAGGTTACCAATTCACCAAAAACTTTGGCTTGCTGGCCGGAGTCGACATTACCACCAACATGATTGGCGTAGGCGCGTTGATGTCCAGCTCTGATGCCCCCGACGGACTTGAAGATAGCGCAAGAGCCATGGCGTCGTCTCAATATTCAAACGATTCTGACGAAATAAAAGAACTGGAGGCCTTTAGCGAAGGTGACGACATCAGGTTTTTCTTGTACAATACCACCGGTTTGAACATTGTGCCTCGCATAGGCATATTCTTCGCATTCTAAAGAATAGAGAGGTGCCAAATGAATACAACCAACCTAAAATTCTTTACGGGATGCGCAGCCGGTTTGGCTTTGCTGTGTTCGATTACGCTCTGCGGGTGTAGCGGTGCAGAAAACGACATTTCTGCCCTGGAATGTTTTGCCGGTAGTTGCGAGGGGGAAGACGAAGAAAACAACGACGACACGGATCATGGAGATAACCACGAAAATAACCAAGACTTCAATGGCAACAATTCCAACAATGGACGGTATACGAACCACGAAGACTGCGACGACCACGGTCTTGTAGAAGATTTCAACTGTAACTCCTCTAGGGTTGGCAAGACACTGTTTGAAGAAAACTTCAACATGATATTTGTTTGCGAAGAGACGGTCAACGGAGCTACCTGGGAAATACATCCGGAGTTTTCCAATTGCAGCGATTACAAAGCAAACAATAGCGGGAAAGGCTCGGGCGGAAGCAGCGATTCTAACGGGAACAGTTCTTCATCTGCAGGATCCTCTAATTCTCAATGTGGCAATCTTTGGTGCGGTCCAGACCACGACGAAAGAGTGAACACCGGTTTTGACGATGGCTCCAAGACATCTGGCTTATGGAATATTTTTGGCGATTACGAAATAGGCGGAACATCGGAAATCAGCCTGATGGAAGACAAAAAAATTTGTCCAGGGATCTGCGGAGAGGTTCTCCTTGACAACTCCAGTTACAGCACGCCCTATGCCGGATTTTATTTTAATCTGGTCAATGAAAAACGCGACGGCGCGAACATTTCATCTTGGGGAGGAATCTGCATGACCAGTAAAATTCATATTGAAACAACCATAGAGCTTGTCCATCAGCAAGGAGACATGATTGCTCCGTTTGTCGTACATTTTGAGCCAACGGAAACTTCTGCAAACATCAGTTGGAATAATTTTGTCCAAGAACAAAAAGAAGGACTGATTTCCCTTGAATGGGACGAATTTTTATCCCAGGTCGCCGCCATCAAAATCTACTGGACTTCTTCGCAGACACTTTCAATTCCTTTTGAGATAACGTCCATAGGAACCTACGGCAGCTGCCCATAATGGATGTTACAACTCTAAAAAAGTTACGGGATTGGTTCCGTAAAAACGCCGCAGAATTGCCCTGGCGGCCTGCCGACCTTGACGCACCGCGGGACCCATACGCCGTATGGATTAGCGAAACCATGCTGCAGCAGACCCAGGTTGCCACCGTGCGGGAATATTTTATCCGCTGGATGAAACGGTTTCCCGATGTTGAAACACTGGCCAAGGCAAGTGAAGAAGAAGTGTTCAAGTACTGGCAAGGGCTTGGGTATTACAGCAGGGCAAGGAACATTTTGAAGACGGCAAAGGCTGTCACCCTGGAGGAGCGAAGCTCCGATAGGGTCCATAAGAAGACGCTTCCAGACTCCCGCAAGGAACTGGAAGCATTGCCGGGAATTGGGGCTTACACCGCAGGGGCAATTTTAAGCTTCGCCTACCACCAGCGGGAAGCAATTCTAGACGGGAACCTGGTGCGGATTTTTTCGAGATTGTACGCGCTGGACTTTTTGCCGACGGAATCAAGGGACGCAGCGGAAATCTACTGGGATTACGCGCGGGAAGTGGCGGACAGCCCTAAGGCCTACATGCACAACGAAGCTCTGATGGAACTGGGCCGCACCGTCTGCAAGGTAAAAAATCCCGACTGCACAAATTGTCCGCTACGGAACGCCTGCCGCGCCGCTCTGGAAAACCGGACCGACGAATTTCCGCCCAGCAAAAAACACATGCAAAAAGACTGGCACGGCACGGTCTTGATTGTGGAAAGCGCCGACCATAAAATTCTTGCCGTCCACGGCGGGCAAAAATTCTTCAAGAACCAGTTCACCCTGCCCCACTTTGAAAGCCCGCGAAACGCCACCGCAGGACTTCCCGCCCAAGCGGAGCGCTACATCGACGCCGACAAGGTCCTGTCCGTCGAGAACATCGGCAAGTTCCGTCACAGCATCACCGTCCACAAGATGGAATGCGACGTGCTCTACATTTTGCTCAGTACAAAAGTCCCCAAGCGCACGGCACCAGACATTCGGTGGGTTACGTTAGAAAAGGCAAAAGAATTTTTCGCCAACAGCTTTAGTTTGAAAGCGCTAGAACGTCTTCTTCACCGTACAGATAAACCGTAGGCGGTTTTCGGCGCCGTTAGGCGTTTCCACCACTTCGTCGCCAATCACGTGAAGCAATGTTCCAGTCAGGTAAAGTCTCTGTTTGGGGAACTGCTGTTCAAAAGTGGCGTCCCAATACCAATCGCCCTTGATGACCAGCGGGTCGCGGCTCCGCAAGTTCCATTGGGCGTCACTCCTGTAGCGCAGGGAATGGGAAATCCTGAAACTCTTTCGCAACAGCCAGTCCGCCGAGAACGACGCGAAGTATTCCGCAGGGGTCACCTCGAAACGATTTTCTTCGCCGTCGATCCGCTCGAAACCGCCCAGCGCCTTGAAAGCGAACATTTCCTTGTACCAAATGCTCATCCAGAGTTCCCCGGTCACGCCCTTGATCCAATCATCGATGCGGTCCACATCGCCGTGGCGGTAAACCATGATGTCGTCCACCACGTATTTCTCCACGTCAAACGTTTCTGCACCGTATTCCGCCCAGAAACTCCCGCGACCACCCATTTCCAGATTGCCCACGGTATCCGTGAAGGCTGCATATCCCTGCACCAAGTCCATCCGGCCGTCCGCCGTCAAGGAGATGGTGTCGCCGTCAAAGAACTCCCTGGTATCTGCCATAGGGTTCAGGCGGGTTCCCGAAATGTTTTTCACGCCCAGGGTTATTCCCGATTTCGACGGAACGGCAGGACTGAACTCGATGCTGTCCTGCACCAGCCAGTCCCTGTCGTTTACGGCAAAGGAGGCGCGGGCTGCAAAACGGTTTCTTACCCTGAAGCCCATTTCCATAAAGGGAAGCAGCACCCGGTCATCTTCCATGGAACTGTAAACCGTGCCTTCGTCATCAACAGCGCGGAAAGCCACCCCTGCAGAAAGATGCAAGAATCCCTTGCGGCAGGCATCCCCGCAGCCGTAGCGCAAGGAACCGTTCCATTCCTTACGACTGCCCGTCTCCTTCTTTTTCTTGTTCTGGTACTCGGCGTCTTCGTAAACGACGGTAGCGGCCAGTTTTCCATAGTCTAGGCGGGTTTCCACCCTCGGCTTGTAATGCACGGGAATCCAGCGGGAACTTTCGTAGAAGAGCCACAGGTATTCCTCCCCTGCCAAGGCGGACACGTTCAACTGGGAACCTGTATAACCTGCCCCCGCATACACGGAGCTGAACATAGGGTAGTTTTCACCGAAAAGGGCGAACTCTCCATCTACAAATTTTTTGCGGTAACGGAAGGTTCTTGTAGAAAAATGGTCATCCTGGAAACCCCGCCCCGTCACCCAGAAGCCCTTGAAACTTGGGGTACGGAATCCTCCCTCCAAAATGGGAGTCCTGTTCTTGGGCCTGTCTTTTGTGGTGATAAAGTCCTGGTAAATCAGGTCGCCCAGTTCGTTACCAGTTTTTACCCAGACCGAAGGCGGCAACACGTCCCAGCTGGGCAGAACGGACATGCGGTTGAACAGCAACCTTTGCCGCAACTTTGCGGGGCTCCACAGTTCACTTTCGGAATGGAGTCCGCCACTGCCGAGGGCACGGTCAAAATAGAAGGTAGGGCTACCGACCAAAAATGTTCCGTCGTCCCGTTGATCCACTTCCATGCCTTCCATTTCGGCATCGACGGCAGCAATGGATGCAACGGCACAGAATATGACCGCACCCGCAACTTTCGTCAAAGAATTTCTGCTTGCAAAGGAGAACATTACCAAATCCTCCTTTCGACGTAGAGTCCAACGGACAGCATGTTGGAGCGTTCCGGCAGGGTCCACACCTGTTCCCAAAGCACGTTCAAGCCAGCACGGTAATTATCCAATGTGAAAACAGGCAAGTTCAGGCGGGCAAACCAACCGAACTCCGTTTCGTTGTCCGTCAGGGTCGCTCCAGGGTCATGACCAAAATCAAAATCTTCCTTGTCGCCTTCGTAATCGGCCCGTGTCCAGTTGCAAAGGAACCCGGCTCCAAAGGCGATGGGCGAAATCAGGCGCCAGCGGTAATCCAGCCCCAGTTTTCCGCTGGCCTCGTGAACGCCGTTAATGCGAGGAATTTTTCCATGAGGTTCAAAGTAGGCGTACTGGAAAAGAACGATTCCGTCAAAATCCTCCCAATAGGTATAACGAATTCCCAGGCCCGCATAAAAGGTATTATCTACAGCATCCACCAGATCGCCGAAGGGGTATTTCTCGCCACCTTCGATAGAAACGTAGAGGTTGGAAATGGCCACGTCCTGAACTTTTGACGAATCGGGCAAGGACTGTGCCAGAGCAAAACCGGCAACCGCAAGAACCAAGACTATGGTTTTCATCCAAACAAACATTCGCTACCCCTTCCGCCTCAGAGCCTGTGCAAAGAATCCGTCAAAGCGGGAATCCTCTACACCGGGGTACACCGGTTCCCCCACCTTCTCGAATTCAGGATGTTCCTTGACAAAGCGGTTCACCACCTGGGTCGTTTCCATGGGGTCGGGGCTGCAGGTGGCATAGACCAGAATGCCACCCACTTTCAGCACCTGTGACGCCGACGCAAGCAACTTGAACTGCAGTTCCGCAAGTTCCTTCACAGACTCCGGCGTAATGCGGTATTTCGATTCCGGACGGCGGGCGATGACCCCCATGTTGCTGCAGGGGACGTCCAGGAGGATGCGGTCAAAGAGGCTCGAGAGAGTGTCATCCTGGAGTGAAGCCGTAGGCGAAACGATAGCATCCATTGTTTCTTGGACCCTATCGGAGCGTTGCTCCTCCAGGGTGACAGGCCATTGAGGCGAAAGCGCGTCCATGCATTCCAGCCGCACGTTCACAAGGCCCAGACGGTCCAGCAAGTCCTGCATCTTTTCTACGCGGAACTCCGAAACATCACTGGCCAGAATATCCAAAGTCGGTTCCATCTCGGCCATCAGCGCGGACTTTCCTCCGGGGGCGGCACAGGCGTCCCAGACTTTTTGGCCGGGCTTTAAGTCCAGCAGTTTCACCACCTCATAAGCGGCCGGGTTCTGCAAGCTGAATTCGCCATTGGCAAAAGATTCCGATTCCAGAATGGGCTTGAGTTTTGCACCTTCGGGAACCTGGATGTAACGGTCATAGAGGTATGAGGTCGCACCTTCGGCGCTTTGAGGCATGAGTTCGCTTCGCTTTGAGGATTCAGAGGCTAACGCTTCTTGGACCCTATCGGGGTTACACCCCTCCAGGGTGACAAATAGTTTTGTCACAAGACTCTCTACCGTCGTTTTTTGCAAGTTCACCCTGAGCCATTCGGAGGGCCGTTCCAGAGTAGCCTTCGCAAGGGCTTCGGCGCGGTCCGCTCCGTAGATATCGAACCACCGGCGCACCAGACTTTCGGGAACGGAATTTTCCACAGCAACGCGACGCACCCGCTGGGGAGGAAGCTGCGGCAGGCCAGACCTGCGGGCGGCATGCAGCACGGCGTTCACAAGCCGCGCGGAACCTTCTTGAAGGTTCGCCGCCTTCGAAAGTTCCACGCTTGTCGAAACGGCGGCGTGGTCCGGCACCTCCATAAAAAACATCTGGAAAAGTCCCATTTCAAGAATGGTGCGGACTTCCAGGGAGGGTTTCTTTTTCACCAGCGACTTGATGAAATACTGCAGGTACAAATGCCTGCGGCACACGCCCAAGGCAAGTTCCATCGCAAAAGGCGAAAGCCCGCTTTCTTTGATAAAAGTTCCTTCCTTTTGCCACAGCAAAAGGACCCGGTACGCGTCCATGCGCTCTATCAGGGAATCCTCTAGCAAAAGCAAAGTCCTTCGCGGTTCTGGATTCCCCGCATAAAGTCCGCTACCGGCATGGGCTTCTTGCCTTCGGCCTGGATTTCGAGAACTTCCAGCAGGCCCTCGCCCGTACCTACGTAAAAGCGGTTATCCTTGAATTCCACCGCGCCGGGGGCAAGTTTCGGCCCCACCTCCGGAGTATCAGTCTTGCGGAGATAAACCATGCGGCCACCCAGCTTGCCGTATCCGCCGGGCCATGGGTTGAATGCCCGGATCCTGTTGTGGATTACAGCAGCAGGCAGATTAAAATCAATAAGGCCTTCTTCTTTTTTCAGTTTCGGGGCGCCGCTGGCCTGGGCATGGTCCTGGGTCAAGTCCTTCTCACGACCTTCCAGCAACTGGCAGATAGCATCGTCCAGGGCTTCGCAGCCGGGAGTCACCATCTTTTCCAAGAGCGAAGCCGTGGTGTCCTGATGGTCAATGGCCACCGTACGCTGGGCGAGAATCGGGCCGTGGTCCATCTTCTCGTCCAGGCGGAAAACCGTCACGCCCGTTTCTTTAAGGCCGTCGGCAATGGCCCGCTGCACCGGGGCGGCTCCGCGGTACTTGGGCAAAAGACTTCCGTGAACATTTACGGCACCGAACTTCGCTACGGCCAAAATGTTCTTCGGCAAAATCGAGTAGGCCACCACCACGAAAAGGTCCGCACCGTAGGCCCGCAGGGCGTCCTCGAATTCGGGGGCCCTCAGGTCGGTGGGTTGCAGCACGGGGAGACCGAATTCGAGGGCCAGTTGTTTCACTGGCGGCGGCGTCAACACGCGCCCGCGCCCTGCCGGCCGGTCCGGCTGTGTCACCACAGCCAACACGTCCGCAAAATCACATTCCTTGAGATGCTTCAAAAAACAGGCCGCAAATTCCGGCGTTCCCATAAATACGATTTTCATGGTAAAAAATATAGAAACAACTTTTTTCTACCTTTACCGCCGTCATGAGAATTCCGCTCCAGCTTGCCGTCATTTTCGCCATCTGTATCGCCGGTGAAGTCCTCCACCGCGTCGTGGGCGTGCCCCTGCCCGGCAACATCATCGGCATGGTCCTTCTCCTGATTTTACTTTGTACAAAAGTCATCAAGCCGGAACACATTTCGGGAGTCTCCAGTTTTTTCTTGAAATACCTGGCCCTGTTCTTCTTGCCGCCAAGCATTGCCATCATGACCGTAGGCGACGACGTTCTTTCCAAGTGGCCGCTGTTGCTGTTCCTGTGCATCGCCTTTACGCTTGTGACCATCGCCATGGGCGGCTGGGCAACCCAGTTCCTTATCCGCAAGCAGGAATACCGGGAAAACTTGGCCCTGCGCGCGGAGCGGCTTGCTAGGAGGGCCGCACAAGACAAGACCGAAGAGGGCAAGCCATGAGCGCCATCATCAATTCTCCCCTGTTCGGCATCTTACTGACGCTTGTGGCCTTCGAAATTGGCGTGCTCATCAGCCAAAAGTTCAAGTATTCTTTCTTGAACCCGCTGCTCATCGGCAACATCCTTATCGTCGGGTTCCTGCTGATTACGGGCGTAAGCCTCGAAAGCTACAACGTAGGCGGCGACTACATTTCTGTAATGCTGTCGCCTGCCACCGTGGTCCTTGCCGTTCCGCTTTACAGACAAATTCAAAAACTCCAGCATTTCTGGAAGCCCATCCTTGCAGGGATTTTTGCAGGATCTTTCACTGCCATGGCCTGCGTCATTGTGGCAGGCAAACTTTTGGGGCTCACTAAGGTGCTGACACTGTCGCTCCTTCCCAAGTCCGTCACCATCCCCATGGGGAGCGTCATCTCCGAACAGATCGGCGGCATTCCCTCGGTGACCATTATCGCCATCACCGTCACGGGAATCACGGGAGCGGTTACGGCCCCTGCCGTGTGCAAGTTCTGCCGCATCAAGCACAAGGTGGCGCAAGGAATCGCCATCGGTACGGCAAGCCACGCCCTGGGAACCACCAAGGCCATGGAAATGGGCGAAGTGCAAGGCGCCATGAGCGGACTTGCCATCGGTATCGCGGGGCTTTTTACGGCCGTCATTGCACCGATAGTTATTGAGTTGCTTTAGCCGTCTCTTCGTTGTAATGAACGGTGCAGGTACGGCGGCCTACCGCCCTACCAGGACTTCACAGAGCAGGGTTTCGCTTTCAGGAATCTTCATGAGACGCTTGAGTTCGTCTTCGTAGAAGAAGGTTTCCCGACGGGCGTACTTGCCGAGACTCCGTGCAGACTCGCGAAGCATCTCGGCCACATAGCCCGCATTCATGTTCAGGCAGCGGTAGCCGCGGTCCCCCATGATATTGCAGGCGTCTTTCAGGTCCACCGTAAAGAATACCGCGAAGGCCGCATCTTTTGGACTTTCTCCGTCCAGGTGCGCCTTCAAGAAGCCGTCCCGATCCAAGTTCCCGGCATGCAGGTACAGGGATTTTTTTGAAGGCTGGTAACGGTAAATTCCCTGATAGACCAGGGACACGTCAAAGCAGGCCACCCAGATTTTCAGGAGCCCCGCCCCGAAGGCGTTCAGGGTACAGATTTCCATCCAGCGGAGCAGCGTAGAAAAGTCGTCCAAGGAGGCGGTCCAGGGTTTGAAAGGCCTGTGTTCCAGCGCCCCCGGCCCCAAGAAGTCGTATTCCCTGAAGAAAAATTCGTTGGGGTATTTTTGCGGAGTCAGGGGAAATTCGTCCCCTTCGAATGCCTGGTTCTGGACCCTGAAAACCTTGACGCACTTGGACAGGTCCGTAATGCTTTCGGCCTTGTTCTGCAAAAGGAAACGGGCCCGCACCCTGGGGTTCAGGGCGGCATTTTCTTGCATAGGGAGTTCTCCCCTGCTGGAATAGGCGAACTGCGAGGCCAGTTCATACTTTTTCAGAGCCTTGGGCATTATAGCCACGGCAGCCATGGGAATTTCATTCACCCCCAAATCCAAGGCGTAAGCTACTTCTGCATCCACAAAGCTCCCGAGAGGAATGCCCATGGCTCCTGCAGAACGGGCCGAAATGGAGGCCAGCCCCACGTAAGAGCCTACGTCCAGTTCCAGCTCGTGGTAGGCGGCTTCCTTGAACCGCCAGACGGCACGGTCCAGCAGCGCCGTAAAGAACAGCGTAATGGGAGCATCTTCTATGAAATTTCCGTCGGCAAAGGCCTTGACCAAAGCCTCCAGGCGGGTCTTTTTCAGCTTGGCGTTTTCCCAGGGGTAGGCCACCAGTTCACGAGTCTCGTAATCGAACTTGTAAAGGTCGTCGGGAACGCTCTGCCCCTTTATGTAGGCGTAAACGCCCACCGAGTGCAATCCATCGGCAGAAACGTCGTTCTGCAGCTGGGTAAAGAGCCGGTTCAGCAGGGTGGAAGAAGACTGGGTTATCTCGAACAGGTCCTCCGAGGCGGACTTTTTCCGCTGGCCCGCCTTGACCCCGTTGGTGGCGTAGCGCTTGCCTGCCGCATAGGGGTTCGAAACATTTCCGGAATTTTCCCAATGGAGGGTAACTGGGTCGCCGGACACCTGCCGCCCATACTTGATAGACTCGTGATATGTTTCGGAGAAATAGGCCACGGGCAAAAGGTAGAAAATGTGACAACAACAATTCAGAGTGCGGAACTCGGAATTCGGAATTAAATCAACCCTGAAATCCGAAATCTGAATTCCGAAATACCCTCCCGTTTTCCCCCGTAAACGGGGCTTTTCTAAAAGTAAGCAAATAATAAGGGACACTTTATGTATATTGGGAAAAGAGGATTCTTATGACCAAAAAGAAATTGCTGACTATTCCCCTGGCCTGTGCCTTTGCCCTGAGCTTTTCCGCCTGTGAAGGCGACAACACCGTAAGCGTCTCAGAAAAACCGGCACCAGATTCCGCCGAGCCCTCTGTTGTTCCCGTTGATTCTGCTCAAAACGGGACAGAAGTAAAGCTCCTGGTGGACGATTTCGAGGACGGCGACAACCAGAGTCCCCTGGGTGATTTCTGGTATGTTTACAACGACGCCGGAAGCAGCGCAGAATCAACAATCGAAACCGTAACCAAGGATTCGGAAGGCCACCCCGCCCCCACCAAGAGCGACAACGGCAGCAAGTTTTCATTCAATGTCAAGTACACCCTGAAAAAAGGTGGATACGAATACGATGCCTATGTTGGATGGGGCGTCGCCATGCCACAAGGCGAGGACTATAGCAAGTACAGTGCCGTCCAATACCGTTACAAAGGCGGAAGCCACTGCATACACATCGAAATTTCCGACATTACGGACAGCGACCACTATTCGTCATGCCCGTCAACAAGCAAGGAATGGACCACCGTTACAGTGAAGTTTGCCGAAATGAAGCAGGAAGGCTGGGGCGCAGCAAAAAACTTCAATGCAGCCCACATCAACAAGGTGAGTTTCCAGGCCAAAGGCCCAGATACCCAAGATTCCGTATTCGTTGACGACATCTACCTGATTGGCGACGGCAGCGGTCCGGACAACACCGAACCTCCGAAAGCAGAAGAAAACAAGCCCGACATCGTCCCTAAGGACGCCGTGATTCCCAAGGTCACCCTGGAAGAACTGGATATCGACACCGACCTTCAGAAGAAAGCCATGAAGTACCTGAACAAGGGCGTGAGCTTCACCAACTGGCTTGAAGAAAACCGCAAGTTCAACGGAACCTTTAAGGTAGGCAGAAACGACGTAAAAATCCTTTCGGACAACGGATTCAAGGCCATTCGCTTGCCCATCGACCTGGACAAGTACACCCTAAACCGCGACGAATTCGTAAAAGACACCTCCGGAAAGACCGCACTCAAAATCGATTCGGACACCCTGTTCACCGTACTGGACTCCTTTGTGGAATGGACCAAGGAATACAACATGTCCCTGACCATCGACTACCACGAATACGACAACAGCTACAACGCCACATCGGCAAGCAATAAGCGTTACCAGGTCATGATGGCCGAAGTATGGAAGGCCGTAGCCGCCCACTACGCTTCAAATGAACGCGAAGACATCTTCTACGAGCTCCTGAACGAGCCAGACATGAGCGACGGCAAGGTGACCGCCGCCCAGTGGACAGAAACTGCACAGGGAATCATTGATTCTATCCGTACGGTGGACAAGAAGCACACCCTGCTTTTCGGTGACGTGGAATGGTACTCCATTACCAAGTTGGCCGGTCGCACTCCCTTCGCCGACACCAACATCGTCTATGTCATCCACTCCTACGAGCCCTTCGTGTTTACCCACCAGGGCGCCAGCTGGAGCGACACGAAGGACATCAAGAACATTCCCTTCCCCTACGACAAGGCGAAATGGCCTGAGTATTCTTCGGAACTTGGCATTTCAAGCACCACTCCTGGCTGGGTCAAGTCCAACGTGCTGAATTACTACAAGACCGGCAATAAGGAGACCATGCTGAACACGATTTATACCGCAAAGGCCTGGGCCGTCAAGAACAAGGTCCCTGTCATCATCAACGAGTTCGGCGCCTACAATCTGAAATCCACCGCCCAGGACCGTCTGAACTACCTGACCGCCATGCGCGAAATCTGCGACACCCTGCAAATACCCTGGACCCACTGGGGCTACACCGGCGGATTCGAGGTCATCAAGGGCGGCAAGCTTGTTGAAGGTCTCGACAAGGCCATGGGACTCACCAAGCCCACACCGTAAAGGCGACACAGTTTTTCAAGGGAGCCGCCTTTCTCGGCAAATGTTTTACAAGCCACCTGAGCCATCAGGTGGTTTTCTTGTCTCTAAATTCCTAAATTGTACCCGATGTTTTCGGGTTTACGCACCTTGCTGTTTTTTACAGGTGCCGCACTGGCGGCCGGTTTTTACGGCAACCAGAGCCACATTGACTGGAAAACCGCAGGCACGGAACATTTCCAGTTTATCTACCCCGCCGAATACTCGGAACACGCCTCTGCGGTAGCGACCTATGCCGAGGCGGTCTATGATTCCGTAGTCAACCGCTACAACAAACCACTCCCCCGTATAAGCGCCGTACTGAACAATGCGCTGTTCAGCAACGGGGCCGCCATACCGGCAGAAAATTCCATCAACCTGTGGCTCACCAACTGGGATTTCAAGATCAGGAGCAGCCACGG
The DNA here is from genome assembly GCA_946414025.1 of uncultured Fibrobacter sp. Taxonomy (GTDB): domain Bacteria; phylum Fibrobacterota; class Fibrobacteria; order Fibrobacterales; family Fibrobacteraceae; genus Fibrobacter. The sequence goes on from CAMKMX010000006.1 coordinate 35,108, forward strand.
CTGGGTCGCCGACGTGGTGACCCACGAGTTCAGCCACCTGGTGAGTATCGAAAGCGGCTCCAAGCTGCCGCCGAACCTGTACGGGTTCCAGTTCAGCTACACTGACTATTACAACGAGCGCACCATCAGCGACTTTGCCACCATGCTTCCCTTTACCCTGCAGCCCCTGTGGTTTGCCGAGGGTACTGCCCAATTCGAATCCAGCCGTATGGGCTTTGACGCCTGGGACACCCACCGAGACATGTTGCTCCGTACGGCGGCCCTGAACGACGACCTGATGCCGCTCACATACATGCACGAGTTTTCGGACAACTCCCTGGAGGCAGAACTTGGCCCCTACACCCAGGGCTTTAGCCTGGTGCGCTACATCGCCAAAAAATACGGCGAAGACGCCATCCCGAAAATCTGGAAAGAACTTTCCAAGCCCTATCGGGTAACCCTCTCCGGCGCTCTGGAAAAAGTGCTGGGCGTTTCAGAAGACGACCTGTACAAGGCGTGGAAAAAGGACATCACGGAACACTACCAGGCGCAAAAGGATTCTCTCGGCCCCCTGGTGGAAGGAACCAAGATGACCGAGAACGCCTTCTGGCAGGACTTTCCCGTGGTGGCGGGCGGAAACCTATACGGCGTTTCAAACTTCGGCGGAGCCTGGTTCGACGGGGCGGTGTTCAAGATGCCGGTTAGTGAGACGAGAGACACCGTCGCGGGAGTTGAAATCGGAGACATCGCCATCGAAAAGGACGCAAGCGACAGCGCCGACACGAACCTCATCGACATTTCGGACTACGCCCAGTCCGGTTTCCGCGCCAAGAAACCCTGGTTCGACAAGGGTATCGACGTATACGAAGACAGCCTGCGTGGGCCTATCCTCGCCTATGTCTCGTTCAAGAACCGTGACCGAAATGGCCGAGCCCACTTCGACATTGCCCTAAGCGACACCAGCAAAAACGAACATTTCTTGACACACCTGGCCAATGCGGTGTTCCCCGCCTTCGACCCCAACGGGAAATTCCTGGTCTTTGCCCGACGGGATGGCGAAAGCACCCGGTTCATCCTGAGCAAGGTTCCTTTCAACGCCGACTTCGGCGAACTCTCTGCCGGAGACCCTGTTGACCTATACGTCCCAGACGGCAAGTTCCGCTACTTCAACATCTACAGCCCGAAGGTGAGCCCCGACGGCAAGCGGATTCTCTTCGGATTCTTTGACGACGTGCACCGGGGACTTGCCATCATCAACAGTGACGGCAAGAATTTCAAGACCGTTAGCGACACCCTCTTTGACGAACGGGACGGCAACTGGCTCTCCAACGAAAAGATTGTATTCGCCAGCAACCGGAACGGCATTTTCAACCTGATAGAGAAGGATCTTACCACCGGGGCGGAGCGGCCCCTTACCAACGTAGTGGGCGGCGCCTTCACCCCGGCCCTCGGGCACGACACGCTGTACTTTACGCAATACGACCAGGACGGATTTTCCCTTTATAAGCTGCCCTACCGCGATGCGGGTCCGGATAGCGTGACCATCGACAGTATCGTCGTGACCTATCGGGACTCTACCGTCACCGTGCCGGACACCCTCTGGAGCACGTGCCCGCCCGAAGATAGCCTGTGCACGCCAGAAGCGGTCCTTGCCGAACGGGACAGTACTTTCCAGATTGAAATGCGGGACACCCTGAAGGTCAAGGTGGCGGCAAGTTCCCTGACCGGCGCTCAAATCGCACAGTCGCCGACCGGCGCACAAGCCGCCGACTCCGCGCAAAAAACACCCGCCCCCATAGTGCTACACGGAAGTCCCCTGAGACCCGAAAAGAAGTTCACCCCCTTAGAGTCGCGGGAGCTGGCCGGAGGCGAACAGGACTACCACCCCATCCCCTTTATCCCGCTGTTCGTGCCCCTCCTGAGTTTCAACGAAAACGCCCCGGACCTGACCGTATTCGGCGAAGGCCAACGCAAGGCGAAGCTCGGGCTCTTGGCGCTCCTTAGCGATCCTCTCAAGAAAAACGTCGTGCAGCTGGGGCTACTGCTAGAGTTGGGCAAGGGCATCGACTACATCAATGCCGACGGCCTGAATCCCGAGCAGGAAAAGGAACTCTTTGTAAGCTGGCTCAACAGGAGCACACCTCTTGACCTGGGGATCAACTACAGCTACGCCAACTACACCAGCAGGGATACCGTCCGCTACGAAGACGTGCGCGCCCACGGCGGAGACTCCCTCGGGTTCAACCACTACGCCATTTCCCAGCAGGCCGTGGCGGGCATGGCTGGCTACAGCCTGTTCAAGTCCATCGACACATTGCAGGTGGCCCTAGGCTACGACTGGGCGGATTTCAACCTGTACGAAGACGATTTCTCCTGGACTTACCACAAGCGGATAAGCGCCCTCGCCACCTTCGGACTGTACGGCGACCCCGAAGGCGAAGACGGTTCGGGAATCAGCGGCCAGGGGAACGGCGCCGTCGTCACTTACCAGTATTCCAACAGCGACCTGTACAGGCCGGGCACCTTTGCCGAAAGTTTCTACGTCACCGAAAGCGGCTCCATCAAGCCCCGTTACAGGAATTTCAACATCCACCAGGTGGACCTGAACCTTTACGGGTCTGTCCAGAGTCCCCTCACAGGCGCAAGACTTGCCGCCGGAGGCAAGCTAGGCGGAATCTTCAACTGGAGTACCGACGCCAAGGAAGACACCCTGGATTCCTACTACTACAACGCCGTATTCCTGGAAGGCTACCCCTACGTGCGTAGCAACGAAAGCTACACCCGCTCGGGCACCAAGACCGCCATAGCCGAAATCCACTACCTGTTCCCCGTATATGACGACTGGCGCAAGCGCCTGTGGATTTTCAGTACAAGGGACCTCTACCTGGACGTGTTCGCCCAGGCGGGAGCGGCATGGAACGGCAAGTGGAACAACTCCGACAACTTCACCAAACACGGTTTCTGGGACCGCTCCGCAGGTTTTGGCATCAGGTGGTCCAACAAGCTCTTCGAAAGCATTCCGGTGGACATGTCCCTCACGTTCGCCCGAGCCCTGGACCGCATCGGCGAAGAAGACGGAGATGGCTACAAGCTAAGCCCCATCGATCTGCCCCTGATTCCCAAAAGGTTCGCCCCCACCCGCATCCGCTTCAACTTGGGCATGGGATTCCTGAACAGTTGGCAATAGAAGCAAATTTTCAAGCCATCACTCTTTAAACAAATTTCTTTAAAATACAAGTGAAACAGCATTGTAGGATTTATTACATTGATATAAAAACCCGTATCAGGAATTCATTCCGGCCTCAAGGATGCCATTGACAACCACGACATCCAAAAAGCAGCGAACCTCGTAAAAAAATGCATATAACAGACATTTACTGTCCTAGGACACTATCCTGGACAGACGCGCAAAAAGTGTATGGTGATTTCTTTATAGAAAATCCTAAAAAAAATGGCGTCTTTGTGCGACGCAGATTTTATCTCCGCATACGACAAAATTGCGTGTACCAACAAGAATGAAATTTCCCTGTGCATGGAAAGGATGCGGACACTTCCCACAAGTGAATGGCAAACCTACCTAATTCGAATCCAAGAAAACAAGCTACATCTCGGAACGGGAACTTACCATGCAACGGAAACGGCAAAGAAAAAAATGTCCGGAGTATAGCCGGTTGTACCTTTACGACGCCGCAAAGGAAGTCTGCCCTGATGGATGGAGCTTACCCACTATGGACGACGTAAACAATTTGAACGAAGCTATGGCTAACAGGGTTCAAGGATCAAAAACCCATTTTGGAAAATATCCTGGCGCATTCCGAGATGACAAGGGTGTTGACAAGCAATTCGAGAACGTCAATTATTTCTGGCAAAAAGATGACGAGGATGGTTTGCTTGCAGGCAAGGCTTTTGTAAAAGACAGCGTAGAAAAGGCAGCGCCTATTGCAGTGGAAGAAGCCTTGTGGGGGCTGCCCGTCCGCTGCGTCAAGGAATAAAACAGCCCTTTATACACCAAATAAACATTAACATATATATATGTATCCAAAATTGCCCCCGCCGGACCGCCCCCGCCGGACCGATTTTTCAAAAAACCTTTTTACATTTAGCCCCGAAAATGGTTTGGACCGTCGTCACATACGTGCTTATAGCTCTTCTCTCCCTGTTCGGGCTTTTCTACCTATGGCTGGAAGTACGCTTTTTCCATGCCCTGGGTACCGTCCGGGAAGGCCGTTCCACCGTGAACCCGCCCCCGAGGGTCAGCGTCCTCATCGCCGCCCGGAACGAGTCCGCAGGGATCCGGGCCACCCTGGATTCCGTGCTGGACCAGGACTACGCCGGCGTCTGGGACGTTTGGGTGGCCGACGACCGCAGTACCGACGACACCCCCCAGATTCTGGAGGAATACCGCGCCCGCCACCCCGAACGGCTCCACATTTTGACCATCAAGGACCTGCCCGAGGGCGTAAGCCCCAAGAAGCACGCCATCAGCAAGATGATCGAGGCCTGTGAGGGGGACATCCTGTGCCTTACGGACGCCGACTGCATTGTTCAGCGGGAATGGCTCACGGGCATCTTGCGAGAATTCGAACCCGGAATCGAACTGGTGGCAGGGCATTCCTACATCCCCACCGTCCCCGGCAAGTCCCCCTTCATCATCTGCATGCAGGCCGTAGAGACCCTCATTTACCGGGTGGCAGGTACTGCAGGCCTCGCCATGCACCTGCCTCTCACCAGCACGGGTAACAACCTGGCCTACCGAAAGGACTTTTTCAAGAGCGTAAACGGGTTCGAGAACGTCATCAAAATCCAGAGCGGCGACGACGACCTTCTAATGCAAAAGCTGGCCACCGACCGGCCTTTCGCCATGCGCTACTGCATTACCCCCTCCACCTTTGTGACCACAAACGGCAAAGAGACCCTGAAAGAACTCTGGGAGCAGCGCAAGCGCTGGGCTTCCAAAACCATCTACTACTCCCCGAAAATCGTGTTCGTGCTCTCCATGGTGTTCCTGTTTTTGACCATGCTTTGCGTCACGGCAGCATTTTCGCCCTTCAGCACCAAAGTTTTAATCGCGACCCTGGTCGCCTTCGCCCTAAAAAGCCTGGGCGACCTGATCCTCATTTTGCGTGGACTCAAGATATTCCGACAGGAACACCTGCTCAAGTGGTGCATCCCCGTAGAAATCGTCCATGCACCCTTTACCGTCCTGGCAGTGCTATTCGGACTGTTCGGACGTTTCAAATGGAAATAAGTTAAGAACGGAAGTCTCATGGCAACAAAAACGAAAGCTCCCGAAAAGACCCTGATTATCGCCGAAAAACCCAGCGTAGCCTCTGACCTGGTCAAAGTCCTGGGTGCAAAGAATTTCAAGAAAGAGACCGCCTACTGGGAAAGCGACACCACCATCGTGAGCCACGCCATCGGCCACCTGGTAGGCATAGCCGACCCCAAGGATATTGACGAACGCTACAAGGCATGGGACATGAAGACCCTCCCCATGCTGCCGGAAAAATTTCCCCTGGTGGCCCTCCCCACCACCAAGAGCCACCTGACGGCCCTCGGAAAACTCATCAAACGTAAAGATGTCACCACCATCATCAACGCCTGCGATGCGGGCCGCGAAGGTGAACTGATTTTCTTCTACATACTGGACTACGTGCTCAAAGGAAACTTCAAGGGCAAGACCCTAAAGCGCCTCTGGATGCAGAGCATGACGCCTACGGCCATCAAGGATGCCTTTGAGCACCTACGCACCGCCGAAGACATGGAAAACCTGAAAGACGCCGCCCTTTGCCGCTCCGAGGCCGACTGGCTGGTGGGCATGAACGGGAGCCGCGGGCTTACCGCCTACAACAGTTCCATGGGCGGGTTCCAGATTACCCCCTGCGGCCGTGTGCAGACACCCACCCTCGCCATTATCGTGAAGCGCGAAGAAGAACGCCTGCAGTTCAAGCCCCAAAAGTTCTGGACCGTCACCGCCGATTTCGACAACAGCGGAAGCAACTACCAGGGCAAATGGTTCAAGGCCGACGGCAAGGAAAAGCAAAAACAGATCTTTGACGAAAAAACGGTCAAGGCCATCTTGGAAAAGTGCAAGGGCAAGCCGGGCTCCATCGAAGAAAGCACCTCCGAAAGTGAGCAGAAATGCGCAGGCCTCTACGACCTGACCACGCTCCAGCGCGAAGCCAACAGCCGTTTCGGCTTTAGCGCCAAGACCACCCTTTCCATAGCACAGTCCCTGTACGAACACCACAAGGCCACCACCTACCCCCGTACCGACAGCCGCCACCTGCCCGAAGACTATGTGGCTCCTGTGAAATCTACCCTGGGTAAGATTACGGGCCCTCTGGCAAAGTTCGCCCAGCAGGCCCTGGACAACAACTGGGTCAAGCGCACTCCCAAGGTTTTCGACAACTCGAAAATTTCGGACCACTTCGCCATTATCCCCACCGGGGTCGCTCCCAAGAGCCTTTCCGAAGCAGAAGCGAAGATTTACCAGATGATTTGCCAGCGGTTCATCGCCGTATTTTTCCCGCCCGCAAAATACCTGAACACCACCCGCATTACCACCGTCGAGAGCGAAACCTTCCTTACCGAAGGCAAGATTCTGGTGGACCCGGGTTTCAAGGCGGTTTACGGCAAGGATAGCGACGACGAGTCCAACATTCCCAAATTGAACGGCAACAAGGCGAAGACCGTCTCCATCGAAGCGGAAGAAGACTTTACCAAGCCTCCTGCCCACTACACCGAAAGTTCGCTCCTTTCCATGATGGAAAGTGCGGGCAAGCTGGTGGAAGACGACGAACTGCGGGACGCCATGAAGGAACGTGGCCTCGGCACCCCCGCCACCCGCGCAGCCATCATCGAAAAGCTGGTCAGCGACAAGTACGTGGTCCGCGACGGCAAGGACATGATCCCTACCGCCAAGGCCTTTGACCTGATCAAGGTGCTTTCGGCCATGAACTGCGACGCCCTCACCAGCCCGGAACTCACCGGCGAATGGGAATACAAGATGGATCTGATTTCCAAGGGCAAGGAATCCCGAGAAGAGTTCATGAAGGGCATCGTGGAGATGACCCGCACCATGGTAAAGAACATCAAGGGTTTCAAAGAAGAACACACCGAAGGCGAAGCCAAGTTCAGTCCCGTAAACGGCAAGAAGGTTTTCGAGACCGTGAGCCGCTATAAGACCGAAGACGGTATCGTCATCCGCAAGATGATTGGCGGAAAGCGCCTTACCGACGAAGAGGTGGTGGAGCTCTTGACCAAGCGCAAGATCGGCCCCCTTACGGGATTCCGCAGCAAGAAGGGTTCCGAATTTTCGGCGGTGGTCATCATCAATGACCAGAACAAGATTGAATTCGTCTTTGACGACAAGCCCGAGGAAATCGACACCGGCAAGAAGGTGGGATCTTCTCCCGTCGACGGAACCGACGTGTTCGAGACCCTCACGGGCTACGTTTCCCAAAGTTATGTGGACAAGCAGCCTTCGGGAATCTCACTTCCTAAGATTCTCTTGGGCAAGGAACTGCCCTTCGAGGCCATCCAGAAGCTATTGGCAGGCGAAAAGACGGAGCTTATCAAGGGATTCCGCAGCAAGAGCCACCGTCTGTTCGACGCCTACCTGTACTTGGAAAAAGGCAAGCTCAAGTTCGATTTCCCGCCTAGGGAATTTAAGCCCAGACGGTTCGGAAAGAAGAGTAGCTGAGTAACTTCGGAATTCGGATTTCGGAATTCAGAATGAAAATTAACATAGTACCAGCAATCGTTTTTCTGGCAACGACTGTTCTTGTGCAGGCGGAGGATTCTCTGTCGCATGAGCAATTCATTCCGCTAAATTCGTTGACTGAATCCGTGGCAAATCAAGAGACGGAACCCGCGAGCAGTTCCGCCGGTGTCACCAGCACAGCCGATACGGTCCAGCAAGACACCACCCGCACCGACAGCATCGCCGACACTACTGCCGCGATCATAGAAAACCCTTTCGGTTTGCCCGACGAACTGATGCCCCTCTGGAATTCCATGAGCATCAAGCAGAAGGCCGCCCAGATGGTTATGGTGTACCTTTCTCCGGCCCAGTTCCTGATAGAAAACGAATTCGGAGCCGTGCTGGTCATGAAAAACCACCTGAAGGACACGGCGGCATTCAAGGCCCGAATCAAGGAGGCCAACGAAGGCCTGAAAATCCCCCTGCTGGTGGCAAGCGACCAGGAAGGCGGCTTCGTAAACCGTCTGGGCGGCATCTCCGAAAAATGGAAGCACGCCCCCAGCGCCAAGGAAATGCGGGACATGCCCGCGGATTCTGTCCAGCTGATCTCCGCAGAAATCGGCGCTGAACTGATGGAACTTGGCATCAACATGAACCTGGCCCCGGTGCTGGACCCCGCCAAAGACCACCGGAAAAAGAATTCCTTCATGGAAGAAAGCGCCCGCAGTTGGGAAAAGGATTCCACCAGTACCGAAAAAGTCCTGGCCTTTGTCCAGGGCATGCGCCAAAGCGGCGTGGTATGCGTGTCCAAGCATTTCCCGGGTTATGACTCTTGGACCAACAGCGACCATCAAATCGCCATCAGTGCAAGCCCCAAAAAGAAAATCGCCTACAACGTGGAATTTTTCAAGCGGCTTTCCGACCACATTCCCGTAACCATGATGAGCAGCGTGCGGTTCATCCGCATTTCTAGCCGCCCCGCCGTATTCGAGCCTAAAATCGTGAAGATGGCTAGAGACATGAGCCCCGAAACGGTGATTCTCACCGACGATTTGTGGGGAGTGTCCCTACGGGCCTGGGTCAGCGGAACAGAACGGGTAAAAAGCAAGGGCTACCCCCGCAAGGATTTCCGCAAGCTCATCCGTACCGCCCTTACCGCAGGCAACGATATGTTCATGATTACCTACCCCGCAAAGGCGGTAGAGATGGTGAACTACCTTGTGCAGATTTCCAAGAACAACAAGACCTACAAAAAACGCATCGAAGAATCCGCCGCCCGAATACTCAAGATGAAGTACAAGGCGGGAATGATCAGGTAGTGGTTAGGGGCTAGGATTTAGGGGCTAGGTTTTAGGTAACAGGTTGTAGGTGTTAGGGCCGCAGGGGACAAGATGTGTCAGCCGCGGCCGGGGCGAGAATCTTTCTTCGGTAGATTCTTCACCTCTTTCAACAACTTTTCCGGTCCGATTTTTTCATAGACCAGCTTCAAAATTTCAGCGGCGGCACGGGCGTCGGCCAGAGCCCTGTGGTGGTTAAAGTCCGGAAGCTCCAGGGACTCCGTCAGGTTATGCAGGCTGTAGCTAGGCAGCCCCGGAAAAAACCTTCGGGAAAGTTTCACCGTGCAAAGCCTGGGCGGGTCATACTTGATAGCACAGCGTTTCAATTCCGCCATCATGAAACGGCTGTCGAACTGCACGTTGTGAGCCACAAAGATGCGGTCCTGCAACATTCCCATCAGGTCTTCGGCAATGGCCGAAAACTGCGGTTTTCCCTGCACCATCTCGTCGGTAATTCCCGTAAGCCTCTGCACAAAGGGCTGGATTGGCATGCCCGGATCTACCAGGGCCTGGAACGTTCCCTCCACGTTGGTTTCGTCCATCAAAACGACGCCTATTTCGGTAATGCGTCCATCGGAAGGTTTCCCTCCGGTGGTTTCCAAGTCCACAACGGCAAATTTCACGGTTTAGTCCCTGCGAAGCATTCCCTACTGGATAGGAACGTCGATATCCAGGGTCTGCCTTGCAGCACGATTTTCCACGCGGGCCTTCATGACCTTGGACTTGGGCCGACCATAGACAGGCACCACCACCAGGTTCGACACACCGGCATCTTCGCTAGGAGTCGCCTCGGTTTCTGCAACGGTCTTCGAGAATATCGGAGTCTTGCCCTTATCAAAGACAGAATAGGTGAACTCCCGGTTCAGCCCCTTCTTGATTTGCTTGGTTGGCACCTGGAAATAGATGATACCGCCCTTGGGCACCTTGCGCAGGCTGTCCTTGATTTCTTCCTCGGTGGCAAAGTCCGCTTCCATGGCCATACGCACGTTCTTCTTCAACTTGTCGGCACTTTCGTAAAGCACGGACACGTTGAACTTGGCATCTTCGGGCATGGCTTCTGGACGCACGTCCCGAATCTTCGCGTTGTTCTGGTAGTATTCCCAGCGGCCGTTGTCGTGGAGAATCACCGTAGAGCCGTTGGAGGTCGTCGCAATAATGTCGTTAGCAAAAGCACCCACCGCAATGGCAAGCAGGCAAGCACATCCAACCAATCCACTCAATTTCATAATCACCCCGATTGTTCGTCGTTTTCAAAAGAAATATAGTATTTGACGGCTACGAGGTGTGAGATTAGTAATGAGTTGTCAGTTATGAGTCGTCAGTATGTAATTTGGCGCCAATGGCGCGATTGTAAAAACTCATTACTCACAACTCAAAACTCACGACTCCCTGCACATTAAATCTTCTAGTCCCCGTCAGCCCTAATACCTACAACCTACTACCTATCCCCTATTACCTATATTTTCCCCCCGTGAACGGAAAAACCAGATTTGCGCCCAGCCCCACCGGCTACCTCCACGAAGGCCACCTGCTTTCGGCCCTGTACGTGTGGGCCGCCGCCAAAAAATGGGACCTGTCGGTGCACCTGCGCATCGAGGACCACGACCAGGAAAGGTCAAGGCCCGAGCACATCGCCGCCATCCGCGAAGACCTGCAATGGCTTGGCTTCAAGTGGCAAAGCGAAAGCCTCCAGAGCGACCACTTCGACAGGTTCGAAAAGTCCCTCAAAAACCTTGAAGCACAAAACCTGGTCTATCCCTGCTACTGCAGCCGCAAGGAGCTGGAAGAACAAAATCCAAAGAACGAATTTGGCGAAATCATATACCAAGGAAAATGCAAGGGGGGAAGCCTCCCCCTCGCTGCAGCCACATATCATCCCCGCCACTTACTTGTCATCCCCGCGCAGGCGGGGATCTCCCATCAACCTGGCGGGGATATCCATGCGTCTTCCGCTACCCCCTCTAGCGGGGGTTCCCCCCGCAACGCCCCCCACTCCCTCCGAATCAAGATTCCAGACAAAGTAATTAACTGGCACGACCTACGCCTAGGGGACTTTGCCGAAAATCCGAAACTCCAATGCGGGGACTTCCCTATCCGGGATAGGATTGGCCAATGGACCTACCAGTTCGCCGTCTGCGTCGACGACATCGAAGAGGGAATCTCCCACGTTATCCGGGGCGAAGACATACGGAACTCCACCGCAAGGCAAATCGCCCTGATGGAACTGATGGGCAGGACCGAACCGCCCAAGTACCTGCACCACCCCCTCATCGTAGATACCGCAGGCAAAAAACTTTCCAAGCGGGAAAAAGCCCACAGTATCCGGCAAGACCGGGAAGCAGGCGTCACCCCCCAAGAACTCCTGGGCAGGGTCCTTTTCAAGGCAGGTCTCGCCTCCACGCAAGCGCCCGCCGACCTAGACACCGCCCTGGACATCGTCTGCCGAAATCTGTAGATACAAAAGCCAAAGACGCCCCTATTCGACAACTCGTAACTCGTAACTCATAACTCGCTACTTCTAAATAATGTATATTCAGGGCATGTCCAACGCAGCCCTGTCCGCCACCCTCTCAAAGATTCGCCAGGAATCGGCTCTTTTCGATTCCAAAGATTCACTTTTGAACTTCAACACCAAGGGCCTGTACCAGACGCCCCTGATGCTTGAAACCGGCGACCTGTTCTTTGAAAAGTGGAAACAGGCCGGAGGCCCCCTGCCACTGGACTCATTCCTCCCCAAGTCAGAAAGTTTCTCACCCCAGCAAAAGCTAGAGGTGAAAGAACATATCCTGCAAGCCCTCAAGGAAAAGCTGGAGGACTTCGGTACCACCGATTTATACCTGCTGCTGGGATTCTTGAAGTGGGAAGGGAACGCCCTTTCCCCAAGCCTGCTGGTGCCCCTGGATGTGAACCTCCAGACCCAGACGGTAGCCCTTTCTTCGAAGCCCCCTCTCGAAAACATCGTCCTGCGAGAACGGTTGAAAACGGAGCTTTCGCTCCCCACCATAGAAGACGCTACCCTGAACGGGCAGTTCAGCATCTTGCTGTATTTTTCCCTCTTCGAAAAAGCGGTGGCGCCAAAGAAAAACTGGAAATTTACACGACACGGCATCTGCCTCGCCTTCTTTGATTCCGTCAAGCTTAACCTCAAGAAATGCATGGAACAGGGGCTGGACGAATCCAATGCCAGCGCAGCATCTACCGTAAAGGCCCTCTTTACCGCCGAGGGATTCCAGACCAAAGCTTCCAAGTTCGACGGAGAGGCTTTCGACAAAATTTACTCGCCGCTGGACCACTATCCTCTGTACATCACGGATTCCCACACCACCAAGGTCACAGAAGACGCAAAGGATGCCGGGAACAACGCCTACGCCATCCAGGCCCTGCCAGGTACAGACTGGGACCGGGCCACGGCGAACCTGGTAGCCGATTCCATCGCCGAAAAGAAAAGCACCCTGGTGGTTTACCGCAGGGCATCTACCGCCCAAAAGTTTAGGGACAGACTGTTCCCGCAGTTCCGTAATTTTGATGGTCCCGAAAGGGAAGCCCTTCTGCCGGAACTCCAGAGAACCCGCGAATCTTTCTTACGCTACTACGAAGCCGTAAACAAGAACATCCAGCCCTCCGACGCACCCCTTTCGGACCTGCTAACAGAGTTTGTCCAGAACCCGGCCGTCAAGGTTAAAGCATCCGACACCCTGTTCCAGAAAATCGCGAATGTGCCGTACAAGGACTACTGCGAACTCAAGGCGGACCTAGACGAGATTCTTTACCTGTACTTTGAAAAGAAGGGAAAGGAAGCACGAAACGCCTTCAAGGACGTGCGGGTTCCGAGCCTCTCTGTCGAAGAGCAAGAAGCAATTGCCAAGGAACTTGCCCTTGCCTCAAGCAAGGCCAACGAATTGAAGCCCCTTATCGCTCTGGTCGAAAAGACGGGACTGTTCCCCACGGGCATCTACCTTTCCGGACTTTCGGACATCATTGACCTGATTCTCCAGAACTTCAACAGGAACACTCCTGTCTTTGAAGACTGGGAGCTGCGCTCCAACAGCTGGGAAGACTACCAGGATTCCCTGAAGGCGCTCCCCGAAGCTGGCGACAAGTGGGTCCGCTACCGTAGGCAGACTTCGGAGATCTACACCGATAACGCCGTAGATGAAAACATCCTTTCTGTCCGCGAAGAATTTGCAGACAGCCTGAAGGCCACCCTCAAGGGCCTTTCGGACCGCTACCGCAGTTCCAAGAAAAAGCTTTTGAAAGTCCTAAAAGACCCGAAAGCCGTCACGTCGGACAACCAGCTGCTGGACCTGATCGACACCCTGATTGAACTGCAAGAAAACAAGCGGGCCTACAAGGACACCTCCGTGCTGGGGAACCACCTGCTGGGCCGCGACTGGCTCTACGAGCGTTCCAACTGGTTCGAGCTGAACAAGAAGATTACCTACATCTACGACTTTAGGGAGACCCACAAGAACGACCCGCGGCTGGACCTGCTGCTCCAGATTCTGGAGCAGTGGCAGCTGTTCAAGGACGCCCTCCCCCAGATGAAGGACTACGCGAAGGTCGTCAAGGAACTCCAGGAATCCACCCGCAAGATTACGAAGGGACTTTCCCTGGAAACGCCTCTCGAAAGCCTGTGCATCGAAAAGTGGCTGGACGAAATACAGCTGTGGAACGCCAACTGGGGCAACCTGGAAATTCACGTGCGCACCACGTCGCTTTTGCAGTCCATCGAAAAATTCGGAGCAACGGAACTGGCCGACTACCTGAAAGATGCGAACAATGTAAACCAGAACATTGCCCAAGCCTTCGCTCACTTCTGGGCGGGCACGCAAATCCAGCAGGTGGGCAAGGTTTGTACCGACCTGTTCTCCCTTTTGCCCAAGGCTCGCGCCCAAAAGACCAGGGACTACCGCTCCCGACTGGACCAGTTCTGCAACGCAAACTTCAGGCTGGTGCAAAACACAGTCAAGGACAATCCGGGACTTTTCGCCTTTATCCCGCTGGAACAGAGTTTCCACCTGCCCCCGTCCAAAAAATTCCAGAACCTCGTGATTCTAGATGCAGACAGCATTTCGGTCTGTGAGGCGCTTCCCGCCATTTTCAAGGCTCAAAAAACGGTGCTGGTGGGCGATTCCAAGGCACCTCTCCTGAAGCACCTACCAATGGACGGTTACCCCGAGGACAAAACTCCTCATACCCAGGCCTTCCAGGAATCTATTCTCACCATGAGTTTAAGGCAAGGGATTCCCACCAGGGAACTGTGGTTCTCCACCACCTACGCCCACTCCTCCATAATAGATTTTGCGAACTACAAAATCTACGGTGGCAACATTTGTCAGCTTCCGCAACCCAGCCGCGAAAATCTGAAGAACCAGACCCTGAAAATCGTTTCTGACAAGGTTATGGAAATTGCGAAGGCCGCCATCCACCACGCCGAAAGGCAACCGGGACGCACTCTCGGCATTATCGCTCTCCACCAGTCCACCTGCATGGAAATCGAGTCGGCCATCAACAGCCTCACGCCCAAGGATTCTACGGCAGCAAGGTTCTTCCAGCCTACAAACCCCTCCATCAGTTTTTACGTAAAGACTCCCGAAAGGGCGGTCAACCGCCTGCGGGATACGATCCTCGTGTGCGGCGAGTATGACGCTACTGAAAAGAAATCCATCAACAACGCCCTTTCTGTCTGTGCGACACTCGCCAAGAGCGAACTCCAGGTGTTCCTTTCCGAAAGCGACATGGCCCAGAAGCCCAAAGAAAAACCGGACCTTTTCTGGGAATGGATTCTATACCTGCAAAAAGTTCTCCCCCTGGATATTCGAGACGAAAAGCCCAAGGAATCCGTACTTTACGCTCAAGCTTTAAAAGCCCTGCAAGACGAGAATGTGCAGGTGGAGCCCTATTTCTGCCAGTGCGGAATTTCTGTCGGCCCCGTGGTCGTCGATGCCAACAATTCCAAACGGTTCCTCGCCATGGTCGAAGACGACTGCACCACGGAACGTTTCAGGGAATCCATCGAAGACCGGATATACATTCGCCACACGTTGCTCCGTCAAATCGGCTGGAAGGTGCTGAACCTGTGGACCCCCTTCTGGTACATGGCCAACAGCGACGAAGTGAGCCACATGGTCACTACCATCGCCATCGAGCAGAGCGTGGCTCCCCCGCCCAAGGACGCCTCCGAAGAAGAATCCGAAAGCGTCGACGCCATCAGTGCCGAAAACCTGAGCGTGATTCCCTATACGGTGCTGCACCCGAAAATCGAAGGAACACCTCACGACAGGCCTATCGCCGAACTTTCGGCGGCATCCATCATCACGCAGCTCAAGTTCTATGTGGACCACGAATCCCCCATTCACGAAGAACTGCTGCAGCAGAGGCTTTTCGAGCTCCACAAGGAGCCCTGGCCGAACCAGAAACTCGTGCCCCAGATTATGGACGCCATCAAGCAGGGCATCAAGGGCCAGAAGTTTATCCAGACCGGCAAGTTCCTGTATTCCCTCAAGAACCCTGCGGTAGAACTGAGAGACAGAAGTTTCCGGCCGTCTTCGGAACGGAAGATGATCTACGTTTCACCCGAAGAACGAATGTTCATACCGTCGTCCATGGACGAACGGGACATCAAGCAATTGCTGGGTTTGCTGGAATAGAGAACTTTTTCTCGCGGAGGCTTCTTCGTCATCTTCGCCCATTCGGCCTTGCTCAGGGCAGGCTCCGGCGAGGATCCGCTTGCTGGAATAATTACCGCACTTTCACGACGAAAGCGCTGATGTTGTAGGCCGAAAGTTCACGGGCCTTGTCGTCGGCGGCTTTCTTGTTGTTCCAACCGCCGGCGCGTAACTTGTAGAAAGGCGCGTCGAACACCACCTGGATAGCGTAACCCGTGCTGGCAGAAAGTTCTGCACGGCGGCGCTGGGCCGCATCGAAATCACCTACGGCCTCGAACTGCAAAACGTAAAGGTCCTTAGAGGCCTTCTTGTCGGCACTTGCCTTGCCGGGAACGGCAGGGCCTGCGGCAGCAGAACTGTCCCGCAAAGAGGCGGAAAGCTCGGGAGAATACTCGTTCCCGCGGAAAAGGGAATCCATGTCCGTAGGGTCTCCGGCAAAAGACAGTGCCGCTGCAAATCCGACAATAAAAGCAATAGACGATTTCATGACATCAATTATAAAAAATTTTCTCGGTTTCCACCCCGTCCATTTCGGCAACGGCACTCCGGTGGGTAATAAAAATCATGGTCTTGTTCGGATAGGCCGCAAAAAGCCTGCGGAACAATTCCCTCTCCGTAGGTTCGTCCAGCGCCGAACTGATCTCGTCCAGCAGCAAGACGCTCCCGGGCCGCAGGAGTCCGCGGGCCACTGCAATACGTTCCGCCTGGCCTTCGCTAAGCCCCATGCCCCGCTCCCCAAGTTCCGTGTCCAGGCCGTGTGGCAGATCGAACACGAATTCCGCACAGGCCACCTGCAGCACATGCCGCAGTTCATCGTCGGTAGCATCCGGTTTTGCAAGCTGCAAATTGTACCGAACCGTTCCGCTCATGAGGGTATTCCCCTGGGGAACATAGACAAAGTAATCGCATGTATTTGCCGAAACAGACCGTTCAAAAGCACCTGCGGAGCCGCTGGAGCCCGTAGAATAAACAAGCACGCGACCCTCCCGGGGTTCCACAAGCCCAAGCATCAGGCGGAAAAGCGTCGTCTTACCGGCACCTGTCGTGCCCATAATGGCGGTCTTGCTTCCGGGCTTAAAGTCGTGAGTGTAATTCCGGACGGCATCGTGGTCGGCGGTGGCGTAACGGAAGCTGACATTTTCCAGACGGACGCCCAGGCCAGATGAGCCTTCGGGCACGGTTTTTGCACCATCCGACGAAACTTTCGAAGCACCCTTCGAAGTGCCTTCCACGCCATTGGCCGAACCGTCGCCCTGCAGTTCCTGCAGGCGGTCGATGCTGGCGGTAGCGTGAATCAGGCGGGGCGCGTTGTTCAATATCGAGAGGATTGGCCCCTGAATCTGCCCCACCAGCTGCAAGAAAGAGGTCATGACGCCAAAGGTGATGGTGCCGTTACGGAGCCCGAGGCCTCCCCACACAAAGGCCAACAGGTAACCCAGCCCAAAAGCACCGCCAAAGGCCAGCCGAGAAATCACTGAAAATCGGGTCTGCCGCACCACGTCGTGATGGAGGGTGCGCTGCATGGAATCCAGCCGCTCCGAAATCCAAGAGGCGCTTCCCAGACTCCGGAGCACGGCATTGTTCTCTACGCCCTCCTGCACGTGCATCTGGATACGGCTCTCCCCTTCGCGAATCTTGAGGGTCATTTTCCGCAGTCGGTAAGAGACGAACTTTCCGAACACAAGGGCCAGCGGCGTCAAGAGGACAAGGGCCCAGGCGAGCCGCGGGTCGAACCAGCGAAGCATCAAGAATGCCCCCAGAAGCTGTATCGCCGTCACCATCATCTGGGGGATTTTCGCCGTAGCCACTTCGCTTACCAGCTCCACGTCTTTAGAAAAACGGGAAGTCACGTCGCCCGAAAGGAGTTCCTTTTCGCTGTAGAGCTTACGGGTAAACAGCCGCCCGAACATGGATAGCCGAAGCGCGTTGGACTGCCGAATGGTAGCCACCGACGTGAGGTAGTAATACACCTGGCGAAGCACCACGTTCCCCACCACCGTGAGCACCAGCAGGCCCACCATGCGGGCCACATCCTGGTCAGAACCGTTCTTGATGGTATCGTCGATAAAACGCTTGCTGAGCCAAACCATGGCAAGGCCGAGGGAAACCTGCAGGGTTCCCACCGCCACGCGAAGCGCCACGTTCAGGCGAACTCCGCGGATACTTTGCCATAGCCACGAGAGGTAATTCATTCCAGCACGTTCACCTTCTGCCAACTTTCTACAATGGCCTGCACGTCGGAGAGGGCCCGGTCGCGTTCCACCTCGTATTCCCCGCAGAGGGCGTCCGTCAGGGATTCTGGCGTAAAGTCACCCTGCTTAACGGCAGCACTCCAGAGAAACGCCGCCGTCTCGTTCAGGCACAGGAGTTTGCCGAAATCGAGAGCCCCGATGCCCTCGCCCATAATCACCTGCTCGCCGCAGACCTCCCGCAGCACAAAACCGTTCTTGATTCGCATAAATCGCCTCTTTTTTGACTAAGATAGTTTATTTGAGCGACGGGGCGGAGGATTATTGCAGAATGAAGCCAGGGATGGGGATACCGAGAAAAAACGAATTCCGTCCCTCGAAAATGATACGGCTTTATACTCTTCGCAAAATAACACGATTTTGCGATACACGGGCCGTTTTCCGCGCCCTTAAAGGCCCAAATGGCGACCGGCCGCCTAAAAAAGTGTATCGTGGAATTTTGGGGTAAAACGGGACCAAAAACACAAAACTTTTGTATATTACCCCTCGGTTTCCCGAGTGGGATTCTTTGCGGCCTAAAAAATTTTAGGCCCCTTGCCAGATGGGTCGGCGTTCCGGCCCGAATTCCCATATTATCAAATGAACAAGGCCTGCGCGGTCGTTCTCCGCGCATGATCAGGAGAAACTATGATGAACGAAAATACAGGCGTTGCAAAACGCAACCATGATCCCTTCTTTCGATGGCTGTTCTCAAACACCACGCACGCAAGGAACCTGCTGGAACTGTCGGCGAAGGTGAACCGGGAACTAAGCGAGTTCCTCTCGGTGGTGAACCTGGATACTTTGATCCGTATTCCCGACTCATATTCGGAAGTAGATGAAACAGGTGAAGCGGATATCGCCTTCCGCGTGAATGTTTCCACGGGAGCACCCGTGCTCGTGGGCATTCTGCTGGAGCACAAGTCGGGGCGTGATGTCGGAATCCTTGAACAGATTGACCGGTATGTCCATTCCGTTATGAGACTACACGAGGAGAACCGCATATTTAGCGGGTTCCCCACCATGGCGATTATCTTCTACAACGGACGCGATAACTGGGATCCTCTAAAAATGCTGGAAAACGGATATCCCAAATATTTTCACGGGTCCGTGCTTCCGTTCAAGTGCACCTTCATAAACATGTCGGACATCCCCGACAGCGACTGTCTCGCCTGCGAGGACACTGAAACCGGTATGGGAATCGTGGCGATGAAATATGCTTTTGACAAGGATAAACTGCTTGCGGTTTTGCCCAAATTCAAGGGAGCGCTGCAGAAAATGCCCTACGACAAGGCGACTTGCATTATTTCCAAAGTGAAGTTATATTTAGAGGAGTACGTAGATGACAACCTCATCAAGGAGCTGGACATGGCGTTCAAGAGCATAGGGCAGAAATACGGGTTCGTCAGTGCTGGCGATGTCCGCCGCAAGATGGTGGCCGACGCCATTGCCGACACGCAGCAAAAAGCCGAAGCAAAAGCCAACGAAGACAAGTTGAACACGGCAAAAAGAATGGTTCACGACGGAGTACTGTCCGTCGAAAACGCCATGTCGTATTTCGGCTTTACTAAGGAACAAATCCTCGAAAACTAATCACTATTTGCTATTAACATCAAAACGGCTCCCAACAGGGAGTCGTTTGCTTTATCAACGATGAACAAAAAATTGCCTATTTTAGGCAATTTTTGAAAACCACTTCAAAATACACAGATGAGCACCGGATTGTCAAAAAAGGACCATCCGGTTTGCTATATTTGGCCCGCTATGGTCGAAGAGGCTCTTGAATCAAGCGTGCCGAATGAACCTGCCCTGGTGCAGGTCCTCGAGAGCGTGCGCACCCTGGAGCCCCACCCGAGACTCCCGGATTTCGATTTCGAGAGTCTGAAGGACTATTCCCGCATATTGCCCGCCATGCTGCCGAACTTTCCGGACTTTTGTCCTGCCGGCAATTTCCGCAAGAGCTACGCCGACGAGCTCACCTCCTGCACGGATTTTCTTTCGGGCTACGAGGATTTCAAGACCTTCACGGAACATTTCAGGGCCTACAACTTCAAGACCTTCCTGATGGAAGGGGAAAATCTGAAGCTTTTCCACAAGGCGCCCTGGCACTGGAGTTTCCAGCAGGAGAAAGACGGGGCCATTATCCAGTCGGGGCTTGCGGTGGCGGGACTCATGGGAGCCCTGTGCTGCATTTCGCCGGGGAACTTTTCGTGGCACCACTACACGGTGCGTTACCTGCACCTTTCGCTCCTCACGGCATTCCACCTGGTGCGCAAGGGCTGCATTTACCCGCAGATTTTCTGGGTCCAGCGGGACACCGCCCAGATGCGCTGGCTCCCCACTACATTCATTCCCGAAATCAAGGCGCTGGTGGACCAGCTGGAACAGAAGGCCCCCGAAAAGTTCGCCTTCACCGCCAAGGACGAAGAATACCTGGAAATTGACTCCCCCGCCCTCCATGTGCTTTCGCTGTTTATCGGGGCACTGCTCCGTTTTGCCCGGACCTACAAGCGGCCGGTCAAGTCCAACCACGGGAACCTACTGAGCTTTTTCTTTGACGGAGTTTCCGGAAAGTTGGGGGCCAGCGGGCATGCCATTCCCGAAAAAATCCGGCAGTGGTTCTCGGTGTTCGGGCATTTCGACCTGCGGAGCCAGATTCTTTTCAAGGCGTGGGAGTCCGGCGACGATGTGTCCCTGGAAGTCTTTGTAGATGGTGCACGCCTTGCCACCCTTTTCCAGACAAACGATTCCAGGCTCGTGCCCCTGCAGAAAATCCTCTACGGAGTAGCGGAATTTTTCAAGCCCCTGGAAGCCTACCTGGACAGCCGGGGCGAAACTCCCGTAGTCATGCAGGGGGCAAAGTTGCTCCAGTTTTTGCAGGACTGCCTCAAGAAACTCGAGATTATGGGAATCCGCACGGAGATTCCCGAAAAGCTCTTGCACATCAACAAGCCCAAGGCCAAGATGCGGCTCCAGGGAAGCATGAGTTTCGGGATGTTCTCCGCTGGAGACCTGCTGGACTTTGACTGGCAGGTGGCCCTGGGCGACGAGCAGATTTCGCCACAGGAATTTCTGGAACTGGCCGCACAGGCAGACGGTCTGTTAAAGTACAAGTCGGAATACATCGAGATTTCGGCCCAGGACATCGAAGAAATCAAGAAGCAGGTGGAAGCCCCCAAGGAGCAGGCCCAGGCCACACAGTCCAAGCTGGTGCAGGCGGCCCTTACCGGCGATTGCGACGGCGTGCCCATCACCCTGACCGAAGAGACCAGGGCCCAGATTGACGCCTGGCGGGGCGAGACGGAAATCCCGCTGCCCGAAGGCCTGAACGCCACGCTACGCCCCTACCAGAAGCGGGGCTACTCCTGGATGTACAAGAACCTGGAAATCGGCTTCGGCTGTATTCTTGCCGACGACATGGGCCTCGGCAAGACCCTCCAGGTTATCGCCTACCTGCTGAAAATCAAAGAAGAGGGCAAGCTCCAGGAACGCAAGGCCCTGGTGGTGATGCCCGCAGGGCTGCTGTGCAACTGGCAGGTAGAAATCAAGAAGTTCGCCCCCGCCCTCACCTTCACCGCCTACCACGGCGGAAACCGGGACCTGCAAAAGTTCAACTCCGACATTTTGCTCACCACCTACGCCACCTTCCGCAAGGATTTTGAGATTTTGAAGGCGGCCACCTGGCATGCGGTAGTCATCGATGAGGCCCAGAACATCAAGAACGCGGACAGCGACCAGAGCAAGCTTTTGCGCAGCCTGCAGGCCCCCGTAAAAATCGCCATGAGCGGCACTCCCGTGGAAAACCGCCTGATGGAATTCTGGACCATCATGGACTTTGCGAACCGGGGCTTTTTCCCGAGCGCCCAGGAATTCCGCGAGAAATACGAGACGCCTATCCAGAAGAACGGCGACAAGGTGGCCGCCGAGACCTTCAAGAAGATTACCGCTCCCTTCATGCTCCGCCGACTCAAGACGGACAAGAACATCATCAGCGACCTGCCCGACAAGATTATCCAGAACGAATACGCCGAACTTACGGCCACCCAGGCAGCCCTTTACAAGCAGACCCTGGACAAGTTCATGGCCATGCTGGAAGAGGAAAAGCAGCTGGCCGAAATTTCGCAGGATTCCCACGGGCTATTCAAGCGGAAGGGACTCATCTTGCAGATGATACTTGCCCTCAAGCAGATCTGCAACCATCCCGCCACGTTCTTGAAAGGGGCGGAAAGCGCCGCCAACGAAGGTGCGGACGGCGCCATCCTCACCTCCGGCAAGCTCCAGATGCTCCTGGACCTGCTCACCTCCATCCAGGAGCAGGGCGAAAAGACCCTCATCTTTACCCAGTTCGCCGAAATGGGATTTTTGCTGAAGGAATCCATCGAAAAGGAACTGGGCATTTCCGTAGATTTCTACCACGGGGGCTGCAGCCAGACCCAGCGCAAGAACATGGTGGACTCGTTCCAGCAGGACCCCGAATCCAAGGTGCTGATTCTTTCCCTGAAGGCCGGCGGCACGGGCCTGAACCTCACCGCCGCATCCCAGGTCATCCATTACGACCTGTGGTGGAACCCCGCCATCGAGGCGCAGGCCACCGACCGAGCCTTCCGTATCGGCCAGACCCGGAACGTGCAGGTCCACCGGTTCATCACCAAGGGCACCTTCGAAGAAAAAATTAACGCCCTCCTGGAAACCAAGAAGGCGATTGCCGAAATGACGGTGAGCGCAGGAGAGACCTGGCTTGCGGACCTGAGCGACAGCGAGCTTTCCCAGGTGTTCCGGCTAGACAGCGCAGAAAACCCGGCAGGCTAGGCTACAGGCTAGACTACTCCGCAGGCAGGATAATCTCGATGTGGCGGGTGCTCACGTTCAAGAAGTGGGTGCGGAACAGGTCCTTTTCGGTCTTGTCGCTGACCTTCACCTGGGTCACGGCGATAAAGTCCTTGTTCTCGCGGATATAGTCGGTAAGGCGTTCGTCACGGAGGGTGTCGATTTCGCCGGTGATGATAAAACTGTCTGTCCAGATTTTTACGAGCATACCCTAAATATAACGATTTTTTCAAATGAAAGCAAAAAAAAGTGTTTTTTTGTTGCTTTTTGAGGTTTCTAAAGGTATTTTTTCAAAAAATGCATCTAGATCCTAATCTCTAGATCCTAGCCCCTACAAGGAGACTATCATGGCTGCAAAAAAGAAACAAGCGATTTCGACGATTCCGGGCAAGATGATTTACCACAACATGGACTTTATCGACAGCGACAGTGGCCGCCCCATCAGGATTATCGCCGAATTCATGGCTCCCAACCAGATTTTCCAGCAGGAAGGTGTCCAGAACACCATCGTGTTCTTCGGTTCGGCCCGCACGCTGCCCATGGCAGAAATCAAGAAGCGCATGAAGGGCTGCAAGGACAAAAAAGAACTGGCCCGCCTTAAACGTCTGGAAACCGTAGCGGGTTACTACGACGCCGCCCACGAACTGAGTGCAAAAATAGGCCGCTGGGCCAACAAGCAGCACAAGGGTTTTGCCATCATGACGGGCGGCGGCCCGGGCATCATGGAAGCGGGCAACCGTGGCGCCAACGACGTAGGAACTTCTTCCGTCGGCCTCAACATCAGGCTCCCCTTCGAGCAGCACCCCAACCCCTATATCGACGACGAACTGAACCTGCAGTTCCGCTACTTCTTTATCCGTAAGTACTGGTTCATGAAGTTGGCCAGAGCCATGGTGGTTTTCCCCGGCGGTTTCGGCACCCTGGACGAGATGTTCGAAATCCTCACCCTCATCCAGACCAAGAAATACGGCGACCGCATGCCCGTGGTCATTTTCGGCAGCAAGTACTGGAACAAGGTTCTCAACTGGAACTATCTGGCCGAAACGGGAATGATCGACAAGGAAGATCTCAAGCTGTTCCACTTCTGCGACACGGTAGATGACGCCTACAACGTGATTACCAAAGCCTTGGAAAAGACGATGGAATAAGAAATTTCAGAATTCGGATTTCGGATTTCAGAATTATTTAAAATGCAACTCTGAATTCTGAACTCTGAATTCCGAATTAGCTATCTTTGGACGCATGCTCAGGAACATCCTTGCCGAGACCTTGGACAGAGTGTCAAGAAACCTGGCGCTCCGGCCCCACTACACCATGGAAGAATACCAAAGGTGGTTCGACCAGAACCCAGAATTCTTGCACAGCGGCGCCATGGAAAAAATCGAGCTGGTGGAGCCCCTTACCCTGGAGGGCACCAACAACCTGTATCGGGCAAATTTCTGGATTGAGCATCCCGGTTACAGCGACCACTTTGGCGAGCGGGAAATCGTCGTGAAAATCTGCAAGTTCTGGGCGGCACCGGGCAAGAACAGGCTCCACCGCCTGAACATGCTGCTCAGCGCCTTCCAAGACGAAATCCGCATCAACAACCTGATTCGCGCCACCAACATCGAAGGCGTGGTCCAGAGTTTTGGCGGCGGCCTCGCCGGCAGGCACCCCTACCTCAAGATGGAATTCATCAAGGGCTGTTCCTTGGACAAGATGTTCAAGACAAAGCTCACCGACGACGAGATCCTCCACCGCATCGCCCAGATTGCCTACCTGGCCAACACAATCAGCCAGCTGCACTACTACCAGGTCATCCACAAGGACTTGAAGCCCAAGAACCTGCTCTTGTGCCAAAATCCCTTGCACAAGAACAACCACAAGATTCTCATCTGCGATTTCGGTTACGCCCAGGCGAAACTGCGAGAGACGGTGAACGAGTACGGTGGGCAGCTGACGCCCTGCTACAGCGCTCCCGAGCAGGCCATCATGGGCGAGAACCTTTCGTCTTCGGTGGACTATTTCAGCTTCGGCATCATCGTCCACGAATACCTTACCGGCGAAAAACTGTTCCCACGGGCCATGGACATCTTTACCGAAGACGGCTACCGCATTACAGACCGGTATTTGGAATACCTGAAGACCGGCCGGGAAAACAAGTTCCAGGACCCAAGATTCCCGGAGCTTTCGGAATGGATCGACCGGCTCACCATTTTTGACAGTTTCGAGCGGATGCAAAGCTGCCCGAACCTTTTTGAAATCGCGCACAAATTAAGGGAGAAGGTCAACGCCCTGGGTTATCGGGACGTGAATACCGACTTCTTGTGGAACCAGCTCAGGGAATACAACAGGTAGTGTCATGGGAGACATTTTGAACAGCGTCAAGGATTTTTTGAAAGGACTCAAGGTCCACCACTATATCGTTTTTGGCTTGGTGATTGCCATCGGCATTTTCAACGCCGTCACCGCCCTTTCGCCGCAAATCAAGCAGAAACAGCGGGAATCCAACATCGAAAAAACCTTTGACCAGTGGTGGGAAGATGAAGGGGCCAAGCAGTTCGAATCCGTTGGCCTCAAGGCCGACGAAAAGACCCGAAACGAAGAGTTCGAGCAGTTCCGTGAACGCTACCTGAAAGAGAACGGCGCCCTGGTGGTAGAAGAACGCGTAGAACAGATGAAAAAGGAATTCCGGGAATGGTGGGAAATCAAGGGCGGCAAGGAAGAGTTCATCAAGGAGCACAACTACTATCCTAAAGAAAACGACTTTGTCCGCGAGCAGAACAAGTGGATCAAGGCTTACACCGACAAGCACCTGCGCTACCGTCTGGCTTTTGTGCCTGCCGAAGAAGAATATGACAGGCTTCTGACCAGCTGGATTCTTTTTCCGGGGGTATTAAGCTTCTTGCTGTTCGCAGGTTTCTTCTGCTTCGCCTACTACAGGCTTTCGGACCGGTGGGGCGTGGCGGTTGCATCCGGCATTGCAGCAGGACTTGTCCTCGTTGGCGGAATTTTCGTGTCTCTCTTTACGGCAACGTCCTTCTTTGACCACTACGCGGTGGAGCGGTACATGGGCGCAAGTGTTGCCCTGTGCTTTATGCTGGGAGCGGTAGCGTTCCCGCCTTCTAACGACAAGGTCTCAACACTCACAAAAGGGATTGCCATCGCAGGTGTTGCCCTGGATGTTCTGGTGAACTTCGCGCTGAACGGAGGTATTTTCGGTGCCGTGGGCGTTGCAAGCCTTGTTGCCTTCGGGCTCGGTGCCTTAGCCGGGAGCAAGATTCCCCGCAGGCTCAAGACTATCCAAGAGCACCAGGCCGACGCCCTGGCAGAACGTCTCAAGAAAAACGCGGCAGCAAACCCGATGGCCGCGCGGAAAGCCCGGAACAGGGCCCTCATAGACCAAGGACTGGACGAGGCCAACAAGGCCCACTACGAAGCCGCTCAACGGACGCTGAGCCAGGCAATGAACGCCCTCTTGCAGGAACACCCCGTCGATTCCCCCGCCATCAAGAAACTTGCGGACCTGATGACCAGCCCCAGCGTGTTTATCGAGGTTCCCAGCGCCCAGTGGCTGGAATGGGGTGAAACGGCCAAATCCAAGACCAGCCTGGATTCTGCCCTTGTCCTTCTGGAAAAAGGTCTTTCCCTAGAAACCAACGTGACCCTTGCCCGCCGCGCCCTCTACAACATCGGCGAAATCCGGGTCAACAGAAATTGGGATTTGGAGCAGGGTATCGCAAGGCTCAACAAGGTTCTGGAACTGGGCGATGGCGATATCCTGGCCGTGCAGGCCCGCAAGATGCTTGCCAAAGCCGAAAGCCTGAAACCCGCCAAGGAAGAGAGCGAAGCTCCCGAAACGGAACCGGAATCGTAAACGTACTCCCTTCTTGTCATCCCCGACTTGGTCGGGGATCCCCCATATTTTATATATTTCACAATATGAAAAGACTGGTCCACGATAGAAAGAAATGCCTGGAATGTGCAGGCTGCGTTGGCGTATGCCCCGCCATGGCGCTTGACATGTATAACCTGGACCTGCAAATCGACCACGAGAAATGCACCAAGTGCGGCACCTGCACCAGGGCATGCCCCGTAGGGGCACTAACGCTTGAGGAGGTGGCCGATGCTTCGTGAAGAATATGACGTTGTGGTTATCGGCGCGGGCCCCGGCGGTTCCGTTGCTGCCCGAGAACTTGCAAAGCGTGGCCGCTCCGTGCTGCTTTTAGAGAAGCGCGAAAAAATCGGCTACCCGGTGCGTTGCGGCGAGGCCAGCACAAACCTTTCAGACCTAGAAAGCTACGGTCCTATCGACGAAGACTGTATCGAGACCATCATCAACGGCATCTACATCTACGGCCCTGCAGGCGTGAACATCGAAGTTCCGAAGCCCGGCATGGGGCTCATGCTGAACCGCGAAAAGTTCGACCCCCTGCTCGCCCACCTGGCCGAAAATGACGGCGTAGAACTGGTGACCCTTGCCCGAGCCGAATCCGTAAGCGACGTAATGGGCAAGGAACCCAACGGCTACCGCACGGTCCGCGTGGTAGAAGGTCTCGGGGATGCTGTGCGCACATCTGAAGTCCGGGCCAAGATGGTCATTTCGGCAGAAGGCGTAGAGGCCCGCATCGGACGGAGTCTCGGGCTCAAGTGCCTGCAGGCCCCCACCATGACCTGCACCGGCGTGGACATTCAGGTAGAAGGCCTGCTGACAAAACCCGATTACCTCACCTTCTGGCAGGGCCACGACTTTATCAACGACGGCTACATCTGGAGTTTCCCCAAGCAGAAATCGAACGTCACCAACTTCGGTGCGGGATTCCTGTTCGGCGGCAAGCACGAAAAGAACATCCTGGAAACCACCCAGGAATGGCTAGACAAGCTGTTCCCCGGCTCCAAGGTGAACAAGGTGGTGGGAGGACTCGTTCCGGTCTCCAGCACCCTCAAGAGTTACATCCTGGACCGTTTTGCCCTGGTGGGCGACGCCGCCCACCACACGAACCCCCTCACCGGAGGCGGCATCGCGGCGGCCATGCGGGCCGGACGGTATTGTGCCAATACCGTGCACCAGGGCCTGGAATGCGGAAACCTTTCAAAGGCATTCCTCAAGAACTACGAGAACACCTGCTACCTCAAGTTCGGAAGCACCCACGATTTCGAGTTCAAGTTCCGCAAGTTCCTGCTGAACATCGACCGGGACGAACAAATCGGGCTCTACAAGGTGTTGCAGGGTTTCGCCCTCAGCGGCTACAAGAAATCCGCCTTCCTGAAAACCCCCTTGCAATCAGCCAAATACCTCTGGAAATTCCTGAAGTTCAAAGGCTAGCTAACCGCTTCTGACTACACACTCGCCTTTTTTGTCATTGCACTTTGTGCATGACTTGCGGCTCGGTATATCCAAAAAATAAAGTTTTTTGACTACACACTCGCCTTTTTTTGTCATTGCGAGGATGCGAAGCATCCGTGGCAATCTAGACCAGCGTTTTTTTCTATATTTGCGCTCGAAAATAACGCATTCAAGGAGTTTTCCATGTTCAAGAAAATCGCTTTGGCCTCGGCTCTCGCCGCAAGTGCCGCATTCGCCACCTGGAACTACTACCCGGTTCTCGAAGCCGGCAAGGGTTCCGCCGAAGCTGGCCTCTACTACGACTGGGACCACGACTGGTCTCAAGCAGGTCTCAAAATCGGAGCTCGCTACAGCCTGATTCAGAATTTGGAACTGTCCCTGCAAGGCTGGGGTTATCAGCTCTGGAGCGAAACGGATTGTGATGGCTGCGCCAACGGCGGTGACGGTCTCCGTGACCTGACTTTGGGAGTCCGTTATGGAATTGCTCCCATGATTACCATCTTTGGCGACGTTCATTTGCCCATCGGCGGCGATGAGGTTACCAGCGATGAAATCTTCATTTACGCTGGCGCCCAGTTCAGCATGCCCATCAACGAAGTTCCCGGCATGAAGTTCGGTACCGAAGCCGGCGTTCTCTGGGGTTTTGAACACGACAACTATGAACGCGGACTTGACATCCATCTGGGTGGCGAATTGGCATACACCGTTCCCGACGTGGGCGTGACCCCCTTCGTTGGCCTGCAACTCAAATACCGCTTGACCGAAAGCACCTGGGACGACCACGGAACGGAAAGAGGACACAATGACGACGGCAACAAGCAAATCAACATCTGGCTGGGCGCCGATTACTTCGTGATTCCCAACCAGCTGGACTTGATTGCAAAGCTCTTTATCCGCAGCGGAAAGGTTGACGACGGTGATGCCAGCGGCATCTACGTCGGTGCCGAATTCTTCTTCTAAAGAGGTATCAGGTCGCCTTGCGTAAGCAAGGCTTTGAGGTCGCGCAGAGCGCTCTGAGCATTGAGCAGAGAGTTCTCAGATGAGACCGTAAATGTTTACAAGAAAGGCGTGCTGATTTTCAGCACGCTCTTTTTTTTGTTTTACTGTCACCCTGGAGGGAACGTTATTCACGCTGTCACCCTGGAGCACGAAGTGCGATAGGGCCCATTACAGCAGATAAAACAAGTCTTTCCATCCCGGATTCATGGATTGAATTAATCCTATTTTCTTTTCCCTAAGCATATTCTTCAGGGTCTTTTCATGTTCAATGGCATGGCGCATATCAGTATGCTCTTCAAAATACCCTAACTTATCCACATTGTATTTCTTGGTAAATCCTTCGAAGATTTTTTCTTTATGTTGAGTCACTCGATTTTTCAAATCACTCGTAACACCAATATATAATGTTCCATTCTTTTTATTGAATAAAATGTATGTATAGCCTTTCTTTTGCATAAGGTGGAAAATACAAAACTACAAATAGGAAAGCAATGGATTCTATCGCTTCACTGCGTTCCGCTCCAGAATGACACTATAAGATTGCATCACTTCACGTCATATTCCGGAACCGGCAGGCTCTCCCCTGCCTTCATGGCCTTGTCAAGAGCCTCGGACTTCGTGGGGTCCAGCCACCAGTAAACGGGAATGGCGTCTTCGCGGTTGAAGCGGTCGAAGACTTTATCCGGAGTCCCGTAGCGGTTCCAGTAGAGAATGCGGTGGTGGTCACATTGCCACATGAGCACGTAGGGCACGATTTCAGCCAGGCGGTTATCCAGCGCCTTCAGGATTTCGTTGCGCTTGGCGAGGTCAAATTCCGTCTTCTGCAAGTTGATTAAGCTGTCGACAACTTTATCCTGTACACCGGCCAAGTTGTTCGTTCCCTTCTGAAGCGCTGTCGTAGAATTCCAGCTGGCTTCCGGGTCGCGAAGGCGGCCTGCACCCCAGTTCACCCAGTAAAGGTCAAAGTCCGCATCGTCCAAGCGCTTGCGCAAGGTACTCTGCGACATCTGTTCGATGGTCGCCACGACGCCCACCTTCTTCAGGTCCTCCTGGAACAGCGTGAGGTGGCGCAAGTCTTCTTGGCTCGTGATAAAGTTAATGGCAAACGGCTTGCCGTCTTTTTCCAGCACACCCTGGGCGTTCACCTTGTAGCCCGCTTCGGCAAAGAGTGCGCGTGCGCTATCCGGATTGAACTTGTAGAGGGTTGCCGTGGGATTCTGGTTGCCTTCCCACAGGTCGGGGTAATAGCTGTTGAGCAAGAAGTACTGGTTGTACATGTACTTTTCGTTCATGGCTTCGCGGTTCAGGAGCATGTTGAGCGCACGACGCACGCGGACATCTTGGAACTGGGGCTTGCGCAAGTTGATAGCCATGCCCTGGAAACCGATAGGTTCCTTGTTGAAAATGCGCTGCTTCACGGCCCAGCCTTTCTGAATGGCATCGAAATCCGTCTGTTTCATCCAAATGCTGCTGGTGTAAATGGCGTAGGCGTTGATGTCCTGCTTCTTGAAGGCTTCGAGGGCCTTCGTCTGGTCGTTCATGAAGCGGTAGCGGATTTTTTCAAAGTTGTACTTGCCACGGTTCCAGTTCTTCTTGAAGCCCCACCAGTCGGCACGTCGAGCAAGTTCCACATAGCGGTCTTCGCGGAAGGTCTTGATCTTGTACGGGCCAGACACCACCGGGAATTCATAACGGATCTGGTTGAAGTCCTTATCTGCCCACGCATGCTTCGGAAAGGCGAGCATTCCCGCCGCTTCCCAGAAGTTACCCCAGTGGGATTCCTTCGCTGTCATCTTGATGGTCAAGCTATCCACCACCTCGGGGCGGTCAAAGCGGCTGAGCCCCACCTTGAATATGGGCGTGAGGTTCTTCTCGTCCATGATGACGTCGTAGTAGAACTGCACATCTTCGGCGGTCACCGGCTTGCCATCGCTCCACTTGGCCCGCGGGTCTACATGGAAGGTAAACGTCTTGCCGTCTTCGGACACGTTCCAGCTGTCGGCGAGGATTCCCACTTCGCGGTCTTCGGTAGAATGCAGGCTCACAAGAGGCTCGAACATCATGCCCATAAGTTCGGCGGAGAAACTGTTGTAGTCTTCCCACATGTTAAACGACTTAGGCATGGCGGAGCCCCAAAGTGTAATCGTTCCGCAAGGGCGGGCATCCTTCGAGGCAATGGGGTCGAACTCGCCCGTGGCGGTAGTATCGACCGGCAACTCGGGACAGTTTAAATCAACATTCTTGCCCGCGGACTTCGTACCTGCGGAGCCCTGCTCATTGCAGGCCGTAAGGGCGAGGGATACCACCATCAGGGACGTCGCGACAGCCAACACCGTAGGCCGTAATTGCATTTTATCTCTTTTCATAATCAAATCCTCAGGTCTGGATGGACGGCTTCGCCGTCCGAGGCTTCGACTCGGAAATATAATCAAACCAGTTTGATTCTACTTCACTCGCCTCGCACTCTTTCCTTCACTTCGTGCTTCGCACTCCGTTCAGGATGACGCGTTCTCTTTCAAGAGCATCTCCAGCGTCACACGGGAGGCCTCTTGCTCGGCCTTCTTCTTGTTGCCGCCCTGGCCACGACCGTAAACCTTGCCGTTCACATGAACTTCGGTGGTGAACAGTTTCTGGTGTTCAGGTCCGGATTCTTCCACCAGCACGTATTCCGGCACCGTGTGGAGCTTTCCTTGCAGGTATTCCAGCAGGGCGCTCTTGTGGTTCACAAAGTCTTCGGCCACGATAATTTCCTTGGCCCGAGGAAAATGGAACTTGTTCAGAATGGCACGGACCTCTTCCAGCCCGCCATCCAGGTACACCGCCCCCAGCACCGCCTCGTAGGCGTCGGCCAGAATGCTTTCCTTGCCCCGACCACCCATCTTGGCTTCGGCCTTGCCCATCTTGATGAACTCGCTCAGGCTCCATTCCTTAGAGGACTGGGCGCAGGCATGGCCAGAGACAATGGCGCTTTTCCGCTTGGAAAGCTCCCCTTCCGGGTCGTCGGGGTACATCTTGTAAAGGAACTCGGTGGTGAGCATGTTCAGCACGGAATCGCCCAGAAATTCCAGGCGTTCGTTGTTGCTCTCGTAAGGCATGTCCGTGCCCGACAAGAAGGACCGGTGGACCAGGGCATGGGCCAAAAGTTCCGGGTCCTTGAACCCGTACCCGAGCTTCGCCTCAAGCCCGCCACCGGACTTCTGGCGAAACCAGAGTTTGAAAATCTTGTGTAAAAGGTTGGTTTGTTCCATATACGGTAGTGAGTTGTGAGTCCGCTTCGCTATGAGTCATGAGTTCCTAAAATCGCGGCTTTGCCGCCATCTTTCACTCAAAGCCCTGCACAGCAGGGCGAGCTCAGGACTCATCACTCAAAACTAAAAAAGGGCAGCCTCATCCGGGCCACCCTGTCCAGTTTCTTTATCGAAGCAGGCCTAAATTATGCCTTCTTGGCTTCGATGAAGGCAACCACGTCGGCGACCTTCTGGAACTTCTCGGCGTCGGAGTCGAGAATTTCGACTTCGAATTCGTCTTCGAGAGCCATCACCAGTTCGACGCGGTCGAGAGAGTCGGCACCGAGGTCGTTGCTGAACTCGGATTCCATCTTCACGTCCTCGGCCTTCACTTCCAGCTTGGAAACGATAACGTCGGTGATCTTCTTAAAAATTTCTTCTTGTGTCATTGTTTACTCCATTTGGATTTGTTTAGTTAAAATTTAGAAATTATTGGCTAGGCGTTCAAGCCCCCGTCCACGCCAATTATTTGGCCTGTGATGTATTTCGCATCGTCAGATGCCAAAAAAGCCACCAATTTCGCCACATCTTCGGGCTGGCCCAGGCGTCCCAGAGGGATCTGGGCGGCATATTTTTCCCTGACTTCGGGGCTCAGCTTGGCCGTCATGTCCGTATCGATAAATCCGGGTGCCACGGCGTTCACCGTAATGCCCCTGGAGGACAGTTCCATGGCGTTGGTCCGGGTAAGGCCGATGACCCCCGCCTTGGCGGCGGCATAGTTGGACTGGCCAGCCTGGCCACGCAGGGCGTTGATGCTGGAAACGTTCACGATATGGCCCGAGCGGTTGCCCATCATGGTGCGGGCCACGGCGCGGGTGCAAAGGAACACGGAACGGAGGTTCGTGGCGATGACGGCGTCAAAATCCTCGTCCTTCATGCGCATAAGCAGGCCGTCGCGGGTGATTCCCGCATTGTTGACCAAAATATCCACCGTACCCATGTCGGCGATAATCTGCTTGAACACGGACTGCACCGTTTCGGAGTCGGCCACGTTGCAGGCGTAGCTCTTGACCTGCACCCCAAGTTCGGAAGAAAGTTTGGCGGCCAGGTCCTCCTTGACAGAGGTAGAAAGAATCGCCACGTCGGCCCCTTCCCGGGCCAGTTCGGTGGCAATAGCAAGGCCGATACCACGGGAAGCTCCCGTCACAATCGCTTTTTTACCTGTAAGTTTTCCCATGTTTGATTCCTTCGGTTATAAAATTTAGGTTCGAGGCTCGAGGTTCGAGGTTCGTGGAAAAAACTCGAGCCTGGTGCCCCGAGCCTGGAGCCTTATAATTACCCCTTCAATGCGGCAAACGCCTCGATGGTCTCTACCGGCGTGACCTTCACGTCGCGGCTGATCTTTCTCATGAGGCCCATCAGCACCTTGCCGGAGCCCACTTCCACGCCCTGGGTCACTCCCAGAGACATGGCCTTGTTCATGCAGTCGTTCCAGCGGACGGGGCTTACCAGCTGGCGCACCAGCAGGTCGGCAATTTCCGCACCCTTGGTAACGGGTTCTGCCACCACGTTGGCAATCACCGGCTTTTCCACGTCCTTGAAGGTGGTCTTCGCGATAGCCTCGGCAAGGCCCGCCTGGGCAAACTGCATCAGCGGGCTATGGAAGGCGCCCGAAACGGCCAGCGGAATGGCCTTGATGCCTGCGGCTGCGCAGTTTTCCACCAGCTTGTTCACGCCAGCAACAGCGCCGGACACCACAATCTGGCCCGGGCAGTTGATATTGGCCGGAACCACCACGCCCGCGTCCTTCACGGCTTCGCAGAGTTCCAGAATCTTGGCTTCGTCCTGACCCATGATGGCGGCCATGGCACCGGGGTTCTTACAGCCCGCGCTGGCCATGAGTTCACCGCGGGTACGCACCAGGCGCAGCCCCTCTTCGAAGCTGAAACCGCCGGCGGCGTAGATTGCGGAATATTCACCCAGGGAATGCCCGGCCACATAGTCAAAGGCAAAACCTTCGGACTTCAAAAGTTCCATCACCATGGCAGACACGGTAAAGAGTGCCGGCTGGGTATTGTCGGTGCTCTTCAGCACATCTTCCGGGCCTTCTGCCATAAGCTTCGAAAGCGAAAAACCGAGAATCTCGTCGGCCTGCATCATCAGCTTCTTGGCAGGCTCGAAAGTGGATGCGAGAGTCTGGCCCATGCCCACATACTGGGCACCCTGACCAGGGAAAAGCAAAATCGTCTTGGACATTATCACCTCTGCGGAAAACCGCTTTTTGTTACTATCCAAATTTAAAATAATATCATGTCATTACTAGGCTTTCCCAGCAAATCAAAGAGAAATAAAACATTTTTGTAATGTCAACATTTCGGTATAACGGAAACAAAAAAAGAACGGAGTCATTTCAACTCCGTCCTCAAAAGTTTGTTGCAGACAAATTAACGAAAACCTATTACTTGGCCTCGGCAGGTTCGTCCTTGATGGCGGCCAGGCGTTCGTTCACGTTCTTGGACACGCCCTTCTCGGCGTACTTGGCGGCCACTTCCACAGCCTTCTCGATAGCGAGGGCGTCGGAGCGTCCGTGGGCGATAATGCCCGTGCCGTTCAGGCCCAGGAGCAAGGCGCCACCAGTCATGCGGTAGTCCCACATCTCGGCAAAGCGACGGCCCGCTTCGGTATCGATAGTCCCGAACATCTTCTGGTGCAGTTCAAAGAAACCTTCCAGCATCTTCAGAACCACGTTGCCCGTAAAGCCAGAAGTTACCACCACGTCGGCAGCACCCATAATAAGGGTTTCGCCTTCGATGTTACCGATGAAGTTCACCGGGGCGGACTTCAACAGCTGGTGCGCTTCCTGCAGCACTGCCGGACCCTTGTGTTCCTCTTCGCCCATGTTCAAGAGGCCCACCTTCGGGTTCTGGTAACCGAAGTAGGTCTCGGCGAAGGCGGAACCGGCGATGGCGAAATCCACCAGGGTAGAGGCGCGTTCATCTACATTGGCACCGGCATCCACCAAGATGATGGGACGGTCGGCAGTAGGAATCACGCAACCGATAGGCGGACGGCTGAACTTTTCGCTGGACTTGCCCAGAAGCATGAGGCAGCTGGCCATCATGGCACCGGAGTTACCGGCGCTCACGGAGGCGTCCACCATGCCCTTCTTCTGGAGGGCGACGCAGGTCACCAGACCGGAATGGGGCTTCTTCTTGAGAACCTGGACGGGATGTTCGTCCATGGCCACCGGATCGGGGGCATCGACGACAGAAATTCCCTGACCCGCATAGCCGAGCTTTGCCAGCTTCTCCTTGACCACGGCCTCGGGGCCGCAAAGGACAACGTGGACATTGGGGTTCTTGTTCACCGCATTGACGGCGCCTTCAACAACCACATCGGGGGCAAAATCGCCACCCAGAGCATCCAGAGCTACACGAATCATGGAAACCTCCCGTTTTCGTTTAATTTAGAACAATTAGGCTTCGGCACCCTTCATGTCGACAACTTCTACACCATTGTAGAAACCGCAGACCGGGCACACGCGGTGCGGGCGCTTCACAGAACCGCAGTGGTCGCAAGTAGCCATGGCGGGCGCTTCCATCTTCCAGTGGGTGCGGCGCTTGTCACGACGGGCGGTAGAGGTCTTTCTTTTAGGTACGGCCATTTTTAACTCCTATTTTCCATTTTGCTCTTGAGAGCTTTCAGTTTGTCCCAACGGGGGTCCATGGGCTTTTCGGTACCGTCAGGACCTTCGTCGGCTTGATTGTTTGGTTCAAAGATAAAATTTTCTTCGGGATTTTTCACGGGAGCCTGGGGTTCCTGTAGGATAACAAGCTCCCGAACGCACTCGGACACCTCCACGAACTCCTGATTCTGGGGAATCCGGTAGGCATACACGTCGGCGTCTTCGTCATCAAGTTCCTGATTTGCCACCTGGCAGCGGGTCACCTCCACCACCATCTCGGTAGAGAAAGGCCTGTCGAAGGGCTCCAGGGTGCGAGAACAGACCAGGTTCTGCACGCCGGAAAGCTTGCCCGTCAAAAGGAAACGGTCCCCGCTTTCGGGACTTATGAGCAGTTTCGCTTCAAGCTTACCCACCAGGTGCAGTTCGTCGAACAGTTCCGGAGCATCGTCGCGGGACCAGACCGTGGAGCGGTCTTCGGGTTCGGCAAGGGTCTTTACAAGTTCAATTTTCAAAGCGGGCAAAATTTAGCAAAAGGGGGCCGTAAGGTCAAGGGATATGCGCCTTT
The DNA here is from genome assembly GCA_946414025.1 of uncultured Fibrobacter sp. Lineage (GTDB taxonomy): Bacteria > Fibrobacterota > Fibrobacteria > Fibrobacterales > Fibrobacteraceae > Fibrobacter. The sequence continues at coordinate 71,657 of CAMKMX010000006.1, forward strand.
GGCGCAGTTACCAGTTATCAGTTGTGAGTTATCAGTCGTCAGTTATAGAAGAAATAAGACTTGTTGAGAATAGAAACACAATGTTACTCATAACTCACAACTCACAACTCATTACTAGCCTCACACCCCCGCCACCTTCTTCTGGTGAGCCTTCAGGGCTTCGAGGAACGCGGGGCGTTTTGAGTCGTCTACAAGGGCTTCTGCCACCTTGACCACTTTCCGCACGTCGGAGACATAGACCACAGGCCCAAGGGCCTCGGGTGCAATCCGTGCCGCCACAAGACCGTCGGACACGGCGCTGCCACCGAGAAGCAGGGGGATTCCGATTTCCTGTTTCTTGAATTCCCGGACCACATGCATCACTTCCAGGAGTCCCGAAGTGAACTGTGCCGACAGGTAGACAATGTCCGGTTGTTCGCAGACCAGGGTTTCCAGAATCTTTTCACAGGTGCACCCCTGCTGCAGGTCCACCACCGGAAACCCGTAATTCAAAAGCAATTCGTCCAGAATATCCCTGTCGATATCGTGGACAAGGGAATCCATAGAGGCAAGAACGAACTTAGAGTCAAAAGGAGGTTTCATCCGAACATCAGCCCCAAGAGATTCCCGCTTGGCAGCCAAGTTCCGTTTCAATTCGGCAAAACGTTTTTCCAGCCGGGGCATGAAAATTTTCGCTCCGACAGAACCCGCCCTTTTCTTGACCGACGATTCCGCATATTCCAGCAAAGCATCCGTAGCCTCCGGACTGCGGTTGAACAGCAGGTCTTCTATCAGGTGGCGAAGCTCCAGCGGAATTTCCTCGTAAGCCGGCACGGAGCCGTCTTCTACGATTCCAAAATCCAGGCCCGCCATGGTCGCATGGTTCAGGAACACGGAATTCATGCAGTCCCGCAAGTAGGCGTCTTCCTTGAAGGCGTACCCCAGCAGGGATAGGTCTCCCACCACATGGGCGTGGGGCAGATTTTCCTTCACAAATCGGCAGGCCTCAAAGAAATCCTTGGCCGAATCCGGATATTCATCCCGGCCCGTACCCAAGGGCAAAACCACCGGATCGAACAGGATATCTTCGGGCGCAAAATCCAAGCGCCCCACCAACATTCGGTACATGCGTTCCATCAGTTCCGTACGGCGCTCATACATCAGGGCAGGGCCCTGTTCATCTTCTGCCCTGCAGACCACGGCAAAGCCGTGACGGCGAATTTCTTCGGCCTCCAAGAAGAAAATGTCCTCCCCCTTCTTGAGGCTGATGGACTTGACGATTCCCTTGCCCTGCACGTTTTCCATGCCCGAAAGCAGGGTATCCCACCGGATGGATTCAATCATGACCGGACACTTGGCAATGGATGGTTTGTCCAGCAAGTCCTTCAAGAATCGGGGCATTTCGGCTTTCGGGTCCGCAATCCCTCCATCCAGGTCCACACGCACGACAGTTCCCGGTTTCCCAGGCGGCACAATGGAAACAAGCTTGTGTTCAGGGACTAATTCCAAAGGTTCAAGCCCGCTCAACAGCATGTTGTAGTCACGGGCGGGCACCTTGCGGGGGTCCCTTGCCGCATACACACGGGCAAAGGTCCGGATTGCCTCGGGCGTAGTCTCGCTACAGCCCCCTACGATGTTCACCGAAACCTCGTCCGGGATTATCTTGTCGGCACACACGCTCAAGCGCACGCGAGCACTATCCACATCCCGCATAAGGGATCGTATGTCAGCGGCTTCTAGGCCACAGTTGAACCCAATACTGAAAATCGGAAAACTGGAAACGCTATGCCAAAAGGCCTTGGCCGAAAGCCCTGCCGCCATGCGACCGCCTGAGCCAACAAAACTTCCCGAAACCATGATGGGGAAAAGTTCACCCCGCTTTTCGCATTCCTTGCAGATGGCATAGAGAGCGGCCTTGCAGTTTCGCATATCTGAAACCGATTTCACCAAAAGCACATCGGCGCCGCCGTCCAAAAGCCCACGCACCTGCTCGCCGTAGGCCATCGAGAGTTCACTAAAATCTGTCACAGAAGAAATAGACGCGATAGCCCCAACCACAAACTTGGGCGTCACCATCTTTCCCTGGACCCTGCGCCAGGCGTTGAATTCCTTAACGGCTTCACAAGCCGCCTGGGCTCCCGCCTTGGCTATGTCGTAGGCCATGTGCTCTAGACGGTACTTGGTCTGGCCAAAACTGGAAGCACAAGCGGTATTTGCCTCTATCAGGTCCGCGCCCGCTTCCAAAAATGCCAGATGAATCCCTTTCACCTTGTCCGGTGCGGTAAGGCACAGCACGTCGTTGTCGCCTTTCAGTTCCACGAAATGGTCCGCAAACATCTTCCCGCGGAAATCGGCTTCGGACAGATTCAGCCGCTGGAGCACGGCATTGAAACCGCCATCCAGAACCAACACCTGGTGGTTACAGCAAGAGATCAGCTCCTGGTAAGATTTGGAAAGATTCATGGCCATAGTCTTACCACCGCTGGTTCTTGCCCTTCACTTCGCCAGGCAGCAACTGCCCGGGGCTCGACCGCTGGCCATCTCGCCCCGTAAAGTTCGGATTGTACTGTTTGATTTGGGCCTGCTTCGCTTCCGCCTGGAGTTCCTGCAGATGCTTTTCCCAGTCCTGAACGGCATCGTCCAGCTCGCCGCGGGCCTGGAGCATCAGGTCCCGCAGTTGCAAAAGTTCCAGCATTTGGTCGCGCTTCATCATCCACAGCTCTTCTTCTTCGGGCATGCGTTCGATGTTGAAAAGCAGGTTCAGGTACTTTTCTTCGGCTTCGGCATAGGCCTTGTAGGTCTGCTCATAGACCAGGTAGCGGTCATCTACCATGGTCTGCTGGGGCGAAGGATGGTTTGTGCATCCCGAAAGCAGGGACAGCATCAATAGCGAAAACAGCGCATTGAGCGACTTTACAAAGCCCTTCGCGGCATCCCCACCTTTCAATCCACACCCCATAGAAACCATTACTCGGCGCTCTCCTCGGCCCTTTTCAGGTTGAACAGGCGCTCATTGGTAATGTGGCTCTCGAAAACCACCGTATCTTTGGTGACAGGGTGCACCATGGTATGCTTCCCTACTTTCACTTCACGCTCCTGGCAGGGGATTCCCGTCTCGGGCTCCATCATCACCTCGAAGGCGGTATTGTATTCCGCCTTGAGTCCGGAATTGTAAGCCTGGTACTTTTCAGGAATGATGTTGCTGTTCACGTGCTGCTCCCAGATATAGTAAGGGAAACTCTCCGTTTCCGTCAGGTACACCACGTAGTCCAGGCAACGGCGGTGGTCCCGGTTTTCAAAACCCTTCACCACCACGGAATCAATCTTGATCAGCGCAAAGTTCAGGCGCCCCTGTTCTTCAAGCAGTTTCGTAATGTTCCCCTTGGTGGGCACTTCCCCTTTAAGCAGGTGGGTCATTTCCCAACGGTGCTTTTCCAGGCGCTTCAAGTGGGGCTTGTATTCCGGATTCAAAAGCTGCTTGCGCCAGCGCTCCGGCATGGGAATGTGGGCCAAGAGAGAATCGTAGCCGTCGTCAATCCCTTCCAACGAAATCACCGCACGGTCCACGGCGGTAAGGTCCACTTCCTTGATGCGGAAGGCCAGTTCCGTAGGCATAAAGTTCTTCAGGTAGCCACGGGACTTGTCCATCACATACTTGCGCTTCACCTTCAAGGTGTCCCCACTGGAGGAATAGTTCAAGTCGTCGTAGGCAGCAGTAATGGTCCCCATCTGCTCCGTACCTTCCATATCTACTGTAGCGTAATAACTTTCGGCATAAAGTTCCAAATCCACTGGGGCCGGGAGGCTGTAGCCCACCGTCACCGTAGATTCGTTACAACCCGACAAAAGCACAAGGCCAAAAGCCGCAAGGGCCACGCCACAAATATCAAGACATCTACTCAATCGCATTCCTAACAAACCTGTCGCAAAAGTCGGTTACTTGTTCTTTGTAATGTTCAGTTCCTTAGAGGCAAGGACTCGGCCCTCGGTGCTGAATTCCACCACCACGGTACCGGGGTGTTTCTGTCGTGCCAGTTCACGGACAGTCATGAGGCCTCCGCTCTTGGACTTTCCCTGCAGGGTGTAAGAACCCAGCTTCTCGTTCACGGGGACTTCGCGGTCCCAAATCTTCTTGCCCTTGGCAGCCAAGGTTCCCTCGTAAAAGGCGATGGTCAACTTGGTAAAGTCGAAATTCTTGCCGTAGCGGAACTGCACAATCAGCGGATCGTTCAGGGCGAACTCACTAGCGGTATCGGCCACCACCTGGGTGCCCGGATTCCATTCCCTACCACAAACTACAGAAGGCTCTTCCACGGAACAAGCCGAAAACAAAAGGCCAAAAGCCAGCAACAACAAAAACAATGATTTTTTCATAATCACCTCTTCTTAACCTTCACAATCTAGCAAATTACAGCGCCCGACGACCAACGCCCAGCACCCAACGTCCACAGACAATCGCCCCTTTCTAGCGGGCAAGCACGAACATCATTTCCAGATGGGACGTCTGGGGATAGAAAGCGAATCCTTCTGCGCGTTTCAGGGCAAACCCCGCCGTGCTGAACTTCGCAAAATCCCTGGCCAGGGTCACCGGGTCGCAAGAAACGTAAATCAACCGATTCACGGAACTTTTCACAATGGCCGTAAGTGCCTCCGGTGGAAGCCCTGTCCTGGGCGGGTCCACAATCAGGGTAGCAGGTTTGTCCACCACGTTTTTCGCGAGCCATTCCTCCGCCGGCGCAGAGACATTTTCTACTTGCGTAAAGGGGGAAGCCTCCCCCTCGCTCCAGCGGCTGTCCTCCTTCACCACCTTCTTGTCATCCCCGCGCAGGCGGGGATCCCCCTGTTGTCCCTGCTTCGAAAGCGAGCTCTCCGCCGCTTCCGCTACCCTCTCTGCGGGGGACACCCCCGCAACGCCCCTGTTTCCACACAAATTAACCTTCGCATACCTAAGGCACAGCGGTTCCCGTTCCACCGTAGTGACCCGCCGGAACTTGTCCTGCAATATGGCGGCAAAGAACCCGACACCGCTGAAAAGGTCTATCAGCCACTGGTCTGACGCCGCTCCCGAGGCGATGCCTTCGTCCACCGCCTCCCGAACGGACTCTACCAGCCGGGGCAACAGCGAAAGATTGCTCTGGAAAAAAACGGAAGCGTCGCTTACGATTTCTTTGCCGCCCATCTTGACGGTGCTGACGGAACATTCCTTCCTGCGGGACTCGGGCATGCCACGGTAATAATAGGCCACACGGCCCGTGCCGTCGTCAAACAGGTTCAGCTCCAAATCTTTCGGGATGCGTTTTAGTCCCTTGAAAATTTCTGCGGACTTGGCATTTTTCAAAAAATCGTTCAGCCCGGGAGTGAGCACCAGACAATTCTCTATGGCCACCACCCCGTTGCTTTCCTGTTTGCGGAATCCGAAACGGCAACGGCCGTCTTTCTCCCCCAGGTAAACCACCCGGGCTCGGTTCCTGTAGCCCCAAGGTTCGGCCTGATAAATCTTGAAATCGGCAGGGAGTTCCTGATGGGCAATCCGCTTGAAGTTTTCCCGCTCCACACGTTCCAGGTAGGTCACCTGTTTCGCGGAGTCCAGATGCTGCAAACTGCAACCACCGCATTTCCCGTATAGCGGACACCGGGGCTGCACGCGGTCGGCACTCTTTTCCTGTACCTCCACCACCCGACCCCGTGCAAAGTCCTTCTTGCCGGAGGTCAGTTCCACCCGGCAACGCTCACCGGGGAGACCTCCCCGTACAAAACACACGCGACCGTCGTTCAGGCGGGCGAGCCCCTCGCCCCCCTGCACCAGTTTTTCTATGGAAAGTTCGTACAACAACAGGACAAATATACATAAAAGCCCCGAAAAACCCGATATTTCGCAGCAACCTACGCGGGTATCGGGTCTTTCGGAGCAAAAATCAAGATAGGCGACAAGGTCCACGACTGCTCGGGAAAGGTGGAGGTACAGGGTACTCCGGTAACGGGATGCGAATGTACGGTTGATAAGGCTACACCGGATGTCAAGGACGGTCCCGTGACGGTCACCTGGAAGGTTTCAGAGTGCAAGGCTGGAACTGCCGCGGCAGATATCGGTACATACGCCTGGACTGGTGCTACCAGCACAACTGCTACCGCTACAGCTACCGTTTCCGCTAAGGGTGATACAAAGACGGCTTCGGTGAAGGTGACCAGTACGGAGAATGCTTCTATGAACGTGCCCTGCCCGACGGTGAAGGCCATAAATTCTGATATACCAGACTATCTCCTGACGGAGATAATGAATGACCAGAATACATACCTAAAGGATACGAAATGTGTCGAAACGTATGAAGGCTATTGCGTGAAGGTTCCCAATGGGCAGACGGTCGTACTTTCTGGAAACGCAGCAGATGCTTCCAGTATTAGATGCGTTCATCCATGGCAACAAGAGGCGTGTTCTGTAACCCTAACATCAGGTTCCGAATCTATGTCATATGGTAAGGCTGATACATCTGGTATATATTGGCAAGATAATTGTGGCATATACTGGCCAGACCCGTTTGCTGTTTCCTCGCTAACGGATCATGCTTTTACTGTGGAAATCACTAACGCAACAGAAGTTTATTGCTTTGTGCAGTAGTTCTTGAGTATAAATCCATTGCGATTAATTCAGGATTTTTCGGCCCTCCCTTTCGGGAGGGCTTTTTTTGTTCTCCTTGTAAAAAGAATCTTTACAAGGCTTTTTTCTCTCCAAAAAAACGTCTTATACTGTACGGGGCATTCCGCCTCGCCGTTCACCGGGGCGCACCCGGATTAAGACGCTATGAGTAAAAACAAGCAAAGAAAAACCAAACCCGTCCGCAAGAGACCTATTCCCGAATCGCTGCAGGGTCAAGTCTATCTGGACCCTAGATACGATACGGGCTTCAAGGAACTCTTTGACAGCGAAAGCGCCCTCAAGGATTTTTTGGACGGAGTCCTGCAACTGGAAGGCGACGACAAAATCAAGAACCTCACCTTCACCTTCGACAAGACCATAACGATGCGTTCTGCCCGCAGCAAGAAGGTGATCCTGGACATCTTCGCCACCACGGGAACGGGGCGGTTCATCGACATAGAGATGCAGAAGGCCGAACACGACTTCTTTACCGACAGGGCTGTCCTTTACAAGGCGTTCCTGATTATCAAGGGCAAGCAGGAGATGGAACGAACCAAGGAGTTCCAGGCACTTCCCAGGGACATACGAGAAAGCAAGCGGTACGAGCTTCCGGAGACAGTCTCCATCTGGATTTGCGACTTTGACCTGTCAGGCTCCAGAGATGACGAATACATAGACGAGTGGGCACTCTATAGTCGCAATGCGCTAAAAAACGGCAGTGCGGCACCCGTTTTCGGGAAAAATAAGTATATTATGATTAGTCTGCCCAAGTTCAAGAAATCCGAAAGCGAAGTCTCAGGATCCGTGGACGCCTGGCTGTACCTGCTGAACCACGCCGGCGATGGCAAGGAACTGCCGCATTTTGGCAACGAGATTCTGGAAGAAGCCCTGGAACGCATCCGGGTGGACAACGCAGACGACGAACTCTTGACGAGGCAGGAGAAAGACATGGTAACACGGGAAGAGATAGATACGATTATTGCCAGCGGTATACGTCGTGGCACGGAAAAAGCCTGTGCCGAAGCCTGTGCGAAAGCTAGTGCCGAAGGCCTTGCAAAAGGCCTTGCAGAAGGTCGTGCAGAAGGTCGTGCAGAAGGAATCGACATTCTGGAGTCCCTTGGCGTGCCGGCCAATCTAATCGAAAAAGCCCGGAAAATCGTAGCGGAAAAGCTACAAGATGAGCTAAAGTAGCGGTAAGGTTAACTACAGAATACCCCGCGGACAGTTCCGCGGGGATTATAGTTCCTTTTTTTGATAGAATCCTGGTCCTAATGAAGGAAACTACTGGCACTTTATCGTTGCCGCATGTTCAACCGTTATTGTAAACATTTCTGTAATGGATTCTGTCCATGAGCCATAGAGACTACTATAAGAGATGTTGTATTGCGGACTATCCGAAAGAGTTCCTTCTCCTCCGGGACCAGAATACGAACCACCAAAACTTTCCCATCCTCCTGAGCAAGAAACATTTATGGGCGGCTGATAATACTGATTAGCATTACAAGCGTAAAGCATCGTGTATGTTCCTGGTTGAACGGTGTATGTTCCGGAACTTGTTCCGTCAAGTACATAATCCGGCAAATCTGAGTTTATAGCCTTCACCGTTGGGCAGGTCACGTTCATAGAAGCATTCTCTGTGCTGGTCACCTTCACCGAAGCCGTCTTTGTATCACCCTTAGTGGAAACAGTAGCTGTAGCGGTAGCAGTTGTGTCGGTAGCACCAGTCCATGCGTATGTACCGATATCTGCCGCGGCAGTTCCAGCCTTGCACTCTGAAACCTTCCAGGTGACCGTCACGGGACCGTCCTTGACATCCGGTGTAGCCTTATCAACCGTACATTCGCATCCCGTTACCGGAGTACCCTGTACCTCCACCTTTCCCGAGCAGTCGTGGACCTTGTCGCCTATCTTGATTTTTGCTCCGAAAGACCCGATATCCGCGTAGGTTGCGGACACCGTAGATTGATTGCACTTGACCGTCGTGGATTTCTCGTTAGAGCCAGTCAAAGTCATCTCACAGTCGGCACTAGCAAAAGCCTCTTTACACGCCTTATTCCCGGCTTTGTCTGTGAGATAATCCGGGCACGCTCCAACCATATCAATTGTCCATTCGCCAGTCCCGCCCTTTTGTATCGCGCTGGAGGTTTTCACCTTGCAAGAGGCGTCCGGGTTAGTCCAATCCGCGATAGCAGTTTCGCTCGAACTGGACACGGTGGTTTGACCGCTGCTAGTCGCCGATGAGGACGATCCTGCAACAGGAGTAACGGACGCAGAGGAATAGTTGACAATGGGTCCCTTTGCAGAACTTGAACCCGGATTTGCCGGAGAACTGGAACTATAGGCCGTAGGAATGGCCGCTTCGCTGGTGGGAACTACCGAATCTCCAGCAGCCTTATCCATTGCGGCCTTGCACTTTTCATTGAGCAGGCAGTCGGCCTTGGCCGTTTCCACATCTTCCGGCTTGAAGAACCCCGACTTGGCAGTGGTGTCCACGTCAGAATCTTCCAAAAAGCCCTTTACGGTCAGGTCATCGTCATTCAAGGCCTCAACGCTTCCATCGCCGCAAGCCCAGAAGCCTGCGACCAAAGCAAAGGCAGAAAGTCCCGCGAAAATTTTCCTCTTCATAATAAACCTCATTCCCTCTAAATATATCCTTTTTTCGCGGAAATAGGGGCCTCCGTAAGGCAAAAAAAAGGCATTTTTGGCCGTTTTTGAGAGATTTTATGAGAATGTATGTGCCCGCTCACACAAAAAACGCACTTACCCCCGCTCTTTCCCGAAGTCATCCCCGCGCCCTCTCTTCGTCATCCTCGCGCATTCGACAGGCTCAGGGCAGGCTCCGGCGGGGTCCGTGTACATCCTTCCAGCGGATGTTCGCCTACGCGAACATGACGAAAGCCTTCTTCGTCATCCCCGCTCCTTCCTTGTCATGCCCGGCTTGCACAAGTGCGATGCTCTTCGGCTCAGATATGCAAAAACAAGTTTTTGCATATCGTTCGCCTCATTCGCATCTGACCGGGCATCCCCTTTCATCTGTAAAATTCTCACTGTAAACAATTTTTTCAGGCATATTTCGTCCCAAAAAAGCGTCTTATACTGTAGACGGGGCCCTTCCCTGTCCGCGACACGGGCGCGTTCCCGCATTTAATGGATTAAAATGACAAGAGAAGAATTCCTCGCCATGGTCAAGGACGTGCACGAGCATCCCGAGCACCTGGCGAAATACCGCAAGAAGTACAAGAACGTTTACCCGTTCAGTGACGGCATCTTCAAGATGCTCATGGCAAACGAGGCCAAGCCGCAGCGTACCGTGAAGTTCCTGAACGCCATGCTCGGCCTCATCGGTCACAAGGCTATCAAGACATATACTCTCGGTGTTCCGGAAAACCCTGGCGTACTGAATGACAAGACCGCCATCTTTGACATCTACGGCACCACGCAATCCGGTGAACCTGTACTTATCGAGGTGCAGCAGACATTCAACAAGCTTTTTGTTGACAGGCTCATCTACTACACCGGCCGCGTCGTCTCGCGCACCGTCAAGAAATCGCAGGACTACAAGCTGCCGCATATCTACGTGCTCTCGCTTTTGACCGAGAACCAGTTCCCGAAGGAGCCGGGCACTTACCTGCACCATGCGCAAATCGTGCGCAACCGTCGCATTTTCTACAATAAGCTGGACATCTATCTGGTCGAAATCGAGAAGTTCTTCGCCATTGACAAACGCACCCCGCCGAGCAAACGCGAAACGACCGACAGGGCCGAAATGCTGCGGCTTTTCCGCGACGTGCTCGAGGAAAATGAAATCCCAGAAGAAAAGCTGAAGAAACTGCTTGACAAGGACTTCATGAAAGATGTATCTTTAGTGGGGTACACCGATGAAACTCTTCTGAACGAGGTTGACGGGATGACGAACATTATTTACGAAAAACAGGGATCATACCTGCAGGCCAAAGAGGATGTCGCCCTCGCGATGCTTGCCGAAGGCGATTCTGTTGACAAAATTGTCCGTGTCACCAAACTTCCGAAGCAGGAAGTGATCAATCTGAAGCGGCAAGCCGCGAAAGAACCGGCTACGGCGTAATTCCACCTTCATCATCACCCTAGCGTTGTCATCCCCGACTTGGTCGGGGATCTCCTAGCATATCCTACCCCCTTCGTCATCCCCGCGCAGGCGAGGATCCGCTAGAGCTTATTAAAACGGCAAAAAGCCCCGGACGGTATGTCCTGAGGCTTTGATTGTTTAGGGGTAAAGGGAAGGCTCCCCTGTGGAGGAACCTTGTGTGAAATATGACATTGCAGAGTTTTTACCAACCATTCACGCAACGAATCATTCCGTTTTTCACTGTTATTATGTTACCCACAACACAACGGTCGCCAGCAGATTGGTAGTTTCCTGTCAAATTCTGCCAATCAAAACTAGTCCACACTTTACTACCGTTCACATACAATTCTTTTCCGCCACCATTAGCATCACATTTCAGATTTTTAGTATCTGTTCCACATTTTGTAATCTTATAACTCGTTCCGACGTTAAAATCGCGAGCAACACTGCCAGACAAATCGACATTTACATAGTCTCCGCCGCCACCACCAGAGCTAGATGACGCAGGCGCAGCACTGCTGGAGCTTGCTCCGCCGCCTCCACAAGTCGGAGACCCTATCGTAAATTCAGCTGCTTCACTTCCATCAACGGTAGTGAATTGAATATACCAGCCACCATCTTTCTTAGCCGGCATACTTGATCCACCAAACCAATTTCCCGAGAATGTCGTTCCGTTTACATTAACGACAGTGCTGTTATAGGGGCCTACAAAGTTAATCGCCGTCGCAAAATAGCAATTCGTATGATTGCCCCAACTGCCAGATGTAATCACGTTATTACATCCGCTCGGACATGTACAGTGGCACCCTCCCGCGCTGCTACTGCTGCTCACGGCGGCACTGCTACTGCTTACCTCTGTCCACGTGACGGAGCAGTCGTGGGATGTGGTATTTGCGGAGTTTGTCAAACTAACGGTATAGGATACTGTACCTGTAGAAGACGGCCCCGTAAAGCTTGGCAACGCCCCACCGGTATACCCGCTTCCGGTAACAGAAGTTCCCGCAATCGTATAACTACAACCATCTTCACAACCAGTCAAGCCCTGCGGCGTAAGCGTAACAGAGGTACTTACGGTCGCCGTCTTGCCCGTTTCGCAGCTGAAGGTCGGAGGAACCCTTTCAACCGTTACAGACTGGGAACACGAACCCGTTCCAAGGCTACCATTCGTTACAGAATATGTGTAGGTATACGTACCAAGGGCTGTCGGTGTTATTGTATACGAAGATTGAGCTTGACAGTTAATGGATGGTATTCCAGGACCAGAGCCTCCTGTAGCTGTAAGAGAAGCATTATAACAGGATCCAGGATACGTAGTACTAAAGGTAAAGAATTCCCCTATCCCGATGGTCGACTTGTCCACAGAGCAACCTACTGTAGGAGCAACCGTGATGGTATGGCTACAAACATTCTTACCACCATAAGTCATATGGTAAGTATACGTTCCTACGCCAAGGGTTCCTATTGAATTAACGCTCCAACCAGAGTAATTCGGTAGCGATATGTTCCCTTGCGATACACCATCCTTATACAGAGTTACATTGTATGCATCTGCAACACTATTATTATTCTTTGCCAAGAAGTAAAGGTTCTCAGAAGTATAGTACGTACTCCTATTTTCCAATTCCCAGTTATGGGAAGTAACTCCACAACTTGCCGATAAACTCGCTCCACTGGCAATATACGATACATTAAAGGTACAAGACTTGCTTACATAGCCACTCCTAGACAAAGTCATCGTGTAAGTCTTGGTTCCCGAACCGCTGGCGTGATTGAAGGATACTTCGCCATCATCGTAGGAACTTGTGGAACTGTTGACCCCGTTACCGGTAATTGCCAAAGTACAGTTGTTTTCGCAGCCACTCACCACAGGCGTTACAGCAATGGGGTCCGAAGGATCTTGGTCAACAACATTCGCCGGGCAAGTCAATCCCAGGGACTTGTAGGTAACGCTAAAGTTACAGGTCTTGCTATAGGTTCCCTCGCGGGAAAGGGTCAACACATAGTTCTGCTGTCCCTCCACATTGCTGTGGGTGAACTGGAGACTGCCGGTGTTGCCAATGGGAGAACTTCCCGAAATGTTCGTCGCTCCCGACAGGGACCAGGTGCAATCGTTGTTTTCGCAACCTGTACGGGTCGGGTTGATGGTCACCTGCTCCGAGGGATCCTGGCCTGTGATATTTGCCGGGCATTGCAGCGTCAGGTCGGAACCGGTCGAGTTGTAGTCCACATTGAAGGAACAGTTCTTCGATTCAGAACCACGTGTAATATTCACGTTGTAGGTATACTGCCTTGCGCCTATGGCAGCGGCGTGGGTGAAGTTTATCGCACCGCTGTATGTACCGTTAGCCGTAGTTCCTCCGGTAATCGCCCAGGTGCAGCTGCCCTCGGCCTCGCAACCTTCCACATTCGCCGCCGGGATAGAAATCTCATCGCCAGGATCCTTGCCTGTCATATTGGCCGGACAGGTGAGTTTGAGAGCCTTCCTGTAGGTCACATCAAAGGTACAAGATTCCGTTTCGTTAGAAACGTCATGCTTGATTTCAAAAGTATACGTCTTTGTCTGGCCTTCAACGTTGGAATGGGTGTACGTCAACCCGCTCGTATAGGCGTTGCCCGAAGCTATCGTGGTGGAGCCCTCCTTAATCCACCAGTGACAGCCTGCGTTACAGCCCTGTGCCACGACACCGGGTATAATCGGATTTCCCGACACCTGGTCGGTCAGCGGCGCGGGACAAACGGCTTTCAGTTCGCCATCCACTATGTGAGTCGCCGTACAGGCCGCATTCTCGCCATCCAGAGACAGCACGAACACGTATGTTCCCGGGTTGCCAATCAAGTCTGCAACACTCTGGCTAAATTCCGTAGTCGTTGTGGTAATGGTCTGGCTAGAACCGATTACGTTACCCATCACGTCCGTCATGTGCAAGGTCGCATTTGCGGTGCCGAAATTCGGGGCGTCGATATCCGCCTTGAAGGTCGTCCCTTCGACTCGGCAGTTGCTTGCCGAGGCGTCCCTCTTCGCCTCGACGGTAAATGACTTGGAGCAGCTCTGGCCACCAAGGGAGTGTATGGCATAGGTGTAGCCGCTCCCCGCAGCAAGAGCCGGGCTCGTGTTGATTCCGGATATCAGGCTCGAAGCGTTGAAGGCATCCTGCCCACCATTTCTCGTGTAGGTGCCGGTGGTACTGTCGGAACCGAAGAAAATGGTTATCGGGCAACCGGAGGCGGGACAATTCTGGATAGAATACTTGAAGTCCGGAACACCGGCGCCCTGTACCACGGATTCTGCCGTAAGTTCGCAATCAATTTCCAGCGGCGAGACAGTAATCGTATCGGTTTCGCACTCCCATTCCTCGTCGTTCACGTTGGTTATGGTAATCTTGAACTGATAGTCCATGGCGGAACCGCTCTGGTTGACCGATTCGTAGAGGTTTGCCTCGGAAACGGTGAACTCGCCGTTGTTCGGGCAGTCGCCCTCCCACGGGACATTCAGTCCAGACCCTAGGCTATTGGCCCTCTCAACCTTGCATCCCTTGGCGTTGCCGGCATTCTTGATGGTAGAGTGCAACAGCCACTTTGCGCCATCGTATTCGGCACGGCAGTTGGCAATACCCGTAGTGTAGGGGCAAACCGACTCTATGGCCGTGATAGATACGTAATCCGAAGATTGAATATAGATGTCCGTGATTGTTTCAGGGTCAAAGGCATCGGCATCCGACAGCTGGTCCATGCTTATAAGCGCCGTTCCCGTTTCCCTGGAGTAAGGAACGTCTATGACCGCGCTCCTGGTGGTATTCTGGTCAACGGCCCACACCTTGAAGCTGGAACCCTGGGACATGCCCGTATAGCTCACCCGGAGGTCTGCATCGCGCAAATTCACCAGAGAAGACGTCAAAGCAGGAGCACAAACGTCGGAAGCGGAGCAGGATTGGGTTCCCGAGAAAAGAATCAAATCCTCGGTGCACTGCCTCAAGTCGCCGACCCAGAACGAATTACAATTGTCCGTCCTGTACTGCATGGGATAATTGGTCGGGCAATTCACGATTACGTAGGCGCTGTTGAAGTAGCCATCGGCGGTCTGGGTCTCGTAACCCACAAGCTTGTCGTCGTAGAACACACCGTGCTGACCGCTAGAATTAAAATTGTATTTTTTCCCATCCGCAAGTTTGGTCAAATTGTTCTTATAGACATTAATACCCCCCAGGGAATACCACACAGAATTGCCATCCCCTTCGACACCGTCATAAATTTGGAAATAGCCGTTCCCCGTAGCGCCATACTTTTCTCCATAGCACTCCTTGGGTCTTCCGTAGTACTGCCATTTGCTGCCGTCCATGTCGCAGCCGTTGTAATGGTACTCGATGGTACAATTGTTGTCGAACCAGGAACTCATGCTCACCCATGGGGTCACGTTGGAATCCTTGGGCACAACACCGCCCAAGTAGTTCGCCTGGAACGAACACATCACATGGGGGTAGTCCCAGCAGTCGTTATCCTTGGTATAGGTATCGCTTTTCCAGGTAATGTCGTAGACACGGAAATGCTCGCTAGCCACCTTGAAACCGACTCTCTGGTTCTCTACATAGTTAGAGCCATAAAGTCCGGCACTGGGCAATTGGCCAAGGTCTATTTCCACTGCCGAGCCGCCCTGTGACGAGGTCAGGGTCACTTGGGAATTGTCGCTGTTATACGAAAGGCTCACTTCCAGACTGGGCCCATCGAGGGTAGCGGACATCATGAACTTCTTGTTCGTATTGAAGCACTTGGCCTCGGCATAACCGATTCCGTATGCCTTGCCGCATCCGTTGTAAAGCTCGGTAAACTGTTCATCCGTCAGGGCAAATGTCCCATAGGTGCAGTTGGCGGAGGTCGTAAGTACCTGCCCGTCCATCACTTCACAGGCCTGGACCACCATTTCCTTGCCGGCAAAGTCATACCCGCGGTGCGAGAAGGGTTTCGCATTGGCGAATATATTCAAGGCAAGGTATTTGTCGGCTTCGTCGCTGGAACGGAGCACAAATCCCGAATTCAAGAAATGCACATCGGGATAAGTGTCGGACTTTTCATTGGCAAGATTTTCACCGAAGTCGGATGTGGTGAATGTGGCCGAAAGCGTTCCGTCCATACCCGCCTGCACCCGGTGTAGCGCAAAGAAGTTGTCGTCGACGGTGGTTCCAGGGCCAGCCCCCGTATGGGTAAGGGTGCCGCTGCCGCTCCGGTTACGCTTGTACTGGACTTCCTGGTATGTGGATACATCCAAAGAGCCGTATTTGGGGTACATGAGCCGCCAATCGGCCTTGAGCGAAGATACGCTGGAATAGCAGGTTCCACCGGTACATGTACTGAAGCAATGCACCTGGTCATTGTTTGCGCACATATAGGCAGTGGTACCGCTTTCAGTAAATTCCTTGAAGTCCTCATAGAAGCAGTGGTCATCGACCTCGCCAAAGTAGGCAATGACCGTGTTATTGCCGTGAATGACCGGCAGGGTGAACACTTCTTCATCCGGGTAGATAGTCTGGCGACGGCTGAAATCGTCTCCCATGGCTTTCCAGTAAGAGAAATCGCTACGGCCCTTCTTGTCCAGAACAAGCCTGATATGGTCACCCACATACACGGGGCACGAATAATAGTTGCTGTACACATCGCTGGACACCGCCGTGCAGGTGACCGTAGTCATGGAGGGGTTATTGACAGGGTCAAAAGCCGACAAACCGTTAGATTGGACCGAGATTGTCGGGGAAGTGGCGCCCTTCACGCCCACATACAGGGTCTTCTGGCGACGGACGATGGAGGCATAGAGAGTCTCTGTCTGATTTTCAGTAAGGGCGGTGCCCGGCTTGGGTAGTTTGTTATCGTCGCCTACCGGCAGCAAAATGTCGCAGTAATCCGAAGCAAGAGACTGGGCTTCAAATTCAATGGAATAATTGTTCTGCATGAACCCCATGGAGCAAGACCATTTGTTGTTCTCCACCACCGTCGAACGGTTCATGCAATCAGGAACAATCCACTTGGTTTCCCCGATAATTTCATCGCAACTGGGCCAATCCAGTTTTTCCGTAATATTCTGGTCAGCGCAGGCTTCCTGGTGTTCTTCCATATCGCAATAGGTTTTTGCATCGCCACGCACCACGGGAATATAGCCAGACATATAGACTTCTTCCGTGCTTGCCGTATTGGAAATCAGGCACCCGTCGCAGGGCTGAATCAACTGGAACATCATGCTGGTGTTGGTCGCACTGTTATCATCGACAGAGACGGTAAACAACGTGGCCGTACCGTTCGAAGGAACGGTCGCCGTATAGACTCCGCTTCCATCTGCACCCACATGGCGCGGGGTGGCGGCCACAGGCGTAATCGTCCAGTTCTCAGGGACAGAGGGCACAAACACATCGACGGAAATCTGCGCCCGGGAAGCCTCCGGCACAACCAAGCGGACCTGCGCAGACTGCAACTTGGTCACTTCCTGGCTCGGTACGTCAAAATACACCTCGGGGACCATTCCCAATTTTCCATCGACCTTCACCCAGAAAGGCACCGTATTATAGGGAGGAGCGTGGCTACTCGTGTAGAAACAATTATACGTGCCGGCAGCAAGCGTATCACCGCCATTCGCTGCATCGTAAAGCAAGCTGTTACCCACGGGAACAGGCGGATTACAGGCCACCTGGTTCGCATCTTTTTGCTCCTGGGCTCCATTCAAATTCAGCACAGTGTAGTAGTCGCTGAGTCTTCCCCTAGGGTCCGAAGTCATGTAGATGATACGCGGTATCACCAGAATGGACGGCTGCACTACAGAGAAATCGCCTGCACCCAGAGTATCCTCGTCAAACTCGTTGTTCTTGTACTGGGATTCCAGTTCCACGCGAAGCTGCGGGGCAACCGAAATGTAGTAGGAATCCGGTTGACCGGGCAAAGCGGCTCCACCGGCTCCGCCACCACCGCCACCACCGGCGGCGGCACAAGAGTTGCTGTTAGCGCTGTAATTACAGATAATGGCGTCCGCTGCGGCATTGTTGATAATGTTCGAATTCGCCATGGAAACATTGAGCTTCGGGTTATTCCCTGTCTTCTCGATTACCGAGCAGTTGGCCATGAAAACAGAACCCGAAATCTGCCCTTTCATATCTATACAGCCGACATCCGCATTGCTATAGATGAAATAGTTGTAAGTATTTGCACTAGATGTGTTGGTACAATTGCCATTAGGATTCCCATTGGGCAGGAACCATATCACTTCAGCACCGGCCGTCGTTGGCGGAAGGGAATACAAACTGTAACCACTGGCCGCTTTGTGAATCCATATTATGTTGTTATCAAGAGGCTCGCTAATGCCTGCACCCGTGTTGAAGTTTTCCGTTTCCAGAATCAGCCATTTGTTGTTGTACAGCTCTTCTGCGGCCTTCGCGATATCGTAGCAAGCATTGACCTTTTTGACCCAGTCATTTCCCACCCATTGCGTTGTCCAGATGTCACTGTGGCAACCCATTTTTTGGGAGCTCGTGTGCTTGAACGGGCTTGAAAGAATGTCCTCATTGAATTGAATGGGTTGCTTGACAGTACAACTGGGGCTGGGGTCTGCAACAAGTTTATCACCATACTGGGTCATCGGATCGGCATTCCAGGTGGCAATTTCCTCGGTAGAGGGAATGGTCCAGTTTCCCTTCACCAGCGTGTAGATGTTTCCATCATTGGATACCGCATAGTTATTGCCACCCTCTGTCTCAAGAGTAAACCCGACAACGTAGACCGTATCCCCATTATCCCCGGCAATAGTACCAAAAGATGTCCTAGACGCATTCGCCTTTGCAATCGTTCCTGTTCCATCCGACGTCGGCCCTACATAAACATTCCTGGTCACCTTAATGTTGCTTCCCGCCGCAGGATACGCCGACGGAAAGTCAATGCCCTGATTTGCAACCAGGCTTCCGCCTATCGAAAGAGACCAACCCGTATTGTTATCAAGATAAATCAGGGGTCCATTCATTGTCACGTTCCCGGCAATGGTCACATCGGCACCAATTGCACCACTGCACCCGCCATTTGCAATTGCCAACGGCGATTTGCTATTCAAGTTTAGGCCGCCCTGTAAATAGGCGCTACCGCCGATGGTAACGCCATTAGGCATGGGGGCGTACATCGTCCCGCCCACGTAAATATTTCCCTTAGTGGTCAAATCCTTACAATATCCCAAATCTCCGGTAACATAGAGAGCCCCGATGTTTGCCACATTGTTTACATAGAAATCGCCGTCTAGAATCAAGTAATCGGACACGCTTATCTCGTTAAGGGCCTGACCGCCACCATTGTGGGTAGCCGGAGTCTGCGTGATAATTGCAGTATTCGCCTCTATCGCTCCTGCCGTGTTCAAGTTACCATAGAAAGCTTCCTCAAAATTCACTTTGTCGTCTTGTCCCGGCACCTGGAGCCGGTACAATCCGTCAACCCTCAAAATCGATATTTCGCTATAACGGCTTCCGTTCCTGCCCTTACCGGTCGATATCAATTTCAGCTTGTACGTGGAACCCGAATTGTCCACACCGACAAGCCATACGCTGTAGTCTTGCCGACCATTGTCAAGTTCATGCAAAAGCCCGTCCATTTTCACAGGCGCTTTGTTATTGTCAAAATACTGCTTGATGAGCGCACCGGCATCGTTACCATGGTAGGTTATCCAGCTACGGGCGTTTTCGAGACCCGCGAGAGAAGCCTGATGAGCTTCCGAAAGCATCATACGGTCGCCACTGGATTTCCCGGCACTGCTAATCCACTTGTAGGTAGCGGTAGCGGCAATGGTCGCCACTAGCATGAACAGGAGGACGGTAATGAGAGAAACACCGGATTTCTTCATTACATATTTCACATTCCACATTGCACATTTCATAAATCCCTCCTAATCCCTGGGCCCATTGCTTGGAACCGGGACCACAACCGACACGTTTCCGGCCTCTCCGTTTCTCTTGATCGTCAAGTCCAGGCGGACCGCCTTCACATTCTTCTTATCCACCAGAGTCATGGTATTGGCAAAGTCATCATTGAATTCGTAGTTCGAACTCGGAACCTGCCAGAGCCCCAAGTTGGCAATCTGGATAGACCCCGTTCCTGCAACCGGCGAATAGGTCGCAAAGGTAAACGCAAGGCATACGTCTTCTACGTCTTCGTCCACAGTGAAACGCATGGACCTGACTTCGGATGCGACATTCGACTGGGGCGGATAAAAAAGAAAGTCATCCACCTGCGGAATTTTGGACCCGTCGGTCTTTTTCCTAAAGCCGACGGAAGCATGGTCACGGTCCTGGCAGAAGGTCCGAATCGCATCGGCAGAGTATATGACGTCAAACCGGATTTCATACTCCTTCCCTTTTTCCAGGTCAACATCCTGGCATTTATCCCACGAGTTGTTGACTTGAAAAGCCGCCACGTACAATTCATTCCTTTTCATGCCATCTTCGATAATGGTAGAGTTCTCGAAATCGTAATTCGTGGCGAATTCCCTGATAGTGACGGCCTCGCTAACATTGTCCTCCGGTTCGGTCTTGGCAAAAAGAAGCGTTGAGCCGTTGATGCGGGGGTTCAGCCTGAAGGTGTTCTGGGCCGAATTGTTGGGATTGGGCAACAATCTTGGATTTGTACCACTGACAACTCCCGGCGTCGCAGGGACAACCTTAAAAAAGCTAACCGAGTCAGCTATTTCAACAGCGGTTCCCGGACATTGTGCCGCCTGTGCAGCAATGTTGCTAGGCTTGATAACACAAGTCCGGAACAGTTTCTTCGTGGCAGGTTCGTAAGTCCAAGTAATTTCTTCAACACGCTTGTAATGTCCGACAGAGTCGTAAACCATCCGGCGGGATTTAAACTCCGTAGTGGGGCAGCCTTCCGCAGGGCAGTTTGCCGCAGGGCATTCAAAGCTGGGACATACCTTGAAGGAAGAGGAATCCGGATTTTCCACTGCAGGGGCCAAAGCCATGTAGACGTCAGGGGACAAATAGAAGTTGTCCGATATGGCGACCGGAGCTTCCTTGGAAGACTTTGTCCCGGTCTGCTGGACATCTTCCTTGAAAAGCAGGCCGACATCTTCTGCCTCCTGCGTCACACGAAGCATGTTCTGGGTACGCACGCGGAACTTGGTGGAGTTGCTGAATGCCTGCCCCGCCACCACGACTATTATACCCACAATGGCCATATAGACCAGGAGTTCCATGAGGGTAAAGCCTTTTTTCATCTGATTACCCCCGAAACGGATATGGACTGGGTAGAACCTTTAAACGGCCAGCTAACAGTAACGTCAATCTTCTTGGCATAAACATGGGAAACACATTCTGTGCCGTCGTCATTGCAAGTTTTACTCGCGTCATGCAACAACAGCAAGGATCCTTCCTTAGCCCTGAAATCGTTCTCGTTGTCGCTGGAAAACTTCACGTCTACCGTATAGGTGACGCTGATGTCATGGGACGATGTCAATCCCCCGGGCTGGCCTTTCCAGGTCCGAGTAACGGAGATGACCTTCGGCACCTGATTGCCGTTTTCGTCCTCTTCCGCTGGGCTCCACGTTCCATCTCCATTGTCAATCAATTTATCGTCACTAAAACTTGCAAGTCCCCTTGTACTCATGGAATCGATAATGTTCTGCGCCACTTCCGTAGCACCGTCTCGGCCGCGGATGCGCATGAGAGTTTCACGATTACCCTTCTGCAGGTTGGATACAGCGGCATAGAGGATACCGAGTACGAGAGCGGCAACCATCACCTCCAAGATGCCGATACCTCGCTTACCATGTTTGAATGCAAAACTCATGAAAGATTCCCCTATATGCCGAACCATGAACCATCTTCATGTTTCATCATGGGTAAGAATTTGTTTTTCGTGGATACTTTAAGGGCTGCCCCCCAAAGGCCCATTCCACCATACTGTACCGCAAAATATCCAGCGTCCGGGGCAGCGGTGAGTCCCACGCGGGGCGAGAACTGGGCCCCTTTGTTTGATCCGGTAATCTTCGACCAATTCGTGAGGTTCGTAAAATCCGCTCCATTAACGGCATCTTCAATTAGAACCACCGGCGTCTCGAGCACCAGACTGTCAATCGCATTGCCAAGATCCGTCGCACTGCAGGACGCCCCGTAGACCAACAGTTTGTTATGGTTGGTATTCCGTTTTACACACAGCGGGGAATCCAACCGCCGAGCCTCGTTGGCGGTGCGTTCCATGAAAGCGGTCACGTTGTAAGCAGCGTCTTTGATGCGGGCATTGGCCATAGCACTCCGCAAGCCAGCCACGCCAATGCCAGACAGTATGCCCATGATGGCAACGACCGCCATCACTTCCATCAGCGTGACGCCTCTTTTGCTCCGGGCACCCCGAAGAGCGTGTAGGGGTAAACTTTGCCCCGGTCTGTCTTGCCGAACAATTTGCATAAAGGTCAAATCCCTCAAAATTCCTCAAAATGTCCACAACAGAACCCCGGGGCGGGTGCACCTCCCTAAACCCGGATCCCCAGATCCCGTCTGGTTTAAAATAGCTTTTTTTTTCGTAAATAGTTCAAAATATTTTACAAAGGGGGCTAAAACCGCCTTTTCGGGGTGAAAAAGGCGGTTTTGGAGGGAAGAGGGGGTGGAATACGTTAATTTAACGCAAAAATTGCGTTAAATGTAGGTAAGATGCTTCAATTTAAAGCAGCCAGGCTAGTTTTCCATCAAAAAAACGTTTTATACATAGACGAGGACCTTCCCCGTCTGCGATACGGGCGCATTCCCGCATTTAACGGAATAAAAATGACAAGAGAAGAA
>CAMKMX010000007.1 GCA_946414025.1 uncultured Fibrobacter sp.
ACAGCCACGATGACTTCGGACCGATTTGGCCCAAGTCCATCGCGCCCTTCCAGGTGGAAATCGTCCCCATCGGCAAGGAAGCCGAACTCATGGAACTCGCTGAAAAATTCGAAAAGGAACTCGAAGCAGCCGGCATCGACGTGCTGGTGGACGACCGCGACGAACGCCCGGGCGTGAAGTTCAAGGACGCCGACCTGTGGGGTTCTCCGGTGCGTATCGCCATCGGCAAGAAGGGACTTGCCAACGGCGAAGTCGAATGGAAGTTCCGCAACGAGAAGGAATTCTCCATGGTCAAGGTGGAAGACGTCGTCGCCAAGGCCAAGGAATATTTTAGGGACTAGGGGCTAGGATCTAGGGACTAGGGGATAGGTAGAAAACGTCACCCTGGAGGGAACCTTTGGCGACCGATAGGGTCTATGACAACGGGAGTCAAAATGAGCAAGATTAAGGTCGCAACTTTGCAAGGCAAGTGGACAGGCGATTTCGACAGCAACAACGCCTGGTACGTGGAACAGGCCCGCGCCCTCAAGGGCAAGGGCTACGACCTGGTGGTTCTGCCGGAACTCTTCCATACCCCCTACTTCCCCTTCGAGGAGAACGCGGACTTCTTTGACCTCGCTATCGAAAAGGACCACCCGCTGGTTAGCCAGTGGCAGGGCATCGCCAAAGAACTGAACGCTGTCGTGGTGTTCCCCTTCTTCGAGAAGCGCGCCCGCGGCATCTACCACAATTCCGCCTTCGTGTTCGAGCGTGACGGCAGCATTGCCGGCCTCTACCGCAAGAGCCACATTCCCGACGATCCCGCCTTCTACGAGAAATACTACTTCATCCCGGGCGATACGGGTTTCGAGCCCATCAAGACATCTGCAGGTACGCTCGGCGTGCTCATCTGCTGGGACCAGTGGTTCCCGGAAGCAGCCCGCATCATGAGCCTCAAGGGCGCAGACGTGCTCATCTACCCCACTGCCATCGGCTGGATGGACAGCGAGCCCAAGGAAATCTACCCGCGCCAGCAGGACAGCTGGATGACCGTCATGCGCGGCCACGCCATTGCGAACCGCACCTTCGTGATTGCGGCAAACCGTGGCGGCACCGAAGGCCACCTCACGTTCTGGGGCACAAGTTTTGCCGCCGCACCCGACGGATACTTCATCGAGAAATGCTCACCCGATTTCCTCGGTGTCTCTACCGTAGAAATCGACCTCGCCGAAACCGAAGAAAATCGCCGCTGGTGGCCGCATTTCCGCGACCGCCGCATCGATCTTTATGGCGATATTTTGAAGATTTGGGGCAAGGAATAAACGATTGAAGCAAGTTTTGCACTCCTTCGCTTGTCCCCATACTACAAGAACATCTCAAAGCGAGTCATCAAGTCCTCCAGGATTTATTTTGGCGAGACATAAACCAAAATGAGATCTGTTTGCTTAGCGAAACCGACGGCGCAAAGAAGCAGAGGTCCTATGACGGCCACGATCCCTACCGCGGAGAGAAAAAATTTTATAAGCTGGATGGAGATGTAGAACTTTTAGTCCAGTAGGCAGCGAACTGAATACCCGTAGCCATACCTTCCTTCTCCGCCACGGTTGAACCAGCCTCCGCTCCCATTGTAGGCGAAGCCCACGCAGCTGCTGTAATCTTCGTATTCGTCCGACGATTCGACTGCCCAGAAATAGGTTATTCCCTCAGTGCAGTGAAAGCCCCTGCTCTCCAGATAGAGAGCAGGCAGTACAGTGAATCCATAGTCATCCCAACCATTACCAGCTTCACCATCCCAAGCGTACCACCCCGTCTTGGATTTGAGGACATTTGAAGTCGCGCTATCGCCCACATTTTTGAACAGAAGTTTCCATTCTTCGGTCCTTGGCAAATGCCAGCCATCAGGACAAATCCCCTGCACATTACCTTTACTCAAATCACATTCCTTCCCACCACCACACTCTTCTTCCGTCTTGCCTATAGCGGCAAACCAGGTATATAGGCGGCCGTACTTAGCGCAACTGTCGGGTTCATTATTATAACAAAAACTGGAGGAATCTCCGCTAGAAGAGTTCCCCAAATAACGATAATTCAAATTCTCGGCCATCCAGGTCTGGCTACCTATCTTAACCGTCTTATAGACCTTTCCATCGCGCGGGTCGGTCTTCATTCCCTTGACAACGGTCGAAGGGTCAACTGCCCAGGCACCACTTTCAAGATTTGCATAGTACTTGCAGGTGTGAGTGATGCCTTCATCTTTTACGCAATAGACCTTGCCATTCCGCTTGTCCGTACATTCAGGCAACTCATAGACAGAATTGACCTTGCCGTCACAATCAACAAACGCGTTTTCAGATGAACTTGAATATATCCAATCATCATCTTCACCCAAACCATTCTCCTTAATCCATTCGCCCTTTCTAAGGAAATCATCGTAATCACAGGTGTAGGCGGCATCTTCATCCCTTACATAATAGGTTTTTTCATCTTTCTTGACAGTACAACTGGGCAACTCATAAGCAAAAACAACCTCGCCATCAAAATCATACTCCTCTTTTTCGGATGAACTCGAATATTCCTCTTTTTGGATGGAACTTGATGACTTTCGATCTCCATCCTCAATCCGCTTGTCAGTTTCCTCTCCTTTTCCCTGGGCCTCATCGTATAAGGAAGTCGAAGAATTATCCAGAACTTCGCTATTTGCAGCCGATCCCGAATCGTCGCAAGCAGAGAGGACCAGCATAAACGGGACTGCAAAGCCCGCCTTAAGCAAACTCACCATAATTGTTTTCGATTTTATCTTCATAAGAGTTTCTCCAGACAACAAATTCCAAACGCAGTGAAATATACATACCCCCCCCCTTTTTTCAATACAATTTTTTTGAAAAACACTTTATTTTCCGTTCCCAAAACGTTCTCAATTCAAAAGTAACGTGAGCATTGCATAGAAATCGACCAAATGGTTACCTATTTTGCGTTGAATCATAGGTTTTTCTGTTTATCCAGCAGCACCTGTGTGCCGGGGTTATCGGATTCGACGTTTAAAAAAACACAGTCTAGCAACACATAAATTGAACATTTTTATTATAACATTTGAACATTTTTGTTCAACCAATTGAACATTTTTATAAGAAAAAAATGCAAAATTCATTGAAATTCTACGGATTTTTATTTATATTACGGATATGATTTTCAGAAAAGTGTACAAGAAAATAAAAAGAAGAGTCCTTGAACCTAGGGCCTTTTTGCAGGTAATTCTTGGTCCAAGGCAGGTCGGGAAAACCACCGCAATCAAGCAAGTTCTTGCCGAAGTGGACCTCCCGAACCTGATGGTTAGTGCCGACGGAATTCCCTCCGCCAATTCCAGCTGGATAAGCGAGCAGTGGGAAACAGCCCGCACCCGAGTAGCCCTGTCCGGAAGCCGCGAGTTCCTGCTGGTCCTTGACGAAATCCAGAAAATCAACAACTGGAGCGAAATCGTCAAGAAGGAATGGGACAGCGACACCGCAAACGGGATAAACATCAAGGTCGTGCTGCTGGGGTCCTCGCGTCTGTTGCTCATGAACGGACTGACGGAATCACTGGCAGGGCGGTTCGAGCTCATACGGATGGGCCACTGGAACCTAGACGAGATGCAGTCGGCATTCGATTTTTCCCTCAACGACTACATTTACTTCGGAGGGTATCCAGGTGCGGCAAGATTAAAAAATCAAGAATCCCGCTGGCGCCGCTACATTCTCGATTCCATTGTAGAACCGGCCATATCGAAGGACGTTCTACAGACATCCAATATATACAAGCCGGCACTCCTCAAGCAAGTCTTTGAACTGGGTTCCTATTACTCCGGGAAGTTGCTATCGCTAACCAAAATGCTCGGGCAACTGCAAGACGCCGGGAACGTGACCACCATCGCAAACTACATGCAAATTCTGTCCGAATGTAACCTGCTTTGCGGGCTGCAAAAATTCGCCCGTGATGCCTCACGCAAATACAACTCGATTCCCAAGTACCAGGTCTACAATTCCGCCCTGCACACCGCCTACACCGAGGGTACATTCAAGCGCACCCTAGAAGACCCAAAGAAATGGGGAACTTTCGTGGAATCTGCCGTGGGGGCCAACCTTGTCTCCAACGCCGACCAATTCCGCTACAAGGTTTACTACTGGCGCGAGCACGACATGGAAGTGGATTTTATTCTAGTCAGGGGAGAAAGCGTCGTCGCCATCGAGGTAAAGAGCGGTGCGAGGGCTACGAACAGCGGGCTTTCCCGCTTTGCCACTGACTTTACGCCTCGACGCTCCTTTATTGTAGGCTCTGGAGGGATCCCACTGGAGGAATTCTTTAAGGCAGACCTTTCGCAGCTGTTTTAAGTTTCTATTTTTCTTCTACAAGGATTTCGACCATGACAAAAGCACTTTATCGCTACCCTGCAGAATGGGAAAAACAAGAAGCCACCTGGCTTGCCTTCCCCCACAACAAACTGAACTGGCACGGAGAACGGGGCGTCAAAATCCGCAAGTTCTACGTGGAGCTGATCCGCACCATCAGCGAGTTCCAGCCGGTAAACGTGCTGGTGCCGAACAAGAAATTTTTGACCTTGGACGAAAAATTCGCCGTGGCCGACAGGCCTTATCCCGCCAGTTTTTTCATGGTCAAGACCGACGACATCTGGATTCGGGACTACGGCCCCTTCTTCGTAAAAAAGGGCAAGGAAACTGTGGTTTCCGAGACGGTCTTTAACGCCTGGGGCGCGAAGTTCCCTCCATGGAAAAACGACAACCAGATTCCCGGGCGCATCGCAGACCTGCTGGAATACAAGAAAGGCGTGAGCGTCCCCTACATTTTCGAGGGCGGCGCTATCGAAGTGAACGGCGACGGTCTGGGAATGACGACCCTGGATTGCCTCGTGGGCAAGAACCGCAACAAGGAAGAAGACCTTTCCAAGGTCATCAAGGCCATCTGCGAGATGCTGGGGCTCAAGGCTCTACTAGTGCTCCCCAAGGGCCTTGTAGGCGACCACACCGACGGCCACATCGATAACGTGGCCCGCTTTGTAGATAAAGATCGTGTGGTTATTCCTGCGGCAAGCCCCCGCAGCGCAAACGGCAAGTACCTGGAAGAGGCTCGGGCCGCCATCCTGGAATTCCTGAAACTCCACTACGGCAATAAAGCCAAAGTGGACACCATCCCGCTGCCGCCCCAGCGCAAGTTGCCCGACGGGCAGATCCTCCCGGCCAGCTACATGAACTTCATCTACGTAAACGGCGGGTTAATTTATCCGAAATACAGGTGCGCCGCCGACAAGGTAGCCGAAGAATACTTCCGCAAGGTGTACCCCAAGAGAAAAATCATCGGGCTAGATTGCCGCACCGTCATCGAAGAGGGCGGTAGCCTGCACTGCATGAGCAAGCACGAGAGCGCTTGATTCTAAAAGTTTCTGACAAGCTTTCTAATTGAGATAAAAACTGATACCGCTGGAAACGCCCCAGATAAGATTGCCATCCGTTGCTGTCAAGATGGCACCAACGCTGTAATCCAGCCAACGAGTAATCCTGTAACCCACATTAAGGTAATTGCTGGTAATGGAGGGGACATTCAGGGATTCTCCTTCCACGTCCGGTTCTGGGGTATAGAAACTCACGTTATAGTTCAGGTAGAACTTGCTGAAATACAACGCCCAGAAAGCACCCATAAAAGGGCTAGTGTTTAATCGGTAATGATGGTCGCTTGAGCTATTGCACCCTGCCCGAACTGGGTCATACGAAAGTTGGTCGTATTCATCTTCGTACCAACCCGTCTCGCAGTTTTCAAGGGTGTATTCCAGGTCGCTGTACTGATGGAACAATCCCAGGAAGGCGCCAAGTTCCATATGGGATGTATTCACCCCCACGGTACCGTGATGGTATAGGCCATCCTTGTAACCAACGCCTGTACCAATCATGAAGTGTCTACTCTTGTAAAACCAGTCTGCCTTGCCCGAAAAATCGTTACCGCCAATCTCGTAACGCCACTCATATTCTTTACCGTTACTGTAAAGGCCTTCCCTTATCACCACATTTTCATGGACGCTCTTGTAGACTTTGCCCGAAAAACGCCAGGAGGAGGAATGAGGTTTCTGTTCAGCGTTGACCCCGTGAACTTCGGGAGCTTCAGAAGCGGTCATGCTGAAATCATAGACCCGAGTGACGGAACAACCCATAAGGAAAAATGGAATAAACAATAAGCAGGCAAATGGAAAACGAATTCTAGGCATAAAAAATTTTCAGACAAAAAAACATTTTTTCGGGATATCAGAGCGGCAAACTCATCTGCCCCGTTTTCGGGTCTTTTATGGGTTCTGGCAGGGGTTTTGCAGCCAGTGACGAATCAGGTGATTCCGATGGTTTGACCGGTGCGGCCTGAGCGGCATTCTGACCTTCGTTCAAGCGTTCATCCAGCAGGTTTCTCGGCGGGACTTTTGCCGCCTGCGTAGCACCCTCGGCCTTTTTTGCACGGGCGATGGCGTTCTTGGCCAACTGATCCACCGCCTCGTTCCACTTGACGCCCGTATGGGCAGCCACCTTCTCGAAACTCACCCGATGAACAAGCGGGCGGCAAGCCTCCACGTATTTCTTGGCGATGGAACTTTTGGCCTTCCACTCCCCCTTGGCCCAGCGTGCCACACCTTCGTAGTCGTGGCAGATGACGGCGGTGCGGTCATTGTTCTCCAGCCAGCGCATGGCCTGATAGCTCGCCATGACTTCGCCGTCGATGTTGCGGCTTTCGGCATCGAACACAGTCACTCCGGAGCCGTGCGCAACTTCTTGATCGTTTTCCACCACGATAAAGCCCCAGCCCGCCTTGGGGTAACCTTCCAAGAAAGAACCATCCACGTAGATGCGGAGTCCCTTGGGGGCAGGAGCGGAAACGCCGTTCAGCCAGTTCGCCGCCTCTTGCCGCGTTGGAAAAGCGCGAAAAAGCACGCCCTTGACGCCATGGGTGAGTTCCTGGCATTCTTCCCAAGAAAGTACGATTTTTCCGCCGTCTGGCGCCTTTATCGCATAGAATTTCTGTTTCGCCATCTGCCCAAATTTATATATTTTGTGGGACTATATTTTTGGAGACCCTTTGAAACCTTCGCCTTACTTTGCCGATCGGTTTAAGTACTTTTTCAAGCGATTCGCCAGCAGCGAGTCGCTCCGTCGATGGTTCCTGAAACAGGCGGGCGAAGATTCCGGAGCTTTCAGTTTTCCGGACATTTTGAAGAACCACCCCAAGACCCTGGTGTTTTTGCCCCGAAAGTTCGAGGACGCAGTGGCTTTCTTAAGCCCCATGCCCAAGGAATGGTTCAACAACGTGCAGTTTTGCGCCCACGAGAGCCTGCAGGCCCTGATTTCGGCCAAGCGGAGCCACGCCTTCTACTTTAGCGACCTGGAATGCCGTTTCGGCGAACCCGTTTTCGAAGGAATCCTTGCAAAAATCGAGGCTTACGAGCCCGAAGTCTGCATCTACCTGGACGAGCCCTTCTTGCCGAGACTTTACCTGGCCAAAAAAAGCGGAGCCCAGTGCCGTATCGGGTTCAACAGCGAGTCCCTTTACCCCTTCTTGAACCTGAGCCTCCACCCCGACCAGTCATCGGAAGCGGCCCTCATCTCCAAGTATTACGGAGTGACCTGATGTACAAGGGTTCAGGAAACAAGATAGAGAACGGCGGCTACGCGGATCTGCATTTGCACACCCGCCTTTCTGACGGCAGCCTCTCTGTCGAAGAACTGCTGACCCTCTGCAAGCGCAGGGGGCTCCGGTGTATTTCCATCACCGACCACGACAACCTGGACAGCTACAAGCTGGCCGAGGGCCCTGCCAAGGATATCGGGCTGGAAATCATCCCCGGCATCGAGATTTCAGCGGTATGGCAGGGCAAGGACATCCATATTTTGGGATATTTCTGCGACCCCACCAACCTGGCTCTGAACATGGAAATGGAGGATTTTACCAAGCAGAGGATAACCCGCGCAAAGGCCATCATCAAGAAGCTGAACGCCCTGGGTATAGACATCACCTTCGAAAAGGTGAATTCCTACTGCAAGGGAAAGGTTATCGGTCGGCCCCATATCGCCATGTCCCTGGTGGACGAAGAATACATTTCCAACTTCGCAGAAGCCTTCACCAAATACCTCGGAGACGGCTGTGTGGCCTTTGTAGAAAAGAAGGGACTGAACCCACAGCAGACCATCCGCCTTATCGAAAACGCCGGCGGAATTGCGGTGCTCGCCCACCCCTACAAGTCGGGCCTCAGCGACGAGTTCATCGAGAACATGGTGGAATGGGGAATCCAGGGCATGGAAGTCTATAGCCCCGCCCAGAAGGGCGCCGTGGGCCGCAAATACAAGGAAATGGCCCAGAAGTTCGGGCTGGTGGGCACCGGCGGTTCGGACTTTCATACCGAAAGCAGCAACTACATGCCCGGCTGCATGAAAATGCCCTACTCCGTAGTGCAGGCCCTCCGCGAAAGGCGTGAAAAATCCAGAGCGGAATGGTTCTAGAGAAGTGTGGGTTGTGAGTTGCGAGTTATGAGTTGTGAGTTGTGAGTTGCGAGTTATGAGTTGTGATGTGCGGGATGTGAGATGCGGGATGTGGAGTGTGAAATGTGTAGTGAGATGGTCGTAGTATAGGGAATTTGCTTTTTTCGTGAAATTATTTAAACTACACATAAGCCTGCTTGCAGTCCTGTCGATGGTCTGGACCGTATTTGGCGAGCCCCTGACGCCCCGCGCCTACACCCAGCCGAGCCCTCAGGACACCCTGTGGGACTCCCCCGACAGCCCGGATCCGGCCGTCCGTGAAAACGACGCGGGCCGCTGGGTCATCGCCCTCCGGGAACTGATGGAACGGACCTACGACGTATCCGGCCAGAAGGCGGAATGGGTGCTGGGAACATCGATTCTCGGGAATCCGGAGCTGAACCCCACGGCCTTTGGCATGGGAAGCGTAAGCAGGCGGTTCCCCAGCAAACTGGCGGGACTCTACACCACAAGGCTTGGCTACGACGGCTCTACCCTGACCCTGAACGGCGAAAACGGAATCCTTACCGAAGAGCGGCACGGGATTCCTGTAGATACCCCCGTCACTGACCTGGCCTGGGAACGGGGGCCCTTTGACGGCAACGCCCTGCGGCTGGATTTCAGGCGCATCATCACCGACTCGGTGGCCCTGGACTTTGGAATTCAAAGCCGTTCCAACAAGAACAGCAAGGAATACGAGTACCAGAACGTGACCCATTCCCCCTATTTTTCCCTGGGCCGCGACTCCACCTCTATCCCCTTCGGTGGACGAAACATCGCCATGAACAGCATCCACGTGCAGCCCATGCTGACCTGGCGTTTCGGATTCGGCAAGGCTTTCGTGAAGATGAACTACATGGACCTTTACAATGCCGACAATTCCACCCACAAAGTAATCCTTGACACCCTGGACAAGGCCAAGCGCACCTTCCAGACAGACCCCTACGGCATTTCCATCGAAAGCCGCGGCTATGGCGCAGGTTTTGAACTCTACCCCATCAAGAACCTGATTTTCAGCGCCGACGTCTATTCCGGCACTCACGAAATCGAAGAGGATTCCCTGCCCCACCTGTACCGGGGCGACACCACCTGGACAGACACGCTGGACATCCAGCATACCGACAGCCTCTACTACGACACCCTGAGGGAATACACCTACGAGACCCTGCTGGGAGATTTCGGCATCCGCTACAACACGCTGTTCAATCCGGCCCTCAAGTTCCAGTATGAATTTTTGGACGGCTACGAATATTTCGAGGAATACCGCAAGCAGCACCTGCAGGACCGCGAGGTAGGCTACCTGGAACTTTCGGACACCCTGGGAATCCTGCTTTTCCGCACCCAGGCTGGCCTCCAGCGGAACAGTTCCATCACCGACGACGAGGACTACGCCAAAGCCTACTCCGCAGACGCCACCCTGATGCTTCCCTTCCATTTCCGCGTCAACGGCTCTATCCGCAGGGACAACAAGTTCCCCGACATGAACCAGCTGGCCTTTATGGAAGTGGGCCGTGTCGCCTTCCCCAACGAAAACCTGAACTACGAAAAACGGAAACGCAAGACGGTCAACATCGGCTGGTATTCACGGGAAGTCTTTTATGGAATTGGCATCCGCCACGAAAAGGTGAAAAGCCCCATCAGGCAGC
Organism: uncultured Fibrobacter sp.; assembly: GCA_946414025.1. Classification (GTDB taxonomy): domain Bacteria; phylum Fibrobacterota; class Fibrobacteria; order Fibrobacterales; family Fibrobacteraceae; genus Fibrobacter. The sequence continues at coordinate 10,166 of CAMKMX010000007.1, forward strand.
GCTGGGTTACCGAAAACCTGGAATCCGTAGAGAGCGCGTTCCAGTGGGTCAACCTGAAAAAGGCAGAAACCTGGGACTGGATGCTACAGACGGGATTTCGCCTGGGCAACTGGAAATTCTACCTGGAACGGGGCCAGGTGCTGGACCGGAAATACAAGCTCATCGACACGCCTGAACTTTACTACAAGGGGAGCATCCACTGGCAAAACCGATTTGTCAGCGACCGTCTGGGGGTAAGCGTCCGCGTGGACTGGCAATGGTTCGACCACCGTTACGACTGCACCATCAACGAGTTTGGCGAACCCGAACTGGAGCTGATGAAGCACTACCTGGCCCTGGATTTCGAAGCCCGCATGCAGATTCTCTCCTTCGAGCTCTACAACCGCATCGAAAACTTCAACCACAGCATCTACATGCCTGAATCCGGCTACACCCCCGAAGGCCTCCGTTTTGCCTACGGCATTGTGTGGACGTTTAGGAATTAGGGGCTAGGGGCTAGGATCTAGGGGCTAGGGGCTAGGATTTAGGGGATAGGGCAAGATGGACGATAAAAGAGCAGAAGACTTTTCCAGATATTTCGAGCTGAAAAAACAGCTAGAAGAAGCAAGCCGCCTTTACTACAAAGACGGTTACTCCCCCATGAGCGACCAGGATTTTGACTTTGGCCTCAAGGAGATGGAAGCGTTCGAGGCGAAATACCCGGAACTGCACGGAAAGGATTCGCTCACACAGAAAGTCGGAAGTGACCTCACCAACGACTTTGCGAAAGTTTCGCACGCCGTGCCCATGCTCAGCATCGCAAACGTCTATAGCGCCGAAGAAATGGCGGAATTTGTGAAAGCCGCCGAGGACGGGATTGCGGGCCTGGATCCTTCGCATTCGCTGCGCTCCGCTCAGGATGACAAGCACCGAGCCACGAGCCTCGAACCTCGAACCTCAAACCTCAAAGCGACCGAAGGTCGCGACCTCACACCTCACACCTGGATCTGCGAGCGGAAAATCGATGGTGTTTCTCTTTCTATCGTGTACGAAAACGGACGCTTGAAGCAGGCGGCTACCCGCGGTGACGGAGCCCAGGGCGATGACGTGACTCTGAACGCCCTTACCATTGCAGACATTCCCGAATACTTCGACGCCAAAAAGCTGAAAATCGACCCCAGCGAAATTCCCCAGGGCACTTTTGAAGTCCGCGGCGAAGTCTATATGGAACGCGAGGCCTTCGAGCGACTGAACGAGCAGTTTATTCTGGAAGGCAAGAAGATTCTCCAGAACCCCCGCAATACTGTTTCGGGTTCCCTCAAGCTCAAGAGCGTGGCCGAGTGCAAGACGCGACCCATGCGATTCTTCGCCTATCACATTCCCCAGAGCAACAACAAGACCCACGAAGAGAACCTGCTGCAGCTCAAGCGTCTCGGGTTCCACACCAACGATTACTGGACAGCGGACACCACCGAAGAAATCATGAAGATTTCGGAACAGATTGGCGCGAGCCGCGACAGCCTTCCCTTCGAAATTGACGGTATGGTGGTAAAACTCAACGACCTTGCCATGCAGCGGGCTCTCGGCACCACCAGCAAGAGCCCCCGCTGGGCCATCGCCTACAAGTTCAAGGCCGAACGGGCCTACACGCCGCTTCTTTCCGTAGAATTCCAGGTAGGCCGCACCGGTGCGGTGACGCCGGTCGCGAACCTTGCACCCGTGCGTCTTGCGGGCACTACCGTCAAGCGCGCCACCCTCCACAACTTCGACGAAGTGGCACGTCTGGACCTGCACTACGGAGACACTGTGGGCGTCGAGAAGGGCGGCGAAATCATCCCGAAAATTACCGATGTCAAGAAGGAACTTCGCCCCATTGGGGCAGAGCCGGTCATTGCCCCCACGAAGTGCCCCGAATGCGGCGAACCCCTTACCCATGTAGATGGCGAAGTCATTCTCCGTTGCGAAAACATGCACTGCGCAGCACAGGTGCAATGCCTGTTCGAGCATTTCGTGAGCCGCGAGGCCATGAACATCGAGAATCTGGGCCCTTCGCTTATCGCAAGCCTTATCGCTACAGGCAAAATCAAGCGGATTCCCGACCTTTACCGCCTCACGCTAGAAGACCTGGAATCCCAGGAACGCATGGCCAAGAAAAGCGCCAAAAACGTCTTTGACGCCATCGCCGCCTCCAAGGAACGTAGTCTGGAAAACCTGCTCCACGGTCTCGGCATCCGTTTTGTGGGCCGCACCAGCGCAAGGAACATCGCCAAGCATTTCCGCACTCTTGAAAAAATCCGCACGGCTACCGTCGAAGATTTGCAGAACGTTACCGACGTGGGCGAACGCATCGGAAAGTCCGTCTATGACTTTTTCCACACGGAACGCTACACCCAGGAAATCGACGAACTGATTGAACTGGGCTGCCCCACGGAATTCAAGGGTGTCGTAAAGACGCTGTTCCAGGGGCAGACCGCAGTCATTACCGGAACACTCCCCACTATGGACCGGGACGAGGCCCGCAAGCTTATCGAAGAGAACGGCGGCAAGGTCGCAGGCTCCGTCAGCAAAAAGACCAGCTGGGTCTTGGCAGGCGAAGCTGCCGGAAGCAAGCTTACCAAGGCCAACGAACTGGGAATTCCCGTGCACGACGAGGCATGGCTCTTGGAACAAATCGCCACGGCAGATTCCGACGCAGGTAGCGATAGCAGCGATAGCGGCGAAGGCGGCAACGAATCCGCCGACAATACGGCAAACGTCGAAAAAGAAAAGCCCGCTGCACAGGGCAACGGGCAACTGAGTTTATTCTAAAAATTATTCCTGAACGGCGCCCACTTCAGAGGCGTTCACCACGCGGATTTCGATACGGCGGTTGGCCTTGCGCCCTGCCTCGGTGGAATTGTCCGCCTTGGGTCTGCTGGGGCCATAACCTACGGCGGTCACCCGGTCCGGAGATATTCCCTTCTTGATCATGTAGGCGCGCACGCTAGCGGCACGTTCTTCGGAAAGAGTCTGGTTCAATTCGTCGCTACCTTCGGAACTGGTATGGCCCTCGATTTCCACCTTGGCCTTGGTGTTACGCTTAAGACCTTCGATGGCCGTATTCAACGTCTTGAGGGAACTGGGCACCAGTTCGGCGCTTCCGGCCTTGAAGGTCACGCCCGTCAGTTCAGCACGGGTGTCGTCGAACACCACCGTCACGCCGCCGGTACTGGCCGTCAAAGAAACGTAGGGAGTCTCGCCGCACTCGAAGGGACCCGTCAGGCTTTCGCAGAGAATCTTGTAGGAATCTTCACGAGGAATATGGAAACTGGCCTCGCCGTAGGTATCCGTAGTCACCTTGATCTTGTTCTTGGGTTTCTTGATGCCCACGAAGGTCAATGTCTTCTTGGCGTGAGGAACATCGTCATCATTCACGTAGGTAATGTTCAGCACCGCATGTGTCTTGTTGGGGGCCAAATCTTTGGCAAAAGCCGAAGGAACAATCAACACAGAAGCCAAAGCCACAGTCATGGCCAAGCGAAATCCGTTCATTTTAAACTCCTAGAAAAACCAATCCAAATCCCGGAAGTCAATGAACATTCCAGGAATTGACTTAAATATACATTTTGATTGCTATATTTGGCACACCATGAGCGAGAACTACAAGTACGGTTTTGTAACGGATATCGAGAACGAGGCCTTCGAAAAAGGCCTGAACGAAGATATCATCCGGAGAGCCTCCAAGCTCCGCGGCGAACCGCAGTTCATGCTGGATTTTCGCCTGAAGGCCTACGAGAAACTCAAGACCATGGAGCAGCCGAACTGGGGCGAGCTGAGCTTTGCACCGGTTGATCTGCAGGACATAGTCTATTACTCCGCCCCGAAGACCAAGAAGAGCCACGAAAAGATTGAAGACGTGGACCCGGAGTTGCTTGCCACCTTCGAAAAGCTCGGCATTCCGCTGGACGAACAGAAGCGACTTGCCAACGTGGCCGTGGACGCGGTTTTCGATTCCGTCAGCATTTACACCAGCCATAAACGCAAGCTCATGGAAATGGGCATCCTGTTCTGCAGCATTAGCGACGCCATCAAGGAATACCCCGAACTCATCGAGGAATACCTAGGAAGCGTAGTCCCGGCGGGCGACAACTACTTTGCAGCACTCAACAGCGCAGTCTTCGGTGACGGAAGTTTCGTGTACATTCCGCCCGGAGTCAAGTGCCCGATGGACCTTTCCACCTACTTTCGCATAAACAACAAGGAAGCGGGCCAGTTCGAACGCACCCTGATTATCGCCGACGAAGGCGCCAGCGTGAGTTACCTGGAAGGCTGCACCGCACCGGAATATTCGAGCAAGCAGTTGCACAGCGCCATCGTGGAACTCGTTGCGAAGGACAACGCTTCGATTAAATACTCGACCGTGCAGAACTGGTACGCGGGCGACCGCGAGACGGGAGCCGGCGGCGTGTACAACTTCGTGACCAAGCGCGGCAAGTGTGCCGGCAAGAACAGCCGCATCAGCTGGACGCAGGTCGAAACAGGTTCCGCCATCACGTGGAAGTACCCGAGCTGCGTGCTGCTGGGAGACAACTCCGTCGGCGAATTCTACAGCGTGGCCCTCACCAACGGGCACATGCAGGCCGATACCGGCACCAAGATGATCCACATCGGCAAGAACACCAAGAGCACGATTATCAGCAAGGGTATCAGCGCGGACTACAGCAGCAACGCCTACCGCGGCGAAGTGAGCATTCGCAAGTCGGCCACAGGCGCACGCAACTACACCCAGTGTGACAGCATGCTCGTGGGCGACAAGAGCGCGGCCCACACGTTCCCCTACATCACCGTCGCGAACGCGAGCTCCACCACGGAGCACGAAGCCACCACGAGCCGCATCAGCGAAGACCAACTTTTCTACTTCGAGAGCCGCGGCATCAAGCGCGAGGACGCCATACAGGCGATGGTCGGCGGTTTCTGCAAGGACGTGTTCAAGGAACTCCCGGGCGAATTCGCCACTGAAGCAAGACAACTGCTGACACTCAAACTCGAACACAGCGTCGGGTAAGGCGCTTACAAAAACATTCCTTTTTCCTTATTTCGGCTTTTTGATAAATTTTGTCAAATCGTTTTCCGCAAAAAGCGGTGTGAAATCCGCATAAAATAAGCTATCTTTGGGCGCAAAAAAAGGGGATTCCATGAGCAAGAGAAGAATCGTCATTACCGGCATCGGTGCCGTAACTCCCGTCGGAAAGAATGTAGCCGACATGTGGCAATCCATCAAGCAAGGAAAGAGCGGCATCGCCCCCATTACCCTTTTTGACGCCTCCAATTGCTCCGTAAAAATCGCCGCCGAAATCAAGGATTTCAAGCCCGAAGAACACGGAATCGACCCCAAAGAAGCCCGCCGTATGGCCCGCTTCACCCAGTTCTTGGTAGGAGCCGCCAACGAGGCGGTCAAGGACGCTGGACTCACCAAGGAACAGCTGGCCGAAGACACCACGGGAATCGTGGCCGGAAATGGCCTTTCGGGAATGGACGTGCTTGACGAGACCTACAACAAGTACATCGAAGGCGGCAAGCGGAGGGTTTCGCCTCTCGCCATGCCGGAACTGATTCCCAACGAGGCCTGCGCCAACGTTTCCATCGCTCTGGGTATCACGGGTCTTGCCCATACGGTATGCACCGCCTGTGCCTCCGGCACCGACGCCATCGGGGTCGCCCTAGACTCCATCCGGTCCGGCCGTCTGGACGTGTGCCTGGCGGGCGGTTCCGAAAGCGGCATTACGGAATATTCCATCAAGAGCTTTGCGGGCATGCACGCCCTTACCGACAAGTTCAACGACGACCCCGAGAAGGCGTCCCGCCCATTCGACAAAGACCGTAGCGGCTTTGTCATGGGCGAAGGCGGTGCCGTGATGGTCCTGGAAGAACTGGAACATGCCAAGGCCCGCGGCGCCAAGATTTATGCGGAACTGGCCGGCTACGGTGCCTCTGCCGACGCCTACCACATTACCAGCCCCCGCCCGGGTGGAGAGACCTGCGCCAAGGCCATGAGCCGCGCCCTGAAGGATGCAGATATTGCGCCCACCGACGTGGACTACTACAACGCCCACGGCACATCCACCCACTTAAACGACATTACCGAAACCGAGATGCTGAAAATCGTGCTGGGCGAACACGCCTACAAGATCAAGGTTTCCAGCACCAAGAGCATGACCGGCCACTGCGTAGGCGCCGCAGGCGTCATCGAGGCCATCATCTCCACCCTCGCCATCCGCGACTCCTTCTACCCCGCCACCTTGAACCTGGACAATCCCGACGAGGGCTGCGACCTGGATTACGTGCCGAAGGTAGGCGTCGAAGGAAACATCGACGTGGCCGTTTCCGCATCTCTCGGTTTTGGCGGTCACAACGGCGTGGTCGTCATCAAGAAATTTAATGGCTAACAAGCCAAATCAAAAAAAAAGGAATATAATGATTATCCAACCCATGATTCGTAGCAACATGTGCATCAACGCCCACCCCAAGGGCTGCGCTGCCGACGTCGTTCGTCAAATCAAGTATGTGCAAAAGAAAAAGGCCGAAAGGGGTCCGCTCAAGGGTGAACCCAAGACCGTGCTGGTAGTGGGATGCTCCACCGGTTACGGGCTTGCCAGCCGCATTTCTGCCGCCTTTGAATATGGTGCCGACACCATCGGCATTTCCTTCGAAAAGGAAGGCTCCGAACAAAAATCCGGCACGCCGGGCTGGTACAACAACATGGCCTTTGACCGCGAAGCCAAGGCCGCAGGCCTCCAGTCCGTCACTTTCAACGGCGACGCTTTCTCTCACGGCATGCGTAAGAAGGTCATCGAAACCGTAAAGCAGATGGGCAAGAAGATCGACCTGATTATCTACAGCGTGGCCTCTGCTGTCCGAGTGGACCCGGACACGGGCGTCATGTACCGCAGCGTGCTGAAGCCCATCGGAGAGACTTTCTCCGGCGAGACCATCGACTGCATGACCGGCAAGATCAGCACCATCAGCGCCGAACCCGCCACCGCCGAAGAAGCGGAAAACTCCGTGAAGGTCATGGGCGGTGAAGACTGGGCTCTCTGGATTCGCCAGCTGGCCGCAGCAGGTGTCCTTGCCGAAGGCGTAAAGACGGTGGCCTACTCCTACATCGGACCGAGCCTTTCCCACCCCATCTACCGCGACGGCACCATCGGAGGCGCCAAGAAGCACCTGGAAAAGACCGCCAAGGAACTCCACGCCGAACTCCAGGCAAGCCTCAAGGGCGAAGCCTACGTGTCCGTGAACAAGGGCCTGGTGACACGCTCCAGCGCCGTCATCCCCATTATCCCGCTGTACCTGTCCGTGCTGTTCAAGGTCATGAAGGAGCAGGGCACCCACGAAGGCTGTATCGAGCAGATGGAACGCCTGTTTGCCGAGCGCCTCTACACCGGCTCTGCCGTGCCTACCGACGAGAACCACCTTATCCGCATCGACGACCTCGAAATGGATCCCAAGGTCCAGGAAGAAGTCAAGAAGCGCATGGCCACCATCACCCAGGATAACTTCGCCCAGGTAGGCGACCTGGAAGGCTACCGCCACGACTTTTTGGCCACCAACGGTTTCGACGTAGAAGGGGTGGACTACAACGCCGACGTGGCCACCATGGCGACGATCTAGGCCCGAGGCTAGTAATGAGTTGTCAGTTATGAGTTGTGAGTTCTAATAATCGCGCCTTTGGTGCCAAATTAAAGGACTTCCCCGCCCCCCTCTTCTGTCATCCTCGCGAAGGCGAGGATCTTTTTTGTATCTTTAGAGTGAACAAAGTAGCACAGGAGCATAGTATGTCCGATTGGCTGTTCAAATCATGGATCAAGGTTTCCGTCGTGACGGTTATCCTTTTCTTTTTCTACCACCTTTTCATCTCCCTGAAACTGGAACAGGAAGATTTCAAGAACAATTCCAACGACCAAGAGTAGGCTCACCTTATGGAACAAAACAAGGACATTGCCGACATCCAGGCCGCCGAAGCGGTATTCCACAAGAAGAAAAAGTTCATTTTGTGCTATCACAGCTTTAGCGTCATGAATTTCAAGAAGGCCCGTGTGCAAATCCGCAAGATTGCAGAAGCCGCAGGCTCCCCCATCAGCATCGCCGTGGTGCCCGCCTTTGGCGCCGCTCCGGAATCGGAAGCCGAAGAATTCCGCGAAGAACTGGAAAAGTTCGTGCAGGAAGGCTACGAAATCATGCTCCACGGGGCACGCCACCGGGCAGACCTCTCCCTGAAGCGCAGCCTCCAGGGCAAGCTCGCCCTGCTGATTTCCAACAACGAGGCCGAATTTGCCGGTCTGAACGAACGTCTCACCCAGGCGCTCCTCAAGCGTAGCCTCGCCCTGTGGAAGGCCCACGGCACAGGCAAGCCCTCCGGATTCATTCCGCCCATCTGGTTCGGGAACAAGTTCCTCAAGCAGCAAGCCCTGGAAATCTTCGACTACTACGAAGATTACCACGGCATCTACAAGAAGATCGGCGACAAGATCAAGAAAACCTATTCCAAGACCCTCAGCTTTTCCATTATTCCAAACGCGCTCCTGGGTCTTGCCCAGACCTACGCCTGCCTCCGGATGCTCCTGCCGGGCGGCACCCACCGCCTGGTGTTCCACGAAAAGGATTTCAGAACCATCGGTGAGAAGCGCATCTTGAACATGGTGCGCTACACCTCCACCATGCGCGAAAAAATCATGTACAAGGATCTGTAAGGTCAGAATCTCGGGAATCAAGATATGATGCTCAACAAGTTTCTCTCCCGGACGGAATACAGTTCTTACGACGACCTTTACAAGAACTTCAAGATTTCCATTCCGGAAAATTTCAATTTTGCCTACGATGTGGTAGATGAATACGCCAAGGAAGAACCCAAGCGCGAAGCCCTAGTCTGGTGTGACGACGAAGACGAAAGTCACATCTTCACTTTCAAGGACCTGTCGCTGGCCTCCCAGCGCACGGCCAACTTCTTGGTAGAACAGGGAATCGTCAAGGGCGACCGGGTGATGCTCATCCTCCGCCGCCGTTACGAATTCTGGTTTTTCCTCTTGGCGCTGCACCGCATTGGCGCCATCGCCATCCCGGCCACCAACATGCTGGCCGCCGAAGACCTGGAATACCGTTTCAAGGCCGCCGACGTAAAGATGGTGGTGACCTACGACGAGCCCACCCTCCAAAAAGAGGTGGACAAGGCAAAATCCAAGTGCCCCTCCGTAGAAAAGCTGGTAACCGTGGGCCAGACCGCCCGCCAGAACTGGATCAGTTTCTACGACGACTACGAAATCTTCCCGGCCAGTTTCCCACGGCCCACGGGAGACGCCGCCACCCATAATGACGACATCATGGTGGTGTATTTCACCAGCGGCACAAGTTCCAACCCCAAGATGGTGGCCCACACCTACACCTACCCTCTGGGACACATCGTCACCGCCAAGTACTGGCAGCACGTGATTGAGGGAGGCCGCCACCTGACGGTTGCCGAAACCGGCTGGGCCAAGGCCCTCTGGGGAAAAATCTACGGCCAGTGGATTGCGGGCTCTGCCGTGTTCACCTACGACATGAAGGTATTCATTCCGGGGAAGCTGCTGGAGAAAATGGCCGAATACAAGGTCACTACCTTCTGCGCACCGCCCACCGTGTACCGCTACATCCTGCACCACGGCCTTTCCAAGTACGACCTTTCCAGCCTCAAGTACTGCACCACTGCAGGCGAGTCGTTGAACCTGGACATCTACAACCAGTTCTTTGAACAGACGGGCATCCGCCTGCAAGAAGGTTACGGCCAGACGGAACTGACCCTCACCACCGGAAACTTCGGCTGGGATATCCCGAAGCCGGGCTCCATCGGCAAGCCTTCGCCGGGCTACCGCATGGAAATCGTCAACGCCAAAGGTGAACCCTGCGGAGTGGACGAAGTGGGCGAACTAATTATCCAGATTGACCAGGGCAAGCCCTTCGGCATGTTCGGCGGTTACTACCGCGACGAGGAACGCACGGAGAAGGTATTCGCAGGCGGAGTTTACCACACTGGCGACACCGCCACCCGGGACAAGGACGGTTATTTCTGGTTCGTGGGCCGCACCGACGACCTGATCAAGAGCTCCGGATACCGTATCAGCCCCTTCGAAGTAGAAGAAGTGCTCCACAAGCACCCCGCCGTGCTGGAAGTGGCCGTCACGGGCATCGAGGACAAGGACCGTGGCCAGGCCGTGAAGGCCACCATCGTACTCCAGAAGGGCTACGAGGCCTCCAAGGAACTGTCCAAGGAAATCCAGCTTTTCGCGAAGAAGATTGCCGCCAGCTACAAGAGCCCACGCATTATCGACTTCGTCACAGAGCTGCCCAAGACCATCAGCGGAAAGATCCGCCGGGCCACCATCCGCGACAAGGATGCTTCGGCACAGACCGCTGAAAAAGCCGAAGCACAGGCTGGCGAAAGCACCGAAACTTCGTCCGAAAAATCGGAAAGCTAACGGCATTCCCGGAGGTATGTCATGAGCAACCGCGTCCTCAACATCCTCGTTCCGGGAATCGGCCTCCCCCTTTCCCTGGGTACCGTCTATAACTACTCCCAGTACTCCGTCAACATCATGGAGTGCTTCGGCATTTCAAAGTTCCAGGCGGACATCGGGTTCACCCTGATTATCTTCTTCCTGGGGATGTGCGCCGCTACCTTCGGGCGCATGGTGGAACTGAACCCGAAACGGATGTCGGTGGTTTCCACCACCTTGTTCGCCATCGGCATGTTCACCCTCTTTGCCGCCACCAAGTTCGGCATACTCCCGCTGTACTACATCGGCTGCTCCTTCATGGGGGCGGGCACGGGCATCGGCTACGTGTGCCCCATCAAGCAGTTGCTTTCCAACTTCAGCGACCACAAGGGCCTGGCCTCGGGCCTTGCCATCACGGGCTTTGGGGCAGGCAAGTTCGTGGCCGCCCCCGCCATCGAGTACCTGCTGGCAAACTTCGAGCTGCCCTACCTGTTCCTGATTCTCGGATGCGCCTTCTTGACGGTCATGTCCGTATGTTCCTGGCTGTTCAGGCCCAATCCCGCCTTCATCATGACCAAGAAGACGGCCATTCCCTTCAAGGACCTGGTCCACACCAAGTTCCTCACCATGGAATACGTGTCCATCTGGGTCATGTTCTGCATCAACATTTCCTGCGGACTTGCCCTGATTGCCCAGGAAAAGAGCTTGCTGAAATACCTGGGATTCAAGGAAATCGCCCTCATCATGGCCCTTACCGCCGTGTTCAACGTGCTGGGCCGTTTCGGCATGAGCACCCTCTCCGACTATATCGGCCGAAAGGGCGCCTACCACTACGTTTGCTCCCTCAGTATCTTGGCGGCGTTCCTCTGCTATACCGAGCAGGCCTGGCTTGCCATTTGCGGTATCATGATGGTGGAATTCGCCTATGGCGGAAACTTCTCCGTGCTGCCGAGCCTTTTGGCCAAGCGCTTCGGAACCTCCTGCGTTTCCACGGTTCACGCCATGACCCTTTCGGGTTGGGGAATCGCGGGCATCATCGGTCCTACCCTCGGAAACATCTTTACGGGAAACAACCTGTTCCTGGTGCTAGGCGGGCTTTACCTGTTCGGATTCACCATGATGGAAATCTTCGTGAAGAAGGTTTCCCACCAGGAGATTAAGGGAGTTTAAAGAGTTTTAAATACTTTCCTGGCGGCATCGACGGTTCGGTCGATGTCGTTTTCTGTATGGGCAGCACTTACGAAGATGGCTTCGAACTGGCTTGGTGCCAGGTAGATTCCCTGGTCCAGCATGCCCAAGAAATACCTGCGGAACAGTTCCAGGTCGGACTTTTGCACATCGGCAAAACACGTGACCGGGCCTTCGGTAAAGAAGATACAGCCCATGGAGCCTACCTGGTTTGTAGAAATTGCAATTCCCGCTGAAGCGGCTGCGTCCTTGAGGCCTTCTAGCAAGCGCTTGGTCATGGCTTCGGCATGAACGTAATATTCCGGGTGACTATGCAGTTCACGCATAGTGAAAAGTCCTGCCGCCATGGCCACCGGATTCCCGGAAAGGGTTCCTGCCTGGTAGATTCCGCCCAAGGGAGCAATCTGCTGCATCACGTCCAGTCGACCACCGTAGGCACCTACCGGCATACCTCCGCCGATAATCTTTCCGAAGGTGGTCAGGTCCGGCTTGATGCCGTACAGCCCCTGGGCGCAGTGGATTCCTACACGGAATCCCGTCATCACCTCGTCCACAATCAAAAGGGCGCCGTGTTTCTTGGTCTCTTCGGAAAGGGCCTGCAAGAATTCCGGCTTGGCAGGCACTACCCCCATGTTCCCGGCCACAGGCTCCACGATCACGCCGGCGATTTCGTCGCCAATCTTGTCGAACAGTTCCTTCACTCCTGCCACGTCGTTGTACTGTAGCGTAAGCGTGTATTTCGCGAGATCGGCAGGCACGCCCTTGCTGCTGGGCTTGCCCGTGGTGAGCATTCCCGAGCCCGCTTTGATGAGCAAGCTATCGCTATGGCCGTGGTAACAGCCCTCGAACTTCACAATCTTGTCACGACCGGTAAACCCGCGTGCCGCACGGATGGCGCTCATGGTGGCCTCGGTCCCGCTGTTCACCATGCGAATCATTTCCACGCTGGGCACAAGGCTCATCACCAGTTTTGCCAGTTCCGATTCCAGGCCGCAGGGCGCCCCGAAACTGAGGCCATTCTGGGCAGTTTCTGCCACCGCCTTGATGACGCTGTCGTGGGCGTGGCCCAACAGCATGGGGCCCCAGCTGCCCACGTAATCGATGTAGTCGTTGCCGTCCACGTCATAGATGTGGCTTCCCTTGGCGCGGGCAATAAAAGGAGGTGTGGCCCCCACGTTGCTGTATGCACGAACGGGACTGTTCACGCCGCCGGGCATCAGGGTCTTGGCTTCGGTAAAAAGTTTTTCGCTAATGGAGTGATTCATAGACCCCAAAATAGAAAATCCGACCCAGAGGGCCGGACTTTTTTAAGCATACCTGTTTTACAAACGATTATTCGGCAGACATCTTATTGAAGTTTTCGCAACCTGCTTCGGCCATTTTCTTCAGGTCATCAGCTGTAAGTTCTCCGGCATCCTCTTCCGTGTTATTGTCGGGGAAGTCGGAATAGGTAATGAGAATCTTGTCGCCTTCAAGTTTCCAAGTCGTTTCACTAGTGCCATAGCCAGGAACCGTCTGCACCATCGTTGCAGAGTTTTCTCCCGTCTTGACTTCGCACTTGGGGTCGGAACCACCAGCGGAGGAAGAGTCATCGCCACAAGCGGTGAAGATAGCGGCAGCGCCGAGAGCGGCAAGAAGCATGAGTTTTTTCATTTTGTTCTCCATTGAATGCAAATAAATTTGCTTTGTTAAAATGTTGCAATCAATCTATATTTTTTTTTGCACTAATAACAAATCAACACGCAAAAAGTGTTCCCAAAATGTTCTCGCGCCTATAACAAGCAACGCTCCAACGCTTCCTTGGCATGGTAGGTAATGATTATGTCGGCGCCCGCCCGCTTGAAGGCCAACAGGTTTTCGCGAATGATGGCATCTTCGTCGATAAGGCCAAGGTTTGCGGCGGCCTTCACCATGGCGTATTCACCGCTCACGTTGTAAACCGCCACCGGCACATCGCTGATTTCGGCGGTCTGGCGAAGCACATCCAAAAAGGCAAGGCCAGGTTTCACCATCACGATGTCTGCACCTTCTTCCAGATCTAGCTCCACCTCCCGCAAGGCCTCACGACCGTTACGAACGTCCATCTGGTAACCCTTGCGGTTTCCGCACTGGGGCGCAGAACCGGCCGCCTCACGGAACGGTCCGTAGTAGGCGCTGGCAAATTTCGCGCTGTAAGACATGATCGGAGTGCTCTTGAAACCGTTCTCGTCCAGTTTTTCGCGGATAGCCGCCACGCGGCCGTCCATCATGTCGCTGGGAGCCACCATGTCGGCTCCTGCCACCGCATGGGAAAGTGCTGTTTTCGCCAAGAGTTCCAGGGTAGCGTCGTTATCCACTTCGCCGTCCTTCAAGATGCCGCAATGACCGTGGCTCATGTATTCGCACAGGCATACGTCGGTAATGATGTAGAGTTCTGGGAACCTGGCCTTCAGGGCACGGACCGCGCGCTGGATAATACCGTCATCGTCGTAGGCGGAGCTCGCCATTTCGTCTTTCATGTCGGGAATGCCGAACAGCAAGATAGACTTGAGCCCAAGGGCAGCATAACCGTCCACCTCTTTCAGCAGTTCGTCGATAGAAAAACGGAACTGCCCCGGCATAGACGGAATTTCTTCCTTGATTTCCGAACCTTCCTTTACAAACAGCGGGTACACCAGGGATGCCGGATTCACGGCGGTTTCGGCAACCATGTTTCTGATGGTTTCGTTCTTGCGCAAGCGACGGGGACGTTTAATCATAATAGACTCCAATTTATAACACCAATATAAAAAAAAGCTAAATTTGGGCCATGCCCTTTTACCCTAACGAAGTCATCCAACAGCTCAAATCCGAAGCCGACATCACGGCCGTCATTGAGCAGTTTTTGCCCCTGAAAAGGTCGGGCAACGGACGCTACGTTGGGGTGTGTCCCTTCCACGACGACCACTCCCCCTCCATGTACGTAAACCCCACCCTGGGCATCTACAAGTGCTTCGCCTGCGGTGTCGGCGGAGACGTGTTCAAGTTCGTGCAGGAACACGAAAAAATAGACTTCAACGCCGCCGTGAAATGGGTGGCGGATTTTTGCAGTTTTGAGTTACCCAGCGTGGGCAACCCCGAACGGGCCGAAATCACCGAAGAGCGTGAACTGGTCCGCAAGCTGAACGAACTGGCCTGTGAGTGGTTCGAAGAACAGCTGACCCGCAGCCCCAAGGCTCTTCAATACCTGAACAGCCGCCATATTTCCGAACCAACCCGCAAGCAGTTCCACATCGGCTACGCTCCCGACGGCCGCGAAGGTTTCGTAGGCTACGCCGCCAAGAAAGGGTTCTCTCCCAAGGAATGCGTCAAGGCGGGCCTTGCCGTAGAAAAGGAGAACGGCGGTATTTCCGAAAAGTTCCGGGACCGCCTGATGATTGCCATCCAGAACATTTCCGGCGTGGTGGTTGCCTTCGGAGGGCGCGACCTTTCCGGCAAGAGTCCGGCAAAGTACATGAACAGCCCGGAAACTATCCTTTACCATAAGAGCGATATCCTTTTCGGGCTGAACCACAGCAAGAACGCTATCGCCAAAGAAAACGCGGTCATCATCGTAGAAGGTTATTTCGATCTGATAAGCCTTTATCAGGGCGGCGTACAGAACGTGGTGGCGGCCTCGGGCACTGCCCTTACCGAGAACCACGCCAGCATCCTTTCCCGCTACGCGAAAACCGCCTACCTGGTCTTCGACGGCGATGCGGCAGGCCAAAAGGCCACCCTCCGCTCCCTGGAAATCGTGCTCCCCAAGGGAATCGGCCCGAAAGTATTCGCCCTTTCGAGACCCGACGGCACCAAGATCGACCCCGACAACTTCGTGAACGAGCGGGGCGCAGACGCCTTCCGCGACGAACTGAAGAATGCCGAAGACTGGCTCAGCTACCTATCCCACATGAAGGACCTTTCCAGCATCGAGGCCCGGGCAAGCTTTATCACCTACGCCAAGTCCCTCATCAAGAGCATCGGGAACACGGAACTTCGGAACCAGTACGTAAAGCTCCTTTCGGAGCGTTTCGACACCAGCAGGTCCCTGAACGACGTCCAGCAAATCCACGTGAAGCACAAACCGACTGCCGAACAGGAACAAGCGAAAGAAGTCCTTCAAGAAGAAGCGGCCATGGTCCAGTGGAACCTGATTCCGCCCCTGGAAATCCGGTTTGCAAACCTGCTGTACCGAAACCCTACGTTGCTGGACAGGGCCTGCGAATTCTTTGACATGAACCTGGCCGAAAGCGGCATCCAGCTTTTGGAATCTTCCGTCGTAGATGAATTCGTGAACACCGCCATCGCCCACTACGCCGAAACGGGCTACTTTTCGCCCCAAACGCTTTACGAAATCCTACCAAGGCAGGGCCAGCTCTTTATGGAAGGCCTGCCCGAAGAAACCTGGACACCGCCCAAGGAAATCAACGAGTTCTACGACACCCTCATGGTGCTCATGTTGCGTTTTTGCGACAGGGAAAAAAAGAACATCCAGCTGGACAGTGCCGAAGGAATCCAGAAGCGAATGGACATCTACGCGTTCACGCAGGAATTGCAGAAACTGGACGCCGCCTACAAGAAAGGCGGCATTGACATCAACCAATTTGCAGACAGAATTATCAGCAGCAAGGATAGGCTCATCCATGTTATCCATTAAAGACTTAAAGGCAAGCATCGAAGACGGAACCCAGATTCTGAAAGGAATCAATCTGGAAGTCAAGGCGGGAGAAGTCCACGCCATCATGGGCCCAAACGGCTCCGGTAAGAGCACCCTCTCCAAGGTCATCGCCGGTCACCCCGCCTATCACGTAGATGGCGGTTCCGTCACTTTAGACGGCAAGGACCTGCTCCAGATGGAAATCAACGAGCGGGCCAACAGCGGGCTGTTCATCAGCACCCAGTACCCTACGGAAATCCCTGGCGTAAACAACGTAGAATTCCTGAAGATGGCGCTGAACAGCAAGCGGGCCTTCTTGGGCCAGCCCGAAATCGGAGAAGCCGAATTCAAGAAGCTCATCGACGAAAAGATGGAACTTCTGGAAATGGACGAACGTTACCGTGACCGTGGCGTAAACGAAGGCTACTCCGGCGGCGAAAAGAAACGCAACGAGATTCTGCAGATGGCCATTTTAGACCCGAAAGTATCCCTGCTGGACGAAACCGATTCCGGCCTGGACATCGACGCGCTGCGCATCGTGGCCGGCGGTATCAACCACATCTTGGGCCCTGACAAGGCGGTGATCCTGGTGACCCACTACCAGAGGCTCTTGGACTACATCAAGCCCGACTTTGTCCACGTGCTCCGTCACGGGAAAATCATCTTGAGCGGTGGTCCGGAACTAGCCCTCGAACTGGAGGAAAAAGGTTACGACTGGATCGAGGAAAAGTAATGGACGCTATTTCCCGCATCAAGCAAATCGGCATGCCCCGCCGCAACAACGAGTTGTGGACGTTTTTCCCCGTGGCAAAAATTCCTATGCCGGAATTCCCCGAAACCTGCAACGATACCGCAGACTATTCCGACGAAGACGACTTTGCGGCACTCCTGCCCATAGCGTTTAATGCACGGACCATGAAGCAGGATATTGCTGACGGTGCAAACGAAATGGCCATGCTCAAGTGCAACAACGACTTTGGCCATACCGTGCTGGACATCGGCAAGAACGCAACGGCCAGCCTCGAGATTCTCGACAACAAGGTGGCCCACGAAATCTGCGCAGAACGGTTTGACATTCACGTAGGCGAAAACGCTTCCGTCCACATTTTCTTTGCAAACCCTGCCGACGGCGTGCCCCTGAGGTTCCGCCATTTCCGAATCGTGCAGGAGGCGGGTTCGAAAGTCTATTTCTCCGAAATCGAGCGGGGCACGGGAATCAAGCGCACCAGCCTGGACGCCTTCTTGAAAGGAAACGGTGCCCGACTAGAAATCCGCTCCCTGAACGTACTCGATGGAGACGATTCCGTACACCACCGCATCACCATCAGGCACGAAGCGCCCGAAACCGAAAGCGTCCAGTTCGCAAGAAACCTGCTGAACGGAAAGTCCAATGCCAGCTACGACGGTAGCGTGGTGGTGGGCGCAAACTGCTCCAAGGTGTTTTCGTCCCAGCTGGTGAACACCATCCTCCTTTCCGAAGACAGTTCCGTATCCGTAAAGCCGGTGCTGAAAATCTACCACGACGACGTGGAATGCACCCACGGGAACACCTGCGGGGAACTGGACGCCGAACAGCTCTTCTACCTGACCAGCAGGGGAATACCCGTCGAAAAGGCCAGGGAACTCCTGACCCAGGCATTCGCGAAGGAACTGTTCATGCCCATGCCCGACTCCCCCGCCAAGGAACGCCTGGAACAGGTGGTAGCGAGCTTATAGGAAATTTTCGAGCCCCGAACCTCGCGCCTCGAACCTCACCCTCACATTCCACATTTCCCTAGACCCTAACCCTTAATCAGTTCAGAATCGGAAGAAGAAAAAGACGCCCTAGATCCTAGACTCTAGACTCTAACCCCCAATCTCTTCGTCCGTCAGGTAGCAGGCCGGGTCTTCGGCCCAGAAGTCGCCGGTCACGGCCTCGGCGCGGGTACGGAAGTTGCCGTTGCAAAGGTTCAGGTAAGCGCACTTGGGGCAGCGGCCCTTCAAAAGGGGCTTGCGGTCCTTGAGGCCTGCCATGATGGGGTTGCTCAGGTCAGTCCAGATTTCACCGAAGGGGCGTTCCCGCACGTTCCCCAGGGTGATGTACTGGGTGAACTGGTCGGGGTGGACATTCCCTACACTGTCGATGTTTCCGAAGGCCATGCCGCTACGGTTCCCGCCGTTGCTCTGGATGAGCTTCAGCACGCGCTCCCCGAGGACGGGGTCTTTTTCCTTCATCTTGAGGTATAGGTAGACGGCGTCGGCGTGGTTATCTACGGTAAGAATTTCCTTGTTGATGCCACGGGCCTTGAAATCCAGGGTACGCCTGATAATCAGGTCCATGACCTGGCGGCTCTCTTCGTGGTTCAGGTCACGCTCCACCATGGCAGAGCCACGACCGCTGTAGACCAGGTGGTAGAAGCACACCCGATCAATATTTTCCTGTTCCAGCAAATCGAAGATGGAATCCAGGTCCTGGAAATTGTCTCGGGTGATGGTAAAGCGAAGCCCCACCTTTTGCCCCGTGGCCACGCAGTTGCGGATGCCCCGGAGCGCCATCTGGAAAGCTCCCGGCTTACCGCGGAACTTGTCGTGAGTGGCTTCGCAACCGTCCAGGCTGATGCCCACGTACCCTACGCCCATGTCCTTCAGGCGTTTTGCCACGTCTTCGTCGATGCGGGTGCCGTTGGTGCTGATGGTTGGGCGGATTCCCTTGCTGGCAGCATAATTCGCCAGTTCAAAGAAGTCCGGCCGCAACAGAGGTTCGCCGCCGCTGAACAAGATGACAGGAACGTTGAAATCGGCAAGCTGGTCGATGAGGGCAAGGCCTTCTTCGTGAGTCAGTTCGTTCTGGTACTTGATGGCCTCGGAACGGGCGTAACAGTGGACGCAGTTCAAGTTGCAAGTCTTGGTGCAGTTCCAAACCACCACCGGGCCACGGCCCTCGCTCACGCCGTTCTGTGACTTGTGAGCGTGAGGCGTATAACGAAGTGTGTCGCCGAAATTCGGCACATCCATCAACAGCTTGGTAATGCTAATCATGGGGCGAAATGTAGAAAACTAATCTTTAAGGCAACGGACGGATAGCGCGAAGTCCTTGCCGTCGTCCTCCAGGAATGCACGCTCGTAGCTGTAGTTCAGATACATGCTGTACACGTTGCTACCGATTTCAGTGGAGCTCCAGAAGGTGACATTGTTGCCCAAATTGCGGAAGCCGCTATCGATGTTGCGGGCGCCCGCAGGGAAAGCGGAAAAACCATAAGCATCCGTACCGTCGCCATTACTATTCCAGCCGGATGTAGACTTGAGCATGGCACCCGCTACTTCTTGTCCGCCGACAGCCTCAAACAGTGTTTCAAATTCGTCCCAGTTGCTTGGCAGGTGCCAGCCCTGGGGGCATACGCCCCGCACATTTCCGCTGGGAGAACATTCCAAATTATAGCCGCAGCCGTTGGCCGTATTCCCCTCGATGATTCCCGCACTGTCCATGGCCGCACTCCACAGGTACAGGCGACCATACGTTTCGCAGTTGGCAGGGTCGTCATCGTAGCAGAAACTGGAAGAATCTAAGTCATCGGTGGGTCCAAGGTATCGATAGTTCAGGTTCTCTGCCATCCAAGTCTGGTTCCCAATCTTGACCGTTCTGTAGGTTTGCCCGTCACGGGGGTCGGTAAATGTACCGGTAACCACGTCGTTCACGTCATTCTCACTGGAACTTGACAATTCGTCCAAGTCGTTAGCAATCGAACTATTGTCGTCACCACAGGCAACAAGCACCGCCATAGCGGCAAAAGAAAGTCCAAGACTCAGTTTTCGCATATACACCCCTTATTAAGTCATTAATTTATAAAAATCCTTCAGAAATGCAAATGCAAGGACTATACAATATCTCGAAGGAAACTCGCAGGGACTAACAGTCACAAGAGTTTCCACCTGCGGTAACGTATCTTACCTGTAGTAAATGTTCTTGCCAGAGAATACGTTTGACACCTAAACCCATCGCCAATTTTTTGACCGAGATGTGTGCTTCCCGAGAGAGCAGTCGAATGAAATGAATCTGCGAGCGAGGGAATGTACACATCGAGGGAAAGATTTGTAACAAAAGCACCTCCCGCAGAACGGGAGGCGTCATAAGGAAATTTTCCTAGATACTACTTACTTTCGGCAGCAGGTGCGGCGGCAGCGGCTGCAGGAGCAGCAGCTTCAGCGGCAGGTGCGGCAGCGGCGTCGGCAGCATCCTTCTTCTTGGACTTAGAAGAGATGGAGAAGATCACCGTACGAGGAACGGAAGCCAGAGTAACGCCTTCGGGGAGCTTGAAGTCCTTGGCGTAGAAGGTCACGTTGGTCTCGAAGTCGGAGATATCCAATTCCAGAACGGTCGGAATGGAAGCCGGCTTGGCAGAGAGCATCAGGTAATGAGTTTCCTGAGCCATGACACCGCCCTGGGTCTTGACACCCACCGGAAGACCGGAGAGCTTAACAGGAACGCGAACCTTCACCGGAGTGGCTTCGTCAATCTTGAGGAAGTCAATGTGGACGAATTTCTGGGAGATGGCGTCTTTCTGGTAGTTGTAGATGACGGCGGGATTACCGGCCTTGCCATCGATTTCCAGGTCCAGAAGGGTGTAACGCTTACCGGGTGCGAGAACCTTACGAATATCAATTTCGCTGACGCTGATATTCACAGTCTCTGTACCCTTACCATAATAGACGGCCGGAATCTGACCAGCCTTACGCAAACGCTTGTTTTCGCGGTTTGCACCTAGCACTCTCGAGGTAGCCTTGAGCGTTGTGAGTTCCATTGTATTTCTCCAATTTTGGAATGGTTAAAAAATTCATTGGGGTAGCTGGATTCGAACCAACGAATAACGGAATCAAAATCCGTTGTCTTACCACTTGACGATACCCCAATGGTGGCGCAAATATAGAAAATACGCCCCAAATTCAAAGGGATTCGCCTAAAAACCCTGGAAAAAACGGGTCACGGCGAGGTATCTGGAAATGGGTTTCAGGGATTCCAGGGCAGATTCCGCCTGGCTCCGGGTCCCGAAAACGCCAAAGATAGAGGCTCCCGACCCCGACATGAGGACAGAAGTCGCCCCCAGGCGGATCATCTGTTGCTTCAACTGTTCTACCAAGGGGTGCTTGGGGAATACCGAAATCTCGAAACTGTTGAAGACGTTTTCCAGGGCGAAATCTATGGCGGAACCCGAATTTTCTGCAGGACTAGAACCGGCCGCAGCCCTGAAGCCCGACTTGTACGCTTCCCAGCGGTCGGGGCCCGACTTGGGAACTCCGGCGTAGGCGTCCTTGGTGGGAACGGCGTCCAGCGGGGTCGCTACGAGCAGGTGCTGACCGTCTTTCAGCTGGAGCGGTTCGATGGGCGTAAGCTTTTCGCCGATGCCCTCGGCAAACGCCGAGCCGCCTCTGACCAGAAAGGGAACGTCGGCACCGAGACTTGCGCCCAGTTCCTCCAGGGCCTCCATAGGCAGGTCCAACTTCCAGAGGCGGTTCAGCAACCTAAGGGTTGCTGCGGCATCGGCAGAGCCTCCACCAAGGCCAGCGCCCAAGGGCATCACCTTTTCCAGATACAGGTCAACGCCCTTCGATACACGGTAGGCCTCTTGCATCAGGGCTGCCGCCTTGAACACCAGGTCCGATTCCTTGGGGTATTCCTGAGGAACGTTGTACTCCAGGGTAATCTTGTCGTCGTCTCGAAGGGTGGCCGAAACCGTATCGCCCACGTCGATAGTCTGGAAAAGGGTTCCCAGATCGTGGTAACCGTCTTCGCGCTTGCGGATGACGTCAAGGAAGAGATTGATTTTAGCAGGAGCGAATTCTTTCATGGGGCGTAGGATCTAGAGACTAGGATTTAGGGGTTAGCGGAAGGTTCCGGAGCGTTCCAGTTGCATGAGCTGATCCATGTCAATAAGCATGGCGCGGGGCTTGGAATTGCCTGTACTGCGGGCGCACAGACCAAGACCGAACAGCTGGTCCACAATCTTGCCTGCCCGGCTGTAGCCTACGCTAAAGTGGCGCTGCACCGCCGAGGTAGAAAGGCCGTTGCCGCATTCGATAGCCCACTTGGCCACCTCAAACAACAGCTTATCCTTCTTCTCGCTCATGGCGGCGTTTTCTTCGCCATCCTCCCCTTCTCCGCCTTCTTCGGCAACCTCGAAGGTTTCCAGCTGCGGGTAGCACACATTCTGGTTGGAGCAGGCGTCGGCCAGCTTTTCCGCTTCTTCGTCGCTGAGGAATGCCCCATGCAGGCGCACCGGGTCGGGAGCGTTCACCGCCTTGTAAAGCATGTCGCCACGGCCCAGGAGTTTTTCGGCGCCGGCGTGGTCCATCACCGTACGAGCATCCACGTTAGAGGCCACCTTGAAACTGATACGTGTAGGCAGGTTCGCCTTGATGTTACCGGTAATCACCTTCACCGACGGACGCTGGGTGGCAAGCACCAGGTGAATGCCAACAGCACGGGCCTTGGCGGCCAGGCGGCTCACGTTCTTCTCGATTTCCTTGCCGGCCACCATCATCAAGTCGGCCATCTCGTCGATAATCACCACGATAAAGGCCATGCGGTGTCCACGGTCCTCTTCGGGAACCTCTTCCGGGAGTTCTCCCGCCTCGAACTTGGCATTGAAACCGCCAATATTTCTGACCTTCGCCGAAGCAAGGACTTCGGTGCGCCTATCCATCTCGTAGCAAAGCCACTGGAGCGCCTGGATAGCCACCTCCGGCTTGGTAATCACAGGCGCCAGCAGGTGCGGGATGTTCTCGTACATCTTCAGTTCCACCGCCTTCGGGTCCACAAGAATCATGCGGAGTTCGTCGGGAGTCTTGCTGAAGAGCATGCTGGCCATGAGGGCGTTAATGCAAACGGACTTACCGGAACCCGTCTGGCCCGCAATCATCAGGTGGGGTGCTTTTGCCAGGTCCATGGCAAAAGGTTCGCCCGAAATGTCCTTGCCAAGAGCCATGACAATCTTTTCGGGAGAAGGCTTGAAGGCCTCGCTCTCGAAAATGTCGCGACCGAAAATGGTCTGCATCTTGCGGTTGGGAATCTCGATACCCACCGCACCCTTTCCAGGAATCGGGGCGAGAATTCGTATGGACACCGCCTTCAGGGCCATGGCCAGGTCATCTTGCAGGGCGCTGAACTGTGAGACCTTCACGCCCGGACCTGGTTCCACCTCGAAGCGGGTAATGACGGGCCCGGTCTCGCAGCCCACCACCTTGCCTTTCACCTTGAAATTTTCCAGCTTTTCTTCCAGCATCTTGCCGATGGCGTTCAACTCGTCCACCGTATAGTCCGCCGGCTGGGGCTCGTGGGTGTCAAGGATTTCATCTACGGAGGGTACCTTGTATTCGTCGTAGTGCACCGTCGGGTCGGGCTGTGGAATACCGGTAACGCCGGAGCCGGTGACGGTCGTGCCGCCAGAAGACGTGCCGATATTGCTGGGCGGCACATAACTCGGGTCCTGGTCCACCTCGTCAGACGAGACCACCTGGGGAATAAAGTCCTCTTCATCTTCATCGGACTCTGCCGACGGTTCTGCGTTACCCTCTTGCGTCGACTCCTCATTGCCGGCCATCGTTTTCGCGACGGTTGCCGCCTGGGTTTCTTCGACAGAACCCGCCACAACGGTAGCCTCTTCGGGTGCCGCTCCTGCCACGACAGTAGCCTCGTCCGTAGTTTCGCTTTCGCCTCCGCGAACAGCGCCCTTCACCACCAGGTTCCCCTGGCGTTCGTTTTCCCAGTTGATTTCTTCACGGGCGCGACGGATTTCAGCAATCTTGTTCCGGATTTCGCGAATTTCCAGGGCACTCATGTGAGTTCCATTCTCGCGAAGTTCCTTTTCCAAACGCAAAATTTCAGGGTCCTCGCCCAAAGGTTTCGGAGCAGGCTTTTCAGCAACCGTTCCAAAGGAGCCCTCTACAAGGGTTCCTTCCACCATCCCATCCACCATGGGCGCTTCCGCAGCGGAAGTGTCCACCGCCTCCATCCAGTTCTTGCGGGCACTGAAAGGCTTGAGCACGCCCTTGTGCTTGGTCCTGTAGGCGTCGGGAATGTTGAAAATGGTGGTATCCCCATCCATGGTGATACCCTTGCGAACCGTGGTCGTCTCGTCGGAGTCTTCCCCGTCGCTTTCGCCATCGCCTTCACCAGCAGGGGCTTTTTCCTTTATGCCGCGAATCTTGCGGAACAGGGCAGCAAAATGCCCGAAGCGGAGCCCGAAACAGAAGAACAGCACCGCCACCAGAACAAGGGACAGAACAATCACCGGAATAAACAGCACGTCACCGCAAAGGGGGCCCACGATGTTGGAATCCAGAAAGCGGCCCACGATTCCGCCCCGCATGATGAATACATCTTCGGAAACGCCCGCCTTGCCATGAACGGGGATGGACATCAGCACGCACAGGTCCAGACCCACGATAGAAAGGCCGAGAGCCACGCGGAACAGTTTCTTGCGCAGGCCCTGGAAAGTGATGAACAAGCCCCACAGCATCACGGACAGGATAATGAATATCACGGGCAACTTGCCGAAGGCAAAATTCAAGAAGTCCCCGAACCGAGTCATGATTCCCTTTTCGGAACCTACATAGACCACGCTAATGCAAGACAACAGGGCAATAGCGGATATGGCGATGAGCCCGTAGCCCACCACCATGGCCCCCAGGGAACGTTCCTCCGAATTTTCCACCTGTTCCGTTTTTGCAGGTGTTGTTTTACGACCGGTTTTCTTTTTTTGAGTTGCCAAATTAAAGCTCCTTCGCCATTGCATTGGAAATATAACTAAAACCCATTTATTATTATTGACAATATGCAGATAAAACTGTCAAAAAAATTAAAGAAGCTCCTGATTGGTTTTGGACTCACTTCTGTCCTTGTCTTTCTCATTTTGTTCCTAGGCAACGTGCAGAACCCACAGCTAGATGGAGTACGCAACGGTGCAGAATCCCTAGAATACCTGTTCTACGACATGTTCTTCAAGGTCAAGACGGGCAAGACCCACAACCTCGAAGAAACCGGCGACAAGAACGCCCTGAACAGCCATTACGACCCAAACATCTTTATCGTGGATATTGACGAACCCTCCCTGGCAAAACTGGGAAACTACAACACCTGGGACCGTTCCATCCACGCCGACGTGGTCAAGAACCTGAGCAACGGAGGGGCATCGGCCATCGGCTTCGATATCTTGTTCAAGAACGCCGATTTCGGCGAACAGAAGACCCAACAGGTCACCACCATGCTGAACAAGCTGAGCCCTGACACTCCCTGGGATTCCCTGGGGGGCGACATCCGCACCTTCTACAATTACGACTCCATGCTTGTCAGCGCCGTCAAGGAAAGCGGGAACACCATCGTCTGCAACATTTTTGACAGCTACCAGTCCTACAAGCACGAATCCCAGTGGAGGCCCCTCAGCACCGCCGAACGGGCCGATGAAATCGGCTACAGCTCCACCTTCGAGCTGTCGCAGGCGGACTCCGCCCAAAATATCGAACCCAAGGACCTGCTGGACAACATCTTCCCGGAACTGGCCCACGCCGGCGCACAGATGGGTTCGGTAAACGCCTACCCCGATGACGACGGCGTGGTCCGCCGCGTGTCGCTCCTTTACCGTTTCCCCAGTCCCGAACTCTATTCCGGAGTCGAAAGCAAGATATACTCCACCATGCCCCTGATGAGCCTTCTGCACCTGTTCCATCAAAAACCAGAAAACGTGAAAATCAAGATGGGGCAGTTCATTGACCTGGGCAAACCCTTCGGCATCTACAGGGATTCCTCGGGATTTTACCACACCACCTTCCCCCAGTTCAGCTATCCCATGTTCCAGGCGCTCCATAAAAAAATCAGGGAAGCCGCCAAGAAGCCCGAAGAAAACAGCCAGTTCATCGACATTTCCTCAAAAATCATCGCCACCAAGAACAGCGAAGGAAGCGTCACCTTCGAAATCTTTGAAGGCCAGATGTTAAACGAGACTCTTTCCGACGCCCTTTCCCAGATTGACGTTTCCATGCTGGATTCCCTGGGCGAAGACGAAGAAAAAGAAATTACAGACAACATTACCGTCAAGCGGGACGAGGAAGGCGCAGGCCGTTTTGTGCTCTCCGATAGCGAAGAAGACGAAGAGGCGGTCATCACTCCCTATATCGTGAATACCGTCAAGTATTTTGCGGACTCACTGCAAAGGCTTCCACCAAACAAGCCCACCCATATTTCCATGGACATGGACATCCATTACGACATCGCCAAGAAAAAGTGGGTATCCAACCTGGTCATTTTGAACAACGACGTGCTGACAGACATTATCAACACCTCCGAAGAACGCATCAACAACCTGGGCGAAGGCAAAGAAATCCGGTTCGGCAAGGTGAAACAGATTCCTATCGACCGCTGGGGACATTACCAAATCAATTACAAGGGCCGCTACAATACAGCTGAAACGGAAAGGGTTTTCCAGCACCTGTCCTATTACGACATTACCAAGAACCGCGTTGACCCGGGACTTTTCCAGGGCAAGATTTTCATTCTGGGTTCGGCGGCCCCGGCCCTGTTCGACTTTGTGACCGCCCCCCACGAAGAAAACTACCCCGGCGTGCTGACCCACGCCACCATCCTCCAGAATATCCTGAACGACGACTTCCTGGTGACCCTGCAAGAGCGCTACCAGCAGATTATCGTGGTGTTACTCGCCCTGGTTTGCCTGCTGGTGGGCCTCTACGTAAAGAGCTACATCTCTATCGCGCTTTCCTTTGTGCTGATGGGCGGCTACCTGGGCATCGCCTACCATTACTTTGAACAGGGGCTCTACCTTGGAGCTTCCAAGCAGATTTTCGCCATCCTGTTCACCAACATTATCGCCCTGATTATCCAGTTCTATTTCGAGACCAAGGAAAAGCGCTTCCTGGGCAATGCCTTCAAGCAATACATTTCTCCTGAACTGATCGACGAGATGGTGAACAATGAAATCATGCCTACCCTGGGCGGTTCCAAGTCCAACATCACCGCCTACTTTACCGACATCGCGAGCTTCTCCACCTTCTCCGAAAAAATCGGGGACCCCAGCAAGCTGGTGGAACTTCTGAACGAATACCTTACCGCCATGACGGACACCCTGCTAGAGAACAAGGGCACATTGGACAAGTACGAAGGGGACGCCATCATCGCCTTCTTCGGGGCACCCATGCCGCTGCCCAACCACGCCCAGAACGCCTGCGACAGCGCCGTGGACATGCAGACCAAGCTCATGGCCCTCCGCAAGAAATGGGCGGGCGAAGGAAACAAGTGGCCCAAGGTAGTCCACGACATGCACATGAGAATCGGTATCAACTCCGGCGACATCGTGACCGGCAACATGGGTTCCACCATGCGCAAGAACTACACCATGATGGGCGACGCCGTGAACCTGGCCGCCCGCCTGGAAAGTGCCGCCAAACAGTACGGTGCCTACATCCAGATAAGCGAAGACACCCAGAAACACCTGGACGAAGGCCGGTTCATCTACCGCTCGCTGGACACAATCCGCGTGATAGGCAAGAGCCAGCCCGTCAAGACCTTCGAACTGCTGGCAAAGCCCGGCTGCGAAAACGAAGCACAGTTACACAAGCTTGTGGAAATCTGGGAACAGGCCCGCACCGCCTACTTAGCGATGGACTGGGACCGCGCCGAGAAACTGTTCACGGAATGCCTGGATTACGAGCCCCACCACCCCGACCGGGATCCGGGTTCCAAGACCACGCCTTCACACGTTTATATCAAGCGCTGCGAAGCTTATAAGGTAAACCCGCCCGTAGCCCAAGGCGAAACCTGGGACGGGGTGTTTACGGCTACAGAAAAATAGCGGCATAGCCGCTATTTTTCAATTACGAATTCGGATTTCGGAATTCAGAATTAGTTCAGCTCGA
This sequence comes from uncultured Fibrobacter sp., assembly GCA_946414025.1. Lineage (GTDB taxonomy): Bacteria > Fibrobacterota > Fibrobacteria > Fibrobacterales > Fibrobacteraceae > Fibrobacter. The sequence continues at coordinate 38,390 of CAMKMX010000007.1, forward strand.
TATTGTCAATCAGGCGAGTCTTGCCGAAGAAGGCGGCCACGAGGATGACCACCTTGTCGCCATCGCGGAGGACGCCGTTGAACTTCTGCAAGTTCTTCTGGTTCACCACTTCCACGTACTGGACCTGGCCGCGATTAGCCAGCACGGACTTCAGCACGATATCCCTGAGACGCACCACACCGCGCTCGCCGCCTTCGAAAGCCTTCTTGGCCAACTTCAGACCTTCGGAAATGCCTAACGCCTGCTTGCGTTCGTCGGCTGTCAGGTACTCGTTACGGCTAGAAAGGGCAAGACCAGATTCTTCGCGGACGATAGGCACCCGATAAATTTCGATGTCGAAGTTCAGGTCCTTCACCATCTTTTCGATGAGGAACACCTGCTGGTAGTCCTTCTCGCCAAAGAAAGCCTTGTTCGCCCCAGATATCAGGAACAGTTTGGCCACTACGGTCAAGACACCGCGGAAATGACCCGGGCGGTAAGCACCGCAGTACATGCTTTCAAGGGTTTCGTCCCGCACCAGGGTCAGCGGGTCGCCATCGGGATACATCTCGGCAACGCTGGGCGCAAAGACATAGTCCGCTCCCAAGGATTCCGCCAATTTGGCATCGGCTTCCAGACGCTTGGGGTACTTGTCCAGGTCTTCGTTGCGACCGAACTGGATAGGATTCAAGAAAACGCTCACCACCGTCACTTCGCATTTCTTTACGGACTCCTTGATCAACGCCCCGTGACCGTCGTGGAGAGCTCCCATGGTGGGCACAAGTCCAATGACCTTGTCCTTCTTGATAAGGGGTTTCAGGGTTTCACGTAATTCCGCTATAGTCTTGATGATTTGCATATTGCCTTCTTAGTTACCATCGGGAACAAAGTAGGTGGTCTGCCGCGGGCATTCCGCAATAGCATCCAGGATTTGTTTCAGGTGATTTTCGTTGTGTACAAAGTCGATATTGTCCGTGTTGATAATCAGCACGGGGGCACTGGGGTAGTGCCAGAAAAGGTGGTCGTAGCGCTCTTGCAGGTCCTTGAGGTAGTTACCCTCGATGGCCTTTTCCATCTGGCGGCCACGGCCGCGAATGCGGTTCAGAAGTGTCGGGACGCTGGCCTGCAGGTAAACCACCAGGTCGGGTTTCGGCAGGTCCTTGTCCAGAGAGCGGGCCACCTGCTCGTACATGGTGTACTCGCTGTCGGAAAGGTTCTGGGCCGCAAAAATCTGGTCTTTGTCAAAGGTGTAGTCGCACACCAGCAGGTCGTGGAACAGGTCACTCTGGATTCCCGTGTTCTGCAACTGCTTGTGGCGGTCCAGCAAAAAGAACAGCTGGGTCTGGAAAGCGTAGGCTTCCCTATTCTCGTAAAATTTTTCAAGGAAGGGGTTTTCTGCAAAGTTTTCCTCGATGCAGAAGGCGTTCCACCGTTCGGCGATAATCCGAGCGAGTGTGGTCTTTCCGACCCCGATGACCCCTTCAATGGCCAAAAAATGCACGCCCTTGTCCGTAAGCATCAGTCTCCCTCCCCTGTGACGGTGCGGAACGGGATTTTCCCCTCGCGGGCTAGCAAATCCGCAAGCAAACTTTTCACGGTACGCCCGTTCAACGGGTCTTCCCAATCGGGGGCGATATCGTTCAGCGGCACAAGCACGAACTGCCGGTGCAGAATCTCCCCGTGGGGAACCTGCGGCCTGCCGGACAGCACCTTGTTGCCGTAATACAAAAGATCTAAATCAATTTCCCTAGAATTCCAGTGTCCCCTGGGCTTGCGGCCCAGCACCAGCTCGGAACCCTTGAGGTAATGGAGCAGCCGCGTAGGCGTGCCCGCATACCAGAAACTCACTACCTGGTTGAAATACGGACCCTGGCCTTCAGGGCCTACCGGCGGAGTCTCGTAGATGGGGCTTTCTTTCCAGCCACCGGCAGAAATTCGGCGCAACATGTCACGCCCCTCAGAGAGGCGCTTGCCCCGAGGAGAAAGATTGCTGCCAAGAGCCACAAAAACTCTTTCTAAGGATTCCACGACCCCTAATATAGTTAAAACAACTTGTCATTTTTTCACTTTTTTTTGACATTTAAGCCGTTTTTTGCTGACAAAAACTTTTTTTTTATTTATCTTATAGGGCGTTGAGGGAGCAAAGCCTTCCCAATTTTATGGAGAGTATTTCTCCATCTTACCATATCCCCCATTCAAGTTCTTTTCCTCTTAAAAAAGACCTTACTATATCAAAGGATAATCTAGTGCCTAGATCAAAAAGTAATCCTGATGAAGGATTGAACGAAGTTTCTATGACCCCCGAACAGAATCAAGCCGCAGAGGCAGACAAGCCCAAGCGTCGCGGTCGCCCCCCGAAAAAAGCAAAAGAAGATAGCGATGTCCAGAAGGCCGCCGCCGAATTCATGGAAGCGGAAAAGAAAGCCGAACCGAAAGCCACACCCGCAGCCCCGGCTGAAGCAACAGCGCCGGCAAGCAAGGCCACTCCCGTAGCCGACGGAGCTCCCGCCGTTGCTGCGGCCGCACCGACCGAAAACAAGGGACAGAACACACAACAGGGCAACGCCCAGAACGCCCAGCAGCAAGGCCAGAACCAGAATGGCCAACAGCAAGGCCAAAACAACCAAGGCCAGGCACAGAACAATCAGAACAGAGGCAACCAGGGACAGCCAAACAACCAGAATAACCAGGGCGGCCAGGGCAACAACAAGTTCAACAACAATAAATTCAACAAGTTTAACAAGTTCAAGAACCGCCACGGCAAGAACCTGCCCCAAGACGACTTTTTGGACGAAAGCATCCAGCTACCGCCGCCGGACCCCGAGAAGGTGGCCGCCGCGCGGGCCAAGTGGAGAGAACTCCGCGGGCTCCCCATGTTCGAGCTGCAGCGCCAGGCCGACGAACTGGGAATCCCCGACTTCAAGACCATGCGCAAGCAGGCCCTGGTCTATAGCATCTTGAGCGCCACCACCGGCGAAGACTGCCCCATCTATACCGAGGGCGTGCTGGAAATCATTCCCGACGGCGGACACGGATTCTTGCGGAACCCCGACCACAACTACCTGGCGGGCCCCGACGACATCTACATCAGCCGTAACATCATCCGCCGTTATGACCTGAAGATGGGCGACACCATCACCGGCCAGATCCGCCAGCCCAAGGAAGGCGAAAAGTATTTTGCCCTGATGCGCATCGACACGGTGAACTTCGAACCTCCCGAGAAAACCAAACGTCGCGTGGCTTTCGAATACCTGACGCCCATCCACCCCATCGAAAGGCTGAACCTGGAATGGGATCCTCAAGAATACAGCACCCGCATCATGAACCTGTTCACCCCCATCGGAAAGGGCCAGCGCAGCATTATCCTCGCCCCTCCCCGCACGGGTAAGACCGTTCTTTTGCAGAACATCACCAAGGCCCTCACCATCAACCACCCCGAAGTGAAGCTGATGGTGCTCCTGATTGACGAACGCCCCGAAGAAGTGACGGAAATGCGCAAGCTGGTGGACCGCCTCCGCGAAGAAGGTGCCGCCCGGGGCAAGAACATCCAGGCCGAAGTACTGGCATCTACCTTCGACGAAGAACCCACCCGCCACATCAAGGTGGCCGACATGGTCATCGAAAAGGCCAAGCGCATGGTGGAACACGGAAACGACGTGGTGATTCTTCTGGACTCCATCACCCGCTTTGCCCGCGCAAACAACGTGGTGATTCCCCACTCCGGAAAGATCCTCTCCGGCGGTGTGGACGCCAACGCCATGCACAGGCCCAAGCGTTTCTTCGGTGCCGCCCGTAAAATCGAGAACGGCGGCTCCCTCACCATCATCGGCACGGCCCTTATCGAGACCGGCAGCCGCATGGACGAAGTTATTTTCGAAGAATTCAAGGGTACCGGTAACAACGAACTGGTTCTGGACCGCCGTATCGCCGAAAAACGCATCTGGCCGGCCATCGACATCTTCAAGTCCGGCACCCGCAAAGAAGAACAGCTTTTGTCCGACGACGAACTCCGCCGTGTGTGGGTGCTCCGCCGCTACCTGCAGGACATGACCACCGTGGAAATCATGGAATTCATGCGTGACAAGATGAAGTCGTTCAAGACAAACTACGATTTCTTGAACTCCATGAACGGGTAAAAAGGGCCTTACACCCTTTTCAGATTCATTTCATAACGGTTACCTAAAAACAAAGGTAACCGTTTTTTTATTCATCTACTCGAAGCATTCCCGGATAGTCTGGATGATGGCATCCTGCTGTTCGTGGGTCATCTTGTTGTCGCTGGGGAGGCAGAGCCCGCGGGCAAAGATGTCGGCACCCACGTCGGTGATGCCGCCTGCGATGTAGGCGTTGGTACGGGCACGGCCGTTACCCTGCGCAGTGATAAACGCGTGGCTCATGTACATGGGCTGCATGTGCATGGGTTTCCAGATGGGGCGGCCTTCGGCGTTCATGGCGGCGATGCGTTCCAGGATTTCCGTGGGGCAGCTTTTGCCCTTTTCGTGGATGTACAGGGCGTCGGTTTCGCCGCGGACCTGCTTGCACATAGCACTTTTGTCAATGATCAGGCAGCTGAGCCAGAAGTTCGGTTCAGAATTCGCGGCGTCGTAGGGGTTCACCTGCACCGGGAGGCCCTTCAGGCCTTCCTTGTAGCGCATGTAGATTGCCTTTTTCTGGGCGATATGTTCTTCGAGGTAGGGCATCTGGCCGCGGACCACGCCCGCAATCACGTTGCTCATGCGGTAGTTGTAGCCGATTTCCTCGTGCTGGTACCAGGCGGCGGCCTCGCGGCTCTGGGTGCTCCACTTGCGGACTTTTTCTGCGTCGTCCTTGCTGTCGGTGAGGAACATGCCGCCGCTACTTCCGGTGATAATCTTGTTGCCGTTGAAACTGATGGCGCTGTAGTCGCCGAACTTGCCGGTCTGCACGCCCTTGTAGCTTGCGCCGAAACTCTCGGCGGCATCTTCGATGAGGAGCGCGTTGTGTTTTTTGCAAATCGCGCGGATTTCGTCCACCTTGCCGGGCGTTCCGTACAAATGAACAAGTACGACCAAACGAACTTCAGGATAAATTTCAAAAGCCTTTTCGAGGGCGACCGGGTCCATGTTCCAGGTGTCGTACTCGGTATCGATGAACACGGCTTCGCCGTTCTCGTAGGCGATGGGGTTCACCGTCGCATCAAAAGTCATGTCGCTGCAAAACACCTTGTGCCCGCGCAGGCTCCCCTCGCCCACCTTGGGCATGCCGTACAGGGCCTCGCCCGCAAGCTTTGTGCACAGGTGCAGCGCGGCAGTACCGGCCGAGAGCGCCACGGCGTACTTGCAACCGATCTTTTCTGCAGCGAGGCGTTCCACCTCGTTGATGTTTGCGCCAACGGTACTCATCCAGTTGGTCTCGTAGGCCTCGGTCACATACTTGATTTCTTCGCCATGCATGGTGGGGCTACTGAGCCAGACTTTACTATCGAAACGGGTCGTCATAGGCCCAAATATAAATTTTTACTATATTTTCCGCCATGGCATACGTAGCAATGGCCCGAAAGTGGCGCCCCCAGTCTTTCTCCGACATGGTCGGACAGGAACACATCGCAAAAACCCTCCAGAACGCAATCGAGGGCGGCCGCCTGCACCATGCCTTCCTTTTTACCGGCACCCGCGGCGTGGGCAAGACCACCAGTGCCAGAATTCTCGCCCGCACCTTGAACTGCAAGGGCGGCGACCCGCTGCACCCCTGCGGTGAGTGCGACAGCTGCAAGGACATTGCCAGCGGCAACCCCATGGACGTCTACGAAATAGACGCCGCCTCCAACACCGGCGTCGAAAACATCCGCGACGTCATCGAACGCGTGCAGTACCCGCCGGTCATCGGCAAGTACAAGGTCTTTATCATCGACGAAGTCCACATGCTCTCCACCGGGGCTTTCAACGCCCTGCTCAAGACGCTCGAAGAACCGCCCCCGCACGTGATTTTCATCTTTGCCACCACCGAGGTGAACAAGGTCCCCCAGACCATCCTCAGCCGCGTGCAGCGTTTCGACTTCAAGCGGCTCACCATGGAGCAAATCCGCAGCCGCCTGCGCTACATCTGCGAGCAGGAACACATCAACGCTTCCGACGAAGCCCTGGACATCTTTGCCGAAAAGGCCGACGGCTCCATGCGCGACGGCCTCACCTACTTTGACCAGGCCTACGCCTTTACCGGCAGCGACATGACCGCCGAATCGGTGCGCTCTATCCTCGGGATTCCGCCGGTGGAACTGTTTTTCTCCCTTATCCAGGCCATCGAAAACCACGACCTGAAGGGCTGCTTCAAGATGGTGGACGACGCCGTGAAAATCGGGATCGAGTTCGCCCCCCTGCTGGACGGTTTCGGCAAGTTCCTGCGGAACATGATCTACAGCCGCCTGGACGCCTTCACCGCCGACGAGCTGAACATCACCGAAGAGCTATTCACCAAGTACAAGAGTTCGGCCCAAGGTATCGGCAACGGCGACCTGCTCCGGCTGAGCAAGATGCTCATCGACCTGCAGGCGAACCTGCGCTACAGCACCAACCCGAGGCTCGTGGTAGAGACCACCTTCGCCCGCATGGCCTGGCTCGACCGGCTCACCGACCTGAAACGGGCGCTAGCCGCCATCAACGACCCCAAATCCGCCGCCGACGAGGCGGTAAAAAAAAAAGTAGCTGAAGTCGCCCAAGCCCTGGAGGCAGAACCTGCCCCGGCTCCCTACAGCGACCCCTTCGAAAACTACCAGGGCACCGGCAGTAGCGCCACCTATTCCCGCTACGAGATTGCCGCCGCCTGGCCCTCCATCTGCGCGGGTTTTGCCGACGACGGCGACCTGTATTTTTCGGCGGCCATGGCGGGCACCGTCCTGGAAACCGGCGACCCCCACGAAAACCCCTTCCCCATCGCCCTCACCTTTGTGGGGGAAACGTCAAAAAATGACTCTTGGAATTTCCAGCAGCTGCAGGAACACCCGGAATTCATGACCCGGCTGCAGAAAGTGCTCGAAGACAAGCTCCAGACCAAGATTTCCCTTTCGGTCAAGACCCGCGCCTTTACGGAAGCCGAACGGATTATGCGGGAAAACGCCAAAAAGAGCCCCTACGAGCTGGACAAGGACAAGGAGCCCCTTTTTGAGAAAATCGAAGAAATGTTTGCCGCAGAATTGGTATATTCTGTAGCGGTAAAGAAAGAAACGGCCAGCATGGCCCAAGACGACTTAGAAGAAGACAATGACAACTAGAAAGGAGTTCATGCCATGGACATGAGTAAAATGCTGAGGGACCTTCAGAAGATGCAGAGCAAGATGATCAAGGCGCAAAGCGACCTGAAGGCACAGAGTTTCGATGCCGAAGCGGGCGGCGGAATGGTTAAAGTCGCCATGAACGGCCGCGGGGTCCTCACCATGATCAAGATCAACCCCGACGCCGTAGACAAGGACGACGTGGAAGCCCTGGAAGACCTGATTATGGCGGCCATCAACGCGGCTGTCAAGAAAAAGGACGACGCCACCCAGGAAAGCATCAGTGGCGTTACCGGCGGCATGAAAATCCCCGGCCTGATGTAGTCGGATATAGTGCCATTTATCCGCCAGAACGAGCGTTTTATCCACAAATGAATAGAGTCCCCCTATATAAAGGGGGCATTTTTGTTAAATTTGGCCCATATTATTCAGTGGAGAACGAATGTCAAGGCAATTTGCTATCCTACCTTCCGTGGCTTTGGCGCTATCGCTCATGGCCCTGCCCGCCTTTGCCGGCCAGGCCTATACCCGCGAAGACGCGCTCAAGATTGCCATGGAAAAGTCCACAGCCATCAAGTCCGCCGAAGAGGAACTGGTCAGCGCCAATTCCCAGGTGGACGCCGGTTACGGAAACGCCATGCCCAGTATCGACCTGAGCGCAGGCATCACCCGCATTTTCGGGCTGGACGATGTTGAAAACAGCCACGACCTTTCAAACGCCGCCAACAACATGGAATCCGCCAGCGATTTCGACAAGCAGGTCATGGCCCCCGCCGTTGACGGCCTCATTTACGGCATGAAATCCCAGGGTTACCGCTGGCAATCCAGTGTGGGCCTCACCGCCACCCAAATCCTTTACGCCCAGGGCAAGGTGGGAACCGGCATCGATATCGCCAAGATTTACAGGCGCTTGAAAGAAGTGAACCTGGAAAATGTGAAGGCCACTGTCAAGTACAACGTGGAAACTGCCTTTGACCAGCTGATTTACCTGGATTCCGCCGTGGCGATTCTCGAAGCGAGCATCGCCCAGACGCAGCAGCATATCGACTACGTGAACGGTGCCGTAGAAAGCGGACTCGCCTCGGAACTGGACCAGATTCGCGCCCAGCTCCAGCTGGACCAGCTCAAGTCCGAACTGGAAAAAACCAAGAAAAACCAGATTCTCGCCCGAAACGCCCTCTTGAACACCATGGGCATGGACTGGGAAGCAGACGTGCAGTTCAAGGGGGAACTCCGTGACCCGAATTCGAATCTGCCCTATCCCGACACCGCCATGGCCAATGTGAAAAAGCGCCGCAAGGAACTGGTGATGCTCGACCAGTCCGAAGACATGCTCCAGAAGAACATTTCCATCGAAGAGGGCGGCTACAAGCCCACTATCGTGCTGGTAGGCGGCCTCAAGTACAGCAACAACAAGAACGAAATCCAGCAGTGGGACGCCCCCGACTGGGACAAGAACATCAACAAGTACGTGGGCCTGAACCTGACCATGAACCTCTTTAACGGTATGAAAACCAAGGAAGCCGTAGTCCAGGCCAAGTCCAACCTCCGCAGCACACAAATCCAAAAGGAGACCGCCGAGCGCGGGTTCCGCATGCAGATCGAATCCTGCGCCAACACCCTGGAAGACGCCGTGCGCCAGCTGGAGCTCCAGAAGCGCCAGGTGGACCTGGCCACCCGCAACTACGACCTGACCGAGGCCTCCTACAAGGTGGGCAAGTCCACCCAGCTGGACTACCTGGACGCCTCCATGACGCTCCGCACCACAAAACTCAAGTACATGGAAGCGGTCTTGAACTGGAACAACGCCTACAACGCCCTTTTGCAGGCCACCGGAGAATATCAATAGGACAAAGATTATGAACAGCATCAAAAAGTACATCATCACCCTTTCTGCCCTAACGTTTGTCCTTGTCGGTTGCAAGGGCAAAGACGCCAAGGATAGTGCCACAGTGGCACCTTCCACCATCGAAGAAATCCAGAAGGAAAAGGGCAAACCCGCCCGCGTGGCAAAAGCCAAGAAATCCTCCCTCAAGGACATCCGCGAATTCAGCGGTACCATCGAGGGCATGCAGCAGGCTAACGCCATCTCCAAGATGGGCGACCCCCTGGCAAAGATCTACGTGCAGGTGGGCTCTACCGTCCAAAAGGACCAGGTGCTGGCCGAATACATCTTTACTGGCGACAACACCCAGTACGAACAGGTACAGGAACAGGTGGCCCTGCTCGAAAAATCCACCCAGCGTCTGCGCGAAGTACACGCCAAGGGCGGTCTTAGCCAGCAGGACCTGGACCAGGCCGAAATGCAGCTGAAGATTGCCAAGATGAACCTGGAAACCGCCCGTCGCGCCACCAAAATTCTGGCACCTGCCGCAGGCGTGGTCACCGAACTGAATTATCAAGAAGGCCAGACCCCCGGCGTGGGTTCTACCCTCTGCACCATCGCCAAGCTGGACAAGGTCATCTTGAAGCTGAACGTGACCAGCAAGGACATTTCGCAGTTCAAGATGGGTGCCGCCGCTACCGTCGAGGTGGCCGGCAAGAAGATGAAGGGTAAGGTGACCCTGATACCCCTGGCCGCTAACCCTGTGACCAGGTTCTTCCCCGTAGAAGTGACATTTGACAATAGCAGCAAGAAGTTGCTCCCTGGCATGTACATAACCGCCGAACTGGAAACCAAGCAGGTGAACGGAGTGGTGGTGCCCGCCGAAGCCGTTATCTACAAGAACGGCCTCAACATGGTGTGGACCGTGGATAAAGAGGGCAATGCCCGCCGCAAAATCGTGAAGGTCGGCATCCAGACCAAGGACCAGGTGCAGATTGCCGAAGGCCTCAAGGGCGGCGAGACCGTCATGGTGGAAGGCATGTCCAAGATGAACGACGGCGACAAGGTCAACATCGTCAAATAATTTTACTGGAGATACGCTGAATGATCAAGGCCAGTATTTATAAACCGATTACCATGCTCATGGTCATCTTGACCGTGGTGGTTTTCGGTCTGTACACCTACACCATGATGGTCGTGGACCTGATGCCGAAATTCGAAGTTCCGGTGGTGACGGCGACCATGATTTACGCAGGTGCTAGTCCCGAAGAAATCGAGACCACCGTTATCAAGCCTGTGGAAGAACAGGTGGAACTGGTGGACGGTATCGACTACGTGCAGTCCATCTGCCTCGAGAACTACGGCATTATCGTCGCCATGTTCAACATGGGCGTCAACGTAGATGTAGCGGCAAACGACGTGCGTTCCAAGGTGGAACTTGCGGCAGCTGACTTCCCCGACGCCGTGGAACCCCCTATCATTTCCAAGGTGGACATCAACGGTGCAGCTATCATGGCTATTTCCTTTACGGGTCCGCTGAACTCCACGGAACTCCGCCAGATGGTGGAAGACGAAATCGAACCCCTGTTCACCTCCGTCTCGGGTGTAGCCAGCGTAGATGTATTCGGTGGTACTACCCGCCAGATTTCTATCGAACTTGACAAGGACAAGATGAAGGACCGTGGCATCGACATTGCCACCATCATGGGTCTGTACGGCCAGTCCAACTTGAACTACCCCGTGGGCGAAGTCATCGGCAAGCACAAGAACACCTCCGTGCGTACGGCGGGCAAGTTCCAGAGCCTGGACGAAATGCGCAACATGGATATTCCCACGGCCAACGGCGTTATCAAGCTCTCCGAGGTTGCAAAAGTCAAGGACACCATCGAGACCATTTCATCCATTTCCCGTTTCAACGGCACAAGTTCTATCTCCCTGGATATCAAGAAGCGTTCCGACGCCAACGTGGTGGACGTTTCCAAGGGCGTCATCAAGCGCATGAACGCCGTCAACAAGAGCCTTCCCGAAGGTTTCGAACTTCACTTGGTGTACGACAAGAGCGAAGCGGTGAACGAATCCATCGACAACGTGATCCAGAACGTGATTATCGCTATCGTGCTTACCGCAGGACTCTTGCTCTTGTTCCTCGGCAAGTTCTCCACCATGTTCATTGCGGCCCTCACCATGCCGACCTCCGTAATCGGAGCCTTCACCCTGATGTACTTTGCTGGATTCGGCATCAACATGATGTCCCTGATGGCATTGTCGTCGTCGGTGGGCTTGCTGGTGACCAACGCCATCGTGGTGCTTGAAAATATCAACGTGAAACTGAACGAAGGCCTGGATCCGAAAGAGGCTGCCTACAAGGGAACCTCCGAAATCATGGTGGCTATCATGGCATCTACGCTTACTAACGTGTGCGTGTTCGTGCCTATCGCCTTCATGAAATCCATCGCCGGTATCTTCTTCCGTACCTTCGGTCTTACCATGGTGTTTGCCACCCTGGTGTCCTTGCTCGCCACCTTTACCTTGACCCCGCTTCTGGCGGCCTACCTGTTCAAGGGCAAAAAGAAAGACGAGAACGGAAACATTATCGAAGAAAAGCCCTCCGTGGTGGGACGCATTCTCGGGCTGTTCCCCACTGCCCTCAACGGCATCCGCTTTGTGTATCTGAAAACCCTGTCGTTCTGCCTTTCCATTCCGGGAGTGCTGTTCCAGGTGGTCGCCCTGATTGCCATGCTCCTTTTCGTGGGCTATATGGCCGCCAACCACATGACGGTGGAAATCATGCCTAAGCAGGACCAGGGCATGATCAGCATCAAGCTGGAAATGCCCGTGGGCACCAACGTGGAAACCACCGACAGTATCGCGAAAATTATCGAGGACCGGGTCAAGGATGTTCCCGAAATTGTCCATTACAGCGTGAACGTGGGTGGTTCCAACGGTTTTGCTACGGTGAACCAGGCTACCATGCGTATCAAGCTGTTGAAGGACTGGGAAGGCCGTACCAGGAGTACCGACCAGATCGTGGACTCCCTGCGTCCCTACCTGGCCGACATCCCCGACGCCTATATCGCCATCAAGTCCACATCCGCCTCCGAAATGAACAACAACAGCGCAGGCGACGTGGTGCTGGAAATCAACGGCCTCAAGAAGGACTCCGTAATCAAGGCCTCTGAACTCATTATGGACCGGGTCAAGGAAACCATTGCCGGCGTAGTAGATGTAAAGACCAGCTACGAAGCGGGTAAACCCGAAATCCGCCTGGTTCCCAACAGGCAGGCCCTGGCCGACTACGGCGTGACCCTGCAGTCCCTTGCCACCTACAACTACATCGCCGTGAGCGGTTATGAAGCGGGTCAGTACACCGAAGACGGTGAAGAATACGACGTGTATGTGCGCATGCAGGAGAAGGACCGCAAGAGCCATGCCGACATCGAAGACCTGCCCATGAAGACCCCCAAGGGCTATGTGGCTGCCCGCGACCTGTTCTACATCGAAGACGGTGCAGGCCCCACCCGTATTGACCGCAAGCGCAAGATGACCCGCGTGGACGTTTCCATGAACCTGTTGCCTGGCCACACCACCGGTGAGGTCATGGGCAACCTGAACAAGCTTACCGCCAGCATGAAGGACGAACTCCCCGAGGGTATTTCCTTCAGCTTCGGTGCCCAGGCCGACATGCAAGAAGACATGGTGAACGAATTCAAGACCGCCATCATCATGGCCATCTTGCTCACCTACATCTTGCTGATTGCCCTGCTGGAAAGCTTTGCACAGCCCTTTATCATCATGACCACCATTCCTATGGGCGCCATCGGCGTGTTCCTCGCCCTGATATTCACCGGCAAGGCACTCTCCATGATTGCTCTCATGGCTATCGTGATGCTTATCGGTGTGGTGGTGAACAACGCTATTCTATTGCTTGATGAAGCCAACAGGCTACTCCGAAGCGGTTCTATGGGAAGGCGCTCCGCCATTATGACGGCGGGCAAGACCAAGTTCCAGCCCATCGCCCTGGCCACATTCGCCTCTGTGGTGGCCCAGATGCCTCTGGCCCTGGCCTTGGGCGGTAACGTGGCCGCCATGACCCAGCCTATGGGTATTGCTGCCGTGGGTGGCCTGATCGTGTCTGCCATCCTTACCATGTACCTGGTGCCCACATTCTTCTGGCTGCCCAATGCCCTGTTCCACAAGGCGAAGAAAAAGGCCAGCAACCTGAAGGGCAAATTCAACAAGGCAAAAGCGTAAAGATCCAGGCCTAAATTCTTTTTTTCAAACACTGGTTTTTATAAACCAGTGTTTTGTATTTTGGCCGGCATGAATTTTACTGACGCCTGGTGCAAAGCACACTTGACCACTCCCATTCCCTGCCCTGCAGGCAAAAACCCAGCCGCCCTGTACCTGGGCATGGCGAACATCCACGACGAAATGCTGTTGGAGCGCATCCGCTTTATGCACGACGGACCCGTTGTCCCCTGCCCCATGACCGAAGCCGAAGTGCTCCGGACCATACGGACGAACTTCGCAAGCGAAGCGGATGCCCTGCAAGAAAACAAGGCCAACTCCTGGGAATCGGAGCCGGTCATCAACCTGGTGGATAGCCTTATGGACAAGGCCCTGGAGCAAAACGCCAGCGACATCCACCTGGAACCCACCGAAAAGGAACTGAAGGTGCGCTTCCGCATCGACGGGCTTTTGCAATTCCACAGAAGCCTGCCCCCATGGTTAAAGGACCCAGTCCTTGTGCGGCTGAAGCTCCTGGCCCAAGTGGACATCACAGACAAGCGAATTCCCCATGACGGGAGTTTCAAGTTCCAGGGCGTCTCGGGAACGGTGCGGGTCCGGCTCAGCACCCTGCCGGTACAGCACGGCGAGACCTGCGTACTGCGGCTTTTACCCGCCAAGGACGAAGGCGGCACCCTTGGCGACCTGGAATTCAGCCCGAAAATTCTTGCAGAACTCCGGCGTATCTTCGCCATGCCTCAGGGGCTGTTTCTGATAACAGGCCCCACCGGCAGCGGCAAGACCACCACGCTGTACGCGGGCCTGCGTGAAATCATCCAGAAAAAGATAAACGTCACTACCATCGAAGACCCGGTGGAATACAGCCTCAATGGCGCAAACCAAGTGCAGGTCAACGAAAAATGCGGGTTCACCTTCGCCGCGGCGCTCCGCTCCATACTCCGGCAAGATCCCGACGTGATTCTGGTAGGTGAAATCCGAGACGAAGAAACGGCCCGCATTGCGCTCCGCGCCGCAGAAACAGGCCACCTGGTGCTTGCGACGTTACACACCAACAGTGCAAAAGGAGCCTTTGCACGACTCCAGGACCTGGGAATTTCCCAAGCATCACTGCAGGACTCCCTGCTGGGGGTAATGGCCCAGAGGCTTTTGCGGAAAAAGACCGGCGGTCGCATCGCTGCACTGGAACTGTTATGTTCCGACGGCGCCTACACCGACGGAACGCTGCAGGAATACGCCAGCAGACTTGTACAGGGCGGGCTTGTGGAAAAGGAAGAACTAGTTCGCGTCTTGGGAAACTGAAGGCCCAGGACTTGACACGGCCTCAACCGTCGGCCCCGCAGGAGCCACAGGTTCAGCCGCTGTCGCTGCCGGTGCCGCAGCAGGAGGCGGTGCCATCAGCTGCCGTAGGGAATCCACCAGCAGGCTGTCCTTCTTGGGGAACATGTTCTGGTAGATGACAGCCCGGCGCTTGGCCATGAACTGGCTTTCCCGCATATTGGGATGGTGCTTGCCGGGGCTTGCCAGCATAGCCGCCAGATTGATGGCCTGGTCCACGCTGAGCTTGCTGCAGCTCTTCTTGTAATAGGTGGAGCATGCCGCCTGACACCCGAAAATATCCTTGCCCCACTGGGCGTAGTTCAGGTAAAGTTCCAGAATGCGGTCCTTGCCCAACTCGTGTTCCATCAAAAGCGCATAGGCCAGCTCCTTGAACTTCCGCTCCCAAGAGCGTTCCCCGCTCAAGAACAGGTTCTTGGCCAGCTGTTGCGTGATGGTGGACCCGCCAAACTTGGTCTTGCCCGACATCTTGTTGGCATTCAGGGCCTCGGCGATGGCGTTCACGTCAAATCCCGGGTGGAAATAGAAACCGGCATCTTCGCTGGCAATCACCGCCTTCTGCAAATAAGGGCTGATTGAATCCAGGGGCACATAGGTATGCTTGATTTCCACCGCCGGATTGGAATCCACCAGTGCCTGCATGTAGCGGCTCATCTCGGGCTGGGTATCCTTCAGGGACTCCACGCCGTCGTACAAGTTATAACCGTAAATAAAGGCCTTGTACAAGGCCACGGAGGCCACAATACTGAACACCGCTGAATAGATGATGAGAATCAGGAGGACGCACCTCAACAAGAAGTTGATGAATCCGTAAATCCCCTTAAAAATCTTGAAAGCCAGGTTACCCCTGATTTTCTCGATGATGTCCTTAATTTTTTTCATAAATCAACTGCACCAATATATAGCATTTGTCAGTGCTTCCCGCCGAACCAGTCATTCACGTCTTCGCCTTCCTTCATAGAAGAATCCAGGTGTTCCGTTCCCTCCCCCAGCACGATAGTGCGGATTCCTGCATTGCCGAACACTTCTTGCAGGTACTTGGTGGCCTCGCGACCGGCATTATCCTTGTCCATACACAGTACCACGTTCTTGTTCTTGAACAGGGGCAACCATTCCACCTTGAAACTGCGCACGCCGGGCATACCAACCGCGTCAATTTTCTGATTCAAAAAGGTAAGTGTATCGACAACGCCCTCGCAAAGGTAAACCCAGCCCGGTTTTTCATCCAGGGCCGCCATGTTGTACGGGTAAGGCACAGATCCCTTCAAGTTCATTTCTTTAGGAACAACAGAACTGTCCAATGCACGAGACTGAAAATAAAAAGCCCTACGCTGCGTATCCAAGTATGGGAAAATAAGCGGGTGTTTGTAAAACTTCAGATTACCCTTTTCGTTGAACAGGCCTACGTACTGCAAGACATCCATACTATAGGTGTCTTTGAGGGCATTGTTCAGCTGACCATAGTCCTTGATAGTCCTAAGAAGCATCTTGTCCCACACGGGCTTGAAAATACGTCGCCCCATAAGCCAAGCGGCGGCCTGGGTTCCGTCTACCGGCGAAAGCATCTTCAAAAAATTCAGGATAATCTTTTTGCGTTCGTCTTCGCTGACCAACTCCTCTACCGGTGCCGATTCCGGCATGGGCATGGGTTCAGTAGCGTAGAGCTCCAGAGGCTCTTGCTCTGGCACTTGGTTTTTCGATGCAGTATTTTTTCCTACCGAATAGGCCCTGTCAACAGGAGCCAAGAACGGGAATGTTTCCCGAAGGTAATTCAACGCCTCAACAAAGGAGCAGTTCTTGTATTTTTGCACTAGGGAAATCACGTCCCCACGAATGTCGTCGCAGACCCAGCAGCGGAACGAGCCCCTTTCTTCGGATATGGAAACCGACGGAGTCCTGTCGCCATGGGCATGACGGCGCGGGAAGGCACAGCGGCACTTGCCCCGGACAACATCAATACCCAGAGATCGGGCCACAGCCGTAATGGACAAGGAAGCCTTGAACTGTTTTAGTTCTTCGTCGGTCATCTAAAGGGAATTATAGTAATTGGGGGGAAAGAATTGTCAATGATTATCTTGATAAAGGGAACGCGATAGTTATTAAAGCACTAATGGCACGGGCTTGTCGGCGGTAACCGTCTTCGGAGTCACCTTGCAGTCCACCACGAAGATTTCTACACCTGCGTCCAGGGCATCCCGCAGGGCTCCCGCGAACTCCGGATGGATTTTTTCGTCGGGTCCAAAGCGGTGGCAGCCCTTCATCTGGACCAGAAACAGCACGCCACATTCGTAAGGTATTCCGTCGTCTGCTGCAGTTCGGGTCCCAAGAATGCGGGTCAGTTCCCGCAGGTGCTTGACGCCCCGCTCCGTCGGAGCGTCGGGGAAAGAGGCAGAACCGTCGTATTCCAGAGTCACGCCTTTTACTTCCAGGAACATCTTGTGGAGCCGCGCTTTCTGCGCCCTGGTCTTCCCCGCTCCCCGATATTCAATGTAAAAGTCGAAGCGGGAATTCCCGAAGGTGTATTCCGGCTTTAGGAAGGTAATCTCCGGAAAACGCTCCCGGTTGGAACAAATCCATTCGGCGGCCACCTTGTTGGGAGCCTGGCTGTCCATGTTCACCAGGATTTTCCCGCGGGGAGTGACCTTTTCCACCGTCACCAGGTCGAAGGGCGTCTTGCGTTCCGGATTTTTCGACTTTTCCAGAAAGACTTTCACGCCGGGCTGCAACAGTTCACGGCAGCGTCCCGTGTTCTTCACGTGGACTACCATCTTTACGCCGTCGATTTTCACGTGGGCGATAAAGCGGTTGGGCCGCTCCAAGAACTCGCCCTGGACAATTTCACCATATTTCATCGGCATTTTTCCAATTTGACCAGAATATAAATAAAGAATCCGCCGAAAATTTTTAATTTTGAAGAAAACAAAAGGAGTACGACTTCAAATGGTCATTACCGTTTTTATCCTGTACCTGTTGATGATGCTTGGCATCGGTTTTTACTTTTCCAAGAAGGCCAACAGCCTGAACGCCTACTACCTGGGCAACCGTGGAATGAACAAGTGGGTGGTGGCCATGTCCGCCCAGGCCTCCGACATGAGCGGCTGGCTCCTGATGGGGCTCCCCGGAGCCGTGTTCGTGAGCGGGTTCTCCGAAGCCTGGATCGGTATCGGCCTTGTCATCGGCACCTATTTCAACTGGAAAATCGTAGGCAAACGCCTCCGCAAGTACAGCCACTTCTGCGGCGACTCCATCACCCTTCCCGACTTTTTCTCCAACCGTTTCCGCGACAACAAGGGCATCATCCGCGTGATTGCCTCCATATTCATTCTCGCCTTCTTCCTGTTCTATACGGTATCGGGCTTTGTGGCTAGCGCAAAACTGTTCGGCACTATCTTCGGCATGAACTACACCACGGGCCTGATTCTTGGAGCCGTAGTGGTGGTGAGCTACACCTTCATGGGCGGCTTCTTTGCCGTGTGCTGGACCGACTTTATCCAGGCCATGATGATGCTTGTGGCCGTGGTCGCCATCCCCCTGATTATCATGAGCGGCTCTGGCGGATTTGCCTCTACCATGGACGCCGTCAATGCCCAGAACCCCTACCTGATGAGCCTATTCACCAACGCCACCACCGGCAAGTCCATCGGGCTTATCGCGTTGATTTCTAGCCTCGCCTGGGGCCTCGGCTACTTCGGCATGCCGCACATTCTGGTGCGCTTCATGAGCATCAAGAACGCCGAAGACATCAAGTTCTCGCGCCGTGTCGCCATGACCTGGGTCACCATCTGCCTCGGTGCCGCCATCATGATCGCAATACTTGGCCGCTACTACGTGGAAGCCCACGGCATCAAGGTGGACGACCCGGAACGCATTTTCATGATCCTCTGCCAGGTTCTCTGCCACCCGGCCATTGCCGCCATCTTGATGGCCGCCATCCTTGCCGCCATCATGAGTACCGCTGATTCCCAGCTGCTTGTTTCCGCTTCTGCCTTCAGTAACGACCTTTACAAGCACCTGTTCCGCAAGAACGCATCTAACAAAGAAGTCATGTGGGTCAGCCGCGGCGTGGTGGTGCTTATCACCGTTATCGCCGTCATCGTGGCCATGCAGGGCGCCCCCAGCGCCGACGGAGTGAAGCACGGCAAGAGTTTCTTGGATGTGGTCATGAGCCTGGTGAGCTTCGCCTGGGGTGGATTTGGCGCCACCTTCGGCCCGATTATGCTCCTCGCCCTCTTCTGGAAGCGTACCACCCTCCCCGCAGCCATCGCCGGCATGCTGGTGGGCGGCATCACCACCTTCGTGTGGAAGTTCTACCTCTCCAGTTTCCCTGCCGAAATCTTCCAGATTTACGAACTGGTGCCCGGCTTCGTCTTGAGCTTTGTGACCATCGTGGTGGTGAGCCTCTTGACCAAGGCCCCCAGCAAGGAAATTCAGGATGAGTTCGACCAGGTGGAACACACCCGCCTTAGCACATTGAAACTTTAACCATTCGCCCGCATATTACGGAGAAAACATGTCCCTACTCGAATCATTACCCAAATCAAACAAAGACGGAATCCTCTACGAGGCCGACACAGTCCACAATATCTTGCCGCAGAAGGCGCCCTTTGCCTTCGTTGACGAAATCCTCAGCCTCGACGCCGAGAACATGGAAATCGTAGGCAAGTGGCACCTGACCGGCGAAGAAGGATTCCTGAAGGGGCATTTCCCCGGAAACCCCGTGCTCCCCGGCGTAATCCAGATTGAATCTATGGCCCAGGCGGCAACGCTTTTGACCATGATCGGCCGCGAAGCGGAAACTACAGGCAAGCGTCCCGCCTTTATGGGCGTAGAAAACTGCCGTTTCCGCGCACCGGTAATCCCCCCTGCCGAAATCGTTTTGAAGGCGAAGCTGGTCATGGCCCGCCACGGCATCTTCAAGTACAGTGGCGAGCTCTACACCGTCGATGCCGAGGGCAAAGAGACCCTCTGCACCAAGGCGGATTTCAGCGCCGCCATGGTCTAGCAGGCCTTTTCAAAAAAACTCAAAAAGATTCCGCCCGGAGCCTTTAAATCTGGGCGGATTTTTATATATTTGGTTCGCTCGCCCCCATCGTCTAGTGGCCCAGGACTCGGGATTCTCATTCCCGCAACAGCGGTTCGAGTCCGCTTGGGGGTATAAAAAAAGCCGACGCATCACAAAGGTGTGTCGGTTTTCTTTTTTCCGAAAAAAAGCGGCACAAAGAAAAAGCCACCCGCATCTGCAGGTGGCAAAAGTTG
Organism: uncultured Fibrobacter sp.; assembly: GCA_946414025.1. Classification (GTDB taxonomy): domain Bacteria; phylum Fibrobacterota; class Fibrobacteria; order Fibrobacterales; family Fibrobacteraceae; genus Fibrobacter. The sequence continues at coordinate 58,279 of CAMKMX010000007.1, forward strand.
TTCGGGCTTAACAACGCTGTGCAACTAGTCCTTGTAGAACAGGTCCAGGTTGTTCACCACAGGCGTAGCCTTTTCCAGGTCACCCACGTACTGGCTGAAAGCCGTCATAGAAGTGAAGCGAGCGGCGTTGTCCTTGTCGTCCTTGATGGCGGTTTCGAGAGCGGCCTGGTCCACAGCCTTCTTGGACTTGACCTTGATCATCACGGCACCGTTGTCGGTTTCCACCACAGGGCCCCATTCGCCTTCTTTCTGGTTCTTGAGCACCTTGGCCACATTCGGGTTGGCATAGCCGAAGCCCGGAATAAATCCTTCCACAGAAGCGCTCTTGGATTCAATCTTTACCTTCTCGATTTCGGCAGGAGCACTTACAGCCGTAGAGTCGGCGGCAGAATCAGCAGGAGCCCAAGCCTTCACCTTGTCGGCCATGGAGGTCAGGTAAGCGGCTGCAGCGGAAGCACTCTTCTTCTTGAGCAGGTTCTTCTTGATTGCGTCATAGTAAACGCTCACGTCACGTTCGCCGGCCTTGAGTTCCTTGGCCTTGGTGGCCACCACAACCCACTGGTTGTTCTTGAGAACCGGAGAGACATCGCCCACGTCTTCAGAAAGATTTTCGTTGGGCCAGGCAAAGGAAGTCAGTCCCTTCAGGTAGCCGAGGGCGGCAATGTTGTCGCCGGGGCCAACCCATTCGGAGCGTTCCACCGTAAGGTTACGATCCTTGGCGGCATCGGCAAAGGACTTGCCGGCAGCCATGTCGGTCTTGATTCCGGAAAGAACGTTTTCGAGGCTATCTACAGTTTCAGAAGAGGCGTTCACCACCAGGAGGATATGGCCCACCTTGGCAGAAACTGCACCGGTAGAGTCAGTAGTCTTGCCGTAGCTCTTGATGATGTGGTAGCCGAAGCGGGTCTTGACCGGTTCAGAAATAGCACCGGAATCCAGGGCCAGGGCGGCCTTTTCGAATTCTTCGACAAAGGCACCGTGACCGGCTTCTTGAGAGAGCATGCCGCCGTTTTCGGCGCTGCCCGGATCTTCGGAAGAAATGCGGGCCATGTCTTCGAAGTTGGCGGTAGAAGAGGTATCGGAAAGCTGGTAGTAAAGCGTCATGGCGTATTCGCGGATACGTTCGTCATCGGCGTCGGTAGCGGCCACCGGGAGCTTCACGTAATCAAAGAGGACCTCGTCCTTTTCTACAAAGAAGCTGTCTACATGGGCGTTGAAATAGCCCTTGACCATAGCGCTGTCGATAGTGGCTTCTTCTACGGCAAAATCATTGGAAGAAACATAGGCCACGTCCATGTCGTAATCCGTCATGCGGCGGTCCACGTTCCACTTGGATTCAAGAGAGGTGGGGTGCACCGAAGCCCCGACCAGCACCTGCAGTTGACGGGAAGGAATGGTGGCGTTCTTCAGGTCTTCTTCGAACTGGAGCATCACGCCCCACTGGAAAGCCTGGGGAGTCTCGAGCCAGGCGTCGAATTCGGCCTTGTTGAAGTTTGTGTCCACCAGGAACTTGGGAAGAGAGGCGATGTAGGCCTGGGAGCGCTGCATCAGGTCTTCTTGGGAAGTGGCCTGCTGCTGGATAGCGTACAGACGGCTCTGGGCCTCTTGCACCAGACGAGCGCGGATGGCATCGGGATTGTTCTTGAATTCGCTCTTGAGTTCGGCCACAGAAGCACGCAGCTCGGCGTCTTCGTAGATGCCTTCCATCATAACCTGGCGCACAAAGGAACGGAACACTTCGGAACGGAGCTGGGCATACTGTTCGTCTTCGAGATGCTGGCCCTGGTACTGGTTCTGCACGATCCTCTTGATGCGGGTGTCGAATTCACCATAGGAGACCTTGTGGTCATTCACGATAGCCACCGGGTAGCTCTGGTTCGTGTTGGGCACGCGGTCCATGGCCAGAAGGCCCACGACAATACCGGCAGCAAAAATGACAATGACCCACTTGGCCTTTTCATTAATCCACGTTAACATAGAGATGACTCCATAAATAATTTTGACGGGCGAAAATTTAGCAAAAAAACACGGGTTTCTGTTAAAAAATGTACAAATATAGCCGTATAGCCCCAAAATTGCTATCTATTGTCTATCCCCCAAAAATCAGGGGCGTTTCGTCATGGAGTTCAGATGTACGACATTCTAGTGCTTGGAGCAGGAATTTCCGGCCTTTCCGCCGCCCTGCATGCCGCCGAAAAGGGCCTTTCCGTAGTTATCCTCACCAAGGGAGCAAAGCCCGATGGTTCCTCCAACTACGCCCAGGGGGGCATCGCCACCGTCACCGAAAAGACGGACAAGTTCGAATTCCATATCGCGGACACCCTGGAAGCGGGCGCCGGTCTCTGCAAAAAAGAACCCGTGAACATCCTCACCAAGAGCGGGCCTGCCACCATCAAGCAGCTGGTGAAATGGGGCGTGCTCTTTACCCCGAACCCCACGGACAAGACCCAGTTCGACCTGCACCTGGAAGGTGGCCACAGCCACCACCGCATATTGCATGCCGCGGACCTTACCGGCAAGGAGATTATGCGAGCCCTCTTGGCCGAGCTTCACAAGCAGAAGAACATCGACTACCTGGAAAACTGCTACATCAAGGACTTGATTTGCAAAGGCACGGGCAAGGCCAAACAGTGTATCGGTGCCGAAATCATCCACCAGAAGACCGGCGAAATTGAAAAAATCTACGCCAAGGCCACCATCCTTTCTACAGGCGGCGCAGGCCGCATCTGGCAGTACACCGTCTGCCCGCCGGACAGCTGCGGTGACGGCATGGCCATTGCCGCCCGTGCAGGAGCCGCCCTGCAAGACATCGAGTTCATGCAGTTCCACCCCACAAGCCTTTATGCGCCGAAACTCAAGAAACCCTTCTTGATTTCGGAAGCGGTCCGCGGGTTCGGCGGAATCCTGAAAAACGACAAGGGCGAAGAGTTCATGAACCAGGTGCACCCGCTCCATTCTCTCGCGCCCCGCGACATTGTGGCCCGCGCCATCCACAGCGAGATGCAGCGCCTGGGCAAGCCCCACATGTACATCGACCTGAGCGGTCGCACGCCCAAGGACATCAAGAGCCATTTCCCGAACATCTACGCCAAGTGCCTGGAAGCAGGCATCGACATCACCAAGGAATGGATTCCCGTGGTGCCCGCGGCACATTACATGTGCGGAGGCGTACTGGTGGACACCTGGTCCCGTACCGAAATCAAGGGCCTGTACGCCTGCGGCGAAGTCGCCGCCACGGGCGTCCACGGGGCAAACCGACTCGCCTCCAACTCCCTGCTGGAAAGCGTGGTCTTTGCGCTCCGGGCCGTCGATGACATCCAGAAGAGCGGTCTTCTGAAAAGCAAGCTGACTGTTCCGCCCAAGGGCAAAAAACAGTTCATCAGTTTCGCGAAGGCTCCCTACTGGAAAAAGCGCCGCAAGATTCTGCAAGACATGATGTGGACCCACTGCGGAATCGTCCGCACGGTAGCGGGCCTGAACCAGGGGCTGAAAGTCATCGAAGAACTGGAAGCCGACCTGCAAGCCGCCATCAAGAACAAGGAAACGGAGAACATCCATTTCTTGGAATTCCAGAACGCCCTTCAGGTATCCAAAATGATCCTCATCGCGGCGCTCCGCAGGCACGAATCCCGCGGGCTACACTACATTCTGGACTACCCGAACCCAAGCCCCAAAACCAAGCACCAAAGCATTTACCTGAGCGACAAGAAGTAAGTGGTGAGTGGTGAGTTTTGAGTTGTGAGTTCTTATAGTCGCGCCTTTGGCGCCAAATTTTGTACTGAAGACTGAGAACTGAAGACTGATAACTCGTTACTTATTTCACATATTCTCATGAACTTATATTATCTTTAGGACCATGGCCGAAGCGAAGACTAAACTCCCCAAGAAAATCGGTGGCTACACGCCCACACAAATGCTGGGCCACGGCGCCATGGGAAACGTGTGGCTCTGCCACGACCCGTCTCTCGACCGCATGGTGGTGGTCAAGCAGATGCGCCAGGTCCTGTTGAACCAGGACGATTTCATTTTGCGTTTCGAACGGGAAGCAAAAATCCTCGCCCACCTGAACCACCCGGCCATCATCCAGCCTTACGCCCTCTGGAAGGAGAGCGACGGCCAGCTTTCGCTGTCCATGGAATTCGTAGAGGGCAAGAGCCTCCGGGAACTTTTGGACTGCTGCAAGCAACCCCCTCTCTGGGTGGTGCTTTCCATCTTGTACGAGATTCTTACCGCACTAAGCGAGGTGCACCGCTACGGCATTGTCCACAGGGACCTGAAGCCTGCAAACCTGATGATCGACAAGGACGGTCGTATCCGTCTGCTGGACTTTGGCGTCGCCCACGCCGAAAAAGAGAACGAAGACGACCTGACGCTCACAGTTGCAGGTTCCCAGATCGGGACCGGTGCCTACATGAGTCCGGAGCAGACCCTGAACGAAGACGCCACTCCCCTTTCGGACCTGTTCAGCATGGGTATCATCGGAGCCGAAATGCTCCTGGGCGAAAACGTTTTCCGCGGAGAGAACCTCTCCAAGACCTTCAAGCGCATCCAGAAGCTCCGCATCAAGGCGGAAGCTTTCCCCAAGGGGACTCCCAAGGCTCTGATAAAAGTCATCCTCAAGCTTTTGGCCAAGAACCCCTCAAAGCGCTACCTCTCTGCCGCAGACGCCGCAGACGACTTGTCCAAAATCATGAAGGGCTACCCCAGACACATGGAGCCGTACCTGGCCGAATGGGTCCTTGCCACCCTCAACGGCAAGGAATCCCTGGTAGAGCCGCAAATCGTCCCCGACAGGTCTAAGAAATTCTTTATTGCAGGTGCCATCCTGGGGGCAATCGTAGTGGCAACCCTCTGGATACTTGTTCATTTCCTATAAGTCGAGATTTATAAATGGTCTGGATTGATATTGTCTGCTGTGTCATCATCGCGATATTCGCCCTGCTTGGGCTGTGGCATGGTCTTCTGAAGAGCATCTTTAAACTGGTTGCCTGGGTAGCAGGCCTGCTGGGAGCCTATTTTGCCACGGATGTCATCGGGAATTTTATCGCCACAAACTTGGAAATTGACGGACTGACCGTAAAAATCATCTGCGTCTGCGTCGGATTCCTGGTTCCCTTCTTGCTTTTCTCGTTCATCGGGCATTTTCTGCACAACATCGTCAAGGATTCCGCCATCAGCGGCGTGAACAGACTTCTCGGTGCAGGGCTCGGCGTTGTAAAAGCCCTAATACTCTGTTTCCTGTTCCTGACCATCATCCACCTGATTCCCGCCTCGGGCGGACTCAGGGACGCCCGCAACAATGCACTTTCGTACAGCGCCTATAGGTGGAGCCTAGAGACTATGGGAATCTCCTCTGAAGAGGTAGATATCATCGACATGGCCGAAAAGAAAGCCACCGAAATGGCGGACTCCGCCGTAGATGCCGCCAAGGAAGCAGCCGAAAAAGAAGCAGAAAAGGCTGTCGAGAACGCGAAAAAGGCAGCCAAAGATGCTGCTATCAAGGCTGTGGAAAACACCACGGATGCTGCAAAAAATACAGCTGAAAAAGTTTCTGACAAGATAACAGATACAGCAAACAACTCAGCCGAAAAGGTTTCAGATAGAGCAGCAAGTGCAGAATAAAGGGCTCTACCGCCCGGCAAGGCGCAGGGCGCACTCCCCTGCTTCACGGACAATGTCCTCTTCGCCATCTACGTGGCCGCCACGCATTACGAACTTGCCGTTGCATAGCACGGAATCAATACATCTGGAGTCCGCTGAATAGACCCAGTTGCTAATCAGGTCAAAACAGGGCACCATCCGCTCGTTGTCGAGCCGTACCAATATTCCGTCGGCGAGCTTGCCTTCGGCGATAACGCCTGCGTCAATGCCGTTTACCCGGGCCACGTTGACACTTACCATCTTCAGGGCTTCCGAAGCAGGGAGCGTTTCTGCCCCGCCCTGGACTTTCGCCAGGAGAGCGGCAAGTTTCATCTCTTCGTGCATGTCCAGGTTATTGTTGGAAGAATCCCCATCGGTTCCAAGACCTAGGGGAATCCGCCGATCCATCATCTTGACAATGGAAGGAATGCCGCTAGAAAGTTTCAGGTTCGAATTAGGGTTCAAAATAGCCGATGCTCCGGACTGGGCAAAGATTTCCATATCCTTTTCGGAAAAATGGACGCAATGGGCCGCCTGCACGCGACTGTTCAAGCATCCGAGCCGTTGCAAGTATTCTACGGGAGTACAGCCATGCTGTTCCAAGCAATCCCGGATTTCCTTCTCCGTTTCGGACAAATGAATGTGCAGCGGGTAATTCTCTTTTTCGGCCATTTCCATGCTGCGTCGCAGGTATTGTTCGCTTACGATGTAGATGGAATGGGGCATTACGGCAAGCTTTACCCGTTCCGATTCGCCGGTATGTCTTGCCAAAAAATCAAAATTCGCCTTGAGTCCTTCCGGAGAAACCAGCACATCAGAGATGGTGACACCGATGCTTGCCCGGATTCCCATCTCCTCCACCACCTTCATGGTCTGTTCTCGGTGCCAGTACATGTCCGAAAAAAACACCGTGCCGGACTTGATCATCTCCAACACTGCAAGGCGGCTCCCGATTTCAATGTCCCTGTCCGTAAGCTTTGCCTCGAAGGGCCAAATGTATTCGTTCAGCCACTTGGAAAGTTCCATGTCGTCGGCGTAACCCCGCAAAAGGCTCATGGCCGCATGGGTGTGGCCATTGTAAAAGGCGGGCACCAGGGCTAAGTTCTTGCAGTCGATGATTTCTGCGCCATTCGACATTTCGGGCGTAGATACATCCACAATCTTGGAGAAAACATTCCCGTCAATGAGAACATCCTTGCGGGCAGGTGATTCGCCTGCATTTTGCATCAATACGGACTTGAGAAGAATTTTTCCCATAGTCTCCCCTCCAAGTTTTCCGGCGGACTTGCCTAAAGACTTCCCGTAGCTTCCAGAATCAGGTATACCAAGTACGAAGCGTAGAACGCCAAGAAGACAGCACCTTCAATGCGGTTGATGCGCCCGGTACGGACGCCGTTCACCTTGCGGACAGGAAGCCCAAACAGGAGCAGCAGAACCGTAAGGAGCGTCATCAGGGGCATGTCTCGATACAAAATCCCGGGCGACACGGCATCCATGGGGTCGATGACGGCTGCAATACCCACCACCATCAAGGTGTTGAACAGGTTGGATCCTACGATGTTTCCTAAGGCGAGATCGGATTCGCCCTTGCGGGCTGCAGCAATGGAACTTGCCAGTTCAGGAAGTGACGTCCCCACGGCAACGATGGTAAGGCCTATCAACAGGTCGCTTACGCCCAAGGTGCGGGCGATTTCGACGGCTCCCCACACCAGCAGGCGGGAACTTGCCACCAACAGGGCAAGGCCGAACAGAAGCCAGAAAAGGGATTTCCACAGAGAGACTGGTGCGTCGCTGAACTCCTCAACATCGGCATTCGCCTGAGCACGTTTCTCGCGAATTTCGCTAAAGATGTTTATTCCCATGGCCAGGGCAAAAACGGCAAGCATGATAATGCCGTCCATCCTGGACACAGACAAATTAGATACCAAGAAAATGGAGAAAACCGTTACCACAAGCAAAATGGGCAAATCACGCTTGAGGGCGATTTTCTTAACAGCCACCGGACGAATCACCGCTGTAAAGCCCAAAATCAAGGCTATGTTCGCGATGTTGCTCCCATAGGCGTTGCCCAGGGCAAGTTCCGGGTTGTGCTGTGCCGCAGAAAGGGCCGACACCACCATTTCCGGGGCAGATGTTCCAAAGCCAACCACCACCATGCCAATAAGGAGGGTGGACATGCCCATAAACTTGGCAACGCCCACGGCACCGTCAACAAATTTGTCTGCGCTCCAGACCAGGAACGAAAGACCTACGAGAACAGCAACTACAGGAAGGAGCATCTAGGCTAGAAGAGGTAGAAGGAGGCGCCCAGCAGGAACGAAGTAGAAGAAAGGTCATCCACTTCGAAGAGTTTCATCGATTCGCTGTTGTCGGTATCGTAGAGGTTGGAAATACCGATGTTGAAGCGGAAATCGAATCCCAGGTATTGGTTCGCCATGATGGAGAAACCGCAGACGATATCCCAGTCGATAGTATTGCGGAAATCCTTGTCAATCATGTCCAGCCGGCTGGTCTTTCCATCGACAGTGGCACGGAATTCGTCCTTAATTGCCATAGATGCCTGTGTACCGATTTCAAACATCAGGGAAGAACGGGGGGCCTTGAAGGCGAACAGCACCGGTACATCGATCTTGCGCTGCTTGAACTTGCCCTTCAGGGAATACCTGGCGGTGTGTCCGCTGGCCTTGGCCTCGCTCTGTTCGAAAAGGGCCGCCACCTTCACACCGATGGTGTAGTCGGTCACGGGAATAATGCCTGTGAGACCTGCACGCCAGGTGAGTCCGTCGTAGTCATGCAAGTAGTAATCGTCGCTGTAAGAAGAATACATGTGGTACGAGCCGATAAAGCCCTGGACACCCAAGCTCCATTTCATGGGGATGAGGCCACGAAGGTCGTCAAAGCTTGTGGAAACCTGAGCGTCTGTGGGGCTCACATAGACGGTGTGGACCTTGGTACCGCTGAGTTCCACCGGTTCAGGAGAATAGACCGTGCGGTAAACCACCGTCTGGGTCGGAGCAGGGGCTGCAGCGGCCGGGGCTGCTTCTTGTTCGGGAGCAGATGCGCTAGATGCTGCTGGGACTTCTCCGCCACGAACAGCCATGGGAGCGGCTGCCTCTTCAGTCGGAGCAGCTTCGGCAGCGGGTGCTTTGGCAGGGGCGGCCGTTTGTTCAGGAGCAGCGGCCTGTTCAGTCGCGGGAGCAGCCGCTTGTTCAGGAACAGCTTCTGCAGCTGTCGCAGGTGCAGTCGTTTCGGGAGCAGCAGGGGCTGCGGCGGTTTCAGTAGCTGCAGGGGCCGCAGCCTCTTGGGCCGGAGCAGCATTAGCGGCAGCAGAAGCGGCATTAGCGGCGGGTTGGGCCTGCGGAGCCGCAAAAACAGCGGCGGCAAGGGTCAAAACAGAAATAATTCCAGACACTTTGAGATTCATAGAATCCTCCATTTATACACTCTAATTATAGCAATTTTCTACATTTGGGCCATGAAATTGAACATTATAGCTGCTGAAACCGCCAAGGTTAACGACAACAAGGCCTACGCCCTTTTCTTTGTCAAAGAGTCCATCCAATTTTCAAAAGTGCTTTCCGCCAAGGGCGAATCCCAGGTGGAATCCGTGCTGAAGGGCATCAAGGATGGGCCCTTCGAAGACCTGGAATTCCTTGAAATCGACGGATGCAACACCTTCTTCGTCGATGCCGCCAAGGAACGGGGCATTTCGGCGCTGGACCACTTGCGCATGGCCGCCTACCGCCTGGCCCAAAGGGCCATGAAAAAACAGGTGCCCTGCGTAAGCCTGTTCTTGGCCGACGCCGCCGACGAACAGTTCAAGGCCATACTCCACGGACTTCACTACGCCGACTACAAGTTCGACGCCTACAAGAGCAAGCAGAAAGAAAATTTCCAGGTGACCTTCGAGATCGTGGCCGGCGACCGTGCCGCCGCTTTCAAAAAGATTGCCGAAGAAGTAGCCGTGGAGCAGAAGGCCATCACCCTGGCACGAAACCTGATCAACACCAGCGCCTCTGACCTCTACCCAGCCGCCTTCGTCGAAGACGCAAAGACTATCGCCAAGTACACACCGGGGCTTTCCATCAAGGTGCGGAACATGAAGCAGCTGGAAAAAGAAGGCTTTATGGGTCATGTGACTGTGGGCAAAGGCAGTTCCCACGAGCCCCACATGATTACCCTCAGCTACGACGGCACGAAATTTGCGAACGGCAAACCCAGCGGCAGATTCACCGGCACCAAGTCTGCAAACCGCACCTCCCGCGACCACCTGGTCATCGTCGGCAAGGGCCTTACCTTCGACACCGGCGGACTCTGCCTCAAGCCCGCCAAGTCCATGCCCGAGATGATCAGCGACATGAGTGGTGCGGCCACAGCACTGGCCGCCATCCAGGCTATTGCCACCCTGAAACTCCCCGTCAAGGTGAGTGCCGTGTGCTGCCTGGCCGAAAACGCCATCGGCAACAAGTCGGTGCTGCCCGGCGACATTTTCAAGGCAAAAAACGGAAAGACCGTCATGGTGGACAACACCGACGCCGAAGGCCGCCTGGTCCTCTCCGACGGACTTGCCGAAGCGGGCCTGATTGGGGCCACCCACATCGTGGACCTTGCCACCCTCACCGGTGCCATGGTTCGAGCCCTGGGCTATGCGGTAACGGGATTTTTCAGCAACGACGACGACCTTGCCCTGAAGGTCATCAACTGCGGCGAGGCCTGCTGCGAAAAGTTCTGGAGCATGCCTCTCGAAGAGGAATACGCCGACGCCCTCAAGGACAAATTCGCCGACCTGAAGAACACCGGAAGCGACGCAGGTGCCATATCTGCCGCCCTCTTCTTGCAAGAATTCGTCCCCGAGAACACCGCCTGGGCCCACTGGGATATCGCGGGCACCGCCTTTGTGACCAAGAAATGGAAATATACCGAATACGGCGCAACAGGATTCGGCGTACAGACGTTGATTGAACTGGCAAGGGAATTGGGCTAGTTTATCGAAACACCAATAAATTACTATAATTGTGGCCGTCAAAGCCGCCGAATTACGAGGTTTCTATGTTAGATTTTCTTGCCAACTACTGGCCCTATATTGTCGCCCTGGTGGTCATCGTTCTTGCCGTGTTCGCTTTTCGCGGACTCCGCAAGGCCCTCAAGGAAGGTGGCGGAGCGTTCAGCCTGGAAACCATCCGCAAGAACACCGAACCCAACTTCGCCGCCCTCAAGCAAAAGTCCAAGGCGCTGCTGGCCGATGCCGACATGATTTGCGAAACCAAGGAAGGCAGCAACCTGGTGATTCCCAAGAAAGAAGACATGATGTTCTTCCGCCGCGCCGTGCGCCAAAAGTACAAGCTGGCCATGTTCCTGGTTCCCGGCACCAACAAGGTGGTCTATTTCTTCTGCAAGACCGAACAGGGGCTCCGCCGCCGTATCGAAAACCTGGTCATCAACCAGAAGTTCCGCGAAGGCAAGCCGCCCTACATAGACCACGCCACCGGCGAAAAGTTAAAATACCCGAGGTAAGGGGGAAGTCTCCCCCTCGCTTCTGATTCGACTGTGTCACCCTGAGCGAAGGCGCCGTGCGCCGAAGTCGAATGGGTCTAGTCGAATCATCCGCTACCCCTTCACCTAGGGGGCACCCCTAAAACCCCGTGATGAAATACACTGACCTCGCCCTCGCCGAAGAAGAAAGCAAACTCACCGCGGCTCTCGAAGAGTCCCGCAACTTGCTGATTGAAGCTCCTACGGGTTCGGGCAAGTCCCTGTTCATCCCCTACTTCTTGAGCAAGCACTGCAAAGGCCGCGTTGTGGTGTTGCAGCCCCGCCGGATTGCGGCCCTCGCCCTCGCCCAGTTTTCGGCAAAGCTCCACGGGGAGCCCTGCGGCAAGACCGTCGGTTACCAGTTCCGGCAAGAAAGCTGCAAGAGCGCAGACACGCGGATTCTGTTCCAGACCTACGGAAACTTTCTGCAGGAACTTCTGCACGGCAAGCTGGACGCCGACTGGGTAGTGTTTGACGAATACCACGAGCGCAAGGCCGATATGGACCTGCTGTTCGGGTATTTTACAGGTTCGAGGGGCGAGGCTCGAGGTCCGAGAATTGCAGTGATGTCGGCGGCGCTGAACCGCGACGAACTGGAAGCGGTTCTCGGCGTCAAGTGCCTGAGCCTCGGCCACCCGCTGTACCCCGTGCAGATTATCAACCAGACGCCCGCCACAGGAACCTCCCTGGTTTCGGGAGTTGGCCTTGACGCCGAAGTGGTGCGGGCGCTCAAGACGCTCTACCGCAATGGCATCTGGCAGACCACCCTGGTGTTCCTCCCGGGCAAGGCCGAAATCGCCCGCTGCCACAGCGCCGCCGCCGAAGCGCTGGGCAACAACTGCGCAGAATTCCTGGAACTGTACGGCGGGCAAGACCGTGAAACCCAGGACCGTATTTTCGAAGTCACTGAACGGCCCCGGGTCATCTTCACCACCAACATCGCCGAAACCTCCATCACGGTGCCCAACGTCACGGGCGTGGTGGACAGCGGTATCGAACGGGTGAGCCTCTACGACGACAGCGAGAAGGTGAACGTGCTCCGCACACTCCCCATCTCCATGCAGAACGCCATCCAGAGAAGCGGCCGTAGCGGCCGTACGCAAAACGGATGTGCCATACGGCTCTGGAGCGAAGAATCCGAAAAGCGGATGCCCAGGGGAATCGTGCCCGAGGTGCTGCAGATTGAACCGTCGGAACTGATTCTGCAAAAAACAGCGTTAGAAAAGGAGATCCCCGCCTGCGCGGGGATGACAACAGGGATAACACTCCCCACGCCGATTCCGGAGGCACGGGAAAAGACGGCGACGGCGATGCTCCTTAATTTCGGCATGCTCCAGGACGGAGCCATTACGGAACTGGGGCTCAGGGCCATCCGCACGCCGGTTTCAAGCATTCCCCTCGCGCTGCTGCTGGCTTCGGCCCAGAGCAAGGCGGAACTTCCGGACTTGTTGCTGGCCGCCCTCGCCTGGATTCACTCCGGCACGGAATTCTTGCAAAAATCCAAGGTGGCCTACGACGTGATGACCCTTGCCGCCGACACGCTGTCCAAGGCGGTAAACGTTCCGCGGGAAGTGAGCTTTACGCTCCGGCAGTTGCGGGAGTATCGGGAGAGTTTAGGAAAGGAGATCCCCGCCTGCGCGGGGATGACAGCGCCTAAGGAGCGGGGCGTTGTGGGGCCGGCGACTGAGGCCCCGCTGGAGGGGGTAGCGGATGCCGCGAACGGCAGAAGCGAGGGGGAAACCTCCCCCACCCATATCAAAAAATTTGTCGCCCAAAGACTCCTCAAGGCATTCCCCGACAGGCTCGCCACCCCCAGCGGCAACGCCTACAAGTTGCCCAACCAGAACATCATCCGCCTGCAGGTGGCCGAACCGCCCTACGCCATTTTGGCCCTTTTCATGCTGCGGGCCGGAGGCGGAAGCAAGTCCGAACTCAAGGTAAACCTGTACGCCGCCATCGACAAGGAACTGCTGGAGAGCAACGATACAAAGACACGATACGAACTTCTGTGGCGCAGCGGGCAAGAAAGGTTTATTGGCGTAGAGATCAGCGAAGCCGAAAATGCCGACGGGTCTACCACGGAACTTTCACGGAAAGAAATCCTCACGCAAGAGGCCTCGCCCAAGGTTCTCGCCGAACTGAAAAAGCTCACCGTGGCCGCCTGGAAAGAAAAAATCGAGAAAGAAAACTGGAGCGGCCGCTACCTCACGGAGGCCATGCAGACGCTGCTCGTCAAGATGCGCCTGGCCGCAAAGCTCTATCCCGAATACGGCCTGCCCGAATTCAACGACGAAGACATGGAGCTGATTTTCGACGAGTTCACCGACGGAAAATTCTTGCTGCGGGACATCAACGAAGACCGATTCAGGAACATCGTAGAGGATTACTTTGGAAAGTCCATGCTGGCGTGGCTGGGCAAAACCTTCCCCGACCACTTTGTACTGCCCAACGGTAAGCGGGCCCGCTACAGCTACCAGGCCGTAGCCGACGACGAACTTTCAGGGGGCAAGTCCGTGCAAAGCGCCGAGGGCGTGCTGGTAGAAATTTCGGCCCGGATCGAAGACTTTATGCAAATGCGGGGCGAGCACAAGATTGCCGACGGAAAACTGAAAGTCCGCTACGACATTCTAGCACCAAACTTCCGCACCATACAGAAAACTTGGGACCTGACGGGATTCTGGCAGAACACCTACGCCGAGGTGCGCAAGGAACTGCGGGGCCGCTACCCCAAGCACCCCTGGCCCGAAACGGTCGGCGATTAAACGCTAGTCCTTGATGCAGCGGACAGAGTAGCCATCGTACCCAAAGCTATTGTCAACCAGGTCAGCGGCATCGTCTCTGTACAGGTTCAGCGTGTACACGGTAGCTTTATTTTCAGTAGAGCTCCAAAAAAAAGTCCTATAACCTTTGAGGTGGAACATATGTTCCTCATGATGGTCCATAGCGCCGGTAGACAATGCGGAAAAACCGAAAACATCGGAGCCGTTGCCACTTTTTCCATCTTTATCGTACCATCCCTTAACGGACTTCAACTTCTTGCCAGCATCGTTCCAATGCCAATTATCTTCAGCATCCTGTATGCCGCCCACAGCCACAAGTAGCACTTCAAATTCTTCCATGCTCGGCAAGCGCCAACCGCTAGGGCAAGCATCCAACGCAGCGTCCCAGATGTACAGACGACCGTATGTAGCACAATTGGCCGGTTTATCATCATAGCAATAGCTGTCCTCCGTTTCGTAGTTCAGGTTCTGTGCCATCCAGGTCTGATTTCCGATGGTCACCGTCCTGTAGGTCTGACCGTCTCGGGAATCCCGCAGTTGGCCTTTCCCGCCCCACGATGGCGCTCCACTATAGCCCCCCTGTGCCGGGCTTTGCGCAACAGGGACATACTCTTCCCAATCCCCGTCAGTACAACGGTATTGCAGATTCTCATCAGAAACCAACCGTACGCTACCTTCTGTAGCACTAGTGCACTCTTCCAAATCCGCATAGGAAGAAACAGCAACCACACCACCGCCGCCGCTACTACTACACGCGGCAAGAAACAATGTCACAGTCGCCAAAAAACTACATTTCCATATTTTTTGCATATCTCCCCCTTTACCCTGAGGATTTTATATACAACTTAATATAGATTTTTTATTTCACCTTGTAAATCGTCAGGGTCTTGCTGTATTCATAACCAACAACAAGCAAAGCCTGGCCATAGACGGGGCTCTTGTCTGCCGGGATGAACAGCAGGCCTTCGGGGCCGCGATCCTTGGGGTCAAAGTAAAGGTCCACCAGTTTCGGGGTGGTACGCACACCCGCATCGACAGCGGTCAGGTCGAAGACGGCCACGCCGCTGGAGCGTTCCAACCCCACGAAGGCATAACGCTTGCCGTTCACCTCGCCCACCGTCACGTTCTCGGGTTCACAGCCCTTCTTGGGGCTACGGCTATCCATCTTGACCTTGTCCTTCTTGGAATTCCAATTGAAATAGTCGGGAGCGAGTTTCCCGAAGGCCCGTTCCATTTCTTCGCCGCTATCCCACAGGAGCCGGCCGGTCTCGCCGTCGAACAGACTGACGGAGCGGGTGCCGAAACCGTAAACGTAGGGGCACTTGCCGCCGGGAACTTCGTCGGGCCCTTGCTGGTCGCAACGTTCCAGCAGGCTTACCGTGAACTTTTTCAGGTGCGGGGCCACGTCGTCGTTAAAGACGGTGCGGTCCAGGCGTTCGTCGGCCAGCAGATCCGTGACCGTCCCTTCGTCGGTCCAGGCCTTGTAATCGTTCACGGAGGCGCCCTCGTTGGCGGTGAGCACCAGGGTCTTGCCGCCTACGGCAAAAGAGGCCACGCCGTCGGGCTGTCTGAGCCCGCGGATAGGATAGTTCTTGATTTTGACCTTTTCGTCTTTCTTGACGTCCAGCCCGAAACCCGGCTTGGAATGGTCCACGTAACCCAAGGGGAAAACGTCCACAATCTTCTCGGCGGCAATATCTACATAAGCAAGGGCGTTGTTTTCTTGCAGGCTCACCCAGGCCCACTTGGAATCCTTGGAAACCGTGATGTACTCGGGTTCCAGGGACCGCACAAACCCCTGCAGGCCGGGGCTGCGCACACCCTTCTTGCGGAGCGCAAGGGAATCCAGCCCCTTAAAATTCAGAACCTTGGGCGTCAGCTTGTAGTCGTTCAGGCCCGCACCGTGTTCAACGGAAAGGATGGCCACGCCGCCTTCGGGATCTTCGTTATAGTCCGCGCTGGGCGAACCTTCGCAGGCCACGAGAATCTTGCTTCCGTCGGGGATAAAGGTCACCATGTCGGGCAGATGGCAGAGCCTTTGGGCAGATGCCACGGGAATCAGTCCCTCGGCATAGCGGAACAGTTGCACTTGTCCAAGACCGTGGTCGGGTTCGGCCGTCATGGAAATGGCCACCAGGTCACCGTACACCGTCACGCTGGTAGCGGGGCCGTCCAGCTGCAGGCGGCTCTCTACCTTGGGATTCGCCTCGTCGGCAAAGCTCACCATTTCGATGAGCTTATCGCCACCCACCACAAAGAGCATCTTTTTTTCGGGCATGTAGGCGGAAATTTCGGGAGCGGCCATCTGCAGGGTCGCCACGGGCGAAAGCACGTTCCCCTTCTGGAAAACCTGTGCCGCCACCGTAGAGGCAAGAACCGTCGCTATCAGCAGGAGCCGTTTCATCTTGTCAACGCCCCTAGTCAAAAATCAGCCAGAAAAGGAGCATGCCGACGGCAAGCCCGCCCATAAAGGAGGAACTGGTCATCATGGCGGCCTGGCTCTTGGACTGTTTTTCCTTTTCCTTGCTCTTCTCGTTGGCCTCGATAGAAACGCTCAGGGCTCGGGCGCAGGTTTCGTTACTCTTTTTCATTGTCTCGTAACTCTGTTCCCAGTTCTTGGTCTTGGCCTGCTCCGAGTTGAGGGCGGCACGCAGGGAATCCTTTTCCACCGAGCAGGAACTGTCCGCAACAGCCATCAGGCTATCCCTGTGGGCAATTTCCGACTTGAACTCTCCGCAGGTCTCCTGGGGGGCAGACATCGTTGCGGCGGAGTCAGCCGGGGCTGCAACACTGTCCGCAACAGTCTCTGCGGCAAATCCCACCACACTAAACAGCAACAATATGCAAAGAATTTTTCTCATATATCATCCTCCAGCGAGCTTTACTGTATAGCCCTTTTTTTCCAGTTCGGCCTTTAGAATATTCCGCTTGTCGCCCTGGATTTCGATGTTGAAATCCTTCACCGAGCCGCCTACCCCGCATTTCTGCTTGAGGGTGCGGGCAAGGTCTTTCAGAGCGTCTTCGTCCAGGGGGATGCCGGTCACCACGCTTGCCATCTTGCCGCCACCCAGCCGCTTGAGCTGGATACGCACCACGCCGTCGCCCTGGGGGCGTTCCGCCTTGGGCTTTTCTTCCTTAACGCGGCCGATACCGCTTGCAAAGACCAGCGTGGACCTATCTTCTATTGACATCCTTGCCTCCCCTGCCAAAGACAAACCCAAGAACCACGGCTACCAACACGTAAAACAGCACCGCCGAAAGAAGCGCCACCATTTCAGAGCCGCTCCATTTTTCAACCTGCACAAAGAGCAGCACAGAACATGGCATGGCCAATAGAAAGATGATTCCGGGAAGCTTATTCTTCATATAAGGAAAGTTAGTTAGAGAAATGTGTAATGTGAGATGTGAAGTGTGTAATTAGTCATCACACATTCCACACTCCACATTATTTCAACTCCACCATTTCACTCTTGCCGTTGACGGTCACCTTGTACTTACCGGGGTAGCCGCGGAACTTCACGTTGCCTTCAGCGTCAGCCGTAAAGGTCCCGTTGGTGGTCCACACCTTGTGCCACAGGTCGTAAATCAGCTTGCCGGCAGGCTTTTCGCGACCATCCATGGCCACGATACCGCCGTTCTTGACCCAGTGACGGCCATCCCAGAAGCCCCACAGCAGAATACCTTCCACCGCCGGGTGGCTGAAGGCGATGCGCAGAATCATCTCGTAGCGCTTGGCCTGTTCCTCTTCGCCAAAATACATGCCCTTCTGCCAGTCGCCAAAGTCCAGCTCCGTAATCTTGATGGGGAGCCCCAGAGAACCGAGCCTGTCCAGGCGGGCCTTGATAAAGGCCGGATTCAGCTGACGGTCGCCAAAGTGGCACTGCACGCCGATACCGTGCACGGGGACTTTCCGGTCCAGCATTCCCTTGACCAAATCGTAGAAGCGTTCCGTTTCGCCGGCAGAAACCACGTTGTATTCGTTGATGAACAGCCTGGCATCGGGGTCGGCACGGTGGGCCCACACATGTGCGCTATCCAGCAGGTCCCAGCCACACTTGTTAAAGATGTAGGGCTCGTGGAAAGCCTCGTTCCACACATCGTATTCCTTGATGCGGCCCTTGTATTCCGAAACGTCGCGGGTGATGCGGTCCTTGATCTTGCCCGCGATTTCCTTGCAGCTGCCCTGGTTGCCAAAGTGCTTGTCATAGCCGTAACCCTGATGTCCCCAGATAAGCGTGTGGGCGCGGAAGCCCCACTTGTAGGCATCCACGTAGTCCAGGTACTGCTTGAATTCGTCGCGGCGGATCTTCCCTTTCTTGGGCTCGTATTCCGGCCACTTGAACTGGTTCTCGGGAACGCCGTACCAGAAATACTTGTTGGCGGTCTTACGGTACCAGGTCTCGATACTGTCCTTGCTGGCATTCAACGCAAGTGCCGTACCGAAGGGGAATGCATGACGCATGAGTTCCACCTTTACCTGGGCACCGGGAGCCGCCTTGAGGGTAAAGTCTTTTTTGCGGAGGCTGTCGATACGGGCGGCAGAACCGTTGTACCAACTCATGTCATCCAGGCCTTCCACCTTCTCGATGGTCACGTCGTCCATCTGCATCCAGCCCTTGGCAAGCCCCACATGGAAGGTGACGTTGTTCAGGCCGTAACCTTTCTGGTCGGCAAGGAAAACCATGGAATAGGTCTTCCATTCGTTGGTAAGCAAGAAGGAGGCGCTTTCCTTTTGGCGGTAGTCCGGAGGGCCGCCCTGCACAATGGCGTTAATGGGCATGTTGCCCTTGGCCTTGAAGGTAAGCGTATAGTAGGTGGAATCGGCAAGCCACTTGGGCGGCTGCAACTGCAGGCCCCAACTGGGGTTCGGAAGCTCGGTCACCGTGACCTTCACGCCTTCGCTGCCATCTACGCCAAGGCCTTTCTCGCCCAGCTTGCCCTCGTACTTGGCAGGGCCATCGGGATTGTTCCAAATGTACCAACCTCCGTCTCCGTAAGACAAATCACCGTTGTCCAGCACATTCTGGGCCAAGGCGAAAGCCGACAGGGCGCAAACCCCGATTCCAATATTCCTAAAAACATTAAACATAAGCCGTTCCTCGCTTTTTTAGCAATATAATAAATGCTATTCACTTTTCAGGAATCCGTAGGCCCAAGCCCCCGCAGGTTTTTCACAATTCAAAATTGAAGGGCGCCACCTAGGCAGCACCCTTATTGTGAAGTTTTTGTTCCACTACATGACAAAGCAAGAATCAGCCCTATTTGGACTTGATGCCCAGCTTGTTCATGCGGTAGTTCATCATGCGGGGAGACACGCCCAGGTCGCGACCGGCAGCCGAAATGTTCCCCTCGTTACGCTTGATGGCCTCCGTGATGATTTCACGCTCGTAGTTGTTCAGCATCACATCGAGAGGGGCAATTTTCGTGCTGGCAGCACCCGACTGACCCGTGCTGAGGCTGGTTTGGAGCGATGGCGGCAGGTTATAACTGTGAATACAGTCGTCGCTTGCGGTAAGCACCGCCCGTTCCATGCAGTTTTCCAGTTCGCGGACATTGCCCGGCCAGTGGTAGCTCATGAGCAGGTTGATGGCCGTCGTCGAAAGACGCACTACCTTCTTTGCGTAACGCAGGTTCATCTTCTCGATGAAATGCTCCGCAAGCAAGATAATGTCGGACTTACGCTTGGCCAAGTCGGGCATGGAAATGGGGAAAATGTTCAAGCGGTAGAAAAGGTCTTCGCGGAACTTGCCCTGGGCGATGAGTTCTTCCAGGTTACGGCTGGTAGCCGCCAAAAAACGAACGTCCGAATGGAGTTCCTCGTTGCTGCCTACCCTGCTGAAGGTGCGCTCCTGCAAGAACCGCAAGAGCTTCACCTGGGTCTGCATGGTAAGGTCACCGATTTCGTCCAAAAAAAGCGTGCCTCCGTTTGCCGCCTCGGCGCGGCCGATACGGCGGTTCACCGCTCCCGTAAAGGCACCCTTCTCGTGACCGAACAATTCACTTTCCACCAGGTTTTCCGGGAGGGCCGCACAGTTCAGGGTAATAAAGGGCTTGTCCTTTCTTGCAGACAAATTCACAATAGCACGGGCTATCATCTCTTTACCCGTACCGCTCCCGCCACGGATCAGGACCGTAGCGTCGCTGGGCGCCACCTGGCGTACCTGTTCGTAAATCAGCTGCATCTCCCGGCAGTTACCCACCAGGTCGCCCGGATTGTTAGAAAGCATGTCGCGGAGCTTGCGGTTCTCTTCCAGCATGGCTTCGCGTTCGTTGTGCAGCTCGATACATTCGTTGGCCGCATCGCCCGTGATGTTGGCGATGATTTCCAGCAGGGCCACGTCGCGGTCCAAGTCCGTAGCACCATCCACCGGGCGGTCGATAGAGAGCGTGCCGATGACCTGGCCGTCGTGAATCAGCGGCACACAGATGAAGGCCACCTGGTTTTCGTAATGACGGCTCCCCGTGCGGTTCAAGAAGCGGGAATCCTTGCGAAGGTCGGGAATCACGTGACTGATGCCCCGCTCCGCTACATGGCCCGTAATGCCCTCGCCCATCCGGTACAATCCACGCTGTTTTTCGGATTCATCGAGCCCACGGGACGCCTCGATCTTGAGGGTATCGCCAAAGAGGAGCGCGAAAGTGCCCCGCAACATGCCCAGTTCGGATTCAAGAATGCCGAGCACGTTTTCCAGCAGCTTTTCCACGTTGCGCTCGTGGATGATGGCGACGCTGATTTTTTGAATAACCGAAATTTCGGAACCGATGGGAATTGGCATGGACATAAGATAGCAATTAGGATCTAGGGGTTAGGATCTAGGGGCTAGGATTTAGGGGCTAGGGTTAGGAATTAGGATTTAATCTCTAGTCTCTAGATCCTAGTCTCTAATCTCTCCTTATAGTTTCTCTCTAATTCTCTTCAGGGCTTCGCAGGTGCGGGCGTAGTCGCCGAAGGCGGTCAGGCGGAAATACCCTTCGCCGCAGGGGCCAAAACCGCTACCGGGTGTACCCACCACTTCGCAGGTGGCAAGCAGGCGGTCGAAGAAATCGAAGGACTTTTCACCGCCTTCAATCTTCCACCAGATGTAGGGTGCATGCTCGCCGCCGAACACGGTATAGCCAGCCTCGGTCAGTTCCTTGCGGATAACGCCCGCGGTCTTCATGTAGCCCGCAATAACGGCCTTCGTCTGCTGCCAGCCGACCGGGCTGTAGATGGCTTCGGCGGCACGCTGGGTCACGTAGCTCACACCGTTGAACTTTGTGCACTGGCGACGGTTCCACATGGAATGGAGTTTCGAAAGTTCGTGAGGGATTACCGTGTAGGCGCAGCGCACGCCGGTAAAGCCCGCCGTCTTGCTGAAACTGCGGAACTCGATAGCGCAGGTGCGGGCTCCCGGAATCTCGAAAATAGAATGGGGCAGTGACTCGTCCTGGATATAGCAGTTGTAGGCGCCGTCGAAGAGTATTATCGCGCCGTTCTCGTTAGCGTAGTCCACAAACTTCTGGAGCGTCTCGCGGTTGAGCACCATGCCCGTGGGGTTGTTCGGGCTGCAGAGGTAAATCATCTGCACCGGATTCTTGGGCAGGTCCGGCTGGAAGTTGTTTTCGGCGGTGGACGCCAGGTAGGTGACCTTAGAAAAATGTCCGTCATTTTGCAACACGCCCGCGCGACCGGCCATCACGTTGGAGTCCAGATAGACCGGATAGACGGGGTCCGGGATGGCGACTTTTACATTTTCTGTAAAAAGCTCCTGGATGTTCGCCACATCGCACTTGGAACCGTCGCTGACAAAGATATCCTCCGGATCCATCTCAATCCCGCGGGAGGTGTACTCCCCCGCCACAATGGCCTGACGCAAAAAGTCGTAGCCCTGCTCGGGCCCATACCCGCGGAAAGTCCCCTTCTCCGCCATTTCGTCAACAGCCTTGTGCATGGCCTTGATGACTTCGGGGACAAGCGGCGTGGTCACGTCGCCGATTCCCAGGCGGATAATGTCGGCGTCGGGCTTTTTGCCCTGGTATTCGGCAATCTTTTTGGCGATGGTGGAAAAGAGGTAGCTGCCGGGAAGCAAGTCGTAATTTGGATTGATGATTGATTCGTTCATAATAAGTGGTCAGTGGTTAGTAAACAGTGGTTAGTGGTTAGGGGTAATGCAGGTTGAATTAGGAATTGAAATAATCGCGGCTTCGCCGCTTAAGTAAATAATTCCGAACTCCGAACTCCGAATTCCGAATTGTCCTCATTACTCACAACTCATTCAAATTTCCCCTCTAAATACTTCAGTAGCAGGGCCGGTCATGAGGACAGGGCCGCCGTCTTGATGCTTGATGTGGAGCGTCCCTCCATCAAGAATGATGTCGGCTTCGGCGCCCACGCGGCCCGTGCGCTGGGCCGCAACGAGGGTGGCGCAACTCCCGGTTCCACAGGCCATGGTGACGCCACAGCCTCGTTCCCAAACCCGCATGCGGATTTGGGTGGGCGCCCCCTGCTCTGCAGGCAAGACCTGCGCAAACTCGATGTTACAGCGGTCCGGGAACTGCCTGTCCACCTCCAGGACGCACCCCCACTTTTCCAGCTGGATCTTCTCGATGTCATCGACGAAAATGACCGCATGAGGATTTCCCATGGAGACCGTCTCGGCGGTAAAGTCGAAACTGTCGGCGGAAAGCTTGATGCTCCCGAGAAAATCCCTGGGGAGGCCCATATCCACACAGACCCGACCGTCTTCCAGAAGCGAGGGCTTCACAAGACCGCTCTTGGTATGCAGAACAAAGACCTTGGTGCCGGCATCCTTGGCAAGCCCGCGGCTGACAATGAACTTTGCCACGCACCGCGTGGCGTTCCCGCACATGGCGGCCTCGGAACCGTCAGCGTTAAAGATGCGCATCTCGAAATCGACACCTTTTGTGCAACCTTCTCCTTCCAGCGGGGTCACGAGGACAACTCCGTCGGCGCCGATACCGAAACGGCGGTCGCAAAGCTGAACAACTTGCTGTTCAAATCCATCGCCAAAGTCCAGCGATTCTCCCGGTTCCAGCAGCACGAAATCGTTGCCCAGGCCGGTCCATTTTGAAAATTTTAAACTCATGTCCGCCAATTTGCAAAAAATGTGCCAATTTTACACAAAATGTTAAAATTCTCTAAAATTTGCGATTTTTGACTATTTAAGGCAACTTTTAGCCTTTTTACATTTTACACAAATTGTAAAGTTGCCGATATTTATTTACACATTTTGTAAAGCTATTCGCGCCGCAAGAAGTCCCCAAAGCATATCCCAACGACGGGGTTTTAGGGGCAGGGCCCCTAGGAGAAGGGGGGGCGGAAGCCCCGGCAGAATGTGTAGATGATAGGGGATCCCCGCCTTCGCGGGGATGACGAGAGTGGGCGCGGGGATGACGAGAGTGGGCACGGGGATGACAACGAATACAATCGAGGATGACAGAGAATGGTGGCGGGAATAACGAAGCCGGGGCTGCAGCCAGGGGGAGGCTTCCCCCTACCCCGACAAAAAATCATCATCCCGAACAGACTTACCCGCAGCGGGTCTTTTTCGTGTCGGAGCCGATGTAGTCGGGATAGTCGTTGTCGAAACAGGCGGCGCAGTAATGCTCGCCCTCGCCGGTGCATTCCTTCATGCCCTCGACGCTCAGGTAGCCGAGGCTTTCGACGCCCAGCATCTTGGCGATTTCGTCGGGAGTCATGGAGCTTGCGGCCAGTTCGCCCTGGCTCGGGAAATCCATGCCAAAGAAGCAGGGGTGCGCCACCGGAGGCGATGCGATGCGGATGTGGACCTCGAGAGCGCCCGCGTCGCGCAACATTCGGGAAAGAATCTTGAGCGTCGTGCCGCGAACGATGGAATCTTCCACCACGCACACGCGCTTGTTCTTGAGCACACCCTCTATGGGGTTGAACTTGAGCTTGACCTTCTGCTCGCGCACGTTCTGTGTGGGGTCAATGAAGGTGCGGCCCACGTAATGGTTACGGAGAAGCCCGATTTCAAAGCGGATGCCGCTGGCTTGCGAATAACCTAACGAAGCCGTGGTGGCGCTGTCGGGCACGGAGATGACGATATCTGCGTCTACAGGGCATTCCTTCGCCAGTTGCTTTCCCATCTTGCGGCGAATCTTGTCACAACTTTGTTCGAAAATCTTGGAATCCGGGCGACTGAAGTAGATGTACTCGAAAATGCAATGGGCCAGCCTATCCTTGTGGGTAAAGCGCTCGGAGTGCAGCCCGTTCTGTGTGATGGTCAAGAATTCACCGGGCTGGATATCGCGCACGTAGTTTGCACCCAGCAGGTCAAATGCGCAGGTTTCGCTGGCCACGCACCAGGCCTTGCCCATGCGGGCAAGCGAAAGCGGGCGGAACCCGAAGCCGTCGCGGGCCACGAACATGGTGTCCTTGCTGATAAACACGAGGCAGAAACTGCCCGTAAATTTCGTGATGGCTTTCTTGATGGCGTCTCCCAGGGTGTCGGCCTCGGTGCGGGCGATTTCGTGCAGGAGAATTTCGGAATCGGAGGTGGTCTGGAAAATGTGCCCTTCGCTTTCCATTTCGGCGCGGAGTTCGGTGGCGTTGGTGATGTTTCCGTTGTGGGCTACCGCAAGCTGCCCCCACTTGCAACTCACCAGAATCGGCTGGGCGTTGGCGAGGGTCGATGCCCCGGTAGTGCTGTAACGCACGTGGCCAATGCCAGCAAAGCCGTCAAATTCGTCGATGTTGTGTTCCCGGAGGAGGGTGGATACAAGCCCCATGGACTTGCGGACGCGAACCTTGTCTCCGTCGGTGACAGCGAATCCGGCGCTTTCCTGACCGCGGTGCTGCAGGGCGTAAAGCCCCATGGTTATATTCCTCACGACGGTATCGCCATTGTAGATGCCGATGACGCCGCATTCTTCGTGTAATTCGTCGAGCATAACGCCTCTCTGAAATTTATGTCTCCCCTACCTCGAAGGTCACAGCCCACCCGTTCGGATGCAAGCAGGGAAACGGACGCGCCAGGCGTGCAAAAATCGTGCCATTTTACGGGTCAAGGGGTAAATGGCGCACGAGGTGGCATTGTTGCGCAAGAATGGATTTGGGGCCGAGAAACGGTTTTACATTTTGTGTAATGCAAAGTCGTAAAACTACAAAAATTGTAAAAGAATCGCCCATTTCGGGCGAATTTCGCAAAAATTTTTCTTTTTTTAGGCCTTACCAACGCATTTGCACAATGCTAGTTTTTGGTTCCGATGAAAAAATCGGAATCCATCGAGGCACACCTGAGCGCAGCCGTTGCAGCAATCTCGCAACGGAACCAGGCGACTCTCCCCGGGCATCTGATTTTCATTCCTGTCTTTAAAGTTTTCAATCGTTTGGCAAAAGCTTCTGGCTTTTGCCTTTATTTTTTATTGTCACCCTGGAGCAAGGCCACGCCGCGCGATAGGGTCCATGTGGATTCTATCGCCCTTACAGGGCTCCAGAATGACATTACGAAACAAGTTTTCACTTAACGCGAGCAATCTATGAACAATAAATTCAACTGGAAAGCGAAACGCGAGAAGAAAGCGTTCTTGGCACTGGCGGATGGCGCCGTGTTCCACGGGTATGCCTTTGGAGAGGCTACCGATACCGTCGGCGAAGCGGTGTTCAACACCGGCATGGCGGGCTACAAGCAGATTTTGACGGACCCCTCCTACGCGGGGCAGTTCGTGGTGTTCACCACGGCCGAAGTGGGTGCCTACGCGGCGAACCTAGAGAAGTCCGAATCCCGCGACGTATTCCTGAACGGCATTGTCGTGAACTCGCTGGACGACGTGAGCAAGGAAATCGGCGAAGAGAGCCTGCACGACTATATGCTCGCCCACAAGAAGCCTGGCATCGCAGGCGTAGACACCCGCGCACTCACCATCCACCTGCGTGACCATGGCGCACAAAAAGCTTACCTCCACGTGGACGGCACCGACATGAACGAAGCCGATGCGATTAAGAAGGCGCAAGAATGGGAAGGCCTCGACGGCCAGGATTACGCCAGCAAGGTCAGCGACCCGAACGGCTACGAGTTCAGCACCGAAGGCGACCTGAACGTTGTCGCGCTCGATTTCGGTATCAAGACCAACATTCTCATAAACCTGGTGAACCAGGGCATGAAGGTCACGGTGCTCCCGATTACCGCCACCTACGAACAAATCATGGCTAAAAACCCTGACGGTGTGTTCCTTTCGAACGGTCCCGCCGACCCGAACAGCCTTCCGCAAGTTGTTGCCGTTGTCAAGCAGCTTTTAGGTAAAGTTCCTCTGATGGGCATTTGCCTAGGGAACCAGTTGCTCGGCCTCGCCTTTGGCGCAAACGTGTCCAAGCTCAAGTTCGGCCACCACGGCTGCAATCATCCGGTCAAGAACGTAAAGACTGGCGCCGTCGAAATCACGAGCCAGAACCACAACTACGCCATCGAAGAATCCAGCCTCCCT
The DNA here is from genome assembly GCA_946414025.1 of uncultured Fibrobacter sp. Classification (GTDB taxonomy): domain Bacteria; phylum Fibrobacterota; class Fibrobacteria; order Fibrobacterales; family Fibrobacteraceae; genus Fibrobacter. Next base: position 84,678 of record CAMKMX010000007.1, read on the forward strand.
GCGAATGTAGAAGTCAGCCACATCAACCTGAACGACAACACGGTTGAAGGCATCCGCCACAAGGAACTCCCCGCGTTCAGCGTGCAGTACCACCCGGAATCTGCTCCGGGCCCCAACGATTCCTACTACCTGTTCGGCGAATTCAGACAAATGATTCTTGACTTTAAATCTGGAAAGAACGATGCGGGCAAGGATTGCGCTTGTATGAATGGCGCGGGTAAGGAATGCGCCGGGGAGGTGAAAAATGGCTAAGGCAACTGCAAAGAAACAGACCAAGTACATCTTTATTACCGGCGGCGTGGTCAGCTCGCTGGGTAAGGGAATCACCTCGGCTTCGCTGGCATTGCTCCTCAAGAGCCGCGGCTACAAGGTGTTCATGCAGAAGCTGGACCCGTACCTGAACGTGGACCCGGGTACCATGAGCCCTTACCAGCACGGCGAAGTCTTCGTGACCGACGACGGCTACGAAACCGACCTTGACCTCGGCCACTACGAACGCTTTGCAGGCGTGCAGTGCTCCAAGGCATCGAGCTACACTTCGGGCCGCATCTATTCCTCCGTGCTTTCCAAGGAACGCGCTGGCAAGTACCTGGGCGGTACGGTGCAGGTCATTCCGCACATCACCAACGAAATCAAGGACGCCTTCCGCTCTGCAGCCGAAAGCGGCGCCGACATCGTGCTCTGCGAAATCGGCGGTGTCGCTGGCGACATCGAATCGCTTCCGTTCCTCGAAGCCGCAAGACAGTTCCGCTTTGAAGTCGGCGTGGAAAACACCTGCTTTGTCCACCTGGTTTTGGTGCCTTACCTGAAGGCCGCAGGCGAACTCAAGACAAAGCCCTCGCAGCACTCCGTTGCCGAACTTCGCAACATCGGTATTTTCCCGGACATTCTCGTGTGCCGTACCGAAATGACGATCCCGCAGGATCACCTGGACAAGCTCGCGCTCTTCTGCAACGTGAAGCCCGAATGCGTTATCGAAGAAAAGGACGTGACGGATTCTGTATACGCCGTGCCCCGCGAACTTTCCAAGCAGGAACTCGACCTCCGCGTGTTGGAACAGCTCCACTTGAGCGTACACCCCATCATCCACTCCGAATGGGACAAACTCGTCAAGAAGGCCACCCAGCCCAAGTACGAATGCACCATCGCGCTGGTGGGCAAGTACATCGCCATCCGCGACGCCTACAAGTCCGTGCACGAAGCCTTGCAACACGCCGGCATGGAACACAACGCCAAGGTGAAAGTGGAATGCATCGAGGCCGAAGAGCTGGAAAAAAATCCGAACCTGATCAAGAACGCAGACGGCATACTGATTCCGGGAGGCTTCGGTAGCCGCGGCGTGAACGGCAAATGCGTGGCCATTCGCTATGCCCGCGAGCACAAGATTCCGCTGCTGGGCATTTGTCTCGGTATGCAGTGCTGCGTGATTGAATTTGCACGCAACGTACTCGGCTGGAAGGACGCCAACTCCACGGAATTCGACGAAAAGACGGCCCACCCGGTCATCGACCTGATGGACGAACAGAAGAACGTCACCGACAAGGGCGGCACCATGCGCCTCGGCGCTTACCCGTGCAAGCTCATGAAGGATTCCAACGCCGCAAAGCTTTACAAGAGCGAAAAGATTAGCGAGCGTCACCGTCACCGCTACGAATTCAACTACAACAGCGAATTCCGCAAGGAGCTCGAAAAGGCCGGTCTGAAAATCGCTGGTACATCGCCCGACGGCAAGCTCGTCGAAATGGTGGAAATCAAGAACCACCCCTACTTTGAAGCCTGCCAGTTCCACCCGGAATTCAAGAGCAGGCCCACCGCACCGCACCCGCTGTTCAGCGGACTTGTAAAAGCCGCTCTTGCACAGAAAAATGGCAAAACAAAAACCGCGACCGCAAAAGCCGCGCAGAAGAAT
>CAMKMX010000008.1 GCA_946414025.1 uncultured Fibrobacter sp.
AGAACTTTTCCCGTCTTCGGTGATTCGGGATTTGCAATTCTTTATTGCCGAAAGCGCTTGCCCGAACAGTGCTGTTTTTAGGGAACGCAAGATTCCGCTGGACGAAACCCGACCGGACGAAGAACTGTTTACGCTCCGCTCCATTCGCAACAAGTTGAACCGCATTCTGGATGCCCGCGCCGAAGATGCCGAAGGAAACGAGCCGGAAGAAGTTCAAGTAGCCCTGCCCGACACGGTGAACAATCGCGACTTCAAGCGGTTCTTCGATGACCCGTTCCAGTTCCAGCTGGCGCGAAAGGTGACATTGCCGTCGGTAGAAAACGACCCCGAAAAGGAACTTTTCGAACCAGTGTCCTTGAACAATCTCGACCGCTCTATTTTGCTCAAGGATTTTGTACAGTCCGTCATGGATGCCGAAAGCATCAAGGATTCCAAGACAGAAGAGGAATGGATTTTAAAGAAGAAAATTCCGCGTGGAGTTTTTGGCGACGTCGCCCTTGACGACATCAACAAGGAATCGGAAGTTATTTACAACCTGGTTTCTGAAAGCGTTGGCTGCAGGAATGCGAAATACCAAGAACAGCTGGAAGTTTCTTTGTCGGAAGGCGCACACAGCTGGACATTGCGCAGCAAGCTTGACTGGCACAATGAACTTGCAAATGGAACGCATGTGCTATTCAGCGTCAAGTCCGGCGACATTTCCAATACGGATTTTACCAAGCTGTTTTTGGATGCCCTGTTGATTGCGGCAGCAGATTCAAACGATGCTGACGGAATCCCTTTTGAACTGAGGGTGTTCTCGAGCAAGAATAAAGTTGCCGAAAAGAAATTCTCGATAGACCGTCACGGCGCCATGCAGCGCCTGAAAATCATATACCACCGCTGCTATGTCGAAAATTACCGCAAGTGCGTGCCCGCGAAAATGTACACCGAGGGCGACATGCAGACCTTCTCCAATTACCGCCTGAAACTGGCGGGCAAATATGGCCCGTGGTCATATTTTGACGGAAAGAATCTATTTGACCCCGAAAAGTTCTCCGGATTTTCGCACGAGGATTTTTCGAAGGACTGGGAAATCGCCGTGATGGAACAAACCCGTTTGCTGGACCCGATTTGGAGGGATGACGATGAATAATGTTTTCGACATAGAATCGTTTACCGGTAACGAGAACCTTTTTATCGCGGCATCCGCAGGCACGGGCAAGACTTACACCATTCAGCAAGTGGTGGGTAAGCTGGTGACTCAGGGAATGAACCTGAACCAGATTCTGATTGTGACCTATACCGAGAAGGCTGCCGGCGAACTCAAGGACCGCATCCGCAAAAAAATCGAAGAAGAATTCAAGAAGGATAGCAGAAACATTTACTTGCAGCAGGCCCTGCACGATGTCCAGGGCGCCCCCATCGGCACCATCCATTCGTTCTGCCAGAAGGTGACGCAGGAATTCGCCTACGAAGCCGATGTGCCCTTGAAGCAGGAACTAATTGACGAAAGCGCCGTAGAAGAACTGATTCAAAAATCGATACGCGACGTGTGGGCGCACGAAGAACTTTTCAAGTGCTTTGTGAAATACAACGGCGACTTGGAAAGCTTTACGGACTTGCTGAAAGGCGCCATCGCAAGCTTTATTCCCGAAACAGTGCACTTTGCAGGAAACATGGAACTTCGCCTCGGCACAAAGGACATCGACTTCGATGATATCGGCTGCATGGCCGAAGCGGAAGACTTTACGCACTTGAGGGAAATCCCCTGTGTAGATGCCGCCTGCGACATCCTCAAGATTCACCAGGACGAACTCATTACAAAATCCAAGACGGCGGGCGACTTGCTTAAGGCAGTGTCATCGTGGACAAAGGGCTTCGCCCTATATAACGGCGTATCGTTCAAGTTCAATGTTGTGGGCGATGGCTCGGAACTGGATTCGGCCCTCGGCGTCATTAAGGATTTGAAGACTTTGCTCGACGAAAAATCGGGCGGTATCGAAACGCTGCTTTTGCACAAGTGTCTTTACGAATACACGCCCAAGCTTTTCGATGCCTGGCAACTCCACAAGAATACAAGCAAGATTCAGTCCTTCAACGACATGATTCGAAACGTCTACAAGGCGGTCCTTGATGAAGATTCTCCGCTGGTAGATTCGTTACGGCAAAAATACCTGTTCGCCATCATCGACGAATTCCAGGACACGAACTTATTACAATGGGAAATTTTCAAGCGCGTATTCTTTGACGCTGACGACGGATTGCACCATATTCTGGTGGTGGGTGACCCCAAGCAATCAATCTACAGTTTCCAGGGGGCAAATGTCAAGGTTTATGAAAACGCCGTTGACCAGATTGCAAACGGCAAGGTGCTTTCGACAAACTGGCGTTCTTCCAAGGCGATGATTGAAGCCTGCAACGAACTTTTCCCGCCATTCGGTTTTAAATTCAAACCATCGAAGAGCCCCGCCGATGCTAAAAAAGATGCGACCTACAAGGGAAAAACCATCAAGCCGTTCCTTGTAAGCAAACCGAATGTAGATCCGAAAGATTACGCTGAAATCGTGGTCAACAACATTGTAGACCTATGCTCTTTCAAAGGCGGCAAGACGAACCTTCAGATTCCGGATAAGGAAACGGGTGAACTTCGTAACGTCAAGTTTTCGGATTTTGCCGTCTTGGCAAGAACGCGTACCGAACTTGACAATATCGAATACGGCATGAAAAAGGCCGGCATCCCGTTCTTGCGGTACATGGATGCGAACTTGTTCCGGAGTCGTGAATGCGCCGAATGGACAGCGCTTTTCAGGGCCATCGACGCCGAAGATTATTCCGACAGGAACCGCAGCCTGCTTTACGCGGCACTCATGACGGACTTTTTCGGCAAGGACATGGACTACATCAATGCGTTCAAGCCCGACAAAGATGGCGCGCAGTTTATTACCATCTTTTCGCGGTGGCATGCATTGGCGGAACAGCGCCGCTGGGCCGAACTGCAGGAATGTATTTACAGCGATGCGAGCAATTTTGTGTCGCTCAACGCTCCGGACCAACTCCAGAGCCTGAACAAGATTCGCCAAGTGGGCGATTACGCCATCGAATACCTGTATACCGCCAACGCCTCGCTCGAAGAACTGATTCGGCATTTGGACGGTCTCGCTATCGGTAGCGAAGACGCTCTCGAAAATTCGAACATCGTGGCGAAAGGCACCGACCTCGACGTGGTGCAAACCATGACCATTCATGCCTCCAAGGGCCTGGAATTCCCGGTGGTGATTTCGGTCGCAAGCGAGCGCGGGCATGTAGGTTCTTCGGGGCCATACATTTTCAACAATCCATCGGGCGACCTTTCCCGCGTAATGACTTTTGAAAAAGGCGGAAAAGAGATTTGCCAGCAAGAAACCGAAGAAGAATGGCGCAGGCTTTTCTATGTCGCATTCACCAGGGCCTCGTACTTGATGATTTTGCCCTGGTTCCCGAAATTCAAGCCTGACAAGAGCGGGAAAATGCGCGCCCGCTGCAAAGCGATGGACTGGTACGTAGACATTCTTGAGGGCTTTTGCAAAAAAGCCGAGAACGCCAAGTTCTTCGATTTTGTCGAAGACAAAAAGTTTAAGGACCGAAAGGAATCCGTACGCACGATTTTGAAGCTGATGCAGAAAGATTCCGAAACGGTTTCGGCGGCAAGTGTCGAATCGGCCGCACAAACGCTCAAGTCGCTTGATGTGTGGCGCAAGTTCCCGCATTCTACCTCGTATTCGCAAATTGCCCACGGCACGCAGGAGCAAGAAACAGACGAAGGCCGCCTGCAAAAAGACGAAGTCGACAGCACGAAGGCCAAAACGGAAAACGCAGCGCCAACGGCCGAAGATAAATACCCTCGCGGCGCCGAACTCGGTAACGCCATCCACAAGATTTTCGAACTGGTCGATTTTGAAGAAGTCGGCAAGCTCGCGCTCGCAGAGGCCCTCGAATTCAAGCCGTTGCAGGAACTGGTTCGCAAGTCCTTCATTGACGAGAACCTGGATATCGAACACCACCCGCAGTGGCTCGCAAGAACAGTCGAGATGGTTTGGCATACCCTGAACGGCAAACTGGAAACAATCGAGGGCGCGCAAAAGACGGGCGAATCGTTTACCCTGAACGAAGTCTCGTTTGCAAACCGCCGCAGCGAACTTCCGTTCCACATGGCGCTGGATGGCGTAAAGGGGACGGAACTTCTGGACCGTTACTGCAAGGGCTTTATAGACCTTCTGTTTGTCCGCGATGGCCGCTACTGCATTCTCGACTGGAAATCCGACGTGCTGGGCGACTACGGAAATGAATCGATGAAAGAGCACATGGTGTTCAGGCACTACGACGTGCAGCAGATTCTCTATTCCTACGTGCTTATTCGCTGGCTCAAGGGATTCTACCGGGATTTGACGGAACAGCAGATTTTCGAAAAGTATTTTGGCGGGATCTATTACGTATTCTTCAGGGGTTGTAGCGAAGGTGAAACCTCCGGCATCATGTCGAGCACATTCGCCTCTTACGAAGAACTGAATAACCTTTACAAAGGGATTATCTAGCCATGGACAAGAGCAACGAAAACTTGATGAATGCGTTAGTCGACTGTGGCGCCGTAACCCCGCTGCAAAGGCGTCTTATGGATGCGATTCCCATCTTTTGCACCGATGCAGGCCCTGAACTGTTTGATCTGCTCGCCCTCTTGCTCTGCAGGCAGAATTTTGGCGATACGCGCATTCCGCTAGATTCTAGCAAACTAGAAGCCAGGCTTTTGAAGACACTCGAAAACTTCGCCATCCCTTGCGAGCCCAGCTATAAGGAATCCCTGCAGAAAGCGGCAAAAAAAATCAGCGACGGCGGTTACGAAGGAATTGTCGGTACAAGTGCGCACGAACATTCCTTTTTCAAGAAACCCTTTACGCTGAAGGACAATTACCTTTACCCGACCAAGTATTTCTATTCCAAGCTTAACGTCGAGCAGAAAGTCCGCGAGCTCTTTGTGGCGCACACTCCGGTAAAAGGGGCCGCGGAAAAATGTATCGAAAGTGTCGCCTCGTTCACAAAAGACGCCAACGGAAATCCGGTACGGCTCGAGGCGGAACAGGCTGAAGCGATTACACGCGGCGTCGACGAAAACTTGATTGTCACGGGCGGCCCCGGCACAGGCAAGACGACCGTCATATTCTTCTTGCTTCGGGAACTTTACTGCAAGCAGCCGGACAGGCTTGCCTACCCGCTGTATCTGGCGGCCCCGAGCGGCAAGGCCGCCGACCGCATGAAGGAAAGTATCGTCAATTCCATGAACCTGGTCGGCTTCGAGGAGTTCGAGAACCATCTTGAAATTTACAACAAGATTGCGAATGCGGAAACGTACACCATCCACCGCCTGCTAGGTTACAAACCGAACGAAAACAAGTTCTTTCACGATGAACAGAATCCGTTTCCCGAAAATGCGGTTATTGTTATCGACGAAACGAGCATGGTGGACATCTCGCTTTTCGGGGCATTCCTGAAGGCGGTTTCCAAGAGCGTGCGGTTGTTCCTGCTGGGCGACGCGGACCAGTTGCCGCCTGTCGATGCGGGCGCCGTGCTTGGCGACCTGCTCGGCGTAAAGACGGATTCCACCGTCAAATTGACTGTTTCTAGACGCTTCGACAAGAATTCCCAAATCGGGAAACTCGCCTCGCTCGAAAATGCCGACGCCTTTTTCGGTTTCAAGGATTTGAGCTCGTGGGTTCCCGGAACCGCAGCGCAAAATACCGCACAAGATTCCTCGCAAAGTGCCGTGCAGATGCTGGGATTGCCTGCCGAAAATTACCGCAGCGAAGTCGAGAACCTGCTTACCCGCTGGTTTGAAAATTACCTTTCGGACTTTGTAGATGCGGCAAGCCGAATCAATCCGCAAAAGCAGTGCACGCCACAAGATGCAGAATATGCAAATTGCCAGAAGGTATGGGAATTCTGCACGCGGTCAAAAATTCTTTCTGCCGAAAGACAGGGTGGCATCGGTACAGACTTCATCAACCAATTCATGGAACGCCTTGTCCTCGAAAAATGCCGCAGCAAAAGAACATGCAAGATGCTCATGCTCATCAAGAACCAAAAAACCTTCCGGCTCTACAACGGCGACATGTGCATTTTCTGCTACGATAAATCGGGCGAAAGCTACCTGATGTTCAAGAAGGGGAACGACTTTGTCTTTTACCCCACGTACCTTTTCCCGAAAGATGTATTCGAACTCGCTTACGCCTCGACCGTCCACAAGGCCCAAGGTTCCGAATACAATCATGTGCTGATGTTCTTACCTACGCGCCAGGGCCACCCCCTGCTGAATCGCCAGATTCTCTACACCGGCATCACCCGCGCCAAAAAGACCGTGACCATCGTCGCGACACCCGAAACATTCAAGGCCGCCTGCGAGACAGTCATCGAACGCGATACAGGTATAGAAATCCAGTAGAAATCCTTTTTTTTGCTTAATTCGTCCGTAGAAAACTTATATTAGAGGCAAGGAAGAACAATGAAACCACTTTGTCGCTACATAATCTTTGCCGCGGCCCTTTTAGGCATAGCCAGTTGTGCCTCTGCGCCCCCATCCCACGACGCGGAGCGCGCCAGGGCACGGGCAGGATACAGCGCGCTAGACCCCGAAACCAGCCCTGCGGCAAGCACCCCGTCTGTAACCTCGGCCCCTACCGCCGCTTACTCCGGAGTTTCTCGCCCCATACTGATGGCACTACCCGCCGCCTCGGGTAAAGGGTCCTCCCCCATGGAGGTCGTTTCCAACAATCCCTTTGCCAAGGCCGTCATGGAAGGTATTAACGAGTACCTTACCGAAAAGGGCTACGAGGTGCGCTCCCTGGAAGGTTCCGAAGACCTATCCAACCTAATCCAGATGCAGGGCGATATTTCTGGCAATGGCGACGATATGTCCTACATTGCAGGACTTGCGCTCGGCGCCGATGTCTATATCAAGTTCTCCGGCTCCATCAAGAACGACATGGTGAACGTAGAACTTTCCGCCTATGAAACCTCCACAGCCAGGCAGCTAGGCTCCAAAACCGGCATGGTCCAGAACCACGGGAACAGCAAGGACAAGCTGCGTTACCTGGTAATTTCTGCCGCCAAAAAAGCGCTCCCCGCCCTAGAAAAGACAATCCTCTCTTACTGGAACGAAGACGCCAAGAAGGGCGTCCAGTACAAGGTGGTCCTCCGGATTGGCGAACGGTTCCAGGGTTCGGGACTAGAAGACCTGCAGGACCTGAGCATATCTTCCCTGAGAAGCGCTTTCAAGTCGGTTCGAGTCAATAACGTAACCGAAAGGACCATCGACATCATCGTCTATGCAGACCCCGAGGTTTATCCGGACGCCTACGCCGTCTATTCGGCCGTCAAAAGCGCCGTTTCCTCTTCTGCCCAGGCAAAGAAGAACAACATCGTCAACAAGCTTATCATTCTGGAACTGAACTAACCCGGCATTCCGTATGTTTCCGAAAGTCCTCCTCATTTTCTTCGTTTTTGCCATAGCCGTTTCGGCCAAGGTTATTTCCTGGACCGGCTATTCCGAAGAATCCCAGGAGGCGGCTACGGAGGTGGCACGTGCGGGGGTAGCCAAACAGATTTCTGTACATATTGACGCTTCCACAAGCGTAACCCACAGCGAAACAACCTCCGACAACGGCAACTCCGAAATCGAAAAGAAAATCAAAAGCCAAAATTTTTCCAGATCAGACTTGCTTCTAAACGGCATCCGCATTCAGGTTCAACCCAAGGACGGCAAGCGTTTCGGAGCCACCGCCACCCTGGATCTGGACGAGCTCGTTTCCAAATACAGGTTCAAGCTGGAAACCCTCCAGCGCACAATCAACGAAATGGAAGCCAAGGCAAGGCAGGCCCTTGCAGAACAGCGTTTTGTCGAAACGGACAGGCTGCTCGCCACAATCCCAGGAATCGTAAAATCCCAAGAGCCCATCCTGGAGGAAATGTCCTTATACACTCCTCTGGACAACTCCATGCGGCTCAAGACGGAATCCGCTGCCATACAGCAGGCACTGACGCTAGCCCTACGGCAGCTCCAGATTTCCGTTTCGAAGGAGGGCAACCCACAAGAACTCGGCCCGAAATCGAACCTTCTCCTAACCGTAACCGTAGCGGGTCCCAAGGGGCCAATCCCCAATTTTCCACTCCTTATCGAAAACGGCGGAACCGCCCTTGCAAATGCCGCTACCGACGCCCAAGGTGCAGCCTCCTTCCAAATTCCGGCAAGCAACCTGACCCGCGGTTCCGGCGAAATCCTCATCCAACCGGCCATTTCTGCAAACCAGCGCAACCTCGCGGGCCTTATGGCAACCAAGGTTCCCTACCAGGTTTCTTCTCCTGTATGCCCGCTAAATCTCACTTGCAACCAAGGGCCGTCGGCTTGCACCGCCGTAGCCGACCAGATTTCAAAACATTTCGGCCAGGTGGTGCAAGACAGGAGCGCCCAAACAGTCACCGTCCGTATCAAGTCGACCCCCGAACGCACTCTGAAGAACATCACCAGCTACAAGGTCAGCCTTTCCCTTTCTTCGGGAACCAGGGAATGCAAATGGAGCGGAACTGGAGCCGGCAGGACAAAGGACGAAGCCCAGACCAACGCCCTGAAAAAGATGGACCTGGGCAGCTGTATCGAAACTCTTGAGGTTTGCCAATAAAATCGTATCAACCTACTCCCTTTATTCAGCAGGCGAAGAGAAAAAGTATTAAGCCTCGATATACTTTTCCATAAAATCCTTCACCGGAAGCGGCTTGGAATAGTAATACCCCTGCAGGCTCTTGATCTTGAAACGGAGCAAGTAATCCCGCATTTCGGCGGTCTCGATACCTTCCGCCGTCACCGACGAGGAGAAGGAATTGGCCAGCTCCGAAATGAACCGCACCGTGTTCTGGTCCGAAGAATCCTTTTCGATGTTTATGACAAAGCTCCGGTCAATCTTCACCGTAGATACGGGCAGTTCCCGCAAGATACCGAGGGAGCTGAACCCCGTGCCGAAATCGTCCAGAGCCACCTTGACGCCATGCTCCCGAAGGGCCGTAAATATCTCCTTCAAGAGCGAAATGTCTAGCATACGGCAGCGTTCCGTAATTTCAAGGCAGAGATTCTGGGGCGGATACCCCGTCTCCTTGAGAATGGCCAGTACGTCTTCTACAAAATCACGAATTTCCAGCTGGGTATAGGACAGGTTCACGTTCACCACGAATCCCGGATAACGCCTGAGGAACCTCTTCGCATCTTTCAGCGCCGTGCGCAAAATCCACCGGCCAAGTTCCGGGAAAAGATTGTCCCGCTCCAGCACCTCCACGAATTCTAGCGGAGACACGATTCCATATTCGTCATTTTTCCAGCGGATCAGGGATTCTGCTCCGGTAATCATCTCGGTTTCTGCATCTACGATAGGCTGGTAACAGAGGAAAAATCCCTCGCAGTTGTTCACGATACTATTGCGGATAACATTCAGGCGCTCAATGGCAAAACGTTTGTCTTCGCTGACGCTATTCTTGAGCACATAGAGTTCGCCCAGATGGTTAATCTTGGACTCATAATAGGCGAAACGGAGACACGAATAAACCGTTTCTACAGACACGTCAAACCGTTCCAGGTTGATGGCGCCCGCTACAAAAGAAAGCACCACATGCTGGCCGTCCACTATCAGGTCGTGAATGCAATTATACTGTATCCGCTTGTAAAGGTTCTTGAGGTCTTCGGAGGTGGCGTTCTTGCACACGATGGCAAACTTGGTGCCGTCCATACGGTACCACTCTCCCATATCAAAAGCTTCCACCTTGATCATCTTGGCGAATTCCTGCAGCACCCGGTTCCCGAAGGTGTAGCCGTAAATTTCATTCAGGTGCGAAAATTCCGAAAGTCCCAGCATCATAATCTGGATTTTTTCGCCCTTCCAGGTGGAAGAACGCAAATCGTCCATAAATCCGTAAAGGCTCCGGGAATTGGACACGTCGTCGAAATAGCTTAGGGCATCGTTGTTCCGGACCGAACCACCAAAGAATTCGGGTGTTCCGTTCTCGTCCCTAACGAGCACTCCCCGGCAGGTACACACGATGTAGCGGCCGTTCTTGGTCTTGATACGATACTGCTCATGGTGATTACCCGCATTCCGATCATAGACATTTTTTACACTTTCCTTGAATGCAGGCAAATCGTCCGGATGTATATTCCTCATCCAAACAAGGAGCGCGTCCTTCATGTATTCAGAAGGCAAGCCGAAATAATCAACGGCATCCTTGGACCACCTGGTTATCCCCGATTCGATATGGGTCACATAGGTGTAGGCACCATTGGCCAATACGGAGAAGGCGTCGAACAGGGAATCTATCCGCGCTTTTATACCATCGTTCATCTTTCGCCTCCTTGCGCATAAAACACCTGATTTCGTCCGTTTTCCTTGGCCTTGTAAAGGGCCTGGTCCACACGGACATAGGCCGAGTCGGCAGATTCGCCCTCCTGGATTTCCACCACGCCAACGCTTACGCTACGGTGACCCGCCTTTTCGAATTCCATTTCATTGAAGGCCTTGCGAACTTTTTCTGCAAAATCAAGAGCCTTTTCAATAGGTGTCTCACGCAAAAGCACCATAAATTCTTCGCCGCCCCAACGACCAATAGGCGATTTCACCGTTAAAATCGATTCCCGCAGTCCACGGCTGGTTTCATCAAAATCATCGTCGTCTTCCATCACCCTGTAATCCGATGAGTCTATTCCCGAAAGCCCCGTTTCATCCACCGTCTTTTTCAAGACATTGGAAATGCCGATAATGACGTTGTCCCCCTCCTTGTGGCCGTAGGTGTCGTTAATCTTCTTGAAATTGTCAATATCCATCATCACAAGGCACGCAGGCGTTTTTTCCGCTATGCATTCCTTGATACAGCGCTGGATTTCGCCACGATTGAACAGGTGCGAAAGGGGGTCCGTAATGGCCATCAGGGACAGCTTCGCATTTGCCTGCGCCAGTTCCTGAGTGGCCGCATCGATAAAGGTGGCAAGGCGGTTAATCATGGAAACCTGGCCCGAGAACGAATCTTCTGCCATATCAAACTTGTGACTATCGTCGCCATCGCCTTCACGCATGGCGGCAATCACCAGCGTCACGTTGTGCTGGTTTACAAAACCGTTAGTCCTCAAAAATTCGCCGGCGGTGTAAAAGCCCGATGTAGGGGCGATACTCTGGAACGGAAGGGTCTCGTTACTGATTTCTTCTTTTCCCCAAAAAGAACGACGGGCCGCACAGGAAAAGACCTTGATGATATCGGGCTTGAACTCCCCTATTTTTTTTCCGTCCTTACGAATACAGTCCAGGATTGTCCAGGGGTCGCCATAGGCAAGGCGGGCCTTGACATTCTCGTCAATGTCCGAGGTCATGACCAGAGTGCCGTCTTCGTTGCAATGGACAGGGGCCCGGAGAATATCTATGCCGTTGTGCTTGTAAAAGAATGGGAATTCCAGCGTATTGGCGAAAAAATGTTCGTCATTCAAGATTTTCAAATAGCGGTAATAAATTTCGTAAGCGGGCTTGCTGTCCAGTTCAAACAGGAGGGCATTTTGAGCCTTTGTTACCAGGAACTCCCTGCCGAGGGGTTTCCAGCCAGCGATATGCGTGGTGTAGATATGTAAGTCTTCGCCTCCTATCAAAAGGACAAGGATTCCCCGTTCCGAATACCCCCCTACATTCGAAAAGACGCAGGCATCGTTCTTGGACAGGTCCGGGTTAAAGGCACCTCCCCCAAAAATGGCTATCGATTCATCTACATCGTGCAGTGCATCGCAAAGAGGCGACAGGGACATTCCCCGAATAGTCAGTTGCAGTTCCACCCCCTTGACCCAGGGGTTTTCCCGGACTTTCCGCTTGATATTTTCCACCACGTCCAGCGCTGTTTCGCCATTCAGGGTGTACTGCAACAGCTTCACCTTCGTAGAGGGCTTTTCCAAAATGGTACAGACTACGGATATGGTTGTAGAGGACAATCTTCCTTCTATGATGTTTCCGTTGGTGGAACAACCCATACAGATGGCGTGGGGGATGGTCCTTGTGATGACATTGCTGACCAGTTCCATCTGCCCCCGGTCCAGGGAATCGGAATATATCTGGAAAACAACATTAGAACAGCTCTTTGACTTGTACCAAAGGCGAACCTTTTCGAGATCCCGAGTCAGGGACGTGATACTGTGGTAATCAAACTGGAACTGTTTCATCTCGCTACCGCCGAGCAAGCTTTATATAGAAGATACCTTTAAAATCATTAGTTTACTCATAAAAAAACGGGTTCTTTGCTCCAACTTGGAATAATCTTCAAGAAAACACACAGCCATTTTTCGGTATTTTTCTGCCATTTTGGTTGTTTCTAGCGAAAAACTTGGTATATTGGAAGTATGAGCAAGTTTTTTAGTCTTATTTCAGCAATCCTGCTGTTCGTCTCCCTAGCAGCGGCAGACACCACCGCAGTGGCTACCGATTCCGCCAAGACCAGCTCCACAGACACTGTGGTTCTTGATACCGACAAGGCCAATGTCCCCAGCATCCAGGAACTCAAGAAGAAACACGCCGTATGGATCAAGCTGGAAGGGGACGTGGAGCCTTCCATGTACGACTTCTGCGCCAGGGCCATCGACGATGCCCTCAAGGAAAAGCCGGACTACATCGTCTTTGAAATCAACACCTTCGGAGGCCGCCTGGATGCCGCCTTCGACCTGGTGGACACCATCATGGCAGTCAAGGGGCCCGAAACCATCGCCCTGGTGAAAAAGAAGGCCATCAGCGCAGGAAGCCTCATTGCTCTCGCCTGCAAGAAACTCTACATGCTTGAAGCCACCACCATCGGGGACTGCGCCCCCATTGTGCAGGGCGGCGACGGCACACCGCAAATCGTAGGCGAAAAAATCCAGTCGCCCCTGCGGGCAAAATTCAGGAACCTGGCCCAGCGCAACGGCTACCCGGAACTGCTGAGTTCCGCCTTCGTGACACCCGAACTCGAAGTGCTCGAGCTCACCGCCAAGCTGGACAAGGGCAAAAAGACGGAACGGGATACCACCCTCATTATCGAAGGGCAGAAGTACGCCGTGCTGGATAGTGCAAACAAGGCCTTCTGGGGCGCTCCCAAGATTCTCGTAAAAGAGGGCGAGCTCTTGACCATGACCGACCAGGAAGCCCTGGAACTGGGATTTTCCAAGGGGACTTTCAAGGACCGTAACGAATTTGAGACGAGCCTTGCCATCGAAAGCCGTAGCGAAGTAGAAACCACTCTCGGCGAAGATATCGCCTCGGCCATCGCGGCCATTGCGGGAATTCTCCTGATTCTCGGGTTCGGCGCCCTTTACATCGAATTCAAGACCCCCGGTTTCGGGCTTTTCGGAATCATCGGGCTTATCCTTATCGGCATCGTGTTCCTGGGGCAGTTTGCGCCGCAACTGGACGGCTACATTCCCGCCATACTTCTTGTGGCCGGCGTGGTGCTGTTCCTGGTAGAAATTTTTGTGATGCCGGGAACGTTCCTCTTTGGCGTAGGCGGCATCATCTGCATGATTCTGGCCCTGGCACTGAGCTTTTCGCCAGAGGAGATTCCGGAGTTCGTCCCCGAAACCGTGGAGACCACCTTCGACGCCACTCCCTGGCTGTTCGGGCTGTTCTATATGCTAGCCTGTGCGGCTATTGCGCTGGTGTTCCCCATCGCCGCCAGCAAGTACCTGATACCGCTCTTGCCCGAAGGCTGGACCCCCATGCTCAAGACAGACCTGGAAACCGCCGCCTCCCCCACCGAAGCTGTTCAGGAAATTGCTGTGGGAGCCGTCGGAGAGGCCAAGACATTCTTACGCCCCGTGGGCCAGGCCAGCTTTACCATGCCCGACGGCAGCACCAAACTCTTTGACGTTCAGACCCACGGTGAAATCATCGAGGCCGGCACAAAAGTAAAGGTGGAATCTGTGCAAGAAGGGCATATTTGGGTCGGGAAGGTTTAATGTCATTTCCCCGTTTTCTTGAAAGTGGCCGTTTAACCCTAATCTTGGCCTGCATTCTAGTTATACTACACCTGGGGGCATTCTCGTACAGGGTTCTTGTAGGTGCAAACGAAACCGTCGACTCCGCAGAATACCTACAATGTGCCCAAAACGCATCCAACGGCCAAGGCTTCCAATCCAACAAGGATGGCGAAACCTTTAGCGAAGAGGCCGTAACCAGGCGCCCGCCCGGTTACCCGGCAATCATCTTGGCCATGGGACAATCGAAAAACGCCACCATGGGAATCCAGGTTATCCTTTCCCTAAGCACCATTGGACTTTGCATTCTTGCCCTAAGGCGTTTTACCAAAGGCTGGATGCCCATCAACTTTTTATTGACAGGGTTCATCCTCACCCCTTCCCAGGTGATTTACGCAACCTCCATCATGAGCGAAATCCCCTTCCAGTTTTTTCTGACCTTGGGAATAGTCAGCGCCATTTTCTTTTTTCAAGATTGTTCCATCAAGTGGATCTTTATTTCGGCCTTGGCCATCAGCATTGGTTTTACTATAAAACCCGTCCTATACCCTTTGGCCATCCTTTTTTCCATTGCAGGCCTTGCCCACGCTTTTTGGAAAAAGAACTTTAGAATTGTTCCCACCATTTTGATTCCCGTCGCTTGCGTTTTCGCTTTGGCAAGTTGGAATTACGCACGAACCCAAGTATTCGAAGTTTCAAGCATCCAAACTACAAACCTGTTCGACGTCAACATGAAATTAGTCCTGTACCAAGCCCAAGGTGAAGAACGAGGTGACCAAATTATCGATTCTTTAGAAACTGAAGCCGACAAAATCAAAGACTACGGAGCAAGACAACAATTTCGTTCCCAACAAAGCCGTAAAATTTTCTTTGAATATCCTCATATTGCAATTTACCAATATGCAAAAGGAATCCTCCTATTCTTTGTGGACCCTGGCAGGTTTGACTTTATCACCTATGCCGGAATAGAAAACAAACAAGGACTTATGAACGCCTTTGCCGCACAGGACTCGGGAGTCATCAAAAAAATTTTAAGTTCCATGCCCCTCTGGCTTTGGGGAGCCTTAATCATAGTCTTCCTGTTCAATATTGTCAAAATCGCATGCTTTGCAAAGTTCCTTATAATGGGTAAAGAAGGCAGGCCTATCAAAATCCTTCTTTTTTGCGGAATCGCCTATATCGCCTTGGCAAGCGGTCCCCTCGGCGTAAGCCGTTACGCCTTGCCGGTAGTCCCCTTGATTCTCATAGGAGCATCCTTGGGAAGTTCTTCACAAAAGGGCTAAACAGCCTATTTCATTCGCCCATAAAAAAAGTATATTAAGCATAGGATAAGTAAAACGGAGTAATACCATGGAAACTCTCTTAATCATCGGAATCATCATCGCGGCCATTGCCGTTATCATCCTTCTCGCCTTTATCGGCAAATTCTTCAGTCTCTGGCTCCAGGCCTTGTTTTCCAAGGCGAACGTAAGCATTTTCCAGCTCATCGGTATGCGGCTCCGTAAGGTGCCGCCCCAGGTGATTGTGGAAGCCCGAATCCTCAGCTGCAAGGCGGGTCTCCCGGTCGATACGAACCTGCTGGAAGCCCATTACCTTAGCCGCGGTAACGTACTCCGCGTGATTCAGGCCCTCATTGCCGCCAACAAGGCAAACATCAAGCTGGACTTCAAGGAAGCCGCGGCCATCGACCTCGCCGGCCGTAACGTGCTGGAAGCCGTGCAGATGTCCGTGAACCCGAAGGTCATCACGACCCCGAAGGTTTCCGCTGTGGCCCTCGACGGTATCCAGCTCCACGCCATTACCCGTATTACCGTGCGTGCCAGCATCCAGAAGCTGGTGGGTGGCGCCGGCGAAGAGACGGTTATCGCCCGCGTCGGCGAAGGCATCGTTTCTTCCATCGGTTCTGCAATAAGCCACAAGGAAGTGCTGGAAAACCCGAACATGATTTCCAAGAAGGTGCTAGCCTCCGGTCTTGACGCCGGAACCGCTTTCGAAATCCTTTCCATCGACATCGCCGACGTGGACGTGGGCCAGAACATCGGAGCCATCCTGGAAACCGACCGTGCCGAGGCAGACAAGAAGATTGCCCAGGCCAAGGCCGAAGAACGCCGTGCCATGGCATACGCCGCCGAACAGGAAATGAAGGCCAAGGTTATGGAAATGAAGGCGAAACTGGTGGAGGCCGAAGCCCAGATCCCCATGGCCATGGCAACCGCACTCCGCGATGGCAAGCTGGGCGTGATGGACTACTACAACCTGAAGAACATCGAAGCCGACACCCAGATGAGGAAGGAAATCGGGGCTGGCGGCGAAGCCGCCAAGTAGTCATGAGTCATGAGTCATGAGTCATGAGTTGTGAGTTTTGAGTTATGAGTGAAGAGTCATGAGGTAAATGTGCAGGATTTTCAATCTCTTGAAATTTGGAAAAAAAGTCACTCGCTGGTTTTGTCCATTTACAAAATCACCGAAAATGACTTTCCTAAAAGCGAGTTGTTCACCCTGACCACGCAAATAAGACGAGCGGCATCGTCCATTCCGACAAACATTGCAGAAGGTTGTGGAAGGCGAACAAATAAAGATTTTGCACATTTCATCCAAATGGCAATAGGCTCATCATCTGAAGTAGAATACCAGCTCATTTTGGCCAAAGATTTAAAATATATAACCGAGGAGACTTGGAAATCACTAAGCAAGAACATCACCGAAATCAGAAAAATGATGCTTTCTTTTAACAAAAAACTCAGCACTCATAACTGACAACTGATAACTATTATGGAAGGACTACTCATCCTCATAGGCATCTGGGTTCTGGATGTCGTCATCAAGAAGGTTGCAGCCAGCAGAAACAAGCGGCAACAGCAGCCTCCCCAGTACCAGCCGGAAGATGACGGCAGCGAATACGAACCGCAAGACGAAACGCAGGAGCAACACACCCCGCGTTCCCTGCAGGATTTAATCCGACAGTTCGAAGACGCCCAGAGGCAGGCGACTCAAGGCAATATCGAGCCGCCCACTCCCCCGGTGCAACGCAAGCATTCTGAGCAACTGACGCTCCGTGACATCGCAGAGGTGGTCATCGATGTCGATTTTGTCAACCTGGAATTTTTAATGGATTCCTTTGACGTTGACGAAAACACCGCCGCCGAAATGCTGATGGACCTGCAGGCCCACCACATCGTGGGTCACGACATGGGCGAAGGAGATTGCGACGTTCTGGTGCATGACATCGAAGAACTGGACAACTTACTCAACCGAGAACAACGCACCGCCCAGGAACAGGAAGACGCCCGAAAGAACGAAATCGATGCCGAGCACGAAGAAGCCCGTCGTCAGGAACTTGAACGCCAGCAGAAACTGAACGCCCTTGAAGAACGGGCCAAGTCTGCCCGAGAATCTGCCGCCGCATTTGCAGGCGAAGGCTATGCGGACTCCACGGGCGATAGCGAAACCGCCCAAATGCTCCGCAAGCCCGCCGTATCCACAAAGAACATCGCCGATGTGCGCAAGGGATTCATCTGGGCTAAAGTCCTGGACGAGCCCCGCTTCAAGCGCCGCTGGAGCGCACAATATAGGTAACCGTTCGCGCTAAAAACATCAAAAGCCGCGCCCTTGGCACGGCTTTTTCGTTTCTACGCTACAACCTACCGCATGTCCGCAACGCAGCGCACGTACAGTCCCTTGCGGACACTCTCGTCGGTGCGGTTGATGCTCCGGGCCTCGCGCCTAAATTCCCAGGAACGGCCCGTATTGCGCTTGATGGAAGTGGCAGACCAGTAGTGTCCGGTATTGGTCCCGTCGCAATACTGGTCCCAATCCTTACAGCCGCCCACACCCATGCTGTTCCAGTCCCACTGGGAACGCTCTTTCTGAAAATCCCGCCACTCGCCGTCGTCGGGCAGGTGCCAGCCCTTGGGACAGGCCTTCTTCGCCTCGCCATGGGTGTAGAACCGTCCGTATTTCTTGCAAAGTTCCATATCTTCGAGCAAGCACTGGGTTTTGGCATCCGTCAGCCCGTAGCGGATATTCTGCACCATCCAAATCTTGTCGCCCACAATTTTCACCTTGTACTGTCTTTCGTCGCGGGTATCCGTCATGAGCATGTCGTCTTTGGAGATGTTCTTTTCGGCAAGCAGGTCCCGCTCCCCAACGCAGCGCACGGCCACCACGGATTCCTTGGGCAGGTTCACCTTCTGGAAACTCCCGCGTTTCAGGTCCAGCATCAGCGCCTGTATGCCCAACTTTCCGGCATCCCCCGCTATGGCGAAGTAGGCCGCATCTTTCCCCTGGACCTTCGGGTTCTTCTTGGACATGTCGTAATAGCCACGGGTATTTCCTGCAAAAGCCTTGGCATTCTGTTTTTTACGGGACCCCATGAACTTGTCTTCGGCAAGGTCATTCCATTCCTTCAAATCCGGGAGATGAGTCCCTGCGGGGCAAAGCCCGGACCAGGATTCCTTCTTGTAGAAACTGACCTTCGCCCGGTCCTTGAAATCGGGCTTGCCGTCTAAAGAAACATTGCTCGTAAACCAGTTGAGCTTTCCGGAGGGCATCACCTTGTAGGTGCGTCCGTCGCGGCTGTCCTTGACCGAGGCGGCACAGGCAAATGCAAAAGACAGTGCCACGACCACGGTCAAGCGACCCCAAATTTTCATCATATAAAACCTCAATTTCACCTACAAATATATATCACAAAATAAAAAACGAAACTTACAATAAAATGTTATATGCGGATTGTAAGGCCTGCCGCACCAGGATACACCCAAAGGGAGAACCTTTCGTCCCGCTTTTTATGGATTTCGATTACCGCAAGGCTCACGCCCGAGCCCACCAGGGCCCCCACCACCACGTCCGTGAGGTAGTGTTTGCCCGCCGCTATCCGCAAAACTCCTTCCAGGGCCGCTGCCGATAGCGCCCCCGCCCACACCACGCCCCTGAAGGGCGACTGGGGGTACATTTCGCTGAACCACTCCCCGGTAAACACCGCCACCGTAAAGGCCGCCGAAGCGTGCCCACTAAAAAAACTCCCGTAGGCCTCGGCATCTGCCTTTTCGGCCCGTTCCCCCGCCTTGCGGTTGGAGCCGTAACCGTCCTTGGCATAGACATAGGGCCTGGGCCAGAATTCCATGGAACGGACCATCAGGTTTATACCCGACTGGAGGGCAAGCGCCTGGGCAAACATCAGGGTAAAACCGGCTGCATCGAGCCCGGAGGCATCCCCCACTCCATAAGAATAACCCGCGAGAGCCAGCGGCGCCACCCCCAAAGCAGCCGCCCACTTGCTCGCCTTGTCTGCAGATTCGCTGTACCGCCCCGCCAGGGGTCTGTCCCAGGGAAGCAGCTCCGAAACCGAACGGTAATCCCCAGGTTCGGGCTTTTCCATCTGGGTGTAGCGGTAATTGCCAAAGAAGGCCGTGAACGCAGACAAGAATGTGACCGGCATGTCCTTGGACCAGGAGACATCGTAGTGAGACACTTCCGGCGCAGGCGTTTCCGCCGCCCACACCATCAGGGGCAAGGCCACCAGACTCAAAAAAAACTTTTTCCACCGCAAAGCGTTCACACCCCCAAACTAAAAAATTATATTGGAGGTATGCCGAGCAAGAACATTACCCGCGAGCCCATTACGCCCTCCATTGAGCTGTTCAACGCCATTTCCGACGAGATGCGCCTGAAAATCCTGATGCTCCTGGACCAGGCCGAATTTACCGTCAACGAAATCAAGGATATCCTGGATATCCACCAGAGCAACGCCAGCCGACACCTTTCCAAGCTTTCGGCCTGCAAGCTCCTGAAAGACCGCCGCGACGGCATCAAGGCCTACTACGGGCTCAGCGAAGAACTCCTGCTTTCGAGCCGTGTCCTTTCGGTCATCCGGGAGGCCTACGAAGACCTGCAAGACAAGGACATCATCCAATGCCGCGCCGAGCAGGTGCTGCAAGACCGTACCGACAAGACCAAGGGCCAGATTCACAAGCTGGACCAGGCCGGCGGCAGCCTCAAGGCCCAAATCAGCCTGTTCAGCAAGCTCATGATGCCCTTCGAAAAGGCGGTAGATATCGGCTGCGGCGAAGGGGGCGACCTTTCGCTGATGCTTGCGAACCGCTGCCAGAACGTCTTCTCCCTGGATTACGACCCCAAGGTCATCAGCGGACTCCAGAGAATCCTCAAGAAAAAGGGCATCGCAAATGTCACCCCGAAGGTGGCGGACATGCTCTCTACCGGGCTTCCGGACAACTTCGCCGACCTGGTGCTCATGAGCCAGGTGCTCCACCACGCCCAGGACCCGCGCCTTGCCCTCAAGGAAGCCATCCGTATTCTGAAACCTGGCGGAACACTCGCCCTCCTGGACCTGGCCCAGCACAAAGAAGAATCCTTCCGTGAAACCCACGGCCACATCTGGCTTGGTTTCGACCGCGCCCAGCTGGAATTTTTCGTGAAGGAATTCAACTGCAAGATTGTCGAAAGCGAAATTATCCCCAGCGAGAACCAGGTAGACAAGAAACTCCCCGTCATCTGCATGATCCTCTCGAAGGAATAAACGAAATATCATTGACAAAAAAAGGGGGAAGCCTCCCCCTCGTCCGAGCCGCGCTCGGCCTACCCCCACCCCTAGGGGGCTCGCCCCCTAAAACTCTCCCTACACGTTGTATTCGCTTCAATCGCAAGGTTAAAAACGCTGGATCACGAATACAACCGTGGGCGCTCTCGATGAAAGCACTACTTAGCATTGTCGTCACTTCATGACGACAAGCTCCCCGCCTCGGTCACTGGAGCAAGTTACTTTGATGCCTTCGGCATCCTCCCGCTACGGTTCAGGGATGACGAAAACCCTGTTTTCTCATCCCTGCCCCTCGCAGGCACTTGCTCCTATGACGCTCGGCTTATTTCGCTTTCTTCATAATCTGCTTGAGCATGGAGTTGAGCTTGCCGATCTGGACGGGGGCGGCGGGCTTTTTCGGCTGCTGGCCCGGGCGTTCCTTACCGGCAATCTTGTTCTTCAGGTCGGCGATGGTAGCGTGGCCCTGGATGCCCCCCTGGGGGCGTCCGCCGCGGTTATCGCGGCCGCGGCCACCGAAACCGCCCTTGGGTCCGCCGACACGCTGGCCGCGAGGGCCACTCACGCCCGCACCGGCAACACCGTCGGTAGATTCCTGCTTCATGGAGAGGCTGATGCGCTTCTGGTTTGCGTCCACCGCCACCACACGGACCTTCACGATGTCACCCACCGTCAAGGCCTCCTTGGCGTCGGCAATGAACTTGTCGCTGATTTCGGACACGTGCACCAGGCCGTCCTGATGGACACCGATATCCACGAAGGCACCGAAGTTCGCCACGTTGGTCACCACGCCTTCCATCCAGCTGCCCGTCACCAGGTCGTTGATGGTCTTGATGCGGTCGTCGAACTTGGCGTAACGGAATTCCTTACGGGGGTCGCGGCTGGGTTTCTGGAGTTCTTTCAGAATGTCGTCCAGGGTAGCCTTACCCACCTCGTCGGAGAGGAACTCTTCCAGGTTGATGGCCTTCACCGCCTCGGCGTTGCCCACCATGTCCTTCACGGAGACTCCGGCCTTTTCGGCCATCTTCTCCACCAGGGCGTAGTTTTCGGGGTGCACGGCGGAATCGTCCAGCGGGTTTTCCGCGCCGGGGATACGCATAAAGCCTGCGGCCTGTTCAAAAGCCTTGGGGCCAAAGCCCTTCACGTTCTTCAGGGCTTCGCGGCTGGCGTAAGCGCCGTTTTCTTCGCGATACTTCACAATGGCTTCGGAAAGGGTGCTGCTCAGGCCCGCCACGTGGGAAAGGAGCGGTGCGGAGGCGCTGTTCACATCTACACCCACCATGTTCACGCAGCTTTCCACCACTTCGTCCAGGCGCTTTTTCAGTTCACGCTGGTTCACGTCGTGCTGGTACTGGCCCACGCCGATAGACTGGGGGTCCACCTTCACCAGTTCGGCAAGGGGGTCCTGTAGACGGCGACCGATGGAAATGGCTCCACGGGTGGTCACGTCTTCTTTCGGGAATTCCTGGATGGCAATCATGCTGGCACTATAGACAGAAGCACCCGCCTCGCTCACAATAACGCGGGGCGGAACCTTGCCCTTGAACTTCAGGGCCATCTCGCCACAGAAGGCGTCGGTCTCGCGACTTGCAGTCCCGTTACCGATGGCAATCAGGTCAATCTTGTACTTGTCGATAAGCTGCATCAGGTAGACGCAGGCGCCAGCCTTGTCGTTCTTGGGTTCGTGGGGGTAAATCACGCCATGGTCCATGAACTTGCCGTTCTCGTCCAGAACGGCCACCTTGCAGCCGGTACGGAAACCGGGGTCCAGGGCAAGTACGGCCTTGTGGCCAGCGGGAGCGGCCAGCAAAACGTCTTGCAGGTTCTTGCTGAACACCTTGAAGGCCTCCTCTTCGGCGGCGTCCTTCAAAAGCAGGCGCACTTCGCTTTCCATGCTGGGCTGCAGCAGGCGTTCCCAGGCGTCCTGGCACATGTCTTCCAGGTAGGGTTTCCATACGGAATCCTTCTTGATGACCTGGGACTTCAGGTAGCCCACCAATTCTTCGGTAGGCACTTCGATAGAAAGACGGAGCACCTTTTCCTTTTCGCCACGGCGGAGCGCCAGCATGCGGTGGCTCGGAATCTTGGAAACGGGTTCACTGAAGTCGTAGTAGTCCTTGAACTTGGTCTCCTGCTTTTCGAAATCCTTCTTGACCTTGCTGACCATGACGCCCTTCTTTTCCATCTGGGCGCGGAGGTACTGGCGGAATTCCGTATTGTCGGCCACTTCTTCGGCCAAGATGTCGGCTGCACCCTTGAGGGCGGCCTTCGGGTCGGCCAGGCCCTTTTCTTCGGAGAGGTAAATGCGGGCGATTTCTTCGGCGGTATTGCTGGTGTCTTCCTGTTCCCACATCAGGCGGGCGAGCGGCTCCAGGCCAAGTTCCTTGGCGATGGTGGCGCGGGTACGCTTCTTGGGCTTGTAGGGAGCGTAAATATCTTCAAGCAGGGTCTTGTCCTTGCAGGCCTCGATCTGGGCCTTCAGTTCGGGGGTAAGCTTGCCCTGTTCCTCGATGCTCTTGAGGATGGTTTCCTTGCGGTCGGTCAGTTCCTGCAGGTAGTCGCGACGGTGGCTGATGTCGCGGAGTTCAATTTCGTTCAGGGTTCCCGTCTGGTCCTTGCGGTAACGGGCGATAAAGGGGATAGTGCCCCCCTGGTCCATGAGTTCCAGGGCCTTGGCCACGCGCCAAGTTTCAAGTTTCAGCTCTTCAGCAATAATGGCAGAAAAATCCATAATTCATTTTCCGATTGGAGGGTCCTAGTCTTCCGAAAAGGCCCTAAGTTAAACAACCCGGCGGCGTCTGCCGCAGGGCACCCTCGCGGGTCTGTTGAATATAGTAAAAGGTCACCTCAAAAAGGGAATTTTTAGGCTCTAATGGCGGCCAGAAGGTCTCGGTTTCGGGGCCGAAGAAGTCCTGGACCTGTGGGCCGGCTGGCTGATGGAGCCGCCCTGGTTCCTGGAATCGTAACGACGGTTGTCGTAGCGTCTGGAATCGTCGTCGCTGTCCACGTAACGGGTCGGGAGCCTTTCCGGTTCGATACCGCCCGGGCCTGGAGCTGGCCGCCTTGCCGCAGGGGCCGAAGCAGGGCTAGCCGCAGGATAAGACTGGGGAGCAGGCGCCGTCATCACCCGGGTGGCAGGTGCAGGTACTGTACGTGTAGCCGGTGCAGGTGCCGTCGACATTCTGGCTCCAGAGGGAGCAGGCGCCACACGCACAGCAGGAGCGGGAGCCACACGGCTGGCGGGCGCCGGAGCGGGCCTTCTCGGAGGCGGGCTGTTAAAGTGGTGGGGCGGACGGTAGCGCCTCGGGTGCCGGGGAATCGGCCGATGGGCATACCAGCGGGTATCCCGCACGTAGATAACGCGGGGGCCCCAGTCTATCCAGCAGGAACCCCAACCCCATTCGCCGAACCAGGTGCCCAGCCACACGCCGGAACCGTAATAGACACGGCTATAGCCGTCGTAACGCACGTAATAGACCACGCGGGGGTTATAGACCGGCACGTAAACGTATTCCTTCTGCACCGGGTATATAGTGATGTTGTCGCCGGCCTCCACCTTCACCTGTTCATTTGTCTTCAAGTGTCCGTAGTCGTAGGCCTTCTGGCGCATGCGCTGCACCGCCTCCATCACGTCTTCTTTCTGGTTAGTGACGGCATCGCCCAGCTGGTCGGTCCAGGTGCGGTACTTGCTCATCATGGAAAGCACCGACGGGAACGGCAAAAGCGCCTGCACGCTGGGGTCGTATGGCAGGTTCGCCTCCTCGATGGCGTTGGCGAGGGTCTCCCCCTTCAGGTTCTTGTGGGATTCCGCCCACAGGGCGGCGGGGGCAATCTGGTTTCCATAGGTGGAAGCGTCCAGTACCTGCACCAAAAGCGGGTCAGGGTAAAGGGCGATGTTTGCCACCAGGGTGTCCAGCTCCGAAGTAGAGTAATTGGCCTGGGCAAAGCCCGAAGCACCAAGGCAAAGGACCAGCGCGGCCATCACATTCAGCAATCTCGAAAACAACCTGTCCACGGGAACCTCCTTTGCAGTTCTCGTTAAATATACAAATTTACACAGCTTTGAATGTCCATTTTTCTCTACCAAGCTGGTAGAGAATATCACAATCGGAACAAATCAATTTCTTCCCGAGTCAGTTCGCACATCGGCTTTCCGACTCTTTCCGCATAGCGGGACAATTCCAAAAGGTTGACATGCATCGACGGAGCATCCTTGTACGGATCGGGAACAGCCTTGTAGGCCTCCATCGATTCCGCCAAGATGACGGGTCCTTTAGTTCCATTCATAGGTGTATGTCTCCAAAAGATGTTTTGCCGCCTTTTCATTCACGAAAAAATGGTATTCATGCAATGAACCTAGGAATATGGCTCCTAATACGCCAATATAGTGATTTAGCAGTTCTTTGTTAAGGGCAAAACCATGAATCGCCCCTTGATATCCCCACTGAATTGACTTGTCGGCAGCAATGGCGAACAAATGTCCGCCAACCCCAACGTATTTTTGCGAACCGTTCAAATGCTTATTATTGCGAGGTGCCGTACATGCCCAATGAATAAAAGACGCCACAGAATTTTTGTCGTTTTTCACCCCTACAAGCCCCTGTATTTCGTTATTTTCCTTTAGTGCAAGGGCAAAAATCTCGACATTGTCCGGAACTTCAATCCAGTTAATTCCCCAACCATTTTTTTCGTTGAATTTTTTCAGGAACGAGCGACTTTCTATCCTGAACACAACCGTTTCCTTGATTTCGCCAGTTTCCGTATCCTTAAGGCATGGGACAATTTCGTCAAGCCAGATACCGACACCACTAGTTTTCGCATCATTCATCTTCTACTCCTCCCCCGCAGACATGCTGAAACAGCGGGGCTTTATTCTTTGTCATCGCGAGCTAATTCTACTCACTTGTGCACTAAATATAGGTTGTCAGAAAGCCATTGTCAAGAGGTTTCTACAATTTTTTTCTGGGCGTTACCCCTACAGAGGCTGGCTATATTCTCTTCGCTCACGGAGCCTTGCAAGCAGGTCTCCGCCCCAGGGGGTCACGCTTCGCAGGCTCGCTATCCCTAACGCTTTATTCTTCGTCTTTGACGCAACGATTGATTTTTCGTCAGTTCTACTCGGAATTCAAGTGTTTGGCTCGCCCCGTTCTTGAATTTACAGCCACCGAATTCGGGGCAAACGCGCCGTTGGCAAGCGATTTGGGCGATAATTTGGCAACCTTGCCCCCAACGGAAACATATTTGGCAAACGGTGTTTGCCAAATTAGGCAAGCAGTGATTGCCCAATCTGAAAAATGAATCTGCACACCGAAGATGAATTGACCAACTGGCTCAAGAACGAAGTCAGCAACAAAAGTGACGCCCACTACCGCAAAAAAGGACTACAGAATAAGACCTTTACTATATTCTGTGAAAAAAAGGCTTTCTTATGGAAAACTTTCTCGCTTTATTATCCATAGCATTCCAATTATCCGGCGCCATACTGTTGATGGTCAAGTTTTGGGGTAAACGTAAAAACGAAATTTTACAGCAATACTTCAATTCATCGGAAAGTATTTGTAGAGACGACGGAGAAGAAGTTGTCCTGCACAAAGAGAAACTTCGGAAAATTTTCAAGGAAATCTACCTTACACGATTTTCATTCATATATATCGTATTAGGTTACGCTTTAAGTGTTCTTGACATATCAACTTCAAAATGCTCTGCAATTTTGATAATCATGTCTATGTCCGTGCTCCTAATCTTACTTGCACACTTTGTTAGCATTCTCATTTGTAGAATCAAGTATTCCAAAGACCTAAAGATTCCCTATAACGAAGCCGTAGAAAAAGGGAACGCAATTCAAGAAATGTCACAGAAGGAAATTGACGAAATAATGAACTCGCTGCAGTAAGGAAATGATTGCAAAATGGCATTTTTTTTACGAATGAAAAAAAAGACTTTTTCCTCTAAAAAACTTATTTAGTGAATATCTTCATCTCTAACACAACGGACAGAGAGCCCAATATTATTTTTCCCATAAGCATCGTATCTAAATTCATTATTAAATCTCAAACTGGCAAAATATGCACCACAATAAGCATAATTTCCTTCATCACAATTTTCATCATGATATTCTGTAGAACTCCAGAACATCGCATATTCATAATTAAGATTATCTGTATGACCGGCAGGAAGAGCAGAGAAGCCAAAAACATCAGATCCGTTGCTTTCTCCAAACCATCCAGTAGATGATCTTAACGCCGAGCAAGTTTTTGTCGTTTTTCCAACAACATCAACAACTCCATCAAACAAAACATTCCATTCATTTCTTGTTGGTAAATGCCAGCCAATTGGGCAAATTCCTTGCACTCTTTCCGGCAAATTACAGGAACCTCCGTAAGCACATGTCTCGCTTTGATTTGACCAATAGGCATAATCAATCGCAGCATTCCAAGTATATAGACGGCCATATTTTGCACAACTATCTACGTCACTGTTATGGCACCAATTTTCATTTACCATACTAGGGTAATTTTGTTCATCTGCATAGTTCAGATTTTCTGCCATCCACATTTGGGTTTTTACGCCAATAGTCTTATAAACATGTCCATCACGTTCATCCGTCATTGTGCCCTGATTTAATCTTTCCGTTGTAAACAGCCACCCATCTGTTTCACACTTGTAATACGAGTATTGTCCACTCAAAATTCTATACTCGCCACGCGTATAACTTGTGCAACCCAGATTCGCACGAAGATCATTTTCCGTAGCAGCCCTAAATACACCATCATCACACACATACTTATTTGTCAAGATTACATTTCCATCAACAATCGAGCCATCTGTCAAACATTGTTTTTTGTATGTATCTTTTTCTATTGTGGTGGCGTTGCGCCAAGCATTATCATCTGCTTCATAAATATAGTAAGTAGTAGTGTTGATTTGCCCTGCACGAACTTCACCATCAAAGTCTCCGGAGCCCCATGTCGCCGTATCTTTTTCTATATCTGTTGCCGTGCGCCAAGTTTGCGAATCGCAAATATACCAGACCTTGTCACCGCCTTTACCTACAGTATCCTGCCTTAACGCAGTACATCCACGCAACCCTAGCGAACAGTCCTTTGCGTCACCGTTTCGCCAAACACTATTTTCGTAGACATAGCAATTATTCGCATTCACGGAGCCGGGTTTGCTGTCACCGTCCTTCCCGGCAGCCCAACGGTACGTATCGTATTCGATAGCGGAAGCTTCGACCCAGTTGTTAGACTTGCAGATGTAATAGGTCGAGCCGACCTTTCCGATTGAATCCGCAATCGCACTGACACACCCTCCAAGTTTTGCCTCAACATTACTTGTCGCACGCCAAGCCGTCCTGTCGAACACATAGATCGTGTCTGTCACGTTGCCTTTCTTGATTGCTCCGTCTGTAGAATCCTTCCAGCCGAAAGTGTCTTTCTCGTATGTGGTCGCGTTGCGCCAATTCTTTGTATCGCAAATATACCACACCTTGTCGCTGCCTTTGCCTACGGTATCCTGTCTTAGCGTCGTACATCCTCGAAGGCCAAGCGAACAATCTGTGTCATTTCCGCTACGCCAACTACCATCTTCAAATATATAGCAGTTTGTCTTGACAACATCGCCGGGTTTTATGTCGGCATCATCACCATCTTCCCACTTATATGTATCCTTCTCTAAATCGGTTGCCATACGCCAGGCATTGTTATCGCAAATAAAATGAATTCCATTATTTACACTTAACGCATTGCTGTTTGTTATCTCTTCACTCTGGCGTTCCTTGTTGCAGGTTCCGAGACCATAGTTCTGCCACCAGAAATTATCTACATACTTTTCAAAGGCAGGAATATCTGAAGACAATTCCCATTTTACAATATTTCCACGTATATTCGCTATTTTCCCATTTAAACTGATCGAACTAGCCCAATCAGCAATCGCCGTCGCTGTTTTTTTATCATCCCACTTGCCATCCTTTTCTATATCAAACGCATAATCATTGAGCCTTTCAGTAAAATCAGCTTCACTCAAATCACCTTGCATTAACACACTTATGGCAAGAAGTGCTGCAGCGCCATCATCTGTACCGAATATATTCAGGTCTTCTGAATTTTTAAAATCACCTTCAATCTCAAAAGAAGTCAAAACTTCCTTTTCAGCCCGTTTCTTGGCTTCAGAAACCACTACGGAATCATCTGCAGCAAGATACAGGGAGCGTTCATACTCTAAATGCGTTAGCAAATTCACGTTGACTTCATCACGATTACTGAGATCAGAGAGCGCAAAAAGTTCCACTGGGGCTTTGGAATTTACACCTGTATTTTCATTACGATAAAATCCGCTCGCTTTCAATACCACATAGGGAGAAACCAAACTTTCAATGTTCACGGAGAATTCTCCTTGATCATTTATCTTTCCTTGATAACTACGTCCCGTCTGTGCCAGGGTTTCGCCATTGAGTGCCTGTATAGTAACACTGGATCCATTCACGAAAGGTCCCTTCTGGGAAACTCCGGACACGGTCTTGTTTTCGATGGCGATAATGCCGGCGTCTTCTTCGGTGCCGCCCACCTTAGGGTCGTCGCCACAGGCGGCGAGAAGAACGACCACTGCAGCAAGGGGCAGGACCTTCCAAATTGACAGGAGATTCCCGGTCAAGCCGGGAATGACAACATGACTATCCGTGTATTTCATTTTTCCTCCTTTGGGGAGAAGGGTGTTTTTTTGCTTAAACTGCTCAAAGATCCCCGCCTGCGCGGGGATGACGAAGAAGGTCGCGGGGATGACATTCTCTCATCTAACCTTTCCGCCATAGGGAACAGTTGCATGTTCAGACGGTACACTTTTTCGACTACGGAATCGCTTTGTACCAACGCTACAATCCGGCGGCGACATTCTGCAAGTTCCTTGACAACCTCAGCGTAGCACCTTTCGGACATCCCGAGGGTAAGGCCTGTCATATCCCTTTCCGCCTTCGGGTAGTCCAGGGCGGCAAGGGCAAGTTCACCCATCTGGCGCTGGAGTTCTGTGGCGGCCAGAGACTTCGCCGTAGAATTATCCATCTTCACAGACTTGGAACATTGCCTGTAATTGCCGTTCTTGTCTCTCGTCAATAAACCGCTTTTCACCAGGAACTTGAGGGCGTCGGAAACTTCGGCGGCAGAGAGTTCCGGCCTGCAGGCCTTGGCCATGTCCATGGGGCGGGCGTTGGGCATGGCGGGTGCCAGTTCCCGCAGCAACACGTTCTTGTAGGAGTCAAAAAACTTGAAGGACTCCGCCCCCACCACCTCCACCTTGTTCTCTTCGGCGATGGCCACCATTTTCGCGAAGTTCTCGTGACGGGCGGATTCGGTCTTTGCGTGGGCGTAGGCGACCATGGCGCCAAAGTAATCCACCTCGTAGCCCACCAAGTTCATGGCGGCGGCCACGCGGGCAACGGCAGATTCACTCAGGTTGAACTTGCCCTCGGCCACCTGTTTCAGGTACACGGGAGAACCGAATCCGGCAAGTGTCGCAAATTCACGCCAGGTAAAGGCCGAGGTACGCTTCTTGTAGGCGTAATAGTCAGCGATGTAGGCGCGATAGTCCTGGTATTCGGTAATGGGCCGCATACCTGGGAATATATGTTATTTTTTAAAGAAATGCAATATTTAACAATACAAAAATGCCGTTTTTTTTATAATTTTCTTTTTTTTTGAATAAAAATTAAGAAAATAGACAATACAATTTAAAGAATTTCCAAATAAAAAGGTGATGCCGGGACAAGCCCGGCATGACAGGTGGGTGTGGGGTGTTACAGAAACCCTTGCAGCTCGGTAAAACCATTTCGTGCGAGCACGATTGTTTTTACGCTCGCCTTACGGGGTTTTACAGAAACCCCCGCGGCTCAACCACGCCAACTCGCACAAGTGCGATTGGCACGGCATTCGCCTTACGGGGTTTTAGGGGCGGAGCCCCTAGGAGAGGGGGTAGGCAAAGACTTGCCCTAGATTCTTCGACTCCACTTCGTTTCGCTCAGAATGACACGGAGCAAGGCTTTGCCGAGGGGGAGGCTTCCCCCTACGCCCCTTCTACGTACAACTTCTTCATCTCGTCGGAAATGGCCATAGGGCGGCCGCGGTTCAGGTCCACCAGCACCCACTGGGTCTCGGATTCGAAAATCACCTTGCCGTCGGACACCCGCTCGAACTTGCACTTTCGAATGGTGGCCACCTTGCCGTAAGCCGCCACCCAGGTGGTGCCCCTGATTTCGTCGCCCAGGAACGCCTGGTTCTTGTATTCGATGTGCTGCACGTGGATCATCCAGCCGGCGCCAAGGCTTTTCATGAGGGCGGTGCCGCCCACCGATTCGGAGTGGGCGATGGCGATGTCCTGGATCCACTGCACGGACCACACGTTGTTGAAATGGTGGTTGTCGTCAATCATTTCCGGCGTCACCTTGAACACCTGGGTAAACTGCATGGGGTTCACCGTCTCTTCCATCGCAATAGCCATAACGCCTCCGTTTTTTGGCAGTAAAGATAAAAAGGTTCGGGGCACGGGGTTTCGGGTTCGAAGCTAAAAAGAACCCTCACCGGATTACTCGTTTAGTTCGGAATGACGCCACTCGGCCGACACATTTATACCTGTTTTTTCCCGTTAATGTTATATTTACAATGAATAAAAGGAGTTTTTATGGATTGGAACGATTTTACCACGCTGACCCGCGACCAGATGCTGCCCATTTGGGATTTTTACTGCAGTGACCCCTTCTCGGTGCTGGGCATCCACCCGCTGGAAACCGACAAGGGCATCAAGACGGTCATCCGCACCTACCAGCCCCAGGCGTCTTTTGTCCGGGGCGAGTCCTGCGACGGCGAGGTGGAATTCGACTTCGTCAAGCTGGGCGACACCGGTTTTTACGAAGCCATCCTTGACATGGAATTCGAGCCCTTCTTCTACAACCTGATTATCAAGCAGGCCGACGGCAACGAATACACCCTCACCGACCCCTACGCCTTCCAGCCCGTGCTCTCCGAATTCGACCGGCACCTGATTTCGACCGGCACACACTACGAACTCTACCGCAAGCTGGGCGCAAACCTGGTGGAACACCAAGGTTTCAAGGGCGTGCAGTTCGCCGTCTGGGCCCCCAACGCCCGCGCCGTCTCCGTGGTAGGCAGTTTCAACAGCTGGGACGGACGCCGCCACCAGATGCGCATGCTGGGCAGCTCCGGCATCTGGGAAATCTTCATCCCGAACATCGGCGAAAACGAACTCTACCGCTTCGAAATCCACGGCGCCGACGGCAACCTCCACGTGAAGGTGGACCCGCTGGCAAAACTTTCCGAAGTGCGCCCGGCCACAGCCTCCATCACCACCCACCTGGACGGCTACGAATGGGGCGACGAACTCTACATGAAGACCCACTGGGCCACCAAGGTCTTCGGAAGCCCCATGAACATCTACGAGGTGCATGCCGGCTCCTGGAGGCGCGACCCGGCGAACCCCGACCGCTTCCTCAACTGGGACGAACTTTCCGAACGCCTCATCCCCTACCTCAAAGAGATGGGCTACACCCACGTGGAATTCTTGCCGCTGGCGGAACACCCGCTGGACGAATCCTGGGGCTACCAGGTGACGGGCTACTACTCTCCCACCAGCCGCTACGGCACGCCCGACCAGTTCCGCCACTTTGTGGACCTGTGCCACCAGAACGAAATCGGCGTGATTCTCGACTGGGTTCCGGCACATTTCCCGAAAGACGCTCACGCCCTTGGCCGCTTTGACGGCACCGCCTGCTACGAGCACGCCGACCCCCGCCAAGGCGAACACCCCCACTGGGGCACCTACATCTTCAACCTGGGCCGCAACGAGGTCAAGAACTTCCTCATTGCAAACGCCATGTACTGGCTCAAGGAATTCCACTGCGACGGCCTCCGCGTAGATGCAGTGGCCTCCATGCTCTACCTGGACTACGGCAAGGGCCCCGGCGAATGGGTGCCCAACAAGGACGGCGGCAACATCAACTACGACACCATCGAGTTCCTGAAGCACCTGAACAGCATCATGGGCCGCTTGACTCCCCACGCCATCCTCATCGCCGAAGAATCCACCAGCTTCCCCAGCATCACCCGCCCGCCAGAGCAGGGCGGTCTCGGCTTCCACTACAAGTGGAACATGGGCTGGATGAACGACTTCCTGAGTTACATCCAGCACGAGCCCATCCACCGCAAGTACCACCACAACCAACTCACCTTCAGCATGGTTTACGCCTACAGCGAAAACTTCATCCAGGTGTTCAGCCACGACGAGGTGGTCCACGGCAAGGGCTCCATGCTTGGCAAGATGCCCGGCGACAACTGGCAGAAGTTCGCGAACCTCCGCCTCACCTACGCCTTCCAGTACGCCCACCCGGGCAAGGTGCTGAACTTCATGGGCAACGAGTTCGGGCAGTTCCGGGAATGGAACGAGAAGCAGTCCCTGGACTGGCACCTGATTACCTGGGACAGCCACGGAAAGCTGCTGCAGATGGTGAAGGTCCTGAACCACCTGTACAAGGAAAACTCGCCCTTCTGGGAAATCGACCACTACCACACCGGATTCGAATGGATCTGGTGCGACGACGCCGACAACTCCATCGTTTCCTTTGTCCGCAAGGACGACCACGGCAACCAGATTCTCTGCGTGTTCAACTTCACGCCGGTGGTCCGCAACGACTACCGCCTGGGCGCCCCCACCCGCGGAGCCTGGAAAGAGATCTTCAACACCGACGCCGACATGTTCGGCGGCTCCAACGTAGGGAACCTGGGCGAAGTCTGGACCCAGGACATCCCGTGGCAGAACAGGCAGTGGAGCCTCAACATCAAGCTCCCGCCCCTGGCCGCGGTGTTCTTTAGGCTGGAAAGGTAATTCGGAATTCGGAGTTCGAAATTGTTTTTTAGAATACAACTCTGAAATCCGAATTCAAAAATCTGAAATAAAAAGGGGAAAGCCTTCCCCTGGTTCGCACTTCGTTGCTCTCCACCCCTTCGTTCGTCGGGGGCAGCCCATCTTTACCGATGTAGAATCGTATCCTGGATGGAACCGTACTTCACCTGAACGCAATCCCACAGGATGGCGTTCTTGATGGAGCAGTTCTTCAGCACGCAGCCATCGCCTACGGCCACGTTGGGCCCGATCTTGCAGTTCTCGATGACCACGTCTTTTCCGATATGGCAAGGACCTTCGATTGTGGTTCCCGGGAAAGAGGCATCCTTGGAGTTGTCATTCCGGTTCAAAACGTCGGCGTTAGTAGCGAGCAAGGTTTCAATCAGGCCGCAGTCCAGCCACTTCTTGACCGGAGCCGTATGGAACTTGCAGCCCTTCTGGAGCATCATCTCCAGAGCGTCGGTCAGCTGGAACTCGTCCTTGGTACGGACGTTGTTGTCCATCAGGTACTTCAGGGATTCCTTCAGGACCTTCACGTCCTTGATAAAGTAAATGCCCACAATGGCCTCGTCGGAGACGAACTCCCGAGGCTTTTCCACCAGTTTCTGGATAGAACCGGTTCCGTCGGTCACGGCCACGCCAAAGCGGGAGGGGTCCTTCACCTTGAAGGTGTACAGCACGTTTTCCTGTTCGTTCTTCAAGATGGACAGGTCCGCCTCGAACAGCGTATCGCCCAAGATGATCAGCATGGGCTCGTCGTCGTTCACGAAAGGCAGCGCCAGGGAGATAGCCTCGCCCAGGCCCTGGGGGTTCTCCTGACGGACGGTGCGGGTCTTGCCCCAGCATTCCCGGTCCTTGAGGAAGGCATCCATCTGGTCGGCCTTGTAGCCCGTAATAAAAATTGTCTCGGAGGGCTCCAGCGGGAGGGAGTCCTCTACAATCCAGTCTATAATCGTCTTGCCCGCGACGGGCAGCAAACACTTGGGGCGGTCTTCGGTATACGGACGGAGCCTCACTCCGCTACCGGCAACCGGCAGTACAATCTTCATAAAAAATCCTTGACACAAAACTTTGCCGCGGTCAGCGGCAAAGGTGCATATAAGAAAAATATACATAAAAAAGGAGAAATAGACCTCACCCCAAAGCCATTTCGCAAGGAAATGCGATTAAGCGCACATCAATTCACCTGGAAGGTCGATTTTGTGGAATAAGTCCGCCTCAAATACAAAAAAAATGCCGAAATTTCGCGAATTTCGGCATTTCGTGGATGATGCAGGGGTCGAACCTGCGACCCGCTGATTAAGAGTCAGCTGCTCTACCAACTGAGCTAATCATCCATTGTCGCTTGGACGGGGTCAATTATAGAAAAGGGCGGTGCCGCTGTCAAGGGCTGAAAAAGCATTTTTTCAAAAAAAATTCTTTCGTCTTTCGTCTTTCGTCTTTCGTCTAATTTATATTATGGCCATGAGCCTCAACACGAACCGTATGGACGCCTACCTGGCCTTCTTGGGAGTGGAACGGAACCTTTCACCCAAGACCATCCAGAGCTACCAGGAAGACCTGCGGCATTTTGTCGCCTGGCTAGACGAGGGCGGCATCGACCTGAAAGAACTCACCACCCAGAAACTGGACGAATTCCTGACTCTTACCGCAAGCCGTGCGGAATACTCCCCCACCTCCGTAGCGAGGCATTTTTCTAGCCTGCGGGGGTTCCTCAAGTACATGCAAAATCAGGGCGAGTACAACTTCAGCACGGAATCAATGCTGGAGCGTCCGAAACTCGGGCACTACCTGCCGGAATACCTTACCCGCGAAGAAGTGGACAGCGTTTTCGAAAGTGCGGCCAACGGCAAGAACCCGCTGAGGGACACCGCCCTCTTCGAACTCATGTACAGTGCGGGGCTACGCATCTCGGAAGCGCTGGGCATCAAACTTTCGCAGCTGGACCTGGACAACGAGTGGCTCACGCCTATCGGCAAGGGCAACAAGCAGCGCCTGATTCCCCTGGGCAGCAAGGCAAAAGAAAATTTGAGGGCGTGGATCGAAGATGGCCGACCCCTCACCCACCCGACTACAGACAACATAATTCTAAATAAAAACGGCAAGCCCATGAGCCGCATGGGAGCCTGGAAAATTGTGCAACAGCACACGGCCCACCTGACCAAGCAGGTGTCACCCCACACCTTCCGTCACAGCTTTGCCACCCACTGCCTGGAGGCAGGCATGGACCTGCGCGTGCTGCAGGAACTGCTAGGCCATGCCGACATCAGTACCACGCAAATTTATACGCACATCGATAAGGAATTTATCAAGCAGGAACACCGGCAGTTCCACCCGAGAGAAATTCAAGACCGCACTGGGAAATAGTGCGGCTCGACCATGTCAAATCAATAAATTGTTTTGCCGCGACTCCCGCCTTTTACTAAATTTGAGCCGTTCAAATTATAAACCAAGGATTAACAATGAGCAAGAATTACAAGATTGCAGTGCTTCCGGGCGACGGTATCGGCCCCGAAGTCATGAAAGAAGCTGTCCGCGTGCTGGACGTCGTTTCTAAGAAGTTCGGTTTCGACGTGAACGCCGAATGGGCAAACGTCGGTGGTGCCGCCTACGACGAAAGCGGTTCTCCGCTGCCGGAAAGCACCCTCAAGCTGGGCGAAGCTTCTGACTGTATTCTTTTCGGTTCCGTGGGTGGCCCGAAGTGGGAACACCTCCCCCCGAACCTGCAGCCGGAACGCGGCGCACTGCTGCCGCTCCGTAAGCACTTCAAGCTTTTCTGCAACCTCCGCCCGGCCCGCGTCTACAAGGAACTCGCAGGCGCTTGCCCGCTCCGTGCCGACATCGTGGGCGACGGTTTCAACATCCTCACCGTCCGCGAACTGACGGGTGACGTTTACTTTGGCCAGCCGAAGGGCCGCGAAGGCGTTCCGGGCTCCAAGGAAGAAATCGGCTTTGACACCATGAAGTACAGCCGCTACGAAGTCGAACGCATCGCTCGCTTCGCTTTCGACGCCGCCATGCTCCGCAACAAGAAGGTTGCCTCCATCGACAAGGCCAACGTGCTCACCACGAGCGTGCTCTGGCGCGAAGTCGTGAACGAAGTCATCAAGGACTACCCGGAACTGACTCTCGAACACCTCTACGTGGACAACGCCGCCATGCAGCTCCTCAAGCGCCCGCGCGAATTCGACGTGCTCCTCTGCCCGAACCTCTTCGGCGACATCCTCACCGACGAATGCGCCATGCTTACCGGTTCCATGGGCCTCCTCCCGTCCGCTTCTATCGCCGAAGGTTCCTTCGGTCTGTACGAACCGGCCGGTGGTTCCGCTCCGGACATCGCAGGCAAGGGTATCGCAAACCCGCTCGCACAGATCCTCTCCGTGGCATTGATGCTCCGCTACACCTTCAAGGAAGAAGAAGCGGCCAAGGCTATCGAAGCTGCTTGCGAAAAGGTCATCGCCCAGGGATATCGCACTGGCGACATCTACCAGGAAGGCTGCACCAAGGTCGGCACGACCGGCATGGGTGATGCTATAATTGCCGCTTTGGCTTAATGCTAAGCCGCTTCTACGGTTAGCCAAAGCTCTCGCAACCGCCCCTGGTTAATACCAGGGGCTTTGTTGCTCACGGATTAAGGCTTTGGCTTAAAAGGCGATTCCCGGCCAAGCCGGGAATGACATTATAAGAGAAAAGGCTTCCCGGTATCGGGGAAGCCTTCTTTCTTCAAGGAGAATCTGTAGGAGAAACTTATGCTTCGACGGTCTTGCCCTTTTCGACAGCGTCGGCCAGGGTCATGCCCGTAAATTCCTGGGCGCTGAACCAACGGCCACTTTTCTTGTCGTCCAGCATCACGGAGACCATGGAGCCGGGAATCACGCTTTCGGGAGCGTTGGGGGCGTTGGGGCCACCCAGGTCCGTGCGGAGCCAACCCGGGTCCATCACATTCATCATCACATCGGTGCCGTTCAGCTTGCAGGCGAAATCCTTCACGAACTTGGTGAGGGCGGCCTTGGCGCAGGCGTAACCCATCAGTTCGGGTTCGTTGGCGATACCGCTGGTGGTGAGCTGCATGCGGCCAAAACCACGCTTGATCATGCCCGGCAAAAAGTGATAGGCAATCTTGATGGGCGCAAAGAAGTTCACCGCCATGGCATGGTGAAAATCGTCCATGGTGTTGGTAAGGTAGTCGGTAAAGTAGTGGCTCATGAGACCCGCGTTGTTGAA
This sequence comes from uncultured Fibrobacter sp., assembly GCA_946414025.1. Classification (GTDB taxonomy): domain Bacteria; phylum Fibrobacterota; class Fibrobacteria; order Fibrobacterales; family Fibrobacteraceae; genus Fibrobacter. The sequence continues at coordinate 37,701 of CAMKMX010000008.1, forward strand.
CACCAGGTCCACCTGCACGCCCCAGCTGTCAATTTCAGCAAGGGCGGCATCGATTTCGGCCTCGTTTTCCAGGTTGCAGCCCACGGCACGGCCTTCCACGCCGAGCTTCTTGATTTCGGCCAGCACCGGTTCGGCATGAGCCTTGTCGCGACCCTGCAAGATGATATTTGCACCCAATTTCGCCATCTCGATGGCAGTCAGGCGACCGACCCCGCGGCAACCGCCGGTAATCAGGCACCATTTTCCCTTTACGTCAATCATGTTTTATCCTTTGCGGCACAGGCCGCGAATCGGTTACAAGAGAAAAATAGCCTTTTAAACCGGGATTTGTCTCCGTCAAGGCCATAAAAATGTTTACAGGCGTAAAAAAGGACGAAAATATATTGCGAACAGGGGTCACGCCCACAAGTGGGCGATTCCTAATGCAAATGTGGAAATAAATATTGAAGCAAAATTTTTCTTACAGCCTTTTACGCCGTTAGTATAATCCTGATAATATTCTAGAAGATGTTATACATGACTGTTTGGGCAATCAAGCACCGCACTTTTGTAAACAATTTTGCCTATGAAACTGCGGAAATAAACATTGAAGTAAAACATCTTCAATATTCTAATTATCGTTATACCCAAAATCTTTACTGCACAAAACCTTTTTCCAATGTGATTCACGATTTATAATATCTTCATCAGCAACATCATCTGTAAAAGTTTCCAAAATGGAATATTGAAAATTCCTTTTTATATAGCTTAATCCTTTTCTTTCTACCAACTCCTGAAATTCTTTATTTGGATATATTCCATTCTCTTTTCCGTTTCGGTCGCAACCACTTTCTAAATAAGTCCTCCATCTTCCAAGTATGCCGTCTTTTTCGCCATACGCTGATCCGACATATAATTTCCCATTACTTTTATCTGTTATCAAATATATTCCTTTTCTTGATCTTAAAGCAGTGCACCATTCTTCGGAAAACTCAATTTTTTTCTTCAATTCATCATAGCCTATGCAAACATTTTTGAAACCAGGAAATTTTTTGTCTTCAAGTTTTTTTTCTGGATTCCAAATTTCAACCACATCAAGTTCATCCATAAGTTTGTTTGCCGTGAAAATGCCACCTTGCGTTTTTTTGTGATACTTGACAACTAATCTGAAATTAAATTGTTCATTATTATCGTAATATTCTGCATCAGCAGGTTTTCCCCTACCATTGTCTTTCTTCACTTTTACAATACCAGTCATTAGCCAATGGTCTTTATTTTCCGGAAGCCGAATAAACCCTATGGCAATATTGCCTCTTTTAAAAGAAAGTCCTGCGTTTGGACGATTATGGATAAGATTCTCTTTATTTAGTTTATCTCTTTTTCTCTCGTCTTTTGCAATTGCAACAGGGTCAAAAACGCCATCATTGGCACGAACCATAAGTCGTATTTTCGTTTTATTTATGTCTTTTGGACTTAAATTAAGGATATCATTCAATTTGATAGGTTTCATATAACTTCTCCTTGCTTATATGGTTAAAAGATAATGCTTTATACGACCGTTTATGCGGTAACAGACAAAATCTATTACCATTTATGTCTCTATTTCGTAAGCAAACATATTGTAATTATATGTAGCAATAAACCTTCCTACGCCTTCAGCATCTTCATAAACATTCATTCTGCGATTAAATATTTTATCACCTATTTCAAATACGCAATTTGCAACGGCATCAAAAAAAATTACATCATATTCATTTTTCTCAACATTTGTTGTACAACGTTTGGATACAACCTTCTCATTCTTCGAATCAGCCTGTTCTGCGACAAAAATTCTTTTATGCAATTTTCTGGTCGCCGCATTGTAGATATTGATACCACAGTCATCTGCGGCCAATATATTAACAGCCAATAGGAAAAGTAAACCAAGAATATGCTTAATTATTATTCTCTTCATTCCATCAAATCTTTTTTATCTAAAGAGATAATCGTATAAGTGCAGTCCTTAGGCTTCGCCTTTCCCGTATTTTGAATGTTCAACACATCGAGAATCGCTCCTAGAAAATTACTTTTTATGGCGTAATTGACATTTTGAGATCCTTCAACAGCTAATCGTGATACAACAACGCCAATAATTTTCTCTCCTTTTGATAATGGCCCTCCTGAATTTCCTGGTTGAACAGCCGCGTCAATCTGATAAGTTTTTGCATCATCGAGATAGCCCATTCTAGAGGATATGATTCCCTTCGTCGCCTTTAGACTATTGCCTTGATAATCCGGTTGCGGATAACCATAAGCAATCACTTCTTCTCCGATGTCATAAATCTTTCTATCTATGGAACAGCCTTTTAAATTCATTTTTGATTTAAGAATTGCCAAATCAAGAGCAGCGTCTTCGTAAACAACATCTAATTCTATATATTGAGAGTCAAGACCATCTTTGGTAGCGAATAAGGCACTATTGCCATTGACCACGTGTTCGTTGGTAACAACGATATTTGAATTCACTGCAAATCCACTCCCTGTTCCAGAATAACTTGGTGCATACAGTCCATCAAAATCAAAGAACAGTTTATTATAATATTGCCTTGTTAATGTTGCATATTTTTGCCCTAGTTTAAAGTAAATAGAAGTTTGTGTAGTATCATCCACAAAATGTCCTTCATAAGCGGACAATTTATTTCCCTTAGAATCGGCCTCCACATATTGTTTGGTTACCGCAATAGATAAAGTTCGTGGATTACTTTCGCCCTCGTATAAAACTTCCATATCAACACGCTTATCCGAAATACGAATTTCAAGACTACCCGATAGATTCAGAAAGCCTCCATCGGTATAACCAAGATTACGAGCTGAATAGAAACGATTTGCAACATCCTTAAAGTGTATGGTTCGTTTCTGAACGTCGCTTGTATTTGCTGTCTTTGTTGTTGTGGGTGCGGCACACAAGCATGATGTGCACATCAGCCAGAGTAAGATTGTTACAGCCTTTTTCATTTTGTTTCTCCTTTCCTTCGGTTTAATGATTTGGGAAAAAATCAATTTCATATTCTATTAAAGATTCTTTTTCATTCACTATCATATTATCGGTATATATTTGGCATCTAAAAGGGATAAAACACCCCGAAACATCTTCTACGAAACCAATCTGCTGTTGAGAGCGAACTCGCATTGGCTCCATACGCAAATAACCATATCGTTCATGCCAGCCCTCGTAATCAGAAGGTTCTATATTCATATATCCAAGTCGTCGCGAACGTATTTGTCGGATATGCGAATAGTTTGATAGGGTATCCCAATATGTTGAATCTTTTTTTTCTTTTGATAGTTCCTCTAATGATTTAGGAACCCCTGCACGAGAGAACCTGTAATAGTAGTCTTCTGTCGCTCTTTCGAATCCTTTATGATAGTATTTCCCGACTTTTGCTCCATTTCCTGCACTTTTAGCAAATTTTTCAATTAAACGAACTGGATTTGGAGCAGCATAAGCATTTGTCGATAGCATACTCATGCAACATAACATTACCACAAGAAACAGCCTTTCGCTTTGCATATTGCCTTTCCTTTCCATCAAAGATGGTTTGCGAGTGGCAATCTTGCGTGATAAGCCGTTGAACGAGTAAAACCTTCGGGAATACAAAAAAGGCATGGTGTCGCTCGGCTCATTGTCTGGAGGCTCTGGTAAACCCGCTATCGATAAGCACGACGATTTATTCGGCAAAAAGCCAAATCTAATCGTGGGTATACACCCAACGACCCACACCCGATCGGTGTGAGTGTTCGTCTTATTCCCCGATAGCCGGGAGCATATCCCGAGAAAATTTACCAGATTTTCCAGACCGGGAACAAGAGTACTACTCTAATTCTATGTCATCTGAAATATATATAGTTTTGAAGGAAAAAGTATATCAAATTTCTTTAAATGACCTTGAAGCACTTTTTTTTGTAAAAAAGGCCTCTTTCTTCCCGCTGAGGCGGGCGGGTGGGGTAAGCGGGGCGTTGCGGGGCGGCGTTTGAGCCCCGCAGAGGGGGTGTGCGGGAGACACGGTACGAGGCTCCCGCCAGGGGGAGCCTTCCCCCTCTTTTTGTAAAAAACGCAGGTAAATAAATTTTTTCGGCACATTTTGGGGTGTATCTCCGTCTATATAGGTAGGAGGTTTTATAACCATGAAGAAGAAAAGTGATATCGTCGCCAACGTACCCGAATTCCCGCTAATTGACGAAAAACTGTTAAAAACGCGGATTTACACGATCCGCGGGGTCAAAGTGATGCTCGACTCCGACTTGGCGGAGATTTACGGGTATTCGACCAAGGCTTTCAATCAGCAGGTCAAAAACAACATCGAGAAATTCGCCGAGGATTTCCGGTTTCAGCTGAATAAAGACGAATTGGCTGAAGTATCAAGGTCAAAAAATTTGACCTTGGAGCAGGAGAAAAGCCCCAAAATGAGCGAATTTGGGCAAATTGATGTTTTGCGGTCAAAAAATTTGACCGCAAACTTGAGCTCGAAAAGCAGAAGTTTTCCTTACGCATTTACCGAACAGGGCATTTATATGCTTATGACGGTGCTTAAAGGTGAACAGGCTACAGCACAAAGCATTGCCCTTATCCGTCTTTTCAAGCAGATGAAGGACTATCTCGTCATCGAGAACCAACAGTTGCTCGGCAATTCGGGCATTGCGGAATTTGCTGTGCAGACGGTTCAAAACACTCGCGACATCGCAACGATTTCTGCCGGTGTACGCGAACTCTCCGGAGAAGTCCACAATATAGATGAACGCCTTGGAAAAGTCGGTTTGGACATTCAGAAGGTCATGGAGAACTTCATCGACCCAACAACTTACAAACACTTTCTAATTCTTGATGGACAAAAATTGGAATCTGATGTCGCATTCACCAAAATATACGGGATGGCGAAAAATTCCATCATAATCATAGACAACTACGTGGGCGTAAAGACGCTGGACTTGCTAAGGGGTGTCGCCCCAAATGTCCAGGTGGCAATTTACAGCGAGCCTTGGGGCGATGAGGGAATAACGCCTGCGATAAAGGCAGACTTCGAAAAAGCTAGACCCGATGTATCCTTGAAAATCGACCGCCCGAACCGCAAATTCCACGACCGCTATGTATTCTTGGATTACGGCACCCGCAGCGAGAAACTATTCCATTGCGGAGCATCTTCAAAAGACGGAGGCAAGAAGATTACAACCATCATGCAAATCGAATGCCCAGAGATGTACCACCCGATAGTAGATAAATTGAAGAAACCGTCAGCGACGGGGTTTTAGAGTCGGCCTAGCAGCTTACCGACAGGGACTGTACGGCCAAGGCTGGCACCTTGGTGCTGGAAAAGTCGTCGTAGTAGGCGTTTCCGCAGGCCACCACTTCTTGGATGATGTCGAAATAGTTCCCGCTCAGGGTCACGCTATCTACGGGGTGGACAATCTGGCCGTTTTCGCACCAGAAACCGTGGGCGCCAATGCTCAGTTCCCCGCTCACAGAATTGCAGCCGGAATTTCCTTCCAGCCGGACCACCAGCAGGCAGCTGGGGAAAAGTTTCAGCAGTTCTTCCGTAGATTTTTCGCCACAGGGAACATACATGTTGTAGAAGGACGTGGACATCTTTGTGCCCAAGTCGCGGACGCCGTTTCCGGTGGACTTGCAGCCCGCCTTGGCGGCGGTTTCCAGGTTGTAGAGGCCCTGGCCAAAGACGCCCCCGTCGATGACCTTCACCAGCTGGGTGGGCACCCCTTCGGAATCGTAGGGGAAATGATGGCTGAACAGGTCTCCGGAACCCACGCTCCACAAGGAAAGGCAATCCGACGCAATCTTCGAGCCTTCCTTGCCCGAAAGCCTGGAAAGGCCTTTCTGCATGGAATCCGCCAGGTAGGGCTGACTGTACATCCGCATGAACCGACCGGATATGCGCTCCGACAGGACCACGGGAATCTTGCCGCCCTCGATCTTCTTTGCGCCGAACAGTTCCGTAGAGTATCCCGCCGCACGGGTGGCGATTCCATCTACGTCGATTTCGTTCCAGTTGCGGGTGGACTTGGTAAAACTGCCCAACTTCTTGACGCCGTCACGACATGCAACCGCCCCTACCCCGACAGAAACGGAATTGGAGCGGGTCCTGTAGAAAACGCCCTTGCTGTTTGCCACGTAGTCTTCGCTGTTGGAAAGGTCCGCCCCTAAGTAAGGGATGTTCTCGATTTCCTTGGACCTGGCGAAGGTTGCCTTTTCCAAATCGATGCAGACGTCCTTCATTTCGGACAGGCCGATTTTTTCCAGGGCCGGATTGTAGTCCTCGTCTGGCTGCGGCAAGACACCCGGTCCAGGCAAGTCCACGTTGATTTCATCGGTCCATTGGGTATGGCAAAGGGCATCTTTCAGGGTCTGCTCCAGGGCGTCTGCCGTAAGGCGCTCCGTATGGGCGTAACCCGGACGGCCATTCTTGATGACTCGGATTCCCACACCTACGGAGTCGGAAATTTCCGTATTCTGGACCTGCCCCTGGAAAAGGGAAAGGCCTTCGGAATGGGACCTGGAGGCAAGCACGTCGAACTGTTCCGCCTGGCCCTTGGCCTTGTCGCTGATGTAAGAAATGGCATCTTCGAGAGTCATAGTTTTGGAAGTTACTAGTTAATAGTTATTAGATGATAGTTCGCCCTACGGATTAGAAGCTTTCCTTGCCAGCATTTTCCAGTAGGCGGCAGGGCTCCCGGTCACCGACTCCAAAGAAGAAGCCAGTTCTGCCGTAATGGGCGCCTCCCCCGCAATCAATTTTTCCAGCAGCTCTTCCGAAATGCCAAGCCGGCGGGCAAATTCCGCCTTGTCCATCTTGAGCCATTCCATGCCCTCGATAATCGCCTGCCCCGGAGTGGGAACGCCATGTCTTGAGCCCATATTCTCTTAGCCTCAGAAATCTTTTCTAGAAATCAATATAAAAAATGGCGTGACCAGAAATAAACGTCAAGAACAAATCCGGCGGAGTCCTTCCGCAAAAACGGACGGTTCCTGCAGCAGGCTAATCACAATCCAGCCGTCTTCGTCAAAATCGAAGAAGAATCCCGGCTGCACCAGCACGTGCTTTTCCTTGAGCAGGCGGAGCGTCTGTTCTTCGTCGTCGCCACCCAGGCGGATAACCGCATACCAGCCGCCAAGAATTTCAGGGCAATATTTGGAGGGGAACTTTTCCCGCAAGGCCGCAAGATTTTGCCGCAGGCGTTCGCTGATTTGAGCCCCGTAGGCGACAGACTGTTTCAGCATGGGGGCCGCCAACGCCTGTGCCGGTGCAGAAACGCTCAGGTAGGCATCCGCCACATATTCCAGAGTTTCGTGGATAATTTCCCGCATGGCTTCGGGAGCATAGACCGCCATCCAGCCCAGCTTCACCTGGGGGCTCCCGCAAATCTTGCTGAGGCCGTTCAGCCAGACGATGGGACAGCGGGGGCCACAACCATCGTCACCCTGGAGCATCGCAGATGCGATAGGGTCCATGGATTCTGGCCTGGATTCTTCGTCGCAATGCTCCTCAGGATGACAAGAAACATACTCCCACGACCGGCGCACATTTTCAGAAAAACGATAGTCCCCGAAAACTTCGTCCACCACCAGGACCAGATTCCGCTCTTCGCAAAAGCGGACCACCTCTTTCCATTCGGGCAAACTGACGGAATGCCCCGTGGGGTTGTGGGGGCAGACCAGCAGCAAGATTTTCGCATTGGCCGGAGCGCTCAAAAGGCTGTCGGTATCCAGCACAAAACGGAAATCGCCGCACCGTTCCTTTCCCGCTTTTTCCCGTCTCAACTTCAAGAAATACGGATAGCACTCCAGGTTTTCCAGCTCCGCCAGCGTGTCCAGCAAGGGGTAGCCCGGGACCGGCGTCAGTATAGCGTCGCCGGGATTGCAGAAGGCCTTGAACAGTATGGAGTAGGCTTCGCTGGTGCTTGCCGTCAAAAGGATCTGCTCAGGCGTAAAATTCCCGCCACGGCTGCGGTAATACTCCGACACCGCCTCTCGGGCCCTGAACGTTCCCGCCGGATTCACGTCCCACAGGTTGAACTCCTGTTTCACGGCATCTACCGCAGGCGTCACGTCAAAAGGGAGTCCCACACGCAAGGGACTGCTTACCGTCATGTCGATAAAGGCCAGGCCACCTGTGGCAGCATCTTTCTGAACTTCGGACTTCGCACGCTCCAGTTCCGCAAAGAAGGGCGTGGGGGTCAGGTCCTTCTGTTTCATTTTTGACGGCTCTTGATAAGGCCCGCCACAAAGACGGCGATGATGATACCTGCAGGCAGGCACACGGCGATGGTCAAGAGCATCAGCTTCTGGAAAGGCGACAGGCCCTTGATCTTTTTGCGGAAGCCGTTCAACTTGGCACGGACGCCTTCGCTGCGGACACCCTTTTCGGAGAGCTTTTTCATGCCCTCGTCCTTGAGCTTTTCGGTGGAACGGACCACGGACTGAACCCGCTCCGATTTCCAGAGCTTGTTCACCGATTCCTTGGAATCGTCCACGAACTTTTCAAGGCGTTCCCGCTTGATCTTGAAGGGCCGAGCCACGTCGGACAGAGCTTTCCACATAACAGCCTACTTGTACAAAAGGTTCACGCCGCTGAACAGGGCCCGCATGTTGGCCTTCAGGGTATCGCTGGAGACGCCTCGGCCCTCTTCTTCCTTGCCGTTAGCGCGCAAGAGAATCCGGCTCAAGCCGCGACCCGCCCACAGCTTGTCCTTTTCGGGAACCACCACCTGGCGGTACTTCACCAGTTCCACCGGCATGTTGATTTCACGCATCAAGATAAGCCCGGCCTCGATGGGGCCTTCGGCGGTCACGGACCGGCGAATGGCCTCGCCATCCTTCTTGAAATGGAATATAAAGCGGTTCTCGTCGGGAATCACTTCCACGTTGTTGAACACCAGGCGGGCGTTCACGTTCACGCGCTCTTCGCGGAACACGTCCAGCACCCGCTCGGCGCTGAGTTCCCCTTCCTTTTCGCTCAGTTCCTTGAGCACGGGCTGCAGTTCCGCCGCCTCGGCCAGGGAGAGCCTGTAGCCGAACTTGGTGATAATCTCGTAAACCGCGGTACGGCCGCTCTGGCTGGTAAAGGAAATGGAATCGTTCTGGTGGCGACCGATGATGGAGTAGTCGATGGGGCGGTAGGCGCCCTTCTTCATGTCCTTGGTCTTGGAGGCACCATCCTGGTGGATACCGCTACGGTGCACAATGGCCTCGGCACCGATCAGCGGGGCACGGCTGTAAATGCTCACGCCGGACCACTGGGAAATCAGGATAGCCGTCTCGTAAATGCGTTCCAGGTGCAGGCCGGTATTCACGCCGGAGTTGTGGAGCGCCACGGCCACCTCGTAGAAATTGGTGTTGCCGCAGCGTTCGCCCAGGCCGTTCAGGGCCACTTCCAGCTGGGTGGCCCCCACAAAGAAGCTTTCCACCGTAGCGGCCGTAGCCATGCCCAAGTCGTTGTGGCAATGGACCGAGATGGCAATGTCCTTGGGCAAGGCTTCATAAACCTGCTTAATCTGGTTCACGTACAAGAAGGGCCTATACCGCTCCACCGTATTGGGCAGGTTTATGGTGGTGGCTCCCGCCTCCACCACGGCCTTCAGCACATCAATCACAAAATCCATGTTGTCCAGGCAGTCCCCAAAGTGTTCGGCGCTGAACTCCACGTCGCCCTTGTCCCCTACCAGGGACTTGGCCAGTTTCACGCACTTGACGGCCTTTTCCTTCACCTGTTCCGGAGTCAGGTGCAGCACATGTTCCATGGAGAGCTTGCTGGTAGCGAGGAAGGTGTGGATACGGGGGTGTGGGGCATACTGTACCGCCTCCCAGCAGCGCTGGATATCGCTTTCCACGCAGCGGGCAAGACCAGAGACCACCACCTTCTGGGCAACCTCATCCCCTTCTTCCGCCATCTTGGCGGTGAGCTGGGCAAGTTCCTTGCAAGACTCAAAATCCATCTCACTAGAGGCGGGGAACCCCACCTCGGCGCCGTGCACGCCCAGTTTCAAAAGTTGCAGGTACACGTCCTTTTTCTGGGCGTTGTTCCAGGGCTTGGGCAGCGCCTGGTTGCCGTCACGCAGCGTGACATCATAAAAGAACGGTTGTCTCTTCGCCATTTCGGCAGCATTCATTTCACTCATCTTATCTCCTCGCCCACGCAACATGGCCGCAAGATTCATTTTTCGGTTTCAAAGATAGAAATTGACCCCAAAAAGGAAAACCCGCTGCCATATTGGAGCGGGCTCATTTAGGTTAATTCTGTTCAAAATCCTTGAAAACGGCCTAAAACCTCGCTCCACAAGCAAGTCGCAATAGAAGTAGCAGGTTCAAGGTCTTTTTCATATTGGGTAATATACAAAAAAACAGATCGTTGGGCAAGTGGTTTTACGGCTATTTACCAACTATCGAGTCACTCGCACCTTTGTCAGTTGGTTGCCCTGCTTGACCAGATAGACGCCAGACCTGCGGAACTTGGCAAAGAGGATCTCCTCGAGAGACGCTCCTGCGGCAACGCTTACGCGTCCCAGGTTACGGCCCTGCATATCGAAGACCTGCAATTCCATACCAAACTGCGAAATGCGAATATTCCCGATAGCTTCAGGCTCCTGGTTATCTTCAGAGCCGTTGCTTGTCGGAGTGATGCTGCCAGAAGATGCAGGAACGGAGGCGCTGCTGGTAGGCGGGGTGTTCTGGGAATTTCCGTCCACAGCAAACTTGATATTGTCCACATTTACGTAGCCATCATTAAAGAGCACACGCAACGTGTGTACGCCGCTCGGAATAGAAGTCGAGGTTGTACCACCGAAGGCTTTGTAATGCAAATCATTCCATGACGTATCAGTCAGGACAGAAACCGATCCAACCGTCACACCATCAACAAGCAGGGAGATTTGGCTTTTACGTTCTTGATCGTCAGCCCTTGCCGCAAGAACTTCAAAGTTGTAAATTCCAGTATTGGCAACATCCACGGTCCACTCCAAATAGGCGTTCGGCTTTACTTCGCCAACTACATCGCCATAGATAGTGACTTCGTCTCCGCCGTTGGTTTCAAAGCTTTCCATTTGAATTGTGCCAGGAAGATTTGCCGTTGCTTGCTTATTTGAGGCAGAACTTGTGGGGGTAGAAGCGGAGCTTGTGGGGTTCGTGGAGGTGCTGGACTTAGGAGTTCCGCTATTGTCAACATACACCTTGGCGTAGTTGAAATCAAATTTTCCCGTCGCATTAGGCCCATCATTATTACCGGCTTCACCCAAAATCTTTGCCTCATACATTTTTCCAAGTTGCAAACCCTTGCTGGCCCACGCATCAAAATGAGCCGTAATGTCAATTGTTCCACAGTTTCTTTGATTCACACGGATGCTGAAAAATTGATCAAAATCCTTATCATCACCATCAATGGAAAACGCCCTACGATGATTCTTGTAAACATCGTATTCCGCTCCGTCAATAGTCATACGACCAATTTTTTGTTCACCAACCCAATCGCCTGGGCGATACTGGCTTCCCCATGAATCAACAATATACCATTCAATCAATGGGTCACGAGTCCAGCCGTATATTCCAATGTATGAATAGTTGATATTGCTTGTTCCTGAAATCTTTACACTGAAATCAGCGTACAAATGCCCCAACTGATCATAAGTTTGCGTACAATCGTAGGACATCCCCGAACGACACAAATAGTCCTTGTTTCCATTGAATTCACAATACATCGATCCGTCGGAATAGAATGTAGCCGACTGGTCGCCCTGTTCACCCCAAAGCTCGTATCCAACATTTCCAATGGTACCCGTTTTATTGACGGTTTCCTTCACGCTGGTTCCCGAATGGGTGGCATTACAGAAATCCTGCGCCAGAGCTTGTGAGGTGAAAAGACCAAGGGATAGCAGCACAGCTGCCCCAACCGAAAAATATCCCTTCTTCATAATTGAACTCCTTTGTGAGAGCCAAATCCAATATAAAACTATACAAAAAGTTCCCGATTGTCACCGGGAACTTTGTATAAAAAGCGTAACCAAAAGCGATTTTCGCGCTTTTTTTTTGTAAAAATCTATTCCTCCGAAGAGTCGTCCTCCACCTGAACGCCTTCCACGTGGTCGAAGGTCTCCTTGGCGATGGCGCTGTCCTGCTCGATGTCTTCCACGCTGGGGAGAGCGGTAGCGTCCTGCACCACATCGCCTTCGCGGAGGCTGATGGCCTTCACGCCCTGGGCGTTACGGCCCGTGAGGCGGATGTCGGCAGCCTTGATGCGAATCACCTGGCCTTCGCGGCTGGTGATAATCAGGTCGTAGTCGTCAGCGACGCTTTCTACGAACACGGCAGGACCGATCTTGTCGGTGACCTTCAGGTTGATAACGCCCTTGCCGCCACGACGGGTAATGCGGTAAGTGCCGGGCTCGCTGCGCTTGCCGAAACCGTTTTCGGTAATGGTCAGCACCTTGTTACCCGCCTTGAGCCACAGGAGCGAAATCACCTCGTCGCCTTCGGCAAGCTTGATACCGCGCACGCCGTGGGTTCCACGGCCCATGGGGCGGAAGCAGGTAATGGGGAACGTCAGGGCCTGGCCGTTCCGGGTGGCAAGCATCAGCAGGTCCTTCGGGATCGGGCGGCCTTCAACATCTTCGGAACCGTCCTCCCCTTCGGCCACTTCAGCTTCGACGGCCTCGGCGGCCTGTTCAACGGCATCGTCAGCGTCGTTTGCATTCAGCGAAGCCTTGTATTCCTCTTCGGTCATGCCCACCAGCTGCACCTTCACCAGTTCGTCATCTTCGTCCAGGCGGATGGCGTTCACGCCGGCCTTGCGGGGGCGGCTGAACAGGGTCAGGTCCATCTTGTTGATGATACCCTTCTTGGTGGCAAACACCAGGCAGAAGAACCCGCCGAACTTGCGCACCGGCACAATGGCCTGTACCTTTTCGCCTTCGGTAAGTCCCACGAAGTTGATGATGGGGCGGCCCTTGCCGTTGCGGGTGCCTTCGGGCAGGCGGTAAACCTTGGTCCAGTAGGCACGGCCCTTGTTGGTGAACACCAGCAGGTAGCTGTGGGTCGATGCCGTGAAAATCTGGTCCACGTTATCCTCGTCCTTGAGGGTCGCACCGATAATTCCCTTGCCACCGCGGTTCTGGGCCTTGAAGGTATCAATGGGCAGGCGCTTGATGTAGCCTTCCTTGCTCAAGGTAATCACCTGTTCCTCTTCGGCAATCAGGTCTTCGTAGTCCAGGTCATCTACAGAATCTTCGATGCTGGTGCGGCGTTCGTCGCCGAACTTGGCCACCACGGCATCCAGCTTTTCAAGCACGATGGCGATACGGCGTTCCCGCTTGGCGAGAATGTCCTTCAGGTCGGCCACGGTGGCGATAAGCTCGTTGTATTCCGCTTCCAACTTTTCCAAGTTCAGGCCGGTGAGCTGGGCAAGACGCATATCCACAATGGCCTGGGACTGGATGTCGTCCAGGTTGAAGCGGGCCTGCAGGTTCTGCTTCGCCAACTCCGTAGTCTTGCTGTTCTTGATAATCTGCACCACCTCGTCGATATTCTGGGTGGCAATACGCAGACCCTCGATAATGTGGAGGCGAGCTTCCGCCTTCTTCAAGTCGAACTGGGTGGCGCGGGTAATCACGTCCATACGGTGGTCCACGTACACCTGAATCAGCTCCTTGAGGGTCAAAAGCTTGGGCAGGTTGTTCACCAGGGCCAGGTTGTAGATGCTGAAGGTGGTCTGCAACTGGGTGTTCTTGTACAGGTTGTTCAGCACCACTTCGGCAACGGCGTCACGACGCAGTTCAATCACAATCCGCATGCCTTCGCGGTTGGATTCGTCGCGGATGTCGGTAATGCCGTCCACGCGCTTCTCGCGGACCAGTTCCGCAATCTTCTTGCAGAGTTCCGCCTTGTTCACCATGTAAGGGATCTCGGTCACCAGAATGCGGGGCTTGCCCTTGCTGTCGGTTTCCACCTCGGTACGGGCGCGCACACGCACACGGCCGTGCCCTGTCAGGTAGGCGTCACGGATACCCGCACGTCCACAAATCACCGCCCCCGTAGGGAAGTCCGGGCCCGTCACCAGCTGCAGCAGGTCCTCGTCGGGAATTTCGGGATTTTCAGCCACCGCGTGGATGGCGTTTGCAATTTCGCGCAGGTTGTGGGGAGCCATGGAAGTGGCCATACCCACGGCGATACCCGTAGTGCCGTTCACCAGCATGTTGGGGAGCGCAGACGGAAGCACCAGCGGCTCTTCCAGGGACTCGTCGTAGTTGGGGCCCATGTCTACGGTGTCCTTTTCCAGATCCTCCAGCATCAGAGCGCCCAGGTTGTTCATCTTCGCTTCGGTGTAACGCATGGCGGCGGCACCGTCACCGTCGATAGAGCCGAAGTTACCCTGACCGAACACCAACGGGTAGCGCAGGGAGAAGTCCTGGGCCATGCGGACCAGGGTCTCATAAACAGCGGAGTCTCCATGAGGGTGGTACTTACCGATAACGTCACCCACGATACGGGCGCTCTTGACCGTCGGCTTGTTGGGGACCACGCCCAGCTTATGCATACTGAACATGACGCGGCGGTGCACCGGCTTGAACCCGTCTCGGGCATCGGGCAAGGCACGGGCCACAATCACGCTCATAGAGTAGCGCAAGTAGCAATCCTGCATGTCCTTCTCAATCAGGCTCTTGAACTGCGTTCCTGGTACCAATTCTTCTGACATTCGATCTTCCTCTTAGTGGTTGGTGGTTTCCACCAACATCTCGTTTATTACTTTCAAACTTTCTTCGTCCGTCTGGTCTATGCGGTGAGGCGTGACGGTGGCATAGCCCTGTTCCAGCAGGTAGTCGTCGCTATCCGCGGGCTGCTCGTTCCACAACTTTTCACCGTCCAGCTGCCACAGGCCATTCTCGTGACCGTAGTGGTCCGTAAACATTCCAACGGCCATCTTCGCTGCCCTAAATCCCTTGAAGGTTTCGACGGTAGCCTTTGGAAAATTCACGTTCCAGAAAACGCCCTTGGGAATTGCCCCGTAAAGACGCTCCTTCACCACCTTCGCGGCAAAATCCGCCGCCGTCTGCAACAATTCCGCACCTGTCCCCCGGAGTGAAAGGGCAATACCCGGCACCCCCCAGAGAGCAGATTCGCGGGCTCCGGCCACGGTCCCCGAATAGAGGGACGACACCCCGGAATTCTCGCCCACGTTCACTCCCGAAAAACACACGTCAAAGGCCCCTGCCAAAGGCCCTAGACCGGCCCCCTCGGTAGATAGCCCGTAAAGGGCGAAATGCCCCAGGGCAAACTTCACGCAGTCAGCCGGCGTCCCGTCCATGGAATAGGCCCTGGCAGAACCAGCCGCCTCCCCTAGGTCCACCACCTTCAGCGAAAGCCCGCGACGCACCGTAAAGGCGTGAGAAACCCCGCTCTGCTCATGTTCCGGAGCAAAGACGAACACCTCCCCGTAGGGGGAAAGGGCGCGGGCCAAAGCGCAAATATTCTCGCTCTGAACACCGTCGTCGTTGGTGATCAGAATACGGGGTTTCGGGGTATCTTGCATGCGCCCTAAAAGATAGCAAAAAACTATCTTTTGGACATGTACACGGAACCGAAATTTTTGGCCATGAAGGACAAGTCCAAGGCCAAGCGGATGGCCGAACTCCTGCGGGTCATCATCTTGCAATTGGGCGACGACGTGCCCCGCGCCAGGCGGGAATTCGAGACCTACGCCGGCTGGATGAAACTGCCCGAAGGAGAACGCCTAGTAGGCAAGAACCAGGCCCAGATGATTGACCTGTACAAGACGTTTCGCACGCGGGCGGGCCTCGGGTTCGAACGGGATGTTTACCTGGAGCAGGAACCGGGGGACCGCGAAACACCAAACGAGAAGCCCATCCCCTTCGCCGTGCTGGTGCACAACCTGCGGAGCGCCTTCAACGTAGGCGCCATCATCAGGAGCACGGACTGCTTCGGTCTCGAAGGAGTCCACCTGAGCGGCTACAGCTGCGGCCCCGACCACGTGACGGTAAAAAGTGCTGCCCGAGGCTGCCAGGAATGGATTCCCATCAAGCGCTGGGAAAGCCCCATGGATTGCATCAAGTGGCACAGGGAAAACGGCTACGAAATCATCGCACTTGAAACCGGCGAAGACATTCCAAGCATTACCGAAGTGAAATGGCCCGAAAAGGGGCTCATCATCCTCGGGAACGAGGAACTGGGAATCGCCCCCGAACTCATGGAACAGGCCACCCTGAAGGTGACCATCCCCATGGCAGGGCGCAAGGCCAGCATGAACGTGGCAGGAGCATTCGCCATCATGGCGTTCTGCTTGAGGAACAGAAATTGATTTCTCGGTGGAAACTCTTTTTTTAATGCACTGTTCTTGTAGTCATCGGCAGAAAAAATCCATTATAGCCAATTTTCTACAAATTCCCTGAACTGCAGGATTTTTTCGCTAGAGTGGACATTGAACAGCAGATGTTCGAAATCCCGCTTTTTCATGTTTAGGTCAACACTGTCTGCCACCTTCAAAAGTTCGCATTTCAAGTGAGCGCTGTCCTTGATGCCATTGCTCTTTTGCAGGAAATCGATGTTGGGTTCTGTTTGCGGCAAAAGGAACATAGTGTCATAAAAATCCCGTCCCTTGCCACGGGACAAAAGCGCAGAAATTTTCATTGAACAAAGAATGTCATCAGGAGGGACCTGCAACGGGAAAAAGAATCCACATCCGCTCACGTTTACCATCTGAGGCTTGTATCCAACGCCCTGATCTTCGGCTTCAATCTTCACCAGCAAACGTTCTTCCCTATGGCCACTCAGTTTCAGCGTAAAAAGCAGTTCTGGGAAATAGATGCTTCGCCGGAAAGCCGTTATCCTTTCGCTTTCCTTCTGTTTGACAACCGCATTCAATCCATTCCCTTGCAGGTAACGAATAATGTTGTCTGTAAGCAAAATAAAATCTCCCCTAGTAAGATCTTTGCAGTCAAAATCCAGGTCTTCGGAAAAACGGTCAATTTTCTTGATTAGTCGAAGATTCGTACCTCCGATAAATGACAAGCGGCGTACATACTCCGAACTGGAGATGTAGTCCAGAATCATAAGCAGCAAATACTCCTTGAGCATCTGCTTTGCAAACAAAGAATTACTCGCAATCTGCGGCGGGAAGAAATTTTTGATATAGTCCAAATCAACCATACAGCCTCAACAAATCTTTAACGCGCCTATTCAGCGCCTTGCTTGCAAACTTTTCCAGATAGCCTCCCAACCTTTCACGGTCAAGCGAATCCGTCATGAAATCTTCATCGAGACGAAGTGACTCAAAGTCTTCTTGCGTCTTATAAAACGGGTTCAAATACAAAAAATCCAGCAGAGCCTTTTCGGGTGTCGCCATCAAGAAATACTGACCGTTTGCCGACGGATGCTCTATAGGGTACGGCGCATAGCCAAAAAACAATGACGGCTTCAGGTTCTGGTAAACGAACTGCCCCCAGCCATTTTCGAACGAGGCTGTCTTCAGCGATGTCACGCAAGTTAGCTGCACCACGGTCTCAGGAATCATCCCGTAGAACGCAAGGGCATACTGGAGCGAGATGTAAGAAGGCTTGTAAATCTTGTTGGCAGAAAGCCTCACAAAATCAGGATTTTTCCCGAACTCCGGAAAAGAAAACCACCCCCGACGAAGCCGTACAATGTACCCTTGTCTCAGCCACCGAGTCAGGTTCATCTGACTGAAATCAGGATACTCCGCAAGTACCTGGTTTGTCGTAAAGCACACCAACGGGGAAAAAGTCTCTTTAAACCGCAGATAATTCATTTTATTTCTTTTGTTATACAAATATATATAATTTTGGAAACAAAAGCAACATTTTTCTCGTAAAAAAGCAGTCTGAACCTCGTCAAAACGATTGCAGGAGCATTCGCCATCATGGCGTTCTGCTTGAGGAACAGAAATTGACAGCAAAGACAGCTCCAACCGAGAAGCAATCGGATTTCCGTCCGTTTAGAACAAAGAAGCACCTGCATCCCCCTCTTTGTCACTTCGGCTCCGGGTCGGGGTGATATGAGTTTGAGGCGAGGATGACAACGAAAAAAAAAATCAAACATTCATCAAGTGACGACGCCACTTGCCGCCAACCCAACGGCGCCAGAAAATAATGGGCGCGGTACTGTAGACCGCCACCACCGCAATCCAGGCGTAATGGGCCGGCAGTTGGAACACATAAGCGGAAAGGTAAAGCGCTCCCGCCACGCACCAGTTCATGATGGCGCTGGCGAACATGACCCACAAAGTATCCCCCGCCCCACGCAAGGCCCCCGCATAGATGACTAACAGCACCTCCACAAAAATATACAGGGAGGCAAACCGGAGCATAAAAATACTCATGGGGCGCGCCGCATCAAAAATGGCCACAGCTTCCGCCGAAGCCTCCGCTATGTCGGGCCTGAAAATGTCGGTCAGCACGCCCGGCAAGAACACGAACAGCACTCCGGTAATCAAGGAATAGCCCCACCCTAGGCGCAACCCCGAGTAAGTAGATCGCGTAGCGGCAGCGACATTCTTCGCCCCCACATAACGGCCCACAAGGCTTGTGGACGCGACCTCCAACCCCATCAGGGGAACGTAGGCCACCATGTCCCAGTTGAACATGACCGACGACGCCGTGGCGGGTTCGGGTCCAAGAGCGTGGAACATGAGAATCAACAGCTGGAACGCCGACATGTTCAAGAACATCTCCACTCCCGACGGAATCCCCCGCTGCAAGAGTTCTCGGGTCAAGGGCCAGCTAAAAGCAAAAGAGGAACGGGTACCAAAACGGCTGTTGTAGGACTTGCCGAAAAACTTTGCAAACAAAATAATGGTTGAAACCGCGTTCCCGATAAGGGTTCCATAGGCCGCCCCCGCCACACCCAAAGCGGGAACCGGACCGAGACCATATATCAACACAAAGTTGCAGGCCACATTCACAATCATGCCCACAAAGGCAGCCTTCATCACGATTTTCGTCTCGCCGATACCGCTAAAGAAACAGGGCGCCACGTTCCGCACCAGGTTGATGATACCGCCGAACATCAAAATATCGAAGTAGGTCTTCTGGTATTCCAGCTGGTCTGCAGCCAGATTTTCCATGCCGAAAATAAAATGCCCAAGAGGGATGGTCAGGTACAAAATGGGTACGCATACCAGCGACACGTACAGGGCCTGCATAAAGACCTTGGCACATTCCCCATGGCGTTTTGCCCCCAGACGCTGGGCCACCATGGCAGTGGTGTAACTGATGGCCCCCGTAAAGAACATGGTGAGCGCCAGTTGCACCGCGCCAGCTCCCAGGGCCGCGTTCATCTCGGCAGGACCCAGCTTGGAGAGGAACAGGCGGTCGATAAAGGTCATGAAGGTGTCAAAGGACATGGACAGGAGCATGGGGAGTGCCACCACCAGCACATCCTTCACGTCGCCATTTTTCTTGAATTTTGAAGGCCTATAGAACTTATTGAGTATCGCACCGACCATATTGGGCGACAAATATAGTTTTTTTTCTATCTTTGTGCTACTATGTTTTCACAGCTGACTGACTCTCTAGAATCTACTCTCAAGAACCTGCGCGGGCAGGGCAAGCTCACCGAAGAAAACGTCGCCGAATCGCTGCGCGAAGTGCGCCGCGCATTCCTCGAAGCCGACGTGAACTTCAACGTGACCCGCGACTTCGTTAAGGCCGTCAAGGAAAAGGCCATGGGCTCCGAAGTGCTTTCCTCGGTGACTCCCGGTCAGCAGATTGTGAAAATCATCCACGACGAACTTGTGGCCGTGATGGGTGGCGAAACCAAGGAAATCAACCTTTCCGCTCCGGCTCCGGTCGGCATCATGATGGTTGGCCTGCAGGGTTCCGGTAAGACAACCTTCGCCGGCAAAATCGCCCTCTGGATGCGCAGCAAGAAGAAGCGCAAGCCGCTCTTGGTTGCCGCCGACGTTTACCGCCCCGCCGCTATCAAGCAGTTGCAGGTGCTCGGCAAGTCCATCGGCATTCCCGTTTACGACGAAGGCCAGGGCAATCCGGTCGAAATCATCAAGCACGGTTACCAGTACGCCAAGGACAACGGCTTTGACTTAGTGATTTACGATACCGCAGGCCGCTTGCAGATCGACGAAGAGTTGATGCAGGAACTGGAAAAGGCCCGAGACGCCGTTCACCCCGACGAAATCCTGTTCGTGGCCGACGCCATGATCGGTCAGGAAGCGGTGAACGTGGCTGAAACCTTCTGGAACCGCCTGAACTTTACGGGCGTTTGCCTTTCGAAGATGGACGGTGACACCCGCGGCGGTGCAGCACTCAGCATCAAGAAAATGACGGGGGTACCCATCTGCTTTATCGGTGTCGGCGAAAAGCTCCCCGAAATTGAACTGTTCCACCCCGACCGTATGGCCAGCCGAATCCTCGGCATGGGCGACGTGGTGAGCCTCGTGGAAAAAGCCCAGCAGGTCATCGACGAAAAAGACGCGAAGGACCTGAAGAAGAAGATTCTCAACAACACCTTCGACCTGAACGATTTCTTGAACCAGCTGCGCACCATCAAGAAGCTGGGCCGCATCAAGGACATTCTGAGCCTGATTCCGGGCCTGAACAAGCTCCCCATCGACCAGATTGACGAAAAGGAACTGGTTTACGTGGAAGCCGTGCTCAGCTCCATGACCCCGAAGGAACGCAAGAAACCGCAGATCCTGGACGGTAGCCGCAAGGCTCGCGTGGCCAAGGGTTCCGGTACCGAAATCGGTCGCGTGAACGCGGTGCTCAAGCAGTACGAGACCATGAAGGAAATGTTCAAGAAGGTGGGCGATTTTGCCCGCAAGCAGAACAACGGCGGACAAGTGGGGAGCAACTATACCCCGCCCAAGCAAAAGAAAAAGAAGTAATAATGACTAGGGAGGGCGCAGCCCTCATCCACAAAAAAAATGTAAAAAGACCCCTAACGGGTCTTTTTTTTATGGCTGAAACGGGCATTTTTTGGCAAAATTACAAAATCTGTAATTTTTCGTTACTTGATGATACTTTTTGCGAAATAAAATGATAAATTAGGAAAATCAACAACAAAAACTATTTACAATTTTTGAATAAAATCAACAAAAAGGAAGATCAATGGCTACAATCGACATGTCCGCAAACGCCCTCGTCACGGCCCTCAAGAAACCCCGTGACAAATTCACCAAGGAAGATATCAAGAAGTTCATCCGTGCAAACGACATCCGCCACGTGAACTTTATGTACGCCGGCGGTGACGGCCGCCTCAAGACTCTCAACTTTGTGGTGAACGACGCCGACTACCTGGACGAAATCCTCAGCTGCGGCGAACGCGTGGACGGCTCCTCGCTGTTCAGCTACATCGAAGCCTCCTCCTCCGACCTGTACGTAGTGCCCCGCTTCTCCACGGCATTCATGGACCCGTTTGCCACCCTCCCCACCCTCTGCCTGCTCTGCAGTTTCTTCAACAAGGATGGGCAGCCGCTGGAATCTTCTCCGGAATACACCCTCCACAAGGCCTGCGAGGCCTTCAAGAAGGAGACCGGCATGGAATTTCAGGCCATGGGCGAACTGGAATACTACGTGATTGCCGACGACACGGGCGAGTTCCCTGCCGTTGACCAGAAGGGCTACCACGAATCCGCCCCGTTTGCTAAGTTCAACGAGTTCCGCCAAAAATGCATGCTCTACATCGCCCAGGCCGGCGGTCAGATCAAGTACGGCCACAGCGAAGTGGGCAACTTCACCCAAGACGGCAAGCTCTACGAGCAGAACGAAATCGAGTTCCTCCCCTGCCCCGCCGAAGACGCGGCCAACCAGCTCACCATCGCCAAATGGATGATCCGTAACCTGGGTGCAGAATTCGGCCTAGACGTGACGTTTGCCCCGAAGATTACCGTGGGCAAGGCCGGTTCGGGCCTGCACATCCACATGCGCATCATGAAGGACGGCAACAACCAGATGCTCAAGAACGGAGTCATCAGCGATACCGCCCGCCGCGCCATCGCCGGTATGATGAAGCTCGCCCCGTCCATCACCGCGTTTGGCAACCAGAACCCCACCTCTTACCTGCGCCTGGTGCCCCATCAGGAAGCCCCCACCAACGTGTGCTGGGGCGACCGCAACCGCTCCGTGCTGGTACGCGTACCGCTGGGCTGGGCTTCCAAGACCGACCTCTGCAAGATTGCGAACCCGAACGAAAAGGGCACAAGCTACGACACCCACCAGAAGCAGACCGTGGAAATGCGTTCCCCGGACGCCAGTGCCAACGTGTACCTGCTCATGGCAGGCCTCTGCGTCGCTTGCCGCCACGGCCTTAGCCTCAAGGACGGCCTGAAGGTGGCCGAACAGACCTACGTGAACGTGAACATCCACAAGAAGGAAAACGCGAAGCTGTTGAGCAAGCTGGACACCCTGCCCGACAGCTGCTGGGCCAGCGCCGACTGCCTTGCCAAGCAGCGCAAGGTCTACGAGGAATTCGGCGTGTTCAGCCCCGCCATGATCGACGGTATCATCGACCAGCTGAAGGCCTTCAAGGACAAGACGCTCCGCGCCCAGGTCACCAAGTCCAAGACCGCCATGCAGAAGCTGGTGAAGACCTACTTCTACTGCGGGTAAGTGCAAAAACCGGCATTTTTGCCAGAAGATTCACTAAATTATATATCAAGGCTCCGGTTTTTCCGGAGTCTTTTTTACATTTTGCCGCAGAGGTTCCTATGACCGAAGAAATTGTAAAGCAAGACAAGAAAGAGACCCTGAAAAAGATATCGGAAAAGGCATCCACCCTCCTTTTCGAGCTGATTACGGATATTCCCGGCTCCCTTTACAGCCCTATCCAGAACCCCGACGAAAAGGCGAGGCTCCTGAGTCAGAGGGCCGCCTGGAAATCGGCTACGGTCAGCACCTCCCTTTCTATACCCGCAGGCATCACGGGTATCCTTACCGCCATCCCGGACATTGCCGCCATCTGGAAAATACAGGCCCAGCTGGTAGCGGACATTGCCGCAAGCTATGGCAAGTTGGCCCTCCTGAGCAGGGAAGCCATGATCTGGTGCCTGTTTCGGCACAGTGCCGCCCAGCTCCTGCGGGACATTGCCGTCCGCACGGGCAGCAGGATTATCGTGCAGAAGCTTTCCGCTACCGCCATCAAGGCCATTCTTGCAAAAATCGGGGCCAGCATCTCCTCTAAACTGCTGGGCAAGACCCTTCTGCGGGCAATTCCGGCCATCGGGGCCCTCGGGAACGGGGCCTACGCCTTCTATGACACCTTAGAAGTCGGAAAGACGGCCGCCGCCTATTTCAGGGCTCTTTCTGACCAGGATGGGAAAAACAGCGACGAGCAGCATTCCGACGAACCTACCGCATAAAAGCCTTTCTTTTCCGAATTTTCGGGGTGGTGAGCAACGACGTGCGAGCCAGGGGGCTAGGGCCGGAGTTTATTACCTACAGTAGCCCCCTTATAAAGACCGCAAACGCCCCTGTTTAATAACTGGGGCTTTTTTGCTCACTATAGGCACCTGTGGATGACAAGCCCTTGAGAACGGGGGCTTTTTTTTCTACATTTGGGCGCAACTCAAACAAACATCAACTCCATTTGTGGAATAAAAAATGAAAAACATCGAAAAACACAGAAACATCGGTATTTCTGCCCACATCGACTCGGGTAAGACTACCCTTACCGAACGCATCCTCTACTTCACAAAGCGTATCCACGCTATCCACGAAGTTCGTGGTAAAGACGGCGTCGGTGCCACGATGGACTCCATGGAACTTGAACGCGAACGCGGCATCACGATTCAGTCTGCCGCTACGTTTGCTAACTGGACCCACACCAAGAGCGGTGAACAGGACTCCATCAACATCATCGATACCCCGGGGCACGTGGACTTCACGATCGAAGTGGAACGTTCTCTCCGCGTGTTGGACGGTGCAATCCTCGTTCTCACCGGCGTCGAAGGCGTCCAGTCCCAGTCTATTACCGTTGACCGCCAGATGAAGCGCTACCATGTGCCGCGCGTCGTGTTCGTCAACAAGTGCGACCGCTCCGGTGCAAACCCGCTCCGCGTTGCCGAAATGCTCAAGGAAAAGCTCAACCACAAGCCCTGCGTGATGCAGATTCCTATCGGTCTCGAAGACCAACTGAAGGGCGTGGTCGACCTCGTCGAAATGAAGGCCTACTACTTCGAAGGCGCCAACGGCGACGACATGATCGAAAAGGATATCCCCGCCGAACTGGTGGATCAGGCCAACGAATACCGCACCAAGCTCATCGACTGCTGCGCTGACTACAGCGACGAAATTATGGAAAAGGCCATGGAAGGCCAGTACGGTGTGGACGAAATCGACAAGGCCCTCATCAAGAAGACCATCCGCGAAGCCACCATCCGTCTGGACATCACTCCCGTGTTCATGGGTTCTGCCCACAAGAACATCGGCGTTCAGAAGCTTTTGGACGGCGTTATCGACTACCTCCCCTGCCCGACCGACGTTGAAAACAAGGCCCTCGACCTGGACAACAACGAAGCCGAAGTTGTCCTGAAGTCCGAAGACAACGCTCCTCTCGTCTGCTACGCGTTCAAGCTGGTGAATGACCGCTACGGCCAGCTCACCTACATCCGCGTGTACCAGGGCACCCTCAAGAAGGGCGACATGATTACCAACATGGCCACCGGAAAGAAGGTGTCCGTGGGTCGCTTGGTGCGTATGCACGCCGACGAAATGGTGGACATCACCGAAGCCGGTGCAGGCGATATCGTTGCCCTGTTCGGTATCGACTGCGCCTCCGGTACGACCTTTACCGACGGCAAGAACCACTACAACATGACTTCTATGCACGTGCCGAACCCCGTGATCGAACTCGTGATTGAAGCCAAGAACCGCGACGACCTGGACAACATGTCCAAGGCCCTGAACCGCTTCACCAAGGAAGACCCCACTTTCCAGGTGGAAGTGAACAAGGAATCCGGCGAAACCATCATCAAGGGTATGGGCGAACTTCACCTGGACGTGTACATCGAACGTATGCGCCGTGAATACAAGGTGGACGTGCAGACCGGTGCCCCGCAGGTGGCCTACCGCGAAACCATCACCCGCGAAGCCAAGTTCGAATACACCCACAAGAAGCAGACCGGTGGTTCGGGTCAGTTCGCTAAGATGTCCGGCGTGATGCGCCCGATGCCTGTGGAAGGCGACTCCGACAAGGTTTACAACTTCGTGAACTCCGTCGTGGGCGGCCGTATTCCTAAGGAATACATCCCGTCTTGCGACAAGGGTTTCCAGAGCTGCATGGAAGCCGGTTCCCTCATCGGGTTCCCGGTGGTGGGTATCGAGATGGAAGTCCAGGACGGTGCGTTCCACCCGGTGGACTCCTCTGACATGGCGTTCCAGATCTGCGCCCGCATGGCTTTCCGCGAAGCTTTCGCCAAGGCCGGCGCCCAGATTCTCGAACCGATCATGAAGGTCGAAATTGCCACTCCGACGGAATTCCAGGGTAACGTCGTGGGTAACGTGTCCCAGCGCCGTGGTTCCATCACCGGAACCAGCGAAGAAATGGGTACCACCACAATTACCGCCGAAGTCCCGCTTTCTGAAATGTTCGGTTATGCTACCGACCTGCGTTCCATGACCCAGGGTAAGGCCGAATTCACCATGGAATTCGCCAAGTATGCTCCGGTGCCGAAGAACATCCAGGAAGAACTCATCAAGAAGTACGGCGACAAGGCCAAGGCTAGAGCATAAGCAAAAAAGACCGTTTGCGCTAGAAGCGGAATTACAAGTTCCGGGCTGGCGCAAACTCTCGCAACCACGCCTCGTTAATACGAGGCGTTTGTTGCTCACGGCACTCGCCTAGAAGCGCTCAGTTTCAAGACAACATAAAACGCAGGCCCATGAGGCCTGCGTTTTTTTCTTGCCTTGCGGCAAGGTTTCCCAACACTCGAAAACTCAAAAAAGAGAGTGCTTCCGGTAGGTCCTACCCCGCGGTTCGATCCGGCATCCCTTCTCCAGAACCAGGACTTACTGGAAGCACATCCATAATATAACCCCAAAATAAAAGCCCGGACAAAAAAATCTGCCCGGACCATAATCTACATTGGAATGTTCTTGTTTAGGTGATAGGTGGTAGGGGTTAGGTATTAGGGCTGCAGGGGACAAGATGTGTCGCGCGGGTTACACTCAACCTCACGGCCAAAAATGGCATTGCTGAAAACTGACAACTCACAACTCATCACTGACAACTGCCTTCGCCTGTTTCCACATCTGCTGCAGGCCTTCCAGGCCCACCTCGGGCATTTCCTTGCCCATCTCCTTGCACATGGCCTCCACCTTGCGGAAACGCTTCTCGAACTTGCTGTTTGCCCGCTGGAGCGCTATGGAGGCATTGAACCCGCAGTGGCGCGCCACGTTCACCAGGCTGAACATAATATCGCCGAATTCGTCTTCCAAGCGGTCGATATTTGCATTTTTTTCAGAAATTCCTTGCATTTCGGCGCGAAATTCTGTAAATTCTTCCTGGGCCTTTTCAAATACAGGTTCCCGGGCGTCCCAGTCGAACCCCGCCCTAGCGGCTCGACGGATGATGTCCTGGGCCCGGGCGAGCGGCGGCATACTTTTGCTTACTTTGTCCATAACGGACCCGCCGGCTGTTTTCAGATTGTTCTTTTCGGAGGACTTGATTTTGTCCCACTGCCGCGAGACTCCGGCGGCGTTCTCCACATGGGCATCCCCGAACACGTGAGGGTGCCTGCGGACCATCTTTTCGCAGATTCCCTGCACCACGTCATCGACGGTAAAGTCACCGGACTCCTTCATGACCTGGGCGTGGAACACCACCTGCAAAAGCACGTCCCCAAGTTCTTCGCACATGTGGGAGGCGTCCCCCTCTTGGGCGGCATCGATAAACTCAAAACTCTCTTCTACCAAGTAAGGGAGCAGGGAATGGGTGGTCTGTTCCTTGTCCCAGGGGCATCCGTTTGCAGAACGGAGGCGCTCCATAATCTTCACCAAGTCGTCAAAGGAATATTTCATACCATGAAAGATAGAAACACCATCGCCTGCATCACCGAGCATTTCCCCCTTTTGCTGGATTGTTCCATTTACCGCCCAAACAGGCTGTTCATCAAGGGGAACATCCCCGAAGGAATCGGGGTGGCCATGGTGGGCACTCGCAGGCCCTCCAACAGCGGGCGGGAACTCTGCCGCCACCTGGTCAGATCTCTCCAGGGAACCCGTGCCGTCGTGGTGTCGGGACTTGCCCAGGGCATAGACTTTTACTGTCACGAGGCGGCCCTAGATTTCGGGATTCCGACCATTGCAGTTCTTGCCCAGGGGCTGGAGGCCGCCATACAGGGGTCACGAAAATTCCTGGCCGACCGGATTCTGGAAGAGGGCGGGGCCCTGGTCAGCGAATACGAAGGAAACACCTCCAGCTTCAAGGGAAACTTTGTCGCCCGGAACAAGATTATCAGCGGGCTTTCCAAGTGCACCGTCATAGTCCAGAGCAAGGTCAAGGGCGGAGCACTTCTGACCGGCGAATTCACCAAGAAAGAAGGCAAGGTGCTCTACGCCTGCCCCGGAGATTTTGACTGCGAGGTGGCAGGCGGCACCAACCTGCTGCTGGACCAGGGGCTAGCCTCCCCCGTCTTCATTCCCGAAAATCTATACAAAGTAATTGGACTTCCCCGCACCCAGGGGCAGCAGATTGCCGAACTCGAACGATTGGGCTGCAACCTGACCCAAGGCGCCAAGGAACTGTTCTTCAAGTTCAAGGGATTCCGAAAAACTTTTTCGGAGATTCAATCCGAGTTGACCCTAGCAACTCCCCAACTTTTAGCTATATTAACAGAGCTGGAAATCGCAGGCCTTGCCGAGAGCAAGGACAATTTCCAGTTCTATTTCAACGGAGAGCCCTGATGCACAAGAAGAAATACATCGCTATCATTGCCGTGCTGTTTCTGCTCTCCATCGTCGTGGCCGAACTGGCCTTTGGCAAGAACAGTTTTCCGAGACAAAACCAGGTCAAGCAAGAAATTGCCATGTACCAGGCCAAGGTGGATTCCCTCAACGCCCTCATCGAGCAGTACAAAAAAGAAATCGAACTGCTCGAAAACGACTCCCTCTACAAAGAAGGAGTCCTCCGCAGCCGCTACGGCATGAGCCGCAAGGGCGAAAAGGTCTTTCAGTTGGTGGAGTAAAATCTACGCCATTGTGAACCACAAAGCCACAGTTATTAAACTGTGGCGGTGGCGATAGTGAGCGCCAGCCCTGTACTTGTTGGCTTAACTCTAGCGCGAACGGCTAGGCCATTTTACTTGCGTCACTGGTGGATACTTCCACCTTGCCCGCAAAGAAGCTGTAGGCCGCGGGCACAATAAAGAGAGTCATGAAGGTGGCAAAGGTAAGGCCGCCTGCGATGGCGATGCCCATGGCAATGCGGCTCGGAGTGCCGGTGAGTATCAGCGGCACCGCGCCCAATACGGTGGAAAGGCTCGTCATGAGGATTGGGCGGAAGCGGCGTTCCGCCGCTTGCCGAGCCGCCTCCAGCTTGGAGCATCCCGTATTGGCCGCAATCTGGTTTGCAAATTCCACAATCAAGATACCGTTCTTGGTCACAAGGGCAATCAAAAGAATCAGGGCGATTTCGCTAAAGATGTTCAGGGTCTGCCCCGTAATGAACAGACAGGCAAGTGCCCCCGCCAAGGCCAGCGGCACCGTAAAGAAAATCACGAAGGGTGCGCGGAAACTTTCGAACTGCCCCGCCAACACCAGGAACACCAGCGCCAAAGCCAGCAAGAACACGATGTAGAGCCCGCTGGAACTTTCCTCGAATTCCTTGGAAGACCCGCTCAGGGCGGTACTCACGCTGGGGTATTCCTTGAGGACCTCTTTTGCAATCCGGCGCATTTCTTCGACGCCGTCGCCAATGGTCTTGCCGGGAACGAGGCCCGCCTGAATGGTGGCGGCGCTGAAACGGTTATACCGCGGAAGCGACGGCGACGCCGACTGTTCGCTGTAGGTGACAAAATTCTCGACGCTGACCAGCTCGCCCTTGCCGTTCTTGACCGTCAGCAAGGAAAGCCTTTCGGGAGTGCTGCGGTACTGGTAGCCTACCGCCCCGATGATATCGTACTGGCGTCCGTCCTTGTAGAATTCCCCATAAGACTGGTCACTGATGGCCAACTGCACCGCCTGGGCGATATCGTTGACGCTGACCCCTTCTTCGTTGGCCTTGTCCCGCAAAATCTCGATATGGAGCTCCGGCTTGGTAAAGCGCAGGTTGGTGTTCACCACGCTGAATACGGGGCTATGGCTGGCCGCTTCTTCGAACTTGGGAACCAGCGTCCGCAAGACTTCGATGTTCGGCGCCTGCAACACGAACTGCACCGGAAGCCCACCGCGCTGGGTACTGATACTCTGTGGCTCAAACACCATCACCCGCAAATCCGGGTATTCACTGCCCAGAATCTGGATAGACCGGGCAATTTCGCTCTGGGGGCGACGGGCCTTCTTGTCATTGTTCAAGAAGATGCGCATTCTGGAGTTACCCGCATTCCAGGCGCCCGCCTGGATTTCGGTATATTCGTTGCTGTCCATCAGCGCAATCACCTCTTCGGCAAAAGCATCGGCCATGCGCTTGGTACGGTCCAGACTCACACCCTCGGGCATGTTCATATTCACCATGACCGCGTTGGAATCTTCCGTAGGAGCCATTTCACTACTCATGTTGGTGTAGCAGAAATAGGCCACCACCAAAAGCCCAAGCACCACGGGGAACAGCAAGAAACGCAACTTAAGGAAAACGCCCAGAAGTTTTGAGTAAATTTGGTTCAGCCCGTCAAAGAAAGGCTCCGTCACCCGGAAAAACCATCCCTGTTTCTGTTGCCGCAAGAACTTGGAGCAGAGCATGGGCGAAAGCGTCAGGGCACAGAAGGTAGAGAGGAAAACCGTACCGATCATCACCGCCACGAACTCCCGGAACAGAAGCCCCGTGGTGCCGCCCAGGGCAAGCACCGGAACGAACACCGCCATGAGCACCACTGAAGTGGCGATTACCGCAAAGAAAATCTCGTTGGTACCTGCCACGGCCGCCTGCTTGGAATTCATGCCCTGCTCAATTTTGTGGTAGATGTTTTCTACAATCACTATAGCGTCGTCCACCACAAGGCCAATGGCAAGGACCATGGCAAGAAGGGTCAGCACGTTGATGGAAAATCCGCACAGGTAAAGCACAAAGAAACTCCCCACCACAGAAACGGGAACCACCACCATGGGGATAAGGGTGGTGCGGGCTTCCCGCAAAAAGGCGAAGATAATGGCAATCACCAGCAAGAAGGCGATAAAGATGGTCTCCACCACTTCCTTGATAGAGGCGCGGATATTGATGGAAGTATCCCGACCGTAAAGCACCTGCACGCCTTCGGGAATCTCCCTGCGGATATCCTCTACCCGCTTGTAGAACTCGTTGGCGATTTCCACATGGTTAGAGCCTGGCTGCGCCATCAGGGCCAGGGTAATGGAGTTCTTGCCGTTACGGCGGAATCCCGTGCGGGTATCCTTGGGTTCGTAATGAACATCCGCCACATCCGAAATGCGGATCACGGTTCCGTCGGCGGCGGTCTTTACCGCAATGTTTTCAAAAGCCTTTGGGTCCAGGATTCGTCCCAAAGTGCGGATAGAAAGGGTGGTCTCGCTGCCCTCAATAGTGCCCGAAGGCAATTCCAAATTGCCACGACTGAGGGCCGCCGACATCTCGGCCCCCGACACGCCCAGGGCCTGCATACGCACCGGGTCTATCCACAGGCGCACCGTCGGCCGCTTTTCGCCCCAGATGGCCACTTCCGACACTCCGGAGATAGTCTGCAGGCGTTCCTTCACCTGGTTGTTCGCAATTTCCGAAACCTCCATGGGGTCCAGCTTGTCACTCACCAGGCTCACCATCAGAATCGGGTCATTATCGCTGTCGGACTTATAGACCGTAGGTTCGTCCACATCGTCAGGAAGCTTGCGGCGCACGCGACTCACGCGGTCACGGACCTCATTGGCGGCCGCCTCCAGATCCATGCCCGTCTCGAACTCGATGTTGATAGACGAAAAACCGTCACGGCTCGTAGAGGTGAGGGCCTTGATGCCCGAGGCGCTGTTGATGGAGGCTTCCAGAATTTCGGTCACTTCGGCTTCTACCACGGCGGCATTGGCGCCGAGGTAAGACGTTCTCACCTGGATCAGCGGGTAATCCACGTTGGGGTATTCACGCACGCCCAAATTGGACGCGCCGAAAAAGCCCAACAGCAAAATCACCAGGGCAACAACGCTCATCAGTACAGGGCGGCGGACCGAGAGCTGGCTTATGCTCATCAATCCACCTCGTAATTCATGGCGTGTCTGATTTCCTTGATATTGACATCCACCCCTTCCCTGAGGCTGATAATCCCGGAAACAATTACCGTATCGCCCTTAGAAAGGCCCGACGTTATTTCTACAGAAAAGGGAGTACGAAGCCCTGTCTTCACATGCTTGATATGGGCCTTGCCACCCTTGGCCACAAATACGTAGGCGCCTTCCCTGTCGAGAATCAACGCCTCAGCGGGAATAGTAGAACTCTTGTTTTTTCCGGCCTTCATCTGGATGGTGGCGCTCACGTAGCCGCCTGCAATAAGCTTGCCGCTGGAATTATCGACAGAAACCACCACCTGCCGGGTACGGCTGCTTTCCGAAATGGTGGCGTCCAGGGCAGAAACCTTCCCCTTCTTCTCTACGTTCCGTTCCTGGTCCTTCAGGGTAACCCTGTCCCCAACTTTCACGACAGAGGCATAGCGTTGGGGAACCGCAAATCGGGCTTTCAGTTTTTTCACGTCGCTGAGTTCGACAACGGGGGCGCCCGCGTTCAGCCACTGGCCTACCGAAACATCCACCAAGCCAAGCTTACCCGCAAAGGGAGCCCGAACCTCTGTCTTCTCAATTTGGGCTTTGATATACTCTACACTGGCTTCCGCCGACTGCAAATTCGCCACCGCCGCTTCCAAATCTTCTTGAGTGGCGCCCCCCTGCTGATACAAAGTGCGGGTGCGCTGCTCCCGCTGGGCAGCAAGAGAATAGTTGGACTCCGCCTGCTTCAGCTGGGCCCTGAGTTCGGAATCGTCCAGCTTGGCAAGGAGAAGCCCCGCAGGCACGCTGGCACCGTCCTTGGCATGAAGTTCCACCAGACGGCCAGAAACGGCGGCACTCAAGGAGACGCTGTTGTTCGCCTCCAGAGTAGCCATGGTCTGGAATTCCTGCTTCTGGTTCGAGAACTCCGCGATGTAACCCTCTACGTTCAGGCTGCGTCCGCCCTTCGCAGGCTTTCCGCCTGCACCCTGGGGAGCGTCCTTGGCAGAACAGGCGACAAGCATCGCAACAGTCAAAAGTAGCAGGAACAGGTTTCTCATAAAAATATTCAGATTCTCAAAAATTCACTTGTTTAGATGATTATAAAGTACATATGGTTACAAAAAAATCTAATTCCTAGTTCTGAATTCCGAATTCTGAATTTCCTCAAAATTTCACGTTCACCAGAAGCCCGCCGCCGTCTTCGCCAAACTCCGGCGCAAACTGCATCCGCTCTCCGAAGGACTTGGATGATGTCTTGCGGTAAATGCGCATGGCGTCCAGCATGGAGACCACACGGTTCAGCACCAGCGCCCCTACCGACACCTGAAAGACAATCCGGCTGATGCGGTAGTTCCGCAGGCGGTTCTTGTATTCGTCGATATGTTCCGAAGTCTCGGGATTGTCACTACTCCCCCAGTCCCACTGGATGTCGTCAGAAAATTCCTCGTTTGTCGCTTTGCCGGCGCGAATCATGGACTGGTTGTAATCCTCGTCGTTATCCGGAGAAGAGTTCTGACCTGCCACGCCGCTACGGCTACGGTAGTCCCCTACCGTATTCAAGAGCGAAACTTTCTTGCTGGAGGTGTTGAGCCCCGCGTGGCGCACCGCATAATCGTGGGCCGAAGAAATGTAGCGTTCCCCCACGTAGTAAGACCCCACCGCCGCCATCCAGAGGGCAATGTCAGTCCACATGAAGGGGCGGACCATCTCCCGTTCGTCCAGGTAAAGTTCACCCATGCCGGGCAAAAGAGCAGAAGCTCCCAATGCCACGACAAGACTCTTCTCGCTGTTCTTGCTCACGCTTTCGTCAACAGAAATCACCACCTGGGAAAAAGCACAGGCCGCACAAAACAGGATGGCGAGAAAGATGCGCATTAGAATCCCCAGCTGGCCTGGACTCCAACATCAAATCCATCGAAGAAGCTCATGTAGCTTTCGAAGTGGAGCTTGTCGTACCAGGAAATGTCTTCGGAATAGAGTTCCTTGTTGTGGGCGTTGGCCGCAAAGGCCGCATCCACGGCAGAGACCAGATGGTTCAGGATAATACCCCCGAAGAACCAAACCTGCAGGTCGGCATAGTCGTTGGCTTTGCTACGCATATCGCGATACTTGGACTGGTTCTTGGACTTGCCAAGAGGAACAATTTCATCAACAACGGCCTCTTCCAGAAGCAGGTTCTGGCCCAGGGCTACGGAATCCACATCGTCCCAGCCAAGCACATAGGATCTTTCGCTCACCAATTGATAAACACTGGAGTTGTCGTAGAAGTTCTTCTGGCGTGCAATTTCTTGACCTAGAGATTGCGGGTTCGTCATAGAAAAACGATCCGTATGGGCCTTGTCATTGGTAAAGAGTTTGCCCTTGGTGTAGCAGCCCGAAGCGTTTGCGTCACCATAAATTGCCTTGCAGAAATCTTCCCGGCTGGTCATGTAGCGGGTCTCGAACCTTGATTCTTCCGTTTCATCTGAAAGTTGGTTCAAGTAGATGTCGCGCATCTGGGATTCGTAGCGGCCAATGGAGAAATGATTCTTGGCAAATTTCTTGTACTTGTTCACCTGCTTGTCGTACTTGTAAACGGTAAAGTAATACCAGCCACCCCAGAGGGCTGCCTCAAGAGCGAGGTAGGCCGCACCGCGGGCATAGTTGAAGGTAGAGCCACCTACATAAAGCTGGCCCGAACCGGGAACCACCAACGACATGAACAGGGCCTTGCGAGGACTCCGGTACTTGCCTTTCATTTCGTCAATGCTATGAACCTTCGAGACCTTCACCGGGCCGAGCAGGTCGCGACGGCTGATGCTGCTGGAAGACGGGACGACCGCAACCTCGACAGAACTGGAAGAAACCTGCGAACTTGAAGACTCGACCGAGCTGGAGGATATAGCCGAGCTAGACGACACCTCGGAACTAGAAGACAGGCTATCCTGAGGAACATCGCTAGACGAAGACTGTTGCAGAGAATCCGCCACAACGCTGCTGGAAGACTGCTGAAGGGTATCTGCCACGGCGATACTCGAACTAGACTGTACAGAGCTAGACAACGCTTCGGAACTGGAGGATTCCTGAGCAGCGACACTGGAGCTGGAAACGACACTCCTAGAAGAGACTGCTGCGGAACTAGACAAGACTTCGGAGCTTGAACTCTGGGCCGTCACCGCCGCCTCGCTGGACTGGGCGGCCTCTGTTTCCGCCTCGAATTCCGCAAACAGGTCGCGGGGCTGGGCAAACGCCGATACCGCCAAAAGACTCGCCACGCAGGCGATAAAAGAAAACTTGCGCATACGGGAGTAAAATAGAAAAATAGTAGGTAGGGGCTAGGATTTAGGGGCTAGGATTTAGGGGCTTGAGACAGAAATATAAAAGAAAAAGCCGTCCCTTTTCAGGAGCGGCTTTTTAAGATTTCTAGCAGTCAGAGAGAATTAAGCCTTCTCAGCGACTACCCAAACCTTGACCTGAGCTTCAACATCGCTGAACACCTTGATAGCGACGGTGTAGACACCGAGCTGCTTGATGGGTTCGTCGAGCTGAACCTGGGCGCGGCTAATCTTGACGCCGGCCTTGGTGATAGCTTCGGCAATGTCGCCTGCAGTGACGGAACCGTAGAGGCGTTCGCCTTCCACAACCTTGCGTTCCAGGTTGACGGAAATCTGAGCGAGCTTGGCGGCAACGTCGCCGGCAGCAGCGAGTTCCTTCTGGAACTGAGCTTCGAGGGCGGCACGGTTGGTTTCAATCTGGAGCTTCGCTTCCTTGGTAGCACGCACGGCGAGCTTGCGAGGGAACAGGTAATTACGGGCGTAACCGTCCTTAACCTTCACGACGTCGAGCATCTTGCCCAGGTGAGGAACATTGGCCTTAAGAATAATTTCCATAGTCTAGTTCCTCCTATTAGCGAACGCTGTCCGATACAAAGGGGAGAATCGCCATCTGACGGGCACGCTTGATAGCCTCGTTCAGCATGCGCTGATACTTGGCAGAGGTGCCGGAGATGCGGCGAGGAATGATCTTGCCGCGTTCGGAGATGAAGCGACGGAGAGTCTTCTCGTCCTTGTAGTCGATAAACTTGACATTGTTTTCCGTGAACCAGCAAGTCTTCTTGCGGCGGATACGGGGTGCCTGTTTCTTATCTTCAAAAGCCATTATTCAGCCTCCCCTTCTTCTGCGTCAACCGGAATGATTTCTTCGGTGGACTGAGCCATATCCTGGTTGTAAACGATTTCGCTCATGGGATAGTCCACGAGGGTCATCCAGCGGAGAGCGTTTTCGTTGAGCTTGAGAGCGGCTTCCATGTTTGCCACTACGGCGGCTTCGGCCTTGTAGTAGAAAATCACGTAGTAGCCGTGCTGGCGCTTCTTGATGGTATAGGCGAGCTTGCGCTTGCCCCAATCGTCGCGGCGGAGAATTTCGCCACCGCCGTTAGTGATCATGGAAGCGATGTTCTCGACTTCGGCATTGATAGCGTCGTCGGAGATCATGGCATCGATAATCACCATGGTTTCGTACTGTCTCATAATGAGTCCCTTTGGTCTTTCGCCCAGGTCCACCATTGGCCCTGGGAGGGTTCCGGCCTTAAAACCGGTGGACCAAATATAGAAAAAAGGTGACTTTTGTCAAACCTCGGGGCTAAATTCCCAGGACAAATCCCAAAATAAGCATCTTGTTCCAGTCAGAAACGCCCCTGTTAAAGTACCTCTGGAATCCCCCTTCCACGGTAATCCACAGAGCATAGTTGTTCCTCTTGGCCCAATCCCAGACACTCCGCAAGTTGAAGCCCAAACCGGGGGTCAAGGTCAGGAGTTGTGAATGGCTGAAATTGTGTTCGTAGTGAACGCTGCCGAAAACGCCCAGGTACTTGGGAAAGGCATAGCCCATGCCGAACTCCAGGCCCGCCGAAAAGCCTTCCAGGGAAAACATCTTGTTGCAGTTGGTGAGCGAATCTCCTGCCGAGCCATTCTGCGTACTTTCGCCGTCATCTACTGTACCGGAACGGTTCTCCCACTGTTCGCGAAGTTCCGAAATATCCGTAGTTTCAAGCCCCACCAGGGGAGAGAGGTACATGGAAAACCTAGAAAAAGCCAGGTGGAACTTGCCAAACAGGCGGTACCGCTGGTACAGGATTGAAGTCCTGGAATCCATCTCACCGCCGAAAAAACGGACTTC
The DNA here is from genome assembly GCA_946414025.1 of uncultured Fibrobacter sp. Taxonomy (GTDB): domain Bacteria; phylum Fibrobacterota; class Fibrobacteria; order Fibrobacterales; family Fibrobacteraceae; genus Fibrobacter. The sequence continues at coordinate 74,211 of CAMKMX010000008.1, forward strand.
TACCCCTCCCGAAAACCAAGGCGTATAGAAGTAGTCCGCCTGACCCTGCCAGATTCCCACACAGTCGCATTTCTCGCTGGCGTCAAACACGCCCATGCCGATACCCACCGTAAAGCCCTTGCCCGTGTAGGCGGACTGTTTCGGGAGAGGAATGTCGGAAACACTGTCCGCAGATTCGGCGGCAAACGCAAAGGAAACCCCTGCCAATAGCAGGATTATGGCATAACGCACAAACACGGGTAAAATGTACAAAAATTGCACAAATTTCGTCTCTTTTTCATTTTGCCGTGCTTTTCCAATGGAAATTTCGTATTTTAGGGCTTATACTAGGAGTTTTATCGCCAATGCTCAAACGCTTTTTCGCTCTCGTGACCCTGACTGCCGGACTTTGTTTTGCACAACTCGCCGCCGAACCCAAGGTGGCAGACGTCCAGCTCATGCAAGATTCAACAACCCATGCCCCCATGAAGATGGACTTTTCCAAGCCCCTGGTGGGCATCAACGATCCGGGCATCCTGTTCAGCCATTTCAGCAACCGTCCGCTGCTCATCTACTACTTCAGCCCCAAGTGCCCCCACTGCCAGCGGCACTTCCCCGAAATCCAGGACCTGATGAAGGAGTATGAATCCGCAGGCCTCACCGGTATTGCCATCGGTCTTGGCGGCGGCATCAAGAAAAACGACATCCGCATGTTCATCGACCAGTTCCACGCCGTGATTCCCGTGTTCCAGGACGCAAACAGCAAGTTCGGTCCGGCTTACGGCACGGGCTACATCCCGGTACTCTACTTTGTTCAGAGCGACGGCACCTTCTACCGCTATGAGACTTTGGACGAGGCCAACATGAACCACCTGAAGGCTACGCTGAACAAGGTGTTGAAGAAATAATTCGGATTTTTGAATTCGGAGTTCGGAGTTTATAGCTTAGGATAATCAAGCTCTCTTCCTTCAGGGGTTACAGAACTTCGCTCGCAAAAAAATTTAAGCAGCAGAAAACCCGGGCCTTGCGGTCCGGGTTTCTGTTTTAAGGAGAAAATGATTGTTCTCTTGACCGGCGACGATTACATCATGCCGCCCATGCCACCCATGGAGGGATCCATAGCAGGCGCTGCCGGCTTGGGTTCCTTCTTCTCGGTGATCACGCAGTCTGTGGTGAGGATCATCGAAGCGATGGAGGAGGCGTTCTTGAGGGCCGTGCGGGTCACCTTGGCCGGGTCGATGACGCCAGCCTTGATGAGGTCTTCGTAGGTGTCGGTCTTCGCGTTGTAACCGAAGGCGTCCTTGCCTTCCTTGACCTTGTTCACCACCACAGAGCCTTCGAGGCCAGCGTTCTGCACGATCTGGCGGAGCGGTTCTTCGATGGCGCGGCGGATGATGGCAGCACCGGTCTTCTGGTCGTCGTTATCGAACTTGAGGGAGTCGATGGCCTTTTCGGCACGGATGAGGGCAACGCCACCACCCGGAACGATACCTTCTTCGACGGCAGCGCGGGTTGCGTGCATGGCATCGTCGACGCGGTCCTTCTTTTCCTTCATTTCGACTTCGGTAGCGGCACCGACCTTAATCACGGCAACGCCGCCGGCAAGCTTGGCCAGGCGTTCCTGAAGCTTTTCGCGGTCGTAGTCGCTGGTGGTGGTTTCAATCTGCTTCTTAATCTGACCGATACGGCCCTTGATGGAGGCTGCATCACCGGCACCTTCGACGATCGTGGTGTTGTCCTTGGTGATGGTGATGGACTTGGCCTGGCCAAGAACGGTGACCGGAGCATCTTCGAGCTTTGCGCCCGTGTCTTCGGAAACCAGCATACCGCCAGTGAGGATAGCGATGTCTTCGAGCATGGCCTTACGACGGTCGCCGAAGCCCGGAGCCTTGACGGCGGCAACCTTCAGGGTGCCACGCATCTTGTTCACAACGAGCGTTGCGAGAGCTTCGCCATCGACGTCTTCGGCGATGATGAGGAGAGACTTGCCCTGCTTTGCCACGTGTTCGAGCATCGGGAGCAAATCCTTCATGGTAGAAATCTTCTTGTCGTACAGCAAGATGTACGGATTTTCGAGGCTGACTTCCATGCTGTCCGTGTTCGTGACGAAGTACGGAGAGAGGTAGCCGCGGTCGAACTGCATACCTTCGACAACGTCGAGGATGGTTTCAGCGGTCTTGGATTCTTCGATGGTGATCACACCGTCGTTACCGACCTTTTCCATAGCGTTGGCGAGGAGTTCACCAATTTCCGGGTCGTTGTTAGCAGAAATCGTTGCGACCTGGGCAATGTGTTCCTTGCCGTTGATCTTCACGGCCATCTTGCCGATTTCCTTGATGACGGCGACAACCGCAGCGTCCATACCGCGCTTGATGTCCATCGGGTTTGCACCGGCGGCCACGTTCTTGAGGCCTTCGCGGGTGATGGCCTGGGCCAGCACCGTAGCGGTGGTGGTACCGTCACCAGCAGCGTCGCTCGTCTTGTTGGCGACTTCCTTGGCCATCTGGGCGCCGAGATTTTCGTAGGCGTCTTCGAGTTCCACTTCCTTAGCGACAGTCACGCCGTCCTTGGTCACGTTCGGGGCACCGAAGGAGCGGGCGATCATCACGTTACGGCCCTTGGGGCCGAGAGTTACCTTGACAGCGTTGGCGAGCTTGTCCACGCCCCTCATGAGGGATTCGCGAGCCGCCACATCAAACTTGAGTTGCTTTGCCATTTTGTTTTTCCTTTTTCTTGTTTTAAACTTTTTAGAGGGGCTAGGATCTAGGATCTAGGGTCTAGGGCGGCGGAGCCGCGATTATTTCCTCTAGCCCCTAGCCTCTAATCTCTAGTCTCTCTTATGCTACAGAGTAGCGATGACGTCCGGTTCCTTCACGATGAGGTAGTTTTCGCCGTCAACGGTGACTTCGGTGCCGCTGTACTTGCCGTAGAGCACCACGTCGCCCACCTTGACTTCCATGGGGACGATTTCGCCCTTGTCGTTCTTGCGGCCCGGGCCCACGGCCACGACCTTGCCCTGCATGGGCTTTTCCTTGGCGTTATCCGGAATGAAGAGACCCGAGGAGGTCTTCTGTTCGGCTTCTGCCGGCTTGACAACGATTCGATCTGCTAAAGGCTTGATCATTTTACTTTTCCTTTTTTGCGGACGGCCGCTTTCGCGGGGCCCTTTGTTTAAACACTGCCCAGAAGGGCGTTTTTGTTTTCGCCATCAAATCAGCAATTTCCGTGCCAAAACTTGCAAGTTCCATATCAAGGGGCGAAAACCGCGTTATGCTCCCCGATAACGACAAACGAGCTTCCGATTTATGGTGTTTTCTGGCAAAATTCCCGATTTTTGGCAAAAAATTTGCTACTTAGGAAACAAGCCCACCTAAAATCCCATTCCACTTAGATTTTTGACGTTTAATTTTGAAACGTGTTTTTACAATGTTTCAAATTTAACCACTTTGGGCCCTAGCCCCGGAGTTGTTTTATGTATTCCGCACTGCGGACCTTGTCGGCCGCCACCAGGACCTCCTTCCTGGAAAGCTTTCTCAGCTTTTCTTCCATGCTACGATACTCCCTTTCGTAGATGGAGCGAAATTTCTCCGTCATTTCGGCCGGAGAAATACCCAAACCCCGAGCCAGAAGGCAAAAACTTTCGAATGAGGGAATGCGTTTGCCGCTTTCCATCATGGAAATGAATTGCCTCGTTAAACCTGATTCCATGGACAACTGACGCTGGGAAATAAATGACTCCTTTCTCGTCCGCAGCACCAGCTTCTGGAATGCTATGCAAAAGATATCGTGGTTGTGAGTCATGGCGCCAATTTTATCAAATCATGACGGGGAATCGTGCAAACAATTGTTACCTAATTGCTACGATTTTGATAAAATCTTGTTTACATTAAGCAAATAGGGCGGGCTCCGCCCTCCCTAAAACCCTCCCTGCGCTCGAAACCAGTTTCTTCGCGGGCACCTTCGGTGGCCATGCGAATAGGGAGATGGCTCCAGGTTCTCATCCCATAAGTTGGAAAACAAAAAAAGACGACTTACTTCCGTAAATCGCCTTTTTATGCGGGTGCCAGGACTCGAACCTGGAGCAGGGTGACGACCGGACTAGCCTAGATTCTCGTATAAAAGGCCGGACTGGCTAGTCCTCTCGCAACCGCCCCAGTTCAATAACTGGGGCTTTGTTGCTCACAAAGGCCCCAGGTTCTCGACCTTACTCAGAATAAAAAAGACCCCTCTCTTGCCGAGAGGGGCCTTTTTTATGCGGGTGCCAGGACTCGAACCTGGAGCCTTTTGGTTCGTAGCCAAACGCTCTATCCAGTTGGGCTACATCCGCATTGGTGCCCCAAATATAGCATTATCGGCCTGCATGTCAAGGGATTTTCTTTAAATTTCTTGAAAGAATTACTAAATTTGGGCAAAAGAATCAAGTTCCGCGCAGAAACATAAAATGGTCAAGAACATTATTTTCAAGATACTGAACGCTCTCAAGTCCGCCTTCCTGAAAAAGAAAGTCATCCTGTGGCTGCTCATTTTGTTTTTGCCGGTCCTGCTTGTGGCGGCTGCCGTCGTGGTCACCTACAACCACTTCTTGCCGGAACTTCCTTCTCTCTCCCAGCTGGAACAGATCAACCCCAAACTGGTCACCAACATCTACGACATGAACGGAAAAATCGCCCACGAATACTACGTGGAGCGTCGTGAATGGGTGAGCTTCGATTCCATCCCCGAAAACGCCATCCGTGCGGTGATGGCCACCGAAGACCGTGAATTCTACAACCACTGGGGCATGAACGTTTGGGCCATTCCCTCCGCCATCATGGAAAGCGTCTCCAGCGGCAAGAAACTCCGCGGAGCTTCCACCCTCACCCAGCAGCTCACCAAGCTTTTGTTCCTTACTCCGGAGCGTTCCATTTCCCGTAAGATCAAGGAGGCCATGACGGCCATCCGTATCGAGCAGACCTACACCAAGCAAGAGATTCTCGAATTCTACATGAACGAGGTTTACCTGTCCGCAGGCAACTACGGTTTCCAGGCCGCGGGCAAATATTATTTTGGCCGCCCCCTAGATAGCCTTACCATTCCGGAGTTGGCCGTGCTGGCAGGCATGCTCCAGCGCCCCGAAGCCTACCGCCCCGACAGGCACCCCAAGGCATCTCTGGAACGCCGCAATACCGTGCTGTTTGCCATGATGGATGCGGGCTACATCAGCAAGGAAGATTACCGCAAGTACGTAGATACCCCTATCACCTTGGCCGAAAAAGAAGAGGAAAAAGGTGCGGGCCTCTACTTCTACGAAGAAATCCGCAAGTACATGGAAAAGAAGTACGGCGAAAACTCCCTCTATGCCGATGGTGTTTCCATCTATAGCACCATCGACCCCGACATCCAGGCCTACGCCGACAGCGTGGCACAGGTCCAGGTAGAAAAAGTCCGCCGCCGCATCAAGTACCGTGCCACACGCCGCCTGTTCCTCGCGAACAAGTACGATATGCCCGAAGACAGCGTTGTCGCCCACTTCGACAGCATCTATACCCTGTTCAAGAAAGACTACCTGGCAAACGACACCAACCCCGACCCCAAAAAGCGCAGGTTCCCTGACAGTATCCAGTATCACCACGCCGAAGTGGCTGCCATCTTGATTGAAAACGAGACCGGAGCCATCCGCGCCATGGTGGGCGGAAGCGACTGGAACAGTTCCCGCTGGAATCGCGCGGTGCAGTCCCTGCGCCAGCCGGGCTCCAGCTTCAAGCCCATCGTCTATGCTACCGCCATGGACAACGGAGCCAGCCCCTGCGACTCCGTTAACGACCAGCCCGTCACCATCCCCGACCCCGACGACAAGGACAAGAACAAGGTCTGGCGTCCGGCAAACTTCGGTCACGACTTTGAAGGAATGATGACGCTCCGCAAGGCCCTCTACAAGTCCAAGAACCTGCCCGCTATCCTTACCGGCATGAAATACGGGCTCAGCAACGTAGTGAATTACGCCCGCAAGTTCGGCATCGTAAGGGCTCCGCTCCTTGCAGTCCCGAGCCTTGCCCTGGGTTCCGTGGGCGCCACCCTGATGGAAATGACTTCGGCCTATACCGTGTTCCCCAACGGAGGCAACCGTATCGAGCCCTACATGATCGAATCCATCGTCGATAAGAACGGCGAGACCATCGAAAAGAACATGAAGGTGGAACACGAAGTGCTCCGGGCCCCCAGCGCCTACCTGATGGTGGACATGCTGAAAGACGTGAACGTCCGCGGAACGGCCGCTCGCGTTTGGGCCAGCGGGTTCACCCATCCCAGCGGCGGAAAGACGGGCACTACCAACGACTATACCGACGCCTGGTACATCGGATTCACCAAGCAGTACACCATGGGCGTGTGGATTGGTTCCGACAGCCCGGGCACTATGGGTGCGGGCCACACCGGTACCGAAGACGCCCTGCCTGTTTGGCTTGCGGTCATGACCGAACTTCACAAGGACCTTCCGAGACTTCCCTTCCCCGTGCCTGCAGGCGTTTCCAGCAGGGGCATCTGCAACTACACTGGCAAGGTGGCCGGAGAGTTCTGTTCCGAAAAGACCTACTGCCTCTACACCGCAGGTTACGCCCCTACCGAAGTCTGCGACGGCAACCATTTCGAAGTCAAGACGAAGTCCGCCGACGACGCCACCCTCTTCAGCAACAAGGGTGCAGCGGAGTCCTCTACCGGGCCTAAAAAGACCCGGAAAATGTTCTAGGAATCTGTCCTGAATTTCGGCAAGAAAACGCCTGAAATCCGCTAGATATCAAGGGTTTGAGCATACTCAACCCTTAACAAAATCTTATATTTTTTCTATCTTTGCGGTGCTATGGATTGGCCGCACAACATAAAGACCCTTACGGGCGACGAGCTCAAGGCTTGGCTTCGCGAACAAGACGAGAAGCCCTTCCGTGCCGACCAAATCCAGAAATGGCTTTTTTGCCAGCAGGTCAAGACCTACGACGAGATGGTGAACATCTCCCCCGCCCTCCGCGAAAAGCTGGCCGCCAAGTTCAGCCTCCGGGCCCTTACCGAAGAGACCCGCATGGAATCCGTCGATGGCACCGTCAAGTGGCTTTTCAGGACCAACGACAACCACCACATCGAGACGGTGATGATTCCCTCCAACGGACGGTTCTCGGTGTGCGTTTCCACCCAGGTGGGCTGCGCCATGAACTGTGCCTTCTGCCGCACCGCCAAGATGGGCTTTACCCGCAACCTGGAAGCAGGCGAAATCCTGGAAGAGATCATCAACGTGAACTGGTTCCTGAAAGATTCCGGCACTCTCGATGCCGACGGAAAAATCGCCCAGGTCACCAACATCATCTTCATGGGCATGGGCGAACCGCTGAACAATCTCGAAAACGTACACCGGGTCTGCTGCACGCTCCACAACCAGAGCCTGTTCAACATGGGCTCCAAGCGCATGACGGTAAGCACCAGCGGCGTAGTGCCCAAGATCAAGGAACTGGTGGACCGGAACACCCCCTGCTGCCTTGCGGTAAGCCTGAACAGTACCAACAACGAATACCGCTCCTCCGTGATGCCGGTCAACAAGACCTGGCCCATCGAAAAGCTTTTGGAAGCGGTGGACGAATACATCCGCCGCACCGACAACTACGTAACTTTCGAATTCGTCCTCATCAAGGACATCACCTGCACCCCCAAGGCCGCCAAGGAACTTATCCGCATTTGCGCCCCCCGCCGGGTGAAGGTGAACGCCATCGTGCTTAACGACGGTGACGACCCCACACTGCACGCGCCCAGCCCCGAAGAAGTGGAAGACTTCCTTGCCAAGGTGCGTGCCGCCGAAATTCAAATAACGATCCGCAATCCGAGGGGCCGGGACATCCTGGCCGCCTGCGGACAACTCGCGTACAAAAAGGATGGTAAAACATGTTAACGCAGAACCTCCCCGAATTCTGGGACAACCTCTACATGGACGGAAAGGACTACTGGAATTTCAAGAAGGCAACACCCGCCCTCCTGGAATTCTTCAAGAACCCTTCCTGCCCCGCTACCGGCTCGGTCCTGATTCCTGGAGCGGGTTTCGGCTACGATGCCGAAGCCTGGGCTAATAAAGGTCACGACGTGCTGGCTGTAGATTTCGCTCCTACCGCCGTAGATGAACTGGACCACCTGAGCCGCAAGTACAAGAACCTCCGTTCTCTGGACCTGGACCTGTTCACCCTCTCGCCCAAAGACCCAAAGCGTGGCGGCCAGCTGTTCGACATCGTCTATGACTACGGCACCTTCTCGGCAATCCACCCGGGCCGCCGCGACGAATTTTTTGAAGTCTGCTACAAGATGCTCAAGGACGACGGCCTGTTCATCTGCCTCATGTACCCCCTCATGAACGGAAAGACCCTGCAGGGCCCTCCCCACTGCACCAGCGAAGGCGAACTCATGGCCCGCTTGGACGGCGTTTTCGACATCGTGGAACGCATCAAGCCCGTAAACAGCATTCCTGGCCGCGAAGGCAAGGAAGAATTCTGGCTCATGAAAAAGGTCGTGTAAGTTTAGACGAAAGGACGGGCCTACGGCCCTACAGACGAAAGACGATAGAATTATATTTTCTGATTAAAAAACAAACACAAGGATTATATTATGGCACAAGATTTATGTCCCTGCGGATCTGGCAAAGAATACTCTGAATGCTGTGAACCCATCATCAAGGGAACAGCCCTCGCCCAGAGCCCCGAAGCCCTGATGCGTTCCCGCTATACCGCCTACGCCAAGCACGAAATCAAGTGGCTCAAGGACTCCCTAGAAGCCACCCAGCGCAGCGACTTCGACGAACCCAGCGTAGAAGCCTGGAGCCGCGATTCCGAATGGCTCGGCATCGAAATCAAGCAGACCAAGACCGAAGAAGAAAAGAATATCGGCTGGGTAGAATTCATCGCCCGCTTCAAGCAAGGAAACATCACCCGCAACCACCACGAACTGGGCGAGTTCCACAAGGTAGGCGGAGCCTGGTTCTTCTACGATGGCCGTGCCGTAAAACAAGAAACCGTCCACAAGGAAGGCCCGGACGTTGGCCGCAACGACCCCTGCCCCTGCGGTTCCGGCAAGAAGTACAAGAAGTGCTGCGGAGCGGGGAAATAGAGACTAGAATCTAGTGAAAAAGAATCACGCACGTTGTGCGTCAAATTTTTCTCTAGTCTCTAGATCCTAACCCCTAGATCCTAACCACTAGATCCTAAATCCTAACCTCTAACCCCTAGGCATATGTTCAAAGTTTTCGTAGACGGTGAAGCAGGAACCACAGGCCTGCAGATTTATGAACGGCTCGCGAAGCGTAGCGACATCGAAGTGCTGCGCATTTCTCCCGAACTCCGCAAGGACATCGCCGAACGCAAGAGGCTCATCAACGAGTCCGACGTGACGTTCCTGTGCCTGCCCGACGCAGCCGCCATCGAAAGCGCCGCCCTCTGCGAAAACCCGAACACTTGCGTCATAGACGCCTCTACGGCCCACCGCGTGAACCCCGCCTGGACCTACGGCATGCCGGAACTCAGCCCCGCCCAGCGCGAAGCCATCGCGAAGGCCAAGCGTATCGCGAACCCCGGCTGTCACGCCTCCGGATTCATTCTCGGCGTGCACCCGCTGGTCGCCGCAGGAATCCTCCCGAAGAGCGCGAACCTCGCCGCCTACAGCATCACCGGATACTCCGGCGGCGGCAAGAAGCTCATCGCCGAATACGAGGACGCAGCGGCACTTGCACACGCTGCCGGCGAATCGAAGGCCATCATGGCTCCGGCCCCGTACGCGCTTGCGCTCGCACACAAGCACCTCCCCGAGATGAAAAAATACTGCGAACTTGAAAACGTTCCGTTCTTCAATCCGGTGCTTGGGCCATACTACAAAGGTATGGCCGTGACCGTCGCCATCTTCGCGAACGAACTCACCAAGAAGGTGGGCCCCGAAGGCCTTACCGAAATTTTGGCGAAGCATTACGAAGGCTGCCGCTTTGTGAAGGTGATGTCCTATGAAGCAGCCCCCGTGCTGTTCAATGGCCGCCTGGACGCTACCGTCTGTAACGACACCAACAACGCCCGCATCCAGGTTTTCGGCAACGAAAACGTGATGCAGGTGACGACGATTATCGACAACCTGGGCAAGGGCGCCAGCGGCGCCGCCATCCAGAACATGAACATCGCCCTCGGACTTGACGAAGGGATTAGCCTGGTTTAGGCCAAGCCCTTTAAATATTCCTCGACATTCAGATAGTTAATATTACCGAGCGCTCCCGCGGGGCCTCGGTATATTATGTTTTTGCTCAAAATCTTGCCGTAGCGGAATTCCGTATCGGCGCATTTTTTTGCGTCCAGCAAGTGACGGCACTGTTCCTTGGCCACCTGGTCGCTGTGCTTGATTTCGTAGATTTCGCAGCAGGCGTTTTTCGGGTCAAACACCACCATATCAAATTCACCGACGGCAAACTGCAACTGAAAAACTTGCTTTTCGGGCCTAGCCATCTTGGTCTCGAGCAATACAATTTCTTCCATCATGCGACCACGAATCTCGTCAAGAATTCGCTTTTCTATGGACATGCGCTCGGCTATCGGAACATTCCTGAACGCCTCGTCGAGCAACAAGCTCTGGATAAGCGCCGACGCCTGAGCGTAACGAAGCCCCGGCTGCGAAAAAACTGTACGCGACATACGCGCATTCAAGTTCGTCATGTTTACCACATCAATGTCGCACGTAAGGTCCAACAAGTCCAAATATTCCTTAATCTCCGCACGGTGAGCCTCGTCTATTCCGACAGACAGTTCCGCCTTATCACGAATCTGCAAAAGATGCTTAAGCCTCTTCGTTACCGCACCTATATCAACCCTATCCAAGACATCCTTGGGTCTGAACCTGTCGCGACGCAGATTCTGTGCGGAACGGCTCAAGTCGCCTGACTTAAACGTTCTTGTCAACACCTCTATCGTAAAGCGATGATTCACGTCCTCCACGATGCGGTTAATCGAATTCGTCAGCTCCCCCGCATCATAGAGTTCTTGCAACGAGCGGAAATGCCCCTCATGCTGATAGCACTTCAAGGAATGCTGAATATTGCGGGCAATGGCGGAATCCACATAATCGTCCGCGCTCTCTTTCGTCG
>CAMKMX010000009.1 GCA_946414025.1 uncultured Fibrobacter sp.
AGCTTCTGGACTTATCGTTTCGTAGAGTTCCATCAGTGCTTCGGCCATAATCGCCCCCCTTGGTTGTTTATACACCTTTAATATACATTTTTTTGCGTTTAAACGCAAGATTGTGCCAAGGGTGGCCTATAAACGAACTTCTTTAGTACATAAACTTGAATAAAATCCGTGTTTTCCAACAATTATGACATTTGAAAACTGATTAGAGTTAAGCCCGGGCGTTGCGGCCTTTGACCACTTAGTGCTTTTATACGATACTTGGTGCTTTAGCACCTTAGTAGAGTTATCCTCTTTGGGGAAGTGCTTATGTGTACATGGCCACCTTTAGGTGGTTAGGCGTCTGAGCCCCGCAGTGGGGGTGCGCGGAAGACGAAGGGAGATCCCCGCCTTCGCGGGGATGACATTCGGCTGGAGCCAGGGGGAGACTTCCCCCTTCAAAACAAAATACAATCCAACCGTCAAGAAATACTTGATTGTTCAAACGGAAGGAAAAAAAACTCCTATATTACCATCATCACCCAGGAGGCATTATGGACTTGCAACAGGCGATTCGCGAGAGGCATTCGGTGCGGAAGTACACGGACAGGCCTATCGAGCCCGAGAAGGCGGCCGAGATCCAGAAACTGATTGACGAGTGCAACGCGGAAGGCGACATGCACATTCAGCTGGTGCAGAACGAGCCCCTGGCGTTTTCGACCGGGATTTTCAAGTACGGGCAATTCTCCGGCGTCAAGAACTACATCGCGCTGGTGGTCAAGAAGGACGGCAACCACGAAGAGGCCGTGGGCTATTACGGACAAAGGATTGTCCTGCTGATGCAGTCGCTGGGGCTGAACAGTTGCTGGGTGGGGCTCACGTTCAAGAACATCAAGAGCGCCTACCAGATGGAGCCCGACGAAAAGTTGCGGATGGTCATCGCCTGCGGTTACGGCGAGTCAAACGGCGCCGCTCGCAAGCTCAAGCCCATCTCCCGTTTTTACAAGGATGCGCGCAGCGAGAACGCCCCGCTCCCTGAATGGTTCGAAAGGGGAATGGAAGCGGCCCTGCTTGCCCCCACCGCGATGAACCGGCAGAAGTTTTTCTTCACGCTGCTAGACGGCAACAAGGTGGCCGCCAAGGCGAGTTTCGACCTTATGGGCTATGCGCCCCTGGACCTGGGGATTGTCAAGTGCAATTTCGAGATTGCGGCCGGGAAAGAAAACTTCGAGTGGGCGTAAAAAAAACTGGTCGCCCCCAGGGGGACGACCAATTTAATTGTAGCTAGAGATCCTTCGACTTCGCGCGATGCGCTCCGCTCAGGATGACACAAGCTTAGTTTCCGCGTTCGAAGCGGATAAAGTTCACGACCTTCAGGCTAGCAAGGCCGAGCTGCTTGGCGACGACTTCCTGGAGGTAGTCCTTGACGCTGAGCTTCTTCGGGTTCTTTTCGGACATGAAGAATTCCTGGTCTTCGAGAACGATTTCCTTGAGCACCTTGGCGACGCGGCCGTCAATCTGGCGCTGCAGGAATTCAGGCTTCGGAGCCTTGCCGGAAGCTTCGATCTGAGCCTTGGCAATTTCCTTTTCCTTTTCGATGGTTTCGGCCGGAACGGCGGCATCGTTCAGGGCGACCGGAGCAAATGCGGCGGCCTGCATAGCGATGTCCTTAGCAGCCTGCTTGAGAGCAGCTTCGTCAGAAGCGGTACCTTCGAAAGCGAGTTCGGTAATCACGCCGATCTTGCCCTTCATGTGGCTGTATACGCCAAACACGGAGTTAGCGACCTTCTTGATTTCGGCGAACTTGCGGAAGTCGATGTTTTCCTGGATCTTGACGAGCACGTCCTGGAGCACATCGTTGATCTTCTTGCCATCGACAACGGCGTTCTTGAGGTCTTCGACAGAGGCGATGGCCTGAGTTTCGACAGCCTTCACAGCCATGTTGGCGAGAGCGACGAAGTCGTCGTTGTTGGAAACCGGTTCAGTTTCGCAAGAGAGTTCGAAAGCAGCAGCCTTGTCGGCGGTTTCGATGAGGTAGATGCGGCCTTCCTTAGCGGCCTTGTCAGCGCGCTTGGCGGCAACAGCAGCACCCTGCTTGCGGAGGAGTTCAACGGCCTTGTCCATGTCGCCGTCAGTTTCGGTGAGGGCCTTCTTGCACTGCATCATGCCCACGCCAGTCTTCTGGCGGAGTTCGTTAACGAGGGAAGCGGTAATCTGCATATTACTTTTCTTCCTCGCCGTTGTCGAACTTCTTCACTTCTTCCTTGTCGGCCTTCTTGTCGGCGGAACGCTTTGCAACGTTGGCGGCAATGTAGTCGATGATGAGCGTGAGGGACTTCACGGCGTCATCGTTGGCCGGAATCGGATAGTCCACGAGAGTCGGGTCGACGTTCGTGTCGCAAATGCCGATGATAGGAATGTGGAGGCGGCGAGCTTCAGCCACGGCGATCTTTTCGTGAGCGAGGTCGGTCACGACGAGGAGGCCCGGGAGGTTCACCATTTCACGGATGCCACCGAACACGGAAAGGAGCTTTTCGCGTTCACGGTTCTTGTCGAGGACTTCCTTCTTGGAGAGAGCCTGGAAAGTACCATCAGCTTCCATAGCGTCGATCTTGTCAATCTTCTTGATGGACTTACGAACGGTCTGGAAGTTCGTGAGCATACCACCGAGCCAGCGGTTGGTCACGGAGAACTGGTTGCAAGAAGCAGCAGCGTCGAGCACGCACTGACGAGCGGTCGGCTTGGTGCCAACGAAGAGCACGGTCTTGCCAGATTCAGAGATCTTGGCAGCGGCCTTGGCAGCTTCTTCAAGGAGTTCACGAGTCTTGGAGAGGTTGAGAACGTAGATGCCGTTCTTTTCAGCCAAGATGTAGGGTTTCATTTTCGGGTTCCAGCGCTGAGTCTGGTGACCAAAGTGGGAGCCTGCAGCAAGCAGATCTTCGACAGAAGGCAGATTTGCCATAATGTATTCCTTTTCGGTTGTTACTACCCGGACTGCAAATAAGCCGCGAAGCGATGCCCGGAAACCAGGCGAACCTGGGGTTCTGGACCGCGCCACCGAAGCGACTCTCGCAAGCCGGTGATTGGTTTTACCCTGGCGAAATTGCCAAGGCGGGGCAAAATATAGAAAACAAAAAGGACCCCGGCAATACCAGAGTCCCCTTTGAATAGCAGTTTCGCAGATTAGCGCTTGCTGAACTGGAAGTGCTTACGAGCCTTCTTGCGGCCGAACTTCTTACGTTCGACAGCACGGGAGTCGCGAGTCATGAGGCCTTCCTTCTTGAGGGCGGGCTTGTCTTCGGCGTTGTTAGCGACGAGAGCGCGAGCGATGCCCAGACGGACAGCACCCATCTGACCGGCGATTCCACCGCCACGGGCGGTGACTTCCACGTCCCATTCTTCGGCGTTGCCGAGAATAGAGAACGGAAGGTTAGCAATCATGTTCTGCACTTCGGAATGGAAGTAATCCTTGAAATCACGACCATTGATAGTGCGCTTGCCGGAACCCGGCTTCAGGATCACAGCGGCGATGGCGTTCTTGCGGCGGCCCGTGCCACGGTAGATCTTCTTGTTCTTTGCGGTAGCGATAGAGGTATCCTCCGTTCTAAAGATTAGAAGTCAACGACTTCGGGGTTTTGTGCCGCGTGCGGATGTTCGGCGCCGGCATAGATTTTGAGTTTCTTGACCATCTTGTGGCCCAGAGCGCTGTGAGGGAGCATGCCCCAGATGGCAGCTTCCAGCGGAGCGGTGGGGTGCTTTGCCAAAAGGTCGGCAAAGTTGATCCAGCGTTCGCCAGCGATGTGACCGGTGTGGTGGAAGTACTGCTTCTGAAGGTTCTTGTTACCGGTAACGGCAACCTTTTCAGCGTTGATGACAACCACGTAATCGCCGGTATCGACGTTGGGGGAATAGATGGCCTTGTGCTTACCCATGAGGAGGCGGGCAACTTCGCTTGCGACGCGACCCATAGGCTTGCCCGCTGCATCCACAAGCTTCCACTTGCGGGTGACGGACTTGGGGTTTACCGTAATGGTCTTCATGTAAATCCTCTAGTTAGATGATTCCGGGACAAAGGCGTCCCAGGAAATGCGGGGTAAATATAGAAGGATTTGGAACGGCCCACAAGGGTCAAAAAGACTATTTTTACTAAAAATGTTGAAATATGCGGGTTTAAAGCTCTATCAATTATATTAATTGTAATAATTATTATATTATCTTGGCCCTTATTATACCGAAACGAAGGGGATTGAGTTACGAGTTGTGAGTTATGAGTTGTGAGTTATGAGTTGTGAGTTATGAGTTCTTATAATCGCGCCTCCGGCGCCTAATCGACAACTAATTTCACATTACACACTTTACATAAAACTTCTTGTTTCTATCAGCCCTAACACCTAACCCCTAGATCCTAGCCCCTAGATACTAACCCCTAGATCCTAGCCCCTACTTCCTTTCCGAGGCGGCTTTCCGCATAAAGGCCAGGGCCTTGCTCCGGCGGCGGGCGGTTTCTTGCAGGTTCACGGACTCGTCGTACTCGTCCACAATCTCACGGCCGAGGATTTCTTCCAGCACGTCTTCCAAGGAAACAATTCCCGCGATGGCGCCGAACTCGTCCACCACGCCCACCATGTGGCCCCGCTGTTTCAAGAACCGGAGCAGCAACTTTTCAAGAGTCACGCTGTCGGGGATCAGCTGCAAGGGCCGCATCAACTTGCGGAGCTTGATGTCGCGCTTGCCTTCGGCCAGGTAGTTGTAGGCATCCCGACGGAGCACGATGCCAATCCATTCGTCCTTCTTTTCGCCATAAAGCGGAATCCTGGAAAAGGGCCAGTTGCCCCGTTCGTCCAGGGTCTCCCCGATGGTCTTGTCGGCCGGGAGGCTGAACACCACGTGCCTGGGCGTCATTACCTTGCGGGCTACCACGGATTTCAGGGCCAGAATATTCTTGATGACCGCCGCCTGATGGTTGTCAATCACCTCTTCCCTGAGACCGAGACTTACCAGGCTGTTGATATCCTCGATACTCACCTCTTTCTTTTCTTCGTCTTCGTGAGTCCAGTGCTTGGTGAGGGTGAGGCAGAGCCAGATGATTCCCGTCCAGCTCAAGACCTTGGTAATGTAATAGAACGGCACCGCTACAATGGGGGCTATCACCTTGGCCTGTTTCACGCCCAGAGTCTTGGGAGTGATTTCGCCAAAAAGCAAGATGAGGATAGTAAGCGCGATGGGCAGCGCAAACTGCCCCGATTCCGGTAGGCGGCGCACGGCGAGGGCTGTCGCCAGGGAAGCTCCGATGGTATTCGCAATGGTATTCACCACCAGCACCGAGGCTATATAACGGTCAATATTTTCTTTGACGTGAGTCAGGTACTTGGCGGTAAAACTTTTGCGGCGCTGCAGGGATTCTACCGTGCTGGGGGGCACGCTGTAAAACGACGCTTCCGTTACCGAACAGAAGGCCGAAAAGAAAAGGCAGCAAAGAACGGTGATGACTATAGCGAGCATAATTTACGGTTCAAAATTTATCAGCGAAGGTTCCACGGCCCAGAACTGGGTGCGTTCCGCCTCCCTGAAAAAGTCCATGACAGCCTTGGAGCTGGGCACCGGCACCAAGTAGGAATTTTCACCCGCAAACTGCACCAGTTCCACGTCGGTAGATTCCCCGATGTCGGCAAGGCGCTTGGCTTCGGCAATGGCCACGTCCAATCCGCCCAGCTTGTGGACCAGCCCAGCCTCCAAAGCCTTCCAGCCCACAAAGACCCGGCCCCCGCCGTAAGCGGTATCGATTTTCGCCTTGTCTACGCCGGTGGCCTGAGAGACCACCCCGACAAACCTGTCGTAGAATTCATCCATGTAATCCTGCAGGGCCTTTTTCTCCTCATCGGTCCAGGGCCTGGTGAATGTTTCGGCATCGGCGTAGTCGTGAGTCTTGACGGTTTCTGCCTTGAGCCCAAGCTTTGAAAGCAAACCGGAGGCGTCCACCTTGCCGCCGTAGATGCCGATGCTCCCGACAAAGGAGAAGGGCTCGGCCACAATCTCATCGGCGCCACAGGCGATGTAATACCCGCCAGAGGCGCCCATGTTCCCGATGCTCGCCACAATAGGCAGTCCCTGCTTGTGCAGGTTCTTCAGCGCCGCCCAAATCTTGTCGGAGGCGATAGCGGAACCGCCCGGCGAAGAAATGCGAACCACCAGAGCCGAAACGCCTCCGCCGCTAGCAAGCCTGTTCAATGTGGCAGACACGGACTTTTCCATAGCGCCGTCGATAGTTCCGTCGATATTCAACAGGCCAATGCGAGCCCGGTGAGACCAGCTTTCGTTAAAGATTTTTCGGTCCGTCGGCTTCCAGGTGACATAGCCCGCATAAGGGGCGTCCAGTCCAAAGAAGGTCTTCAAGGCGTAAGACGGCACCTGGTCTATATAAAGAATGGAATCGACGACACCCGCCTGCAGGGCCGCCTTGGCGCTCACCACAGGAACCTTCGCCAAAGAATCCAAAGATGCGGCAGCCTTCTCCACAGGCATCTGCTTGCGGAAAGCCATGCGGCCTGCCACGTAGGCGTTCATCATCTTCCAGAAATCGCTGTAGAGTTCAAGCCGATTTTCGCGGGACTCCACCGACATGGAATCCGCGATGTAGGGTTCCACCGCCGACTTGTAGGCGCCATGCCGCAAGAACTCCACCTTCACGCCCAGCTTGTCCAGCAGGCCCTTATAAAAAAGCGTGTTTCCGCCTACGCCACGCCAGGAGAAATGGGCCGATGGCTCCACCACGATTCGGTCCACAGAGGAAGCCGCCAACAAAACAGAAGGCCGCACGTCGTCCATGTAGGCGATGACCTTCGCGCCGCGGGCCTTCAGCTTCATGACACCGCGGTTGATTTCGTTGGACACGCCCACGTTCCCCTTGTAGCCCGAAAAGTCCAGCAGCACGATACTTGCCGACGGATCACGAAGCAGGTGCTCGAACAAGGTCCGCACCTTCATGAGGGCGATGGACTGGGGCCGTATAAAGGAGAAGGGGCTTTCCACTTCGGAAACTTCCATGTCCAAAGGCACACGGACAATCTGGGCGAACATGGTGGCGTTCGGATTCCGTGCGGAATGGTAACCCCAGGTCACACCTTTGGGCAGGTAGTCGTCGTAGAATTTTACCGCCAAGTTGTTGGAACCGCCGAAGGTCATGGACATGGTGAGGGTGTATTCGTCATCGTCACCATAGACAGGCATCTTGAAGCCGTAGCGGGTGCCGTACAGTTCCAGCTCGAAAAGCAAGCGGTGGTCTTCCCAGTCCTCCACATCGTAGCTCACGCTCAAGTTCCGCCCAAGCCGAAGGGTGGCGCCCGCGTTGTGAACGCGGTCCATCGATTTCAGGCCTGCATACAGCAGGTTGTCGCAGGAATACCCGAGGGACAAGAACCTGAAAGGCCTGAGCATCACGCCTTGAGTGTAGGACCATTCCGTGCCTTCGAAGGCGGAGCTCCTGAAGGCCGTCAGTCGGCTGCCCCAGAAAAAGTAGCGCCGGAGAATGTCGGTGGAATACGTCAAACTCCAGCGGGATTCATCCAGACCCTTGTCCGCAAAACGGTATTCGAAGCCCGCGCCAAAGTGGTCCAGATTGCCACCCACGCGGAACTGGGAAATCTCGTCGTCGTACTGATAGTCCAGCAGGGTTCCCCAGGAATCAAAAGCCGTGAGGCCGGCGGGGTTTCCGAAAATGCCGTGGGCCCCCTCCAAAGACACAAAGCCGGATTCCCCCGGCAGGTAGGCGAATGCGGGAGCGAGAAGGAACAGAACGCACCCAAGCAAATTGAGGAAAAAAGAGCAAGGAGATTCCCGGTCAAGCCGGGAATGACAACTCTGGTAAAAACTTTGTTGCATTCGTGACCGTCCTGTGGTTTACGGGAATTCTGCCCTTAAATATAGTTCCACCTTGTGGCCCGTCTCAAAGCCGAACAGGTTTCCGCGATTCATTTCATAGGCCATGCCCATGCCGAAGGGGAACGGGAACCAGCCCACATAGCGGGCAATGTCACCCCGCATGCGAAATCCACGGTACAGGTCATCCATCTTCTGGTAGTCTTTTGCCAAGTTGTGGTTTTCCGATTCCTGGATGCGCCAGCGGAAAAGGAACACGTAACCCACCTGCCAACCTGTGCGTGCGTACTTGTCCCAGAAGGCATTCCAGACAAAGGAGGTTTTCACACCCAGTTCGTCGCCAGGCTGATAATTCTTATCTTCGATAAAGGAATAGTACTGCCCCGAAAGTCCCAGGACCATATTCGGGCTAAAGCGGTACACACCCATAGGCTCGATTCCCAAGCGTTCAAAACGTTCCACCCGGCTTCCGTTGCCAGGCTTAAAGCGCCAGCTCACATTCAGGCCGAAATACTGTATCGGGAAAAACTTCATGCCAACAAAAGACTCGTTCAGTCCATTCACCTGCAGGTTCACCATCTCGTGAATCTGATCGTGAAGCATTGTTTGCCACTCGTAGCTGATAAACCGATAAGACATGTCGGTGTAAAAACTCAGGCAGTTACAGGGCGCCACTTCTACAGACCATTTTAGGTCCGCGCTATAGACATCGTCCCGAAGCTCCCCTACACCGCTTAAGGCGATGGCGTTCTGGGGTGGCAAAACAGGTTTCAGAGGTTCAGTCGCAAAAACGGAAACAATGAACGTTACAATAAAAAACGGAACGAGCCGCAGGTTAATTCCCGCAGCTCGCAGCGCCACAAACAAACTAGTACTTTCCGTACTTGTAGCCGTATCCATCCTGGCTGCCATGTTCGTACTTGTTGATGACAATGGAAGCATGAGCATTGGGATTGCCCTTTAGAATCTGGCCCATACCATCCTGGATGGCCTCAATAGAGTGCTTGTTATATTCAATAACCATCACAATTTGCGCTGCCACACGGCAAGCAAGGGCGGCATCTGTCACCAGCATGATGGGCGGAGTATCGATGATAATCAAATCGTACTGCTTCTTGAACTGTTCAATCAATTCAAGATAATGTTTGGAGCCTAGCAATTCTGCAGGGTTAGGCGGTACATTGCCACAGGGCAGAACAAACAGGTTCTCGACTTCAGTGGGGGAAATCACGTTTTCCACTTCTACTTCACGCAACAGAACCTGAGACAAGCCACTACCGCGCTTGATACCAAACTCCTTGTGCAAGCGCCCCTTGCGCAAGTCAGCATCTATCAGCAGCACCTTCTTTCCAAGACCTGCGTACAAGGCAGCCAGGTTCACGGAGATAAAGCTCTTGCCCACTCCAGGAATAAGACCAGAAACACCGATAATCGGCTGGTCCGATTCCATCATGGAAAATTCCAGCGAAGAACGTAGTGCGCGCAAGGATTCCACCGCCACATCGTCCGGTTCCACCACAGCCAGCGGTCTAGTACCCTTGGTTCCCTTCGGGTTGCCCTTGGGTACCTTGGCGTAAACGGTAAAGCCCGTTTCCTTTTCGATGAAGGTGGCACTTCTCACACCACCACTGAATTTATCTCGCAAAGATACAATTGCAGCCCCAAGGAGTATTCCAAAAAACAGGAATATAGCGAGAATCAATTTTTTCTTGGGCTTAACGGGCTTCGTTGTCTGCTCCGCAAAATCAACTATGCGGACCGATCCCACCTCACCAGCGGACACCAACCGCAACTGTTGCACACTATTCAGCATGTTGGTGTAAAGAACCTTGTTAAGTTCCACTTCACTAGTAAGTTTTAAAACTTCCTGCTGGGTTTCGGGCAAATCCTTTACATCTCTAGATGTTGCAGCCAATTCGCGCCGTATAGCACGTTCCTGGTCTTCGAGTGTTTTAACCGTAGGGTGTTCAGAATGGAACAAACGAATTGCCTCTTGCTTTTTCTGCTGAATTTCTAGAATTTTTTGTTCTAGTTGCATTCTTTTTTGAAGTACTATCTGAGTTTCTGCAGCCACATCCACAGAACCCACCCGATTCTGGTAAGCGTTCAAGTTCATTAGAGAGGAATCCAACCTGGCTTTCCGGTCCGGCAACTGCTTTTCCAAGAATTCCAAAGTCTGTTGAGCCTCCGCATTGCGTTCTTCCACATTTTGGCGCAAGTAGGAAGTCGCCACTTCGTTTAAGATTTCTGCGGCACGATCAGGATAGACATCCCGATAAGAGAATTCCAGAATTCCAGTACGTTTCCCCTTCTCCAAGACATCAAAAGCACTACGGAACGCATCTACAGCTTCCAGGTAATCCATTTTGCCAACAGCAAAACTCTGTCCCTTTCTTGTTTCCATTCGATAGATTCCAAAGGTCGCCGTATCTCCTGCATAAGGGAAACGATATGTTTGCCCAGCCTCACCAACCAAGACGCGTTGTTTATTGTGGTCATAAAGCACAAAATTCAAAGAATCTAACGCACGAGCAATCCAAGGTTTTTTCTGATCTTCTAAGGGAACTTTTTCCCATGGAACATCAAAAGCCATCAATTCCATGCGACCTTCACGATGAAGCAGCCGATCCCACTTACTCTTGGGTATAGCATAATACTGCAACCGTTTGGATTCAATCGTAGCGCCAAGAACCTTGCGACTTTTAATGAGCTCTATCTCCGTTTCCGCAGGGCTAGTGGTCGCAAAGAAGGCAGCCATATCTCCCATCATAGCTGGTCCGTTGCTACCCTTCTTTTCTATCTGAAGCAAAGCATCCACTTGATAAACAGGGCGGATCCAAAACGCAAAAAAAACTCCTACCATCCCTGCAAACACCATGCAAGGCAAAACAATATACCAGTTCTTTATCAAATTCAGGAGATAATCCCCCAAATCCTTTTCCTCTGTCTTTTTTGAAGCCATATTAAAAACCTAAACCTTTTGCCCAAAAGTAAAAAAAAAGCACAGGCAAAAGAAAAGAATATGAAAAAAAACGCACCTTTTGGGGGGATACACAAAATTGCGTCCTCGCTACTTACCGTTTTACAAGTTTTTAAAACACAAAACATTTACTCTTCGTTTTAATAGTTCAAATCGGCTCACCATTGCAGCATGCCCGCATTGAATAATCATTTTACACAAGGCAACCTCTAAAAAATCCCCAAAGCAGTCATTTACAAACAAACTAATACTTACCATATTTAGTCTCGTGGCCAGACGAGGGCTTTTATATGGACCAGCTCAACTTTTCCGACCTGAACGATAGAGTTGAACAGATTACCAGGATTGGCGCCCCGTTCGAGGCGCTCAACAAGATTGTGGACTTGTGCAGGTTTGACGGCATCCTGCTCAAGGCGAAAGCGAAGGACTTGCAGGAACACAAGTCTTTCAGCCTTCGCCTCATACTGAAAGTGTTCATTCTTCAGAATCTCTATAACTTCTCCGAGGACCTGATGAAACGCCAAATCAAGGACAGGCTCTCGTTCATGCGGTTCCTCGGCCTGGGCTCAGCGGGACTGCGCCCGACGCCAAGATAATATGGAACTACCGCGAGATGCTCATACTGACGAAGACGAGAGAAAAAACGTTCAAGAAGATTGACAGAGTCTGTTCGCCAAGGGC
Organism: uncultured Fibrobacter sp.; assembly: GCA_946414025.1. Lineage (GTDB taxonomy): Bacteria > Fibrobacterota > Fibrobacteria > Fibrobacterales > Fibrobacteraceae > Fibrobacter. Next base: position 11,513 of record CAMKMX010000009.1, read on the forward strand.
GGCGGCATCATTGACGCCACCATCGTGAACGTTCCCGTCCAGCACAACAAGGGCGACGAGAACGAGACGATAAATGACGGCAAGATACCCGAGGAACGGAAAGTCCAACCGTCTAAGCTTACGCAGAAGGATGTCGACGCGCGCTGGGGCAGCAAGCACGGAAGGCAAACCTTCGGCTACAAGGCACATATCGCTGCCGAAAGGATACCGCGAGCATGTCTGCAAGAAGGACCTCCGCGGAAAACCGCTTGCCGAGTTCCTGGAAAGATGCAACGTGAAGAAATCCCGGATACGTTGCCGCATAGAGCACGTGTTCGGTTGGGTAAAGAGGATGATGACGCCTGCACACCCGAAATAGGCCTAGTCCACGCTGCGTGCCCCCCCCACGTGGCGAAAACTGATGTATTTTTAGAGGCAACCACAAATAAAACGACCCTATTTGAACATTTTTTGCTATCTTAGATAAGAAGGAGTATTTCTATGGCCAATAATGTTATCACCGTCACATCCCCATTACTTCCGCCCTTAGATGAATTTGAAAATCTTCTCAAGGATATCTGGGATCGCAAGTGGCTAACCAATAATGGTCATTACCACCAGGAACTTGAAAAAGCCCTCGCAGAATACCTGGGAGTTGAGTACATCAGTTTGTTTACTAACGGGACTCTCCCGCTAATTACGGCTCTGCAGGCGATGCGCATCACTGGTGAAGTGATTACCACTCCGTACAGTTTTGTGGCTACAACACACTCCATTTGGTGGAATGGCCTCTCTCCGGTATTTGTCGATGTTGACCCAGAAACGGGTAACCTCGACCCGCAAAGGATTGAAGAGGCGATTACGCCGAAAACGACAGCAATCATGCCCGTGCATGTGTACGGCAATCCTTGCGATATTGAGGCGATTCAGGAAATTGCAGACCGCTACGGTTTGGCCGTTATTTACGACGCCGCTCATGCCTTTAACGTGAAGATGAATGGCCGGACCATCCTAGATGCCGGCGACATGAACACGCTCAGTTTCCATGCGACCAAAACATACAATACTGTTGAGGGCGGTGCACTCATCTGCCACGATGCTCGCACCAAAAAACGCATTGACTACCTCAAGAACTTCGGTTTTGCCGGAGAAACTACGGTTGTAGCTCCAGGTATCAATAGCAAAATGGATGAAATCCGTTCCGCTTACGGTCTTTGCAACTTGAGACTTATTGACAATGCGATTGCAGCTCGCAAAAAAATAGCACAGAAGTACCGGACTGCGCTAGCAAATATCCCAGGCATTACAATGTTCAAGGAACGTGATAATGTGACTTACAACTATTCATATTTCCCCATTTTCGTGAATGAGGCAGAATTTGGCATGAGTCGCGACGCTCTTTACGAAAAAATGAGGTCGCAGGATGTTTTGGGACGTCGTTATTTCTATCCGCTTATCAGCGATTTTGCCATATATCGAGGACTTCCGTCAGCCAGTAAATCGAACCTCCCTATAGCTTCACGTATGGCTCAAGAGGTCATATGCCTACCTCTATATGCAGAACTTACAGACGCAGATGTCGATAAAGTATTAGGTACAATCTTGATTAGATAAAAATCTCTGCAAACAGATATTAATATTGATATACAGGAACAACATGTCGTACACTGTAGACCCAACCGCTATTTTATGCAAAGAAGCACAAATAAACTGTTCTTCTGTCGGAAAAAAAACCGTGGTGGGCGATTTTTCTCGCATAAAAGGATCCTACATAGGCGATTATTGCAGCATTGATCGTCAAAATTTTGTACTGAATTCCAAATTGGACGACTACACTTATACGGGTCCATGGAATATGATTTTTGAATGTTCTATTGGGAAGTATTGCTCAATTTCTTATGGAGTAACAATTGGCCCTCCTGAACATAACTACAAACTGTTAAGCACTCATCCGTTTATCTATCGTTCAAAATACGATTTTTTTGACGACAATGAAACAATTCAACAGCAAAGGTTCGAAAAAAAACTTGACATTGGAAATGATGTATGGATTGGTTGTAACAGCGTAATCGCGCGAGGAATTAGTGTTGGAGATGGAGCCGTAATTGGAGCAAACTCCTTTGTCAACAAAAATATTCCTCCATACGCAATTGCCGTCGGATCTCCAGCCAAAGTAATCAAGTATCGATTTAACGAAGAAGTTATTGACATTTTAAAAGATATAAAGTGGTGGAACCTACCACCAGAAAAAATCAAACAATGCAAAAAATATTTTTTACAAGAAATCAACGAACAATTATTAAAAGAACTTAAACAGGAGCTAACACAGTGAACATTCTTCTTACATCGGCGGGACGTAGGGCTTATATTGTCGATTATTTTAAACAATGCCAAGGTGTTGAAAATGTTTATGCATCCAACAGCGTCTATACGATTGCATTAAAAAGAGCCGACGGCTATTTCCTTTCTCCGCTTATCTACGACAAACAGTACATCCCGTCAATCATTGATTTCTGCAGAAAGAACAATGTAACAGCCGTTTTATCGCTATTCGACATAGACTTGTTGGTTCTTGCACAAAACAGAGATGCTTTCAAAGCCGCAGGAATTAAGCTCATCCTCGCTCCGGCCTCGTTTGTAGAGATATGCAACGACAAATGGAAAACCTTTAATTTTATTTCATCCCTAAAGCTTAAAACCCCTAAAACCTACTTGCATATTGAAGAGGTCAAAACTGCCATTTCGAAGGGTGAAATTCATTTTCCCATCATTATGAAACCTAGATGGGGTATGGCTTCTATGGGAATATACAGAGTTGAAAACGAACTTGAATTAGACGTATTTACCCAGAAATGCAAAAAAGATATTTTTAACTCATACCTAAAATACGAATCATCAATGACCACAGAAGAAGCCATCATCTACCAAGAAATAATAAGTGGAGAAGAATATGGCTTGGATGTTATTAACGATCTTGAAGGAAAATATATTGGCACTTTTGCGAAACAAAAAATATCTATGCGAAGCGGAGAAACCGATTTGGGAAGAACCGCAGAATCTTCACCTTTTGAAGAAGCTACTAAAACCATCGCCATGCACAGCAAGCACGAAGGAATTCTTTCAGTTGATTGCTTTAAAACACCAAACGGAATCTTCATAATTGAAATGAATTGTCGGATATCAGGGCATTACCCTTTGGCATACCTTGCAGGAATGAACTATCCGCAACAGTTAATAGACTGGTTGAATAACAAGCCAACGAACCCCAAATGGCTAACCTTTAAGACTGGTCTTTATATTATCAAAGATTTAACACCGACAATTTTATATGAGAATTCCGCCCCTACCCCAAATTTCAACAAATGACCATATAACAGATTCATCTTTCTACCAAATGAAGTAAATGATTGCGTCATTATCATGCCCCTAAAATCCACTGTTATCACGTCCCTTATTTGGAAATTTCTCGAGCGTATCGGGACTCAAGGGGTTCAATTTATTGTTGCAATTGTCTTAGCTCGTTTGCTAACCCCCGCAGATTTTGGTTTAATTGCTTTAGTGACCGTTTTTACCGCTTTGGCAAACGTTTTTGTGCAGAGCGGTCTAAACACTGCGTTAATTCAAAAGAAAAATGCGGATAATCTTGATTTTTCAACAGTATTTTACGCAAGCCTTGCAATCGCAACTCTGCTTTATGGATTGCTTTTTGCAAGTGCGCCCTTAATAGCAGACTTTTACAACGGACAAACAAAATTGGTTCCCGTTATTCGGGTTCTTGGAATAATCCTTTTGTTCGGAGCTATCAACTCCGTACAAGAAGCCTATATTGCCCGCAACATGATGTTCAAGAAACTCTTTTATAGAAGCATCGGAGCAATAATACCATCAGGAATATTCGGCGTCACGTTGGCATATCTTAATTTTGGCATTTGGTCGTTGGTTGGACACCAATTGATGAATTCTTGTCTGATATGCTTTATTATGTGGTTTACTGTAAAATGGCGCCCTCAGCTTACTTTTTCAGCTAGTAGGTTTAAAGCCCTTTTTTCATTCGGATGGAAACTTTTGTGTTCCGCCTTACTTGACACACTCTATCGCAACCTCCGCGAATTGGTAATCGGAAAACTATTCTCACCATCAGACCTTGGTTTTTATAATCGTGGTGATCATTTTCCAAAAATCATCATATCAAATATCAATGCATCTATTCAGTCTGTGTTATTGCCATCTCTTTCAAGCGTACAAGACGACCCACAAAGGCTCAAATCGCTAGCGCGACGATCCATCTCAATAAGTTCATTTTTAATACTCCCCATGATGGCAGGCCTTGCAGCCGTAGCAAAGCCACTCACAATGGTTATTCTTGGCGTAAAATGGTTGCCCGCAGTTCCTTTTATCCAAATATGCTGTTTTAGTTACGCTTTTTGGCCAATTCATACCACAAACTTATCAGCCATTAACGCAATTGGCCGTAGCGACATCTTCCTAAAACTTGAAATTTTCAAAAAAATTTATGGCCTAACCGTCTTGATTCTTGCGATTTGGCTATTTCGTTCACCTATCGGTATCGCAATGAGCGCCGCCATCACGGCACCCCTTGGCTCCTTTGTAAACGCCTACCCAAATAAAAAATTATTGAACTACGGCTTTGCTGAGCAAATGAAAGATTTCCTACCATCATTAACATTGTCAGTAGCAATGGGAATCATCGTTTACGCATTGTCTTGTGTTGTTAATATCCGCCCTCTTTTACAGTTACCATTACTTTTAGCTGCCGGAGCATGTCTTTATTTGGGAACAGCCTGGTTGCTGCGATTCGAATGCCTAATCTACATAGTAAAAACAATAAGAAAAAAATAATGATAGGAATTCGTGAATGATTCTTCACCTAAATGCAAAGACTATCGTACCTTTTCTAGCTGTTTTGTGTTTGATTTGCACTAGCTGCGTTTGGGAAAATACAGAAGATAATCCTGCTTACTTGTCATTAGATGATTCTGAGTTCCCCTATGCTGATTTACCCCGTGTTGTAATTGAAACAGAAGATTTTCTCAACATACGAAATGCAGAAACAAAAATTCCCGCCAAATTACAAATCTGGGGAAAAGACACTCCTAAAAGCGACGTACTAGAATTAACCCTCAAAGGACATGGAAACTCTAGTATCGGAATGAGTAAATACAGTCTTAAATTGGAATTTGAAAAGCGCCAAGCTTTTTTCGATATGCCCAAAGATAAAGACTGGGTTCTGATATCTAACCACGCAGATAAAACACTGCTTAGAAATTACGCAACATTTAAGTTAGCCTCATGGTTGAATCTTAATTATGTTCCACGCTGCGAATTTGTTGAGCTGTATTTAAATAGAGAATACATGGGTGTTTATCTTTGGACAGAAAACATCAAAACCGCAAAAAAAAGAGTCAACCTCATTGAAGACGGCATCCACTACCTGGTAGAAGTAGATACATATCATAAAAACGGCCAACAAGTCACCATTAGCAAAAACGGCCTCCCATTAAGGATTCACGCTCCCAAAACATGTAATGAACCATGTCAAAACACTCTGAAGTCTTTTATTGACAACTGGGAGGATTTCATCGCAAAGACATTTAACTATGACACACTAATAACGCAATGGATTGATATTCAAGATTATACAGCCTATTATTGGGTAGAAGAATTCGCAAAAAATATTGACAGCAACTTGAGAACCAGCGTCTTCTTTACTTGGGAAAAAGGAGGAGTAATAAGCATGGGTCCCATATGGGATTTTGACCTAAGCTACGGCTCCTATAAAATGTATAACCCTGAAGAATGGTATTCCCGCTGGGGGCCTTGGAATAAAAAACTCATAGAAAATGCAAAGTTCAAACGAAAAATTGAGAATTATTGGAAAGAAAATCGAGCTCTATTTTTACAGCTTCCAGATTCATTGAACTCATTCCGTTTGAAAATTCAAAAAGCGGCGAACAACAATTTTAAACGCTGGCCGATATTGGAAACAACTTTCTTGTGGGAGTTCAATCATAGTTACAGCTCTCACCAAGAAGCCGTAGATTCCTTAGAAAGCTGGATGCGGCAAAGAATCAATTGGATAGATAATAAAATCCGTTAAACATTTGCAAAAGGACAAACTTTTCTTTTGGCATTTCATAAGTCCCCTCTCGCTTTTTTTTTAATCGCAGGCCTGTGTTTATTTTGTGTCGCCTGCGTCTGGGACAATACTGAAGAAGTATCTGCGTTTTTACCGTTGGACGATTCAGAATACCCTTATGCAGATTTACCACGTCTTGTAATTGAAACAGATAATTTTTCTCAAATCCGTGACAAGACCACCAAACACGCGGCCCGAGTACAAATATGGGGAAAAAATTCACCGGAAAGTGACATAATGGAGACCTCTATCAGCGGTCGCGGATTTTCCTCTTTTGAGATGCCCAAATACGGCTATAGCCTTCGTTTTGCAACAAGCACATCTTTTCTAAAATTTTCCAAAGGGAAAAAATGGGATCTTATAGCAAACTACGCCGACAAAACACTCCTTAGAAACTACATTTCTTTTTCATTGGCAAGTTCAATTGGAATGAAATACACTCCTCATTCTGAATTCGTTGAGCTTTATTTAAATAGACGATATATGGGAGTTTTTCTACTTGCAGAGCATATCACTGTTTCCAAGAACCGTGTTAATTTACCCCAAAAACCTTCTTCTTTCTTATTGGAGATGGAACCCTACGTCGAGGACGAAAGCCACTATATTTCGACGGAAATGGGAACTTCATATAAAGTACGCTATCCTAAAGAACCGCAATCCATTTACGTAGATTCTCTGGTCACCTTCTTAAATAGTTGGGAAAAATACATCTATAACGACAAAACTAAAGATTCCATATCCAACTGGTTCAATCTGGATGAGTACATCCGTTTTTATTGGGTCCAGGAATTTTCAAAAAACAATGATGCCGCTTATGGAAGAAGCGTATTTTTTACTTGGCAAACCGGCAGCCAATTGTGCATAGGACCAGTCTGGGATTTTGATGTAGCATACGGGAACAAGCCTCAAGATTATATGCAATCACCTAAAAATTGGCACCTACGAATCCGCGGCTGGAATAAACCTTTTTTTTCTACTGAAAAATTGAAAAAAACTATTGCAGATTTCTGGGAACAGAACCATAAAAAATTCGAGGCCTTAACCGACTCTGTAGATTCATATTCATCTCTATTAAATAAAGCTGTAAAAAACGAATACAAGCGTTGGAACATAAGCGAACCCTCAGATTTCGGAAATTCAAGAGATATTTACCACACACATCAAGAAAGCGTAGATTCCCTAAAATCATGGATAAAGCAGCGAATTATCTGGATTGACAATAATTACAAAGAGTAAGTCTCGAAATTTCCTTACTTTTTTCTATTTTAGAGATCGTTATGGTGAATTGTTCTGAACAAGAAATTATCTCCAAGTGGCCACCGAAAGCGGAACCGTTGGTCAGCATTCGTTGCACAGCATTTAACCAAGAAGATTATATTGCCGACTGCATTGACGGCTTTCTAATTCAAAAAACCAATTTTCCTTTTGAAATATGCATTCATGATGATGCTAGCACTGACAAGACAGCAACCATCATTCGAGAATACGAAGCTAAATATCCCAACATCATCAAAACTATATACGAAAAAGAAAACCAATGGTCTAAAAAAGATGGCTCACTCACGCGAATAGTTTCAGGAATGCTCACACGCAAATACATTGCCATATGTGAAGGCGATGACTGTTGGACAGATCCTCACAAATTGCAAAGACAAGTTAATTTTCTAGAAGCTCACCCTGATTACTCTCTATCCGCAGAAAATGGATATATTCTATTTACCGAAACGGGCGTCCTTCGACCTTTTTCAAATGAACCCGAACGTGACTTTTCTTTGGACGAACTTCTTATCAAGCGTCGCTTTCCAACAGCATCCGTGTTATTCCGCCGCAAACATCTGCTAGAGTACCTAGAACAAGACGCTCCAAGATTTGACACCAGCCAATGGGCATTCCTAGCAACTAAAGGCAAAATCCATTATGATCCCGTCATATCTTCTGTGTACCGGCGCGGGTCAGGAGTAACAGAAAACAACAGGATTCGATGGGCTTATACAAGCGAAGAATTCAATAACGGCATAAACCAATTCTATAAACCAAATAAGAAAGTCCGTAAAGCACGCAAAAGAACCCTTTATTACGACTATAAAAGCGGTTGGAAAGCAGCCAAAGCACAAAAGAACTCCAAGGAAGCCCGAAAACTGCTTCTAAGGATGATTTCCAAGACGCCCTTCTTGTTCCTTCACGATTTAATCAAGAGTAAGGGCAGTTACTATACCAAGAAATTTATCACAAAGTACTGGAACATCCGTTACAGTATAATGCCTGTCCCCAAGTTAAGGAACAACAAAAAAAACACCCCTGTTATCGTTTCCTTAACCAGCTATCCGGCCCGATTCAACACTTTACACCTGGTCATAAAAAGCTTATTGAACCAAGACCTACAGCCGGACAAGGTCGTTCTGTATCTTGACAAGACTGTATCTTTAGAAAATGTGCCTTCCAAAGTACTGAAACTTCAAAAGAAAGGGCTCGTCATACGAAACATTTGCGACGACATCAAGCCGCATAAAAAATATTTCTATGCCATGCAGGAATATCCTGACGCAGCCATCATCACGGTCGATGACGACGTCATCTACGCCAAAGACACCGTATCGTCCCTTTACAGTTCATTCCTTAAAAATCCAGAGGCCGTATCCGCAAGGCGAATCCATCAAATTTCTCGAGGCTTAAATGGCGAGAGCATGCCCTACAACACCTGGACACAAGAAGCGACCCATTTGAAAAAAGGGGACAAGGATATCGTTTCCATAGGCATCGGCGGAGTACTGTACCCCCCAAAAATCTTTGATTTCAGCAAACCCTATTTCCAATTAAAAACAATCATCGAATATTGTCTAAAAGCCGACGACATATGGCTGGCCTTCATAGAACGGGTGAACAATATCCCCGTTTGCCCCGTCCCGAACAAACTACCTCATCCCTACAAGATTACGGACCCCGTATTAAAAGAGACGGCCCTCAGAAACCAGAATGTTTTTGAGAACCAGAATGACATATACATCCAAAAGTGCCGCGATTATTTCGGCATAGATTTGTAATCACATGTTTCAGTTTTCCAACTTAAGCAAATACAGGTCAGCCCTGATGGGAATCGGCATATTGGGAGTCATGCTCGCTCATTACCTGTCATGGGCAAAAACAGCTTCCATTATTCCGACAGCATTCTTTAGGCCTTTTACAGGATTGGTTTTCACAGAAGGGTTTCTTCTTGTGTCCGGCCTAGGGCTTTATTATTCCTGGCAAAAGAATTCCAGCATAAAATCCTTTTACAAAAAAAGGATTTATCGTCTTTTCATCCCCTATATGCTAATTTCTTTTGCATTCATCGCCTATTCCGCCATCACATCTAATTCCTCATTGTTAGATTCCACATTGCGTCTTTTAACTTTAAAATTTTGGATTTTCGGAAACGACTCCATGTGGTACATATCTGTTTCCCTTGCGCTTTATTTAGCATTCCCCTTTATTTACCGTTTTCTCTTTAGTGGGAAAATGTATCCCCAAGTCAAATGTCTTGCCCTTATCACATTATGGATTTCCATCTGCTATGCCATTCACATTTTTTTTGCTGACTACTATAAATCTGTAGAATTAGGTTTTCCTAAAATATGGATGTTCTTTTTGGGCATGCTTCTAGGCAAATTCGCCTACTCAAATACCAAAACATCCAAAACACACATAGCATTGTTCTGTTGTATTTCCGTCATGGCAGTCCTTTCAAATCTTTCGGACAACGACTTCATAAAGCCTTTTGCCGATTGCTTACTTAGGCTCGTGACAATCCCTATCGTTTGCATTCTATTCAACATCACCCAAAAATGGAACAGCATTGCCCACAAGATTCTTGGCTGGTTTGGAAAGTATTCCCTGGAACTTTACATCATCCACTTGTTGGCATACGAATCCATCAAATTCAGCTATCAATTCTTCAGTTCCATTCCGTACACATCCTATAGCAGAATTGGAGCAACCATTAGCATTATTGCCGCCGTCTCGACGTGTTCCTTCGTACACAACGGAATCAATCGACTTTTAAAAAGACAGCTCGTATAAGAAATTTACATGAATCCTGGTATATTGCGTTTTCAGGTTTGTTGGAATCGAAATCTCAGGAGACACGCTCAGGTTTTTGACGGAAAAACTCATTCCCGCTAAAAAGCGGTCTTCCGACTTTCGGTATTCTGGAATATTCTTTATTCCACCAAAAACAGCGATTTCTTTCCATCCCGAAATTTTGCCAACGAACTCATAACCATAATTGAATTTCAAATCGCTATCATATTGGGGCCTAAAGCGTCCGTCAAGTTCAATCAAACGATTAAAAAACAACGCATTCAAATACAAATCGGCCCCGTAATCATAATATGACCGTTCATACGTCGTCCCATAAAAAACAGAATACTGTCCAGAGACATTATCATTTATACGGAACCTGTAAAAGGGGCCCAAACGGACATATTGCGAGGCGTCCTGGATCCACAACGAATGCATCAAGGCAACACCCACGTTTTCACCAGGCCTAAACCCAGCAATGGCATATTTTGAATTTTCCACGCCAACAAATGCAACAGACGCCAAAGCGTTCCCCGCCACAAGAGTCAAAGAAAATATAAGAGATTTTAAAGATTTCATAGGAACTTCTTCAATTCGTTGCTTAAAATTTCATATCCTGCGGGACTAGGATGCAAACCATCGTTAAATAGTTCTTTTTTTATTGCGTAGCCATCTTCTAAAAAGAAGGGGAAAACATTGACGAAAGAGCCACCTTCAACTTCTAACATCACGCGAGCCTTAAGGCCCTGATTAAAAGATTCAATGTACTTATTTATGTTTTCACTTTGATCGTAATGCAGATTTCTCGGAAGAACCGACACAACAACGACGGACTCATAAGGAATCCTCTTCAACATTTCAATATAACGACTTTCAACATTTTCCTTTATTTTATCATTATTCGTAGCCACATTCCCAACATCATTAGTACCTATTAGAACAACCGCTTTTTTCCCTTCACACGAACTGACATCCCAATCAAGCACATCTTGAACCTTTCCACCAGACTTAGAAAGTTTCACAATTGAGAATTCCGGGAAATAAAAATCGAGATCCCACAATTCAATAATGGAATCCCCGATAAAACACAAATCAGTTTCTTCATATTCGTTCGAACAGGCCATTAAAAAACATGCACCCAAACCCAGCAAGGTTTTTCTCAACAGGCCACACATCATTTCGTTTCCAAATTGATTTTGACAACAACAGGGAAATGGTCCGATGGAAAACGGTCTTCGCCATATTGGCCAGGATAAGTATCCAAAAGGACGTCATATTCCAAGACGTTTATATTTTTCGTCACCAGAATATGATCCAGGCGTTCTTCTGATTTATAGTCATTTTCAAACTTATTGAATGTCCCCGCCACTTTTATCTTTTTCTGGGCCAAATTAAGGCAATCTTCAACAACGCCCGATTCCGTCAAGATTTTATAACCTGGACTATGCTGGCTAAAATTCAAATCACCCATAACAATAACGGCAGCATTCTCTCCTGCAATTTCACGAATCTTGCGCAGCAACATCTTACAGGACTCCCGTTCAACTTCTCCACCAGCATAATCCATGTGCGTATTGAAAACCCAAAAAACTTGAGAAGTATTACGCTCAACCAATTTCACCCACGTACAAGAACGAATGTACTTGCCGTTCCAACCAATCATCGGAACATCATCCCGCGGCGCAAGGTAGAACATTCCACTTTCCCGTTCATCAAACCGCTTTTTCTTGTAAAATACGGAATTGAATGTGCCAACCCTGCCATTTTCATGATTAGGGAATCCTTTTCGTGAAAAATTAGGCAACAAGGAATTCAATTCGTTCAATTCCCTGTTAAAATCTTCTTGAACGCCCCAAATATCAAAATCATTCGATTGTACCATCTTTACAATCGCTTCACGGCGATTGCCCCAAACATTTCCCGCAATAGAATCTTTCTTTATATTAATACGGATATTCCAGGTTGCGACATTAATAGGTTCGGCAAAAGACGCCCCCACAAACAAGCCGCAAAAGAAAAGAAAGATGAAAAGTTTCTTCATATTCTTTTTTTATAACAAGTCGTTCTTCAAATTTGAAAGAACGCCTCTGACAAAGCCCTTCAACCCTATAGCTTTCACAACACGAGAACAATTGTATATTCCCTTCCACAGGGATTTCTTTAGCAACAAGTAGAACCAATATTCAATATGCTTTGCCCTGTATTGAGCATACCCGTTATCAATCAACAAGCCCTCACATTTTAATGCGACATCGAGCCGGCAGAGCAAAGCATCCGCAGAAGACGCCCTAATCAGGGAACTTTCTCTGTATGTATAATTATAAAGACGAGAATCCACATATTTAACATTTTTGGCAAGCAAGGCAATACGCGTACTGAACCAGGCATCGTTGCTCCATAGAGTTTCATCAAAGCACACGTGATTGGCATCAACAAGTTCTCGACGAATAAATTTCGCCCATGGGGCATTTCGCCTGTACCGAATATAGCCTTGATCATTTTCTCTTTTAGCCAAATCAAAAATAGAATTCGCCTTATGTTCAAAATCCGCCAGCAGCAGAGTTTCCGAATCTCTATAATTTATCTTAAAAAAAACAAGGTCACAAGCATCATCCTTGAAGGCGTCCATTTGGGAATCAAGCAAATCCTTTTCAAAGAAATCATCGCAATCCGCAAATACAAGCCATTTACCAGAAGCTTTCAAAAGGCCGACATTTCGTGCATGCCCAGCCCCTAGGCCGCTTTTGTCAAAAACTACCTGAACGTTCTTTTTTTGAAGACCGGGAAATTTTTCAAAATCAACAACGGACAGATCGCTATTGTCATCTACGATAATCGTTTCAACATCATCCCGGTCAGGAATTGAATCAAGGCACCTCTGCAAAAACGTCGGCAAGTTCTTGTGCGGAATGATGATGGAGTAATTATACATGGTCAAATTTCAAAAGCAGACTTGTTGGGAAGCAGTTTGTCAAATGTTTGTATAAGTTCATTCTTCAGTTTTTCAAAATCCATATTGGGATCGGAATCATTCAAGCAAACCATCGGTTCTTTTTGATTCAAAATGACATCCTCAATTTCCGTCATGGTCAATTCTGAGATTTCTAAGAATCTGCCCCTGCTTCTACACGGAAAAAAGCTACCCTTTGCATAGCGCCAATACCTAAAGAGCCAGTTTGTCACATCATCATTTTGCCTGAACTTATGAGTAGTGGTCTCCTCAAGGGCCTCATGTTCCATTTTCCAAATCTCTTCTATAAGAGCCTTGGTGTGGGCAATCGGAAGATGGTCGTCATAAAAACCCGTAAACTGCCCCCATGGAATCAGGGCAACATTCCTATACAAATTCGCGCCATACTTTAGGGAAAAATACTTTTTGAAATTTCGCTTTAAGCATTTTTTCTTCGAGAAGTTTTTGTTCACAAGCGCCATGTTGTTGGCTCTTAAACTGAATAAGGATTCCCCATTCGGGATAAGCGCATTAAAAATGGCTCTGTCGCAGGGGAGGCCTCTCTTGAAAAAGAACTCTGGACGCAAGTTTTTCAACAGGAACATATCATCGTTAAAATAGACAAATTGTTCCGATAATCCAGGGATTTTATGCAAATTTAGTTCCAGAGGATTACAATTAAATGTCGGCAAAACATCGGACTGTAAAAAATCAGAATGTTTCACTATATGCAATTTAGGGTGTTCCGTATTCAAAAATTTGGGCAAATGCCCATAGGTTACAAAATGGATTTTATTTACCCACGGAGTAAATTTTTCAACAGCCCTAAACCAATACTGTAAATTATTCCAGTCACGAAAACGGATGACCGACTCTGGAGTATAATTCGGATTCCACTCGTTCTTCTCAGCGAGCCACTTCGGGTCATTTCCATCAACCCACAAAAGAACAAAGTCAATTGCATCTTTCATCTTATAGCCACTGATTCAGAATAAATGATGTATATGGATACGTATCATGATAGCCGTTGAGGATAAACATATAATACCAGTATCCAATATAAAAACTCATTCCCAGAGCCCCCGTCACCTTTTGCAAAGCTTTATTCAAATGCGCACAGACAAAAGGTAACACAAAAACCTGGGTGATTACGAAATAATTCATAATACGTTCGGCATCATTGCCAATAAGCTCTCTCGCTTGTGTCGCCGCAACCATGACAATCAGAGAAAACGCCAAATAAATAGTTTCTTTTCTGAAAAACTTTTTCCTATAGTAAAAGAATATGATTGGTATGGGCAATGTCATCAGGAACTTCGTAACAAAGAACCCATGAGTACTGTCTTTAAAATAATGCGCATAACTAGAATTCAGCCCAATTGAAGCTAACACCACATCCACTGATTTTTGAACCAGCAAAGCCATGAGAATCCCCATAATCACCATGGACCACATCATTTTATACGACTGGGTTCTTCTAAGAAACATGAACAGGGGATAGATAACAAAAGCGACAAAAGCAGATATGTGAAAGGTGCAAGCTAAACCGACTACAAGTAAGAAGGGCAGCAATTTTCGCTTATAAGCATAGGTACAAGCAAACAGGACTATTGCGCACGCAAAACTTTGCCTCATTTGGTTTAGCGATATGTTATAGTAAGAGAAATAATACACCAAAAGAGCCAGCCATACAGGCATGCGGTTCCTGAACACCAACAAAGCCTTCATAACAAAAATCATTTGCAGCGCCATCAAAATTCCGAAAAAAAAGTTGTAGCTATTCGTAAATCGGCTTACCGCATAATTTAACAACAAGTAGCCAGGTTCCATACGAACCATCCAAGAAAGATCTATCTCTGAATACCATCTACTTTGAGCCACATCTAAAAAGCAATCTTTACCATAAACCAAAACGTCCGTGCCAATGCTATCATCGCGCACACCGGCAATCAATGCTACAGGCAAGATTGCGAGCATCACCAAAAACCAACGCTGTTTCGCATCACTGATTTTTGACGCCTTATAAAAAAACAGCGTTGATACGGCAAATATTGTAATATAGATAGACAAATTTACAACTCTTTTAGATAAGCGGGAATCGATTGACTTTGATACTTTCTAAGGAACAAATTCTTAAATTCGCCCCTTGCGGCACAGTCAAACGCCATCGAATCCATTTTCTTCGCATAATCCGAAGGCGACTCGGCATGCAGCATAAAGTCCGAGAAATCCTTCGAAATGCCTTCAAAGGCGAATTCATTCCCGACAACAGGCGTACCGCATGCAAGCGATTCAACCACTTTCACCTTTACGCCGGCGCCCGAGAAAATCGGGGAAATAACAGCCTTGCTGTTCGCAATGATTTCATACGGATTGTCGACAAAGCCCAAATACTCCACATTCGGAAGGCCTTCCACATACTTCCTGAAATTGTCTGGCAGGCCAATTCCAATAATCACATATTTTTCGGTCTTTGGCCGGCAGGAATAGACATTGTCAAAGAACCATTTCAGTCCGTCAAAATTGTCGGGACGTTTCCACTTGCCAAAAAAGACAAGGCGGTCTTCGACCTTTTGAGGCACGGCCTTTACAATGTTCTCATCCAAATAGAAATTCGTATAGAGGGAGCGCAAACCATACGCACTCTGCACCAAATCAACATCTTTCTGGCTAAATGTAAAGATGGTCAGTTTCGGCATATGCATCAAACGGCCTTCGGAAAGCCTCACGAATTTTGCAACAACGCCTCCATTATGGCCAAAGCGTTCCGCCATGACATCGTGAGACATCAAGATTTTTTTTGCTTCCGGGAAATGTTTACCGTACAAAAGCATCTGGCTATGGTCCAAATACAGCAAGTCGTAGGAATTCTGCTTCCAGGCTTTTTTCAGGAAGCGCAGCAACCTGTAGCTAAAGCGGATAGAGAACGTCGGGTGAAGCGTCGGATGGTTAACAGCGTTCCAGAGCTTCACAAACGTAGAATTCTTGCAGACTTTTAAGACGCGGACATTCTCATTCGGACACACGTACTCTTTATCAAAGGAATATTTGTAATACACCAAATCCACCTGATTTTCCCTGGACAGGTCCTCAAGCAGTAATCTGGTGAATTTTTCTCCACCCGCCCTATCACTCGGCACATACGGCGTCAGAAACAATATTCGCATAAATACCTATTCGTGTGTTTTCCAATAGTTTTTATTCAGAGCGAATCGAATTCTAGTCTTTTTTGACAATTTCTTGTATCGGGCTCCCAACTTATTCGCCAAAAGCTTTGTCGCACATTCAAGAACATAATAGCCTGCAGCGATAAACCGTCCCCGCCTCACCAATTGCAAAAGAATCCACTTCACCATCTTTATACCTTCAGATGCAGCGGACACATTGGCAAACAGGTCATCGTTCATTTTCATGAAGGCGGCGACATCAAAATTTCGAGTAAACTGTTGCTTTAGGGAATAATTGTGGGAATGATAAACTCCGGCAGTACCCACATAGGCAATCTTGTAACCGGCAAAGATAAACTGGGCGGCAATTTTCATGTCCTCGTTCACCAGGATATCCTTGTCAAAGCCGCCGATAGCATTGTACGCCGTCCTCCGATAAGCGGAGCAACAATCCGACGAGAAGAACGTCTTGACACCCAGATGCGGCAAGTCCTCCTTGCTACGGACAAACACATGCTCCGGGTAATTGAACTCGCGGTTCAACTTTTCCGTCACGGTGGCATCATCCCTTGCAATCTGCCTTCCGCTGGACATCGCGATTTTTTCATCGTCCGCAAAGGGAGCTATCAAGTTCGCAGCATAGTTTTCATCGACGGGCAAAGCATCCTGCGTTAAGCAGAGAATAATATCGCCTGTCGTTTTTTGAATGGCCATATCACGAGTGCCGCCATGATTAAAATTCCTGCGTTCGACATTAAGAACGGTCACACCCGCAAAAGACTTAGCGATTTCGACGGTCTTGTCTGTAGATTCCGAATCTATGACGACAATCTCACTGAACCTTACCGTCTGGGACAAAAGCCTTTCAAGGAGAGCGCCGATGAAGCGTTCCGCATTTAACGTAGGAATGACGACACTCGCACTCATTCGAGGACCTTTCCGTCGCAATCCCTGAACCAATCTTTAAACGCTTCTTCCAAAGAATAGCTAAGGGGGTAATCCTTTGCCAACTTCTGGCCATCGATATTCGTCGAAACCATCAGTTTTTTTACACGGGCAGGGCATATACCCAGGCCCAAGCCACCAAGCATCCCAGCCACCGTCGCCGCAGCCATCATGGGCTTCTTGGGAATGTACGGAACATGGCGTTTCATTCCGGTGGCCTGCATCATGGTATTGCAAATTTGCTCAATGGTGAATGACGGATAATAGCAACAGTTGTAGAGTTGCACCTTCGGGGCAGAAACGTTTTCGGCCATGGCAAGCATTACGCGGACCAAGTCCTTCACGTAGATGCAAGCCTTGATGGTGTCCTTGCGCCCCGCATAGGCAAACTTGCGGCTAGCAAGCCCCTTGTACAAGCGGGTCATATTGCCATTTTCACCCGTACCGAACACGATTCCCGGACGAACTATGGAAAGCCTGCGATTTGCACTACCAGCAACCCACTCCCTGTGGATTTTTTCAGCAACCAACTTGGATATGCCATAGGGCGTGTTAGGCGTCGGGAGGGTATTTTCTGTTTTCAATTCCTCTGCCGCGCCATAGGGGGCTATACTACTTGTGAAAATAATGTTTTCTATACCATTTTTTTCAGCAAAAGCACAAACATTTTCTGCACCGCGAATGTTGGTTTCAAAATAAGCATAATCTGGATGCCCCGGCGTACGGTGAACTGCCGCAAAGTTGAACACCAAAGTATTGGGTCCAAAGGACCCAGACATTTCTATCGGCTTGCGAACATCAACCTTTTGAGAATACTCAGAACCATCGGCAAGCAAGTCAGCAACATATACCTTAGCCTGCGGGTATTTTTCCCGAAGAAGCCGCTGCATATGCGTACCTACAAAACCGCTGCCACCAAATATGACAAAAGAGTCGAACATCCCTACTCCGCCTTTCCCTTGCCGATGCTGGACACCTCGAAACCAATCTTACGGAGGGCGTCAGCGTCCAAGATGTTACGACCGTCAAATACGAAGGCGGGTTTGGCCATAGAGCTATAAATTCGTTTCCAGTCCAGTTCGGCAAAGCATTTCCATTCAGTGCAGACCACCACCGCATGAGCGCCTTCGGCAGCCTTGTAGGGGTCTTCTTCAAATGTCACCTGGTCCAACACGTCCTTCAGGTCGCGCTTGGCATCAGGAATAGCCTTGGGGTCAGTCACCACCGGCATCGCATGTTCATTGAGCAGGTCACGGACCACCAGGTTCGCAGGGCTTTCGCGGGTATCACCGGTATTGGCCTTGAAGGCAAAGCCGAACACCGCAATCTTCTTGCCGGCGATGGTATTGAACATAGTCTCCAGCATGCGGTCCACCACGCGGTGGGTCTGCCATTCATTAATCTTCACCACGGATTCCCAGTAGGCGGCCACTTCGGGGAGTCCATAGTAGCCGCACAGGTACACCAGGTTCAAGATGTCCTTCTTGAAGCAACTTCCGCCAAAGCCGATAGAAGCCTTGAGGAATTTGGAGCCGATACGGGTATCCTTGCCCATCACAAAGGCCACCTCGTCCACGTCGGCGCCGGTCTTTTCACAAAGGGCACTGATGGAGTTGATGGAGCTGATGCGTTGTGCCAGGAAGGCGTTGGCGGTAAGCTTGGTGAGTTCGGAACTCCAGAGGTTGGTCGTGAGGATACGGTCACGGGGAACCCAGTGGGCATACACATCCACCAGTTTCTGACAGGCGGCAAGTCCAGACTCCGTCTGGTGGGACCCGATAAGCACACGGTCCGGTTCAAACAGGTCCTTGATGGCCGTTCCTTCGGCCAGGAACTCGGGGTTCGATAGAACCTCAAAGTGCAGGCCCTTGTCGTTGCTGTTCAAGATTCGTTCCATGGCGGCAGCAGTACGAACCGGCAATGTGGATTTTTCCACGATAATCTTGCCTTCGTCGGCAATTTCCAGAATGTTGCGGGCGGTCTTTTCCCAGTACTGCAGGTCAGATGCCTTTCCGGCGCCATGACCAAACGTCTTTGTGGGAGTGTTCACAGACACGAATATAATGTCCGCTTCCTTGATAGCTGCGGGAATGTCGGTGCTAAAGAAGAGGTTGCGGCCGCGAGCACGCTTCACCACGTCGTCGAGACCCGGTTCAAAAATCGGTAGGTTTTCGCTGTTCCAGGCATCAATACGATCCTGGTTGATATCCACCACAGTCACCTTCACATCGGGGCACTTGTCGGCGATAACGGTCATGGTGGGGCCACCGACGTAGCCCGCACCAATACAAAGAATCTTGATATTGAAACTCATAGTAATTACAATGTAGAAAAAAGCTAGATGGCAGGTCGGAGCCCGCCATGACGAAAGCAGAAAATAGCGGGTCGCAGCCCGCTATGACGCCAGAATCACTTAAAAATCGCCGTCAGCGAATCCACTTCCCCAGGCATTACAACGCGTGTCTTTTCTTTGACACCGTCCTTCCAGCCAACAAATGTACCTCCGTTCTCCTGGGCCGTAATGGTGACCGGCGTCCCCTTGAAGAAAGAGACCGTCATAGACGACTTATCCAAAGGCAAATTATGGACCAGAATCTTCCCCGAACCACTGACAGAAAGAGTCGTTTCGGCTGTTTCGCCCAGACCGAAAAATTCCGTCATTTCCGACAAAATAACACTCTGACGAGTTTTTGCAAAGGTCTTCATCTTGTCCAACTGTCCACTCATATAAGAGTCGTTAAGCCCCCATCGTTTCTGATCTCTTGAAATTTCTGATTCTATCTCGTTCATCATGATATTAATACGGACAAGCAGTCTATTTGTTTCAAAATTCATCGCCAAAAGTACCGGGAAACGATTGACAAAAGCCAACTTGAACTTTACGTTTTCCAAAAGCCTGCGAAGCAACAAGGTAGAAGCCGGGCCATTGGGCCAATCAGGGCCATCTTCGGCTGTTGCAAATTCAAAAATGTTATTCTTGAACTCGCTGTACTCGTTGCCGAACCCGAAATCCATATCGTAAATGAACCATTTCCACTTGGTCTTGGGATTTGTACCACGCCATTTTTTCAGGTTGTTGGCAGGCCAGTCGCGATTGTTCATAAACAGTTCCGTATGGATATAATTGATAAAATTATCCACATCAATCTGGTCGGCAACATAACTGTAGTTGTCTTCACTATTCAGATGGTGATTTTCAAGATAGCTCATGAGGTTCACGTAATCCGCAGGCGACCCTGCCGTAGCAGAATTGTCCGCCTTCAACAAATCTATCTCGTCGGCATTCAAACCATAATGGGTTTCGAAATAGTATTCCGTAGAGCGTTCCCGAATATTGTGGATCCCGTAGTATTCCCCATTGTAATAGACCACAACGCCGCGGCCCCGCTGGTAATCTACATTCAATCCCTCGGACACGGAGCTGCAAAGTCTGTCGCGGATATAGTCACTCCCAAAATTGCTTCCGTTGCTACGCAACAAGAACACCTTGAACTTCTTGAGATTTGGAAAATCCGGGAATAGCGGGTATTCCAGTCTTTTATCACCGTATTTTTCCCGGAATACAATAGCTACAGATTTCTTTTTGTTTGCGCGACTATAATTTCCGAAAATCTGGAACCCGGCGTTTTTCGCGAAGGCCGGCGACTTGCCACCCTTTTCCAGAAGTTCCACAAATACGGGGATTTCCCTATCTTCCCAGTAGTTCGCTCCATAATGCGGGTCCTTCGTCTGGGCATTGGGACCTTCCATGTAGATTCCCGTATCGGGATCAAACAGAGACTTGGGATTGGCTGTCAAGAATACCACGGGCGTTTGGGGTTGCGTTTCGAATACGTATGTGCGGGTCACCACATCGCTGGCGACACTATTCGCAGCAAAGCTCGCGCAACGAAGTACGGTAGTCTTGTTAATTGTGATATTATCTTGACGGGAACTTTTTTCTGTAGGCGTATAGCCGCCCGTTTCACAGCGCACGTTCGGCTCGCTGGAAAGGTTTATGGTAAAAGCAGAACTGTAGAATCCAGATGCTGGGAAGGAAACCTTTTTTTCGGGACTGGGTTCGCGTTTTACCATAATGGCGTTCTGACCGTAGGCGAACGGCGACGGCTCTGCATAGCCCCAGCCTTCACCATCAGTGAATACCTTATTGCCATCTTTATCAATGTAATTGTCGGTATAAGAATAGCTCCAACTCTTTCCAAGAGGCAGTTCCGGATAAGTGACGGAATCCACAAGTGTTCCATCCGGTTTCATCAAGAAGAGAGAACCGCCTGTTTTTTTCAGTTTGAAATTCGCGTGAGGTTCATGACCCCGATTCCGCGCGATATAGGAATCCACCTTGAATGATAGAGGACGCAGTTCCTGATCATCAGGACTAAAACGCGTGCCGTAAATATGAGCTAAATCGGGAAGCGTTGAACCCATAGGAAGGGTAATGCGGTATGTGTAAGACGAATCCCCAGTTCCCGTAAGGACCTTGGCCCAGCCCTTCCAGTCATCCAAATCTGTTTGGGCGAGGCGCAATTGAAGCTTTCGGTCTTTTTCGACATAGCCTGTCAACAGAATTTCATTGGTCTTGCTCAAATCCATCGCGTCTGCCGAATTTCCCCTATCACCAACACCCACAAAGAAAGAAATCGAATGCCATCCTAGGTCCGTATTTTCACCAAAGCGCATTGTCCCGCCGAATTTACGAATGCCTGATTCATTAAAACAAGGATGGGAACCATCCAAATACTGGACCGAACTTTCTCCCTTGATGGGTGTGTTTTGGGAATCTGTCCAAGCCCAACAACCATTACCGATTAAATTAATTGAATCGTGGGGAGCCACGTAATCCGGAAGGTTCTTGCCTGACAGAAACACCAGCATGGTTTCACCAGGATTTAAAGACACATTTCCGAAAGTCCATTTTTTCGGGTTGTCTCTGGAATCAGTCAAAACCATTCCCGACAAATCTACGACGCTGTCTGTCGGGTTAAAAAGCTCTATCCAGCCGGCGTCATCGCCTTCGTGGTCCTTATAAACCAAGTTGACGGGGTCCACTTCAGAAAAGACAATTGGACCCCGGAAAATGTTGTCCGGATTTTCACTTTCGCAATCCAGGCATTCAACGATGGTAACGGTTCCATCATCCGAGGAACAGGCAACAAGCCACAGGGCAAAGAGCAAGACCGAATAGTTTTTCCATTCCATAGGATTAAATATATACAAAAAAAGGCAAAGCGGCACAAGAAAAGCGGACGCCCACAAAAAACATCCACTAATCTGCGGATTTTTTGCGGCGGGGCCTGCGGACAATAAACAAACAGGCGCCGATAAGCACCAGAGTCACCGAAATGGCCTTGCCCGTGGGGAACGCTTCTGAGAACACCAGGGCACCCGCCAGCGTGGGAACGGCCGCTCCTACAGCGGCACTGAAGGGAATAATGAACAGCGCCCGCCCGCGGGAGAACGAAATCTGAGAATAAAGGAACGCTATCCCGTAAGTCGCAATGTAACCGAGAGTCCTAAAGTCCAGCAACAGGTTCGCTACCGACGAAAGCTCAATATGGTCCAAATCGAAATCCATGGCAAGGCTCTTGTAGAACGCCGCCGAAAGCCCGAAACCTACGCCCATAATCAAAGAATCCACCATCTCCCGATCCTTCACGAAAAGGTGAGCAAACAGAGTGACGGCGCAAAGCCCACCGGCATAGGCCCATAACATGGGGATGTTCTGCAGGGCCGTAGATTCACCCAAGTTCTCTACAGAATACAAGAGCCCCGCCACCACAAAGCAGATGGCCACCACAATGCGCTTGGTCAAGGCCTCTTTCAAAATGCAGAAACCCATCAGGGCGGTAAGCACCGGATTCAGGACCATCATGGGCTGGACCTGGCTCAGGTCGTACTGCGCCATGGCGATGTAGTAGCCCACCGTGGCAAGCCCGGAGCAGCTGATGCCCAGCCACCAGAACTTGTTGGTAATGACGCCCTTGAAAAATTCCCAGGGCCTGGAAGTTCCGCCGGTGCGCTTGCCAACGGTAGAAACTCCGGACTTTTCCAGAATATTTCCGCAGGCAAAGAGGAAGGCAGGGCCGATTGTGAGAAGAAGGAAAAGCATTGTTAATTCGGAATTCGGAGTTCGGAGTTCGGAGTTGTTTTTAATTTGGAATTCGAAGTTTGGAGTTCACAATTAGAAAACTGCTTTAAGCATTTTTGCTTCATAATCTTGTTATGTAGTGTTTTTGTGATTGATACGAGTAACCTAATTAATTCTTCACAATCTGAATTATAACTTTTAAATGTTTCCTCATTAACATAGCCTGTTCTATGCAACAATTCTAGCCAATATTGCGTTTCGTCTGCCTCTTTCAATGAAATTGTGAGTTTTGAATAAAAATCAGGCGTAGACTGCGCTCTCTTAGCCTCCAGCACATTAGCGCCAATACTAGTTCCACTTCTAAGAACCTGCTTGGACATAACGTACTCATGTTTTTCATCAGAAAGTTTTTGATAAAGCTCTACCATTCTAATAGAAAAATACATGCTTTTGTTCTGCAGGTAATTTCTTTCCATTTTTTTTCTCCAAACTTCAATAAATCCGAAATCTGAAATCAGAAATCAGAACTATCATAAATTTCCTGGTAAATCCAGTAGTTGCCCATGACGCGCTTTACGTAGTCGCGGGTTTCCCAGTAGCTGATTTCTTCGGCGCGGATATCCCAGTGCTTGCCCCGGCCTGCGGCCTGCCAGCGCTTGGTGGGCTTGGGGCCTGCATTGTAGTTGCCCAGAACATACATGTAGTCATCGCTGTATTCGGCTTTCAAGTCCACCAGGTAACGAACACCCAGGCGAATGTTCATGTAAGGGTTGAAAAGGAACAGCGGGTCAAAATCGGGAATCCCTTCTTTGGCGGCCACCATCTTGCCTGTGGCGGGCATAATCTGCAAGAGCCCGCGGGCGCCTACCGGAGAGGCAATCTCGAAATTGAAGATGGATTCCTGACGCATGACGCTATAGACGAAGAAGGGGTCAATTCGCGTTCCGGAATGGAACTTCACCTGGTCCTTGAAGGGAATGGGATAAAGGTAATGCAGCACATCTATAGGCGGTGCCATCAGGCGACGACGATCGATATTATTCTGGAACTGCCGTGCTAGCCTGTAGCCGGCGGCCACCTCCCCCATCTCGTAGAAGAGCTTGCCGTATTCGTACAAGAAATCCAGACGCTTGTAATTCTTGCGGCGCACCTCGTCGTAGAGGGCAAAGGCCTCGTCGCTGAAACCGTAAAGGAACAGATCCCGAATGCGGTTGTAGCGGACCGGGTTGTAGGTGGTGTCCGGCTTGCCGATTTTCTGGGAGGCGCGAATCCACGCCAGAGTCTCTTCGGGAGACATGGCGACCCCGTGAGCATACGGGATGTCCTTCTCTTCCATCAGCTTGTATTCCGAAAGCTTCAGGCGGCTGCGGTGGGCGTAGTAGGCCAGCGGGAAATCCCGGATGCAGTCCAGATAGGCTTCACGAGCGAGGGAATCCTTGCCCAGCTTCATGTAGGCATCTCCCAAGAACATGCGGGCCCCGCTTCCGCTCCAAAGGAACGGCTCCTTGGCCGCATCGATAAAGGCATCGACGGCCTCTTGCCATTTTTCTTGCTTGTAATAGACGAAACCGATGCGGAACTTTGCCCACTGGCGCTTCACATTGTTCTTGAACCTGCGATGGGAAAGTTTCTTGAAACACACGATGGCACTATCGTATTTTTCGTTCTGCTCGTATTCAAAGCCTTTTATCCAGAGGTTGTTGGCGTTTTCCTTGCTGAACTGGCTTGCATCCTGTAACAGGGAATCGGTGGTCTTGATTTCTTTGGCGTATTTCTTGGCGTTGTTGCGGTACAGTTTCAAGATAGACTGCATCCACAAAGGCTTAGCCTCCACAGAATCCAACAGGAAGCGGAACTGGGCAATAGACTCGTCTTCGCGCTTCAAACTACGAAGCGTAACAGCCCGTTTTTCCCACAGGGCAATGCGGGTGTCCATGTCCAGAGTGCTGGGCGGCAAAAGCTTCTGCAGGGAGTCTTCCGACGGCGCCACCGCGGCAGACGGATTTTTCGCAAGGGCGATAGAATCCATAATGGCGATGGAATCCAGCAGAACAAGGCAAGCGGACGCCTCGTCCTTGGCGCAGGCCATCCTGGCATAGGCAATTTTTTCGGGCAGGCTTTCCGGAGTTCCCTGGACCTTGCGCAGGCGCTGAATCGCCTTGAAGGCGGAATCCTTGTAAGCCGTAGAACTGGCCAACAGCTGGATATAAAGCTTCTTGGCCTGGGCCGGCTGCTTGAACTGTTCCAAGTACAGGGCATAGCGATACTTGAGAGCGGCAGCGTCTTCGCCCTTGGGGTACTTTTCCAGGAACACCTTCAGGGAATCCGCATGGGCCGCGTCGGTAAGGCTGGTGTCCGCCATGGCGGCCTCGATACGCATACGGGAGGCGGACTTGTCAAAATCGGAATCCTTGGCGTACTTGTTCCCGAGAGCAAGGGTTGCGCGCATCTTGGCGTAATCCCCCCGCATAAAACAGGTGCGGGCCATTCGCAAAACAACGCTCTTTTCTAGAACGGAATCCCTGCTCCGCAGAGAATCGTAGGCGGCGTAGGCGCTATCCCAAAGTTCCCTGTAATAGTAATAAGCGGCCTTCGCGAAATCCTGAACGTTTTTCGAGACGTCAAAATCCGTAGAGGCCCGCTTGGAGCGTTCTGCACGAACTACCAGGTTCTGGAAATCCTTGGGCAGAATCTTTTCTTGTTCTGCAAAAGGATCATTCAGGGGGACTGTCGAAATCAGGCTGTCGGTGGCGACAAATGTTGCGGGGAGAGAATCCTTCTTTGCCGTTGTCGGCTTAGAAACAACGGCCGTTGCGGCACTGGAAACTACGATGGCTGGGGCGGAAGCAGACGACTGGGCGACAGGGGCCGAAGAAGAGACAACTGCAGAAGATACAGCAGCGGTATCAGCAAGAGCGAAGGCGACACTAAAAAAAAGGACTGTTAAAATTTTACTCATTCTGGTTTACGTCATGCGGTGCATCGTATGTGTAGGTTGTAGGTGTTAGGTTTTAGGCGTTAGGGCTGATAGAGATAATTAGATGTCATTTCAAACATCTCTAGCAGATCCTCGCCTACGCGAGGATGACATCTGGCATCACTCACACCACACATTTCACATTCCACATTATTTCCCATCCACCTGGCCCACAAAGCTGGAAATACCCAAGTCCGTAATGGTCTGGGCATACTTCTTGTGCATATACTCGTTCACGTTGTCGGAATCGTCCATCTGCAAAACGGTCAGGGCGGACTCGCGAACGTCTTCGTAGTTGATGGAACGGATAATCTTCTTGGTGGCCATAACGCTCCAGGGCGTCATGGAAAGTTCATCTACGCCAAGCCCAACGAGCAAAAGCACACTCATGGGGTCCGCACTCATTTCGCCGCAAACCGCCACAGGAATCCCCTCGCGGTGCGCCGCCATCACCACACGGTTGATCATGTGCAGAATGGCCGGATGGTGAGGTTGGAACATTTCGGTGATAAGTTCGTTGGTCCGGTCCACCGCCAAGGTAAACTGGATAAGGTCGTTTGTACCGATGCTGAAGAAATCCACTTCCTTGGCAAGCAGGTCCACAAGCATCACGGCGGCAGGCACTTCTATCATGGCTCCAATCTTGATATTGCCTACCTGCACTCCTTCGGCCTTCAGCTCGTCGGCACAGCGCTTGATATACGCCTTCGCCTTGCGGAGTTCGTTGAGCCCGGAAATCATGGGCAACAAAATCCGGAGGTTCCCGCTCTTGTTGGCCCGGAGCAACGCCCGCAATTGCGTACAGAAAATGTCTTCGCGGCTAAGGCACACGCGGATAGAGCGCCAGCCCATAAAGGGGTTGGCCTCGTTCACGGCGGTAAGGCCCGCCACCAGCTTATCACCACCGGCATCCAGGGTGCGGATCGTCACCGGACAGGGCGACATGGTAGAAAGGATTTCTTCGTAGGCTGTTTCCTGCTCGCTTTCGGTGGGAGCGTCTTTCTGAAAGAACAAGAATTCCGAACGGTAAAGACCGATACCTGTGGCTCCGAAATCTGTGACCTTCGATGCTTCCGACGGAAGTTCGATGTTGGCGTGGAGCGTAATGTACTTGCCGTCCCGGGTCATGGGCTCCAGACGGCGCATGGTGAACAGTTCCCGGCGCTGGCGTTCAAAGACCTCTTGCCGTTCGTGGAACTTGCGGATGTCCTCTTCGTCCGGGTTGACAATGACCATGCCGCCGGTACCATCTACAATGATGGTGTCACCGGCGTTCACCTGGGCAGCTACGTTCCTAAGGCCCGACACCGCCGGAATCTGCAACGACCTGGCAAGAATTGCCACGTGGCTCGTACGGCCACCCGTATCCATCACCAGGGCGCTGACCTGACCGGGCTTGATGGCAATGAGCATGCTGGGCATGATTTCGTGAGCCGCCAGCACCACGCCCTGTTCCAGAGCTACGTCCTCCAGTACCGGACCGGAATCGTCCAGGGCGGTCATCAGGCGGTTATACAAGTCCCGAAGGTCTGCCGCCTTGTCCCGCATGGCCGGGGAATTGATCTTCTCGAATTTTTCGATGTAGTTGCCCAGCACCACGTGCACCGACCAGCGGGCCGTCTTGTGCTTTTTCTTGACCATTTCCAGGACGCCGTTCACCAGGCCCGGGTCCTGCAAAATCATCAGGTGGGTTGCAAATATCAAGCTGTCGTGGACGCCGGTGCGGGTCTCGGAGATTTCCTTGATCTGGCTGATTTCTTTTGCCGTCTTGCTCACGGCCTTCAAGAACAGCTGTTCTTCGGTGGTGACCCGGCTTTCGGGAATGGACTCCTCGACGACGGAAATTTCCCTGTTGGTAATCGGGAAAACTTTGCCCATGGCAAAGCCCGGCGACGCAGGAACGCCAACCAATACAATGCGTAATGGTTTCTTGGATGTCTTGGAGCTAGAAGACCCCTTAGCCTGCTTCTTCGTTGAAGTTGTCATGGAATAACTGCTCCAACTTCTGCACGACCAGTTCTTCGTCTTCGCCGTCCACCTCGAACTTCACCTCGGAACCCAGGGGAATGGCCAGCATCATCACGTTCAAAATGCTCTTGGCATTGGCCTTAGAACCATCAAAAATTATGGAGACATCACTCTTGGCAGGTCCCGTAATATCAACAATCATCCCCGCAGGGCGGGCATGAACACCAAGTTTATTGGTCACCGTAAGCGTCTTTACAATCATAGCCCCTCAGAAAATATCCACGTTGATGTCAAGACCATCGTTCAAGATGACCCTGAACAGGCTGTCGGCGGAATGGACTGTCTTGACCAGGTCGTCGTGCAGCTTGCGGTCCGAAAGCAGGGCGCCCACCGTATTCTCCTTGGACTGGACCTTGGCAATGAGTTCGTCCAGGTGCTTGGTGACACCTTCCAGTTCGGCAATCAAGTTGTTGGCATTTCCGATAACCACATCCGTATTGGCAAAAAGGTTGTCGATAGGTGGTTTGACGCCATCGACCAGGTTGCCCACCTTGAGAGTCACCTCGTTCAGGCCGGCCAGGCTCTTCTTGAGCTCGGGGTCCGTGGTGTTCACAAGCTCCATCAGGCGGTCTTCCAAAGTTTCCGCCTTCACGAGAAGCGTGTTGAACCTGTCCTGGAAATCCTCGCTGGCGATGGTGCCCTTCAGGGCCCGCTTCACGGATTCCAGCAAGACCTTGGTGCTGTCACAAACTTCGCCCGCCAGACCGAGGGCCTCAGCGATGCCGGCGTCGAACTGGCCCGTAATGGTGTCACCCGGCTCAAAATACTCCTCGGAGTCCCCGAGAATCATGCCAATCTGGCGTTCGCCCATGATACCGATGTTCTGGACCCGGATTTCGGAATCCTTGGGAATCATCACATCGGTGCGGAGACGGATAGTCACCACCACGCGATGGCCTGCAAGCTCGATGCTTTCCACCTTGCCCAGCTTGACGCCATTGACCTTAACCGGGTCGTCCAGCACAAGGGTACTGACCTGGGTAAACCGCAGGTGGAAGGTGTTAAACGTCTCTCGCGGGTCCTTCTCGTTCAAGAAGAACATGCCGAAAACCAAGATGACGATAGCCAACAGGACGACAAGACCGACAGAGAAGTAAAGTGTGGTATTCTTCTTCATTTCTGCCTTAAAATAGCATTTTTACCATAATCTACACAAAGAAATCTTCTAAACAAGGGCTTTTCATTCATTCTCTTGGTTCTTAAATCCGAATTCCGAACCCCGAATTACCCCTCTACCCGGACAATGGGGCTGTTATTCTCGATGCCGTTCACGTGCCGGTCCAGGTAGTCATAGAGCAGGGCATCCCTTTCTGCCTGGGGGAGCAGGAATTTTTCACGGCCCTCCCGCTGCATGAAAATGTCCAGGTAGGTCATAAGCACACCGCCCGCCACGGAGACGTTCATGGATTCCGTAATGCCGTACTGGGGCAGTTTGAATTCGTAGTCCGCATGTGCCAGGGTGTCGGGGTGGTTCCCGTGGAACTCGCTCCCCAGGTAAAAGGCCGTAGGCTGACTCAGGTCCAGATCCAAAACCGAATTGGTGGTGTTGGTGCTGGCCACTGCAATCTTGTAGCCCTTGGCACGGAGCTTTTCCATACAGAGCATGCGTTTCTTGTACAGGTAGATGGACATCCACTTGTAGGAGCCCTTCAAGATGGACTTGTTCACGCTGTAGGCGTTGTCCTCTTCGATGACGTGGACATCCTGCAAGCCGAAAACCTCTGCGGTGCGGATAACGGCGGAAATATTGTGGGGGTCGAACAGGTCTTCCAGCACCATGCAGAAATGGCGGGTACGGCGGTTTACCACGCCAGTCAGGAGTTCCCGACGGCGGTCCGTGACCCGTGCAAGCAAACTTTCTAAACTTTCCTTTTCGCTCATAAATTTTCCTTTTTAATCTCTTTTTTTTCAATCCTAACACTTCACCATCAAGCGGATCCTCGTGATTCTATCGCTGCGCTCCAGAATGACAGCGAGGATGACACCTCTTGAGACCAGCTTTACTAACCCCTAAATCCTATCCCCTAAATCCTAACCCCTATTACCTATTCTTTCACCTGCAGCGGCACAGGGACTTCCTTGGCCTGCCGACGCTGAATCTGCAACTTTTCAAAGTCTCCCAACTTCCAGGGCGCGCCGTTTACCACGTTCTCGAAATCCAGAATGTACTGCACGTTCTCCATGGACTTGAGAGAAGCGCTCTTGAGCATGGGCTCCTTGTTTCCGCCAAAGTATTCTCCCGACGACTTCTTGATATCCTTGACGATGTGGTCAATCTTGTCGCCTACCACGCTCTTGAAAACCCGCATCTGCATAATGGAATTCAACACGGAATTCCCGGGGAATACGATAGCCGTTAACTTGTACCGAATTTCCTTGTCGGAGACGGGGTCCATGTCCAGGTAGGCCACAGCCGTTCCGTGCAGCGACCACTTGAGGACCTGGGCGTGTCCATACCCGAAAAACACGTTCCGCATGCCGAGCTTCTGCCCAGCACTATCCTGCAGGGCCCAGAAGAATTCACCCGAAAGGCTCCGGCCGTTGCTACCGCTGAAGAACCGCCTGTCCTTGCTGGTGTATTCTAGCCGGTAGTTCGTACCCAAGTAGGCGTTGATAAGTTCTGCCGTAAAGGGCATGTTGTCGAACAAATAACTGATGACATTTTGCCCCAGAGGAAGCGTACCCTTGTTCTCGTAAATGGCGCGGTACTGTCGGCCTAATCTGGAATAGATTTCCGTCGCTCCCGTAATTTTGGGATCTGCAGGCAAGCCCCGCTTGGTAATTTCTACAAAGGGGGCGCAGAACTCCTCGTTGTACTTGACCTTGGGCCAAGGTTTCTGATCTTCTTCTGTACAAAAACCGTAATCGATGTTCAGGCATTTCTTGACACCGGAACAGAGGGAACGGAATCCCTCTTCGCCGCCGGACTTTTCGATCATGCGCTTGCGGCCGATTTCTTTCATCAAGGCTTCGCGCTTGCTTTCGGGCGAATCTGCGGCAAACGCCTCTGCACAGGCAAAGGCCAACAGCATCAAGAAAACAAGAACTCGCCTACCCACAGGAATCCTTTTGGCTATTGCCTAAAATCCAGGCTATCCTGGGGAATTACGGTGAAGGGTTTCAACGCATCGAATTTAGAGACAGGACCCACGATAGAAATGGTCATCTTGTCGCGGGCAAAATATTTTGCAATCATGGCCTTCACCTGTTCAGGAGTGACGGCAGAAATTTCTTTCACGTAGTCCAGGTAGTGGTCAAAGGTCTTGCCCAGCAGTTCTCCCTTGGCAAAGATGGTGGCCGTAGAAGCAGGGGAATCGAACAGGCTGGGCAAGCTTTCAATCAGCGCTTTTTTCGCCTGTTCCAGTTCTTCTGCCGTCGGGCCTTCCTTGGCCAGCTTTTCCACTTCTTCAAAAATCAGCTTCAGGGCAAAATCCACGGACTCCACCTTGGTCTGCAAGGCGATGGTGGTCATGGCGGTATCCCGATAGTCGTTACCCACAGTGCTGTAGATACTGTAGGCCAGGCCCTCGTCGCTACGCACGCGGTTCATGAGGCGGCTAGTAAAGCTTCCGCCACCCAAGATAAAGCTCGCCACCGCCGCCGGGTAGTAGTCGGGATGGGGGCGTTTCACGAAAGGCTGGTTGATGGCAATGTTCGCCTGGGTAATGTCCTTGTCCACCACGTAGGTGCCGGGCTTACGCAGGTAAGCGAGAGGCTGCGGCGCCACAAAGGCGGAATCCGCAGGCTTAGAAGAAACGGTGGAAGTGTCCTTTTTCCAGTCGGCGAAAAATTCCTTAAGCATCTGCACGCTGGAATCCCGGTCCACATCACCGGACAAGGCAAAGATGATTCGGCTAGACTGGAACACCCCGCGGGAAAGCCGTTTCAGGTCGGCGTCAGTGACCTTCTTGTATTCGTCACCGGTAGCGTCCCACAAACGATTGTTAGGAGCGTAGTTCACCTTGGCACGCAAGGCCGAAAGCACCTTGGCAGGAGTATCGTAACGCTGTTCGTAAGCGGTGGCGGACTTGGTCTTTACGATTTCCAGCTGTTCCTTGTCAAAGGCGGGAGCGAGCAGCACCTTCTTTGTCAGCGCAAGCACCGATGGAAAGTCCTTGGTCAGGCAGTCAATGTCGAAAGAGGCGGTCCACACGCCGGCCGAAGAACCGACTCCGGCGCTGATAAACTCAAGGGTATCTTCCAGGGCGCCGGGGGCGATACCGCCACCGCCGCCACGCCTAAGCATGGAGCCCAGCATCTCGAAGGCGGCCTCGTCCTTGATGGAGGCGGGGACTCTCGGATTCTCGAAATAGACCGTAAAATTCACCAGGGGCAAGCGGCGGTCGCTCACGATGTAACCGGTGACACCTTCGGCTATTTCTACCCGGTAATCCTTCGGGTAAGGCGCTACGTAGTTGTATTCCGGAAACTGGATGTCCTTGTAACTGGCGGGGATGTCGGACTTTGCAGGCTGAGTTGCAGCACCGCTCTGTTCAGACACTGCGGCAGAATCCTTTGGGGTAGCAACCGTCGCAGTATTTTCCGTTGCAGGGGCAGGCGCGCTGGAACAAGCGGCAATAGAGGCCAAGAGGGCAGAGCCCACCAGCAACGATATGGTTTTCACATCATTTTTCTTCATCACCAAACAATATAGCTATTCCCTCATTCCAAATTGGACTAAGGAATTTCAAAATAATTTGGTTTATCGGGCTTTTTGAATGTATATTATACTCATAGCCTTTCCGGTGGATTCTAATTCGGCCTCCCATGGAGCGCCGCCCGTCTCCAAGAGAGACATACCCACCCGAAAGGCTTTTTTTGTACCCGGAGCAATGACTCAGCTGAAACGGCCGGCCAGCTGCTTGCGACGGCGGCCCCGTTCGGATACCACCGCTTCAATCAGGAACAGCAGGGCCGCAATCCCGAGGAAAATCTGGTAGCGGTCCTGGTAATTTTCAAAGCGGTCGCTTGCCTGATCCTTCTTTTCGAGGGTGGCAATTTCGGTCAGCACCTTCTGCAGCTGGAACTCACCGGGGCTCGCGTAAAAGTACAACCCGCCGGTAGCGCTTGCAATTTCTTGAAGAGTCCCGTCTTCTAGGCGGGTGGTCACGATGTTCCCTTGCATGTCCTTTTTGTAGGCCACTTCTCCGTTCTTGGTCTTGACAGGGATTGGCACACCTTCGCGAGAACCGATACCCACCGTATAGATGCGGATGCCCATCTCGGCGGCTTCCTTGGCGGCATTGACGGCGGCGTCTTCAAGCTCTTCGCCGTCACTCATGAGGACCATTACCGAATACTTGCCCGCCCCGCCGGAGTTGCGGAACAAATCCATCCCCTTGCGGATGGCCTTTTCCAGGTTCGTTCCCGGCATGAGCCAGCCCGGCTCCAGTTCCCGAAGCATCATCTGCACGGTTCCGTAGTCCAGTGTCAGAGGCACCATCACCTGGGCCTCGCCGCTAAAGGCCACTAGACCCACGCGGTCGCCGGTGAGAGATTCCAGGAACGAGGCAATCTCGTGACGGCTACGCACCAGACGGTTGGGCTTGATGTCTTCGGCCAGCATGGAAAGGGAAATATCCTGCAGCAGCACCAAATCCAGACCGCGACGCTCCACGTGTTCTAGCTTATGGCCCCACTGGGGCCTTGCAAGGGCAACGAACAAAAAGGCAATCGCCAAAAGGAGGATCAGAACCTTGGCAAGCCTCCGCCAGGGAGACACGCTGGTCGAAAGCTTGGGCAGCATGGAAAGGGACACGAACCGCTCCGCCAGTTTTTTACGGCGGTAAAAGGCATAATAGAACAAAAGGGCAAAAAATGGCAGGGTAAAAAGTCCCCACAAAAAGCTCGGTTCCGCAAATCGCATGGACAGACTCCAGAAAAAAAACGGCGCGGGGCAGGGCCCGCATACCCATGAATATACAAAAAAAGGGCTTTTTCGCCCCATTTTTTCAAAAAAATGACCCCAAAAACGGGAAAAATCACATTTATTTGCGGGCGATGACTTTTTTGTTAAAAAAAAGATATATTTTACTTATTGGATTATAGGGTAAATCTATGGAAATCAATCCCTTTGTAGTCGAAATCGATCTCATAAGCATCGCCATTCTCCTGATGGTGCGTTATGGCATCACGGAGCGGGCCTCCCGCCTCAGAGAAGTTCACGTTTTCCGATACCTGGTGGACCTGTCCATCGCTTTCTGCGTCCTGAATTCTACAGGACAGTTCATTCCCTCCACTTACATCCCCGTCATCAAGATTATCAACGGCCTCAAGATCGTCACCTGCATCTGCATGGGTTGTTCCTGGTTCCTGACCGTATTCTTTATTACGTCCACAAGCACCTACCACCTTCGCAATAAGTTCATCCCCATATTGTTGCCAAGCCTTGTGGTAAGTGCCATGGCCATCATAGATGTCTTGAGCAACCTGACAGAACCGCCTCTCGACATGAGACCCCATGTGTGGATTTTGCTGAACATCCTGACGATTGTCTATGTGGTATCCGCGTCGATCCTGTGCCTGACCAAGGCCCGCAAGTGCACCAACAGGATTCGCCGTCGTAGCCTTTACCTGCTTTCGGGAGCCATGGCTTTCCCCCTGCTTCTGCTTGTGGTACAGGCCAAATTCTACGATATGCCCATCACGTCACCCTCGTTTGTCATCGTCACTCTATTTATTCACCTGACCTCGTTGCGCAGGAGAATTACCGTCGATGAAATCACCAAGCTCAACAATGACAACAAACTTGCAGACTACCTGGATGCCATTACCCAAAAACAGAACCCTGCCAAGAGACTGTTTTTTGTGAAAATCGACATCGACAAGTTCAAGGCCATGAAAAAGAAATACGGGGGTGTGGCCGCAGCCATAGCCCTCCAAAAAATGGCCTCGTTCCTACGGCAGCAATGCATCAATCGCGGGTCTTTTATCGCCCGTTACAGCACTTCGTCTTTTGCCATTGTTACCGAATGTAACGATTTCTCCGAGATAGAGACTCTGGCCAACAGGCTGATTGCCACCAGCGCCACCAGCGAAGAACTTGCCCAGGGTCCGTGGCCCATTACCTTCTCCATCTACTGGTCCGAATTCGGCACGCCCACCACCAAGACGGTTGACGATCTAATCGAAAACTGCACCAGGAACTGCTACAAACCTTCAGTAGATGGGGAGTAGCCTACGGAATCCGCACAAAGCGGGTGTTGGCAAGAATCAGCTCCAGCAGAATGAGGAGCGCACCCACCAAAAGCCAGGGGTAGAACTTTTCGGCGTAGCGAGCGTAGGCCACCGTCTCGATTTCGGATTTTTCCAGCTGGTCTATTTCGGAATAAATTTCTTCTAGCTGTTCCTTGTTTTCGGCCCGGTAGAACTTTCCGCCGGTCTTTTGCGCCACCGCCTTGAGGGTGGTTTCGTCGACTCCTTTTTCAGGCGTAATATCCTCTTCTATCCACGAGATTTCACCCGTCCAAGGATTTCTTCCAAAGTCAAGATATTTTCCTTTTCTTTTACCAACACCAACTGTATATACTTTCGCTCCTAAAGACTGCGCTACCTCAGCAGCACGAACAGGCGGAACTGCGCTATTATTGTCCGAGCCATCTGTCAATAAAACTACAACTTTTGACTTTGCTTCAGATTTTTGTAAACGAGCGAGAGCCGTCATAAGCCCATCACCCAAAGCCGTAAGCTGCATCGATGAGTCCCTCGATAAATCATCCGACGCTCCGAGTATTTCTAACAAGCTCCCATAATCTAGAGTCAAAGGGCACAATGTCACAGCCCTCGTACCGAAGGCAGACAGGCCAATGCGGTCACCATGCCGTTTCTGGATGAACTCCGCAATAACCTGCTGAGCATAACCCATGCGGGTATATTTCCAGTAGTCTCCGGACTTGTATATTCTTTCAGCATTTAAAACCCCGAGTTTCGCCTGTTCCGTGCGGGTCAACATGTCCAGCGTGCCCATAGAACCCGACACATCCAGCACCAGCATAATATCCACACCATCGGTATTGGTGTACTCCACCTCGGTGGCATTTTGCGGGCGGGCAAGTGCCACCACAAAGCAGCACAGGGCCGCAAGGCGGAGCGCCGGCACAATGTGGCGCATGCGCACCCGGTGGCTAGGCGATGCTTTTTTGGCTATGGCCAGGGCCGGGAACTTGATGGTGCTCTTGCGACGCTGCTGGCGGTAAACGTAGAGCGCCACAAGCACAGGAACAAGCAGCAACAGCCAAAAGGCTTCGGGATTCTGAAAATGTAACGAACCGATATCCATCTTGACTCCGAAAAATCTTTTCGGACACAATATACAATTTTACGGCTCCTTAGACCCAATCCCCTATTTTTTTTTGTATATTGTTATTGTCTTAGCATCAATCCCGCTGACAGCGTATTCGATTCGGGCGGGCCGTTTAACTCTCTGCTTGACATCGTCCACCCTTTGCAGGTCAAGACAACCGGCAATTCGTGAGACAGCTATCCCTGTGGGGGTCGGCCCCATGATGATTAACGTAGAGCACCGTCCACATTTGTGGACTTCATCAATCTGTCATAAACAGGTTTGTGAACAGGTGTTCTGCGTTCATTCGACACATACTCCTGTTTACACACCTCAACAACCATACAGGAGCAATCCATGAATCGAACACAACACTATTCCTTGCTCAAGGCAATGGAAATGGACAAGAACAACCTCCTCAAGTACCAGGAACTTTACAAATATGCCTACATCCTTAGCGACGGCATTTTCAAGATTGTTTTCGCCGAGGAAAAGGACCACTCGCTTCTCATCTCGCTGGTGAACGCGATGCTGGGTCTGCAGGGCGACGACGCCATCAAGGACATCTCACTCGAAATGCAGGAATTCCCAGGGGTATTCAACAAAAAAGACTGTATCCTGGACATCATCGGCACGACCAATGCCGGCGAAAAGGTGCTGGTGGAGGTGCAACAACAGGGGGATGACTTGTTCCGTGACCGAGTAGAATACTACATCTCTCGCGTCATCGAAAACCAAGTGCACACCAGCGAAAAATACGAACTACCCCGCATCTACTTTCTTGGACTTCTCGATTTCGAGATGTTCCCGGAAGAGCCCACAGAATATATCCACCACGTCGATGAAATGTGTCACGGTAAAAAATTTTTCCCTAAAGTTCAGAAGATTTTTGTTGAAATCGACAAGTTTTTCGAGCTCGAAAAGGCGGGAGTCACCGCAAGCGACAATTCCGAGGCGGCGCAGTGGCTTCGTGCCATCAAGGTGATTATCAAAGAAGAGCCCGTTCCCGAAAAGATTATGCAGAACGAAACATTCCGGCACTTGCTTGATTCTGTGAAATTGATTAACTTTGTAGAAGAACTTTTCAATGCCGAGGTAAAGAATATGACGGACTTGAAAGCAGAACACGAAATCGGTTTTTCTGAAGGCAGGGTGCAAGGCCGTACCGAAGGGTTCGTCCAGGGAAAGACCGAAGGTTTCGCCCAAGGCAAGACCGAAGGATTCAGCCAGGGTCGCAAGGAAGAACGTGCTGACTCTATAGCCGTCCTACGCGAAATGGGCCTGTCTGCAGAAAAGGTCGCTGAATTTCAGGAAAGAATCGAGACGCTGAACAAAAAACAGTAAAAGTCCGGTTCAAGCCGATATATCAAAAGCCTATGGATTGTCTCCATGGGCTTTTCTGATTCCTACTTCCCAGCCGCTTTCGCCTTGGCACGCTTGCGGCGCCAGGTCTTGAATTCCATGTACAGGGTACTGACGGTATAGATGAAGACCATCAGGATCAAGGTATTCAAGGGCTTGTTCAGATTGCAAATGCCCCAGGCGATGGTGATAATCGGCAGGTGGATCAAGTAGGGGTAGAAACTGGCGCGGCCCACCTTGCGGACCAGCGGAATGCAGAAGAACCTGGCCGCAAATCCCTTGCCACTCAGGAGCGAAAGCAGGAACAGCCCGTAAAGCAGAATCGGGAGGCTGTGATGGAAGAAATAGTTCACGCCGGGGTTCCATTCGGGCCGAAGCAGGAACAGGCTCCCGTAAATGGCGGCAAGAATCACCGCCTGGGCAATGCCGCTTGCAAATTTCTTCTTGAGGAAATCGAACCCGCCCTCGCTGTACAGGCGGAAAAGTACCATGCCGAACAGGTATTCAAAAATACGGACCGGTGCGAAGATGTGGAAGAAACGGTACTTGGCCTCGTAGCCGCTGAACCACAGGTTGTCGGAAGCCCCGAAGAAAACTGCCCACAGAATTCCTGGAATAAACAGCGTGCCGAACAGCACCCAGAGCGTGCGGTAGTTCTGGCGGAAAAGCCAGCGGCTGAACCAAGGCGTGATGGCGTAGCACATAAAAAAGCTGGTCAATGACCAAGAAGGCTCATTCAGTTTCATGCCCAGGTCAGGCACAATGGACCAAGTGAGGGAAAGGTGCAAAAACAGGCTCCGCCAGGGGTGGGTCATCTTGGCAAGACCCGCCGAGGCGCAGTCGCCGATTTCAGAAAGCCCTGGCAGGTGGGTGTAGCCGCTGAACTTGAACACCAGCACCACGAACATCAAGAGCGTCATGAAAAAATGCAGACGGTAGAGTTTCGCGATGCGGGCGAACATGAAGGGAATCACGGGGATGCGCCGTTCCGGATCGCTGAACTTGCTTGCAAACAAGAATCCCGCAAACACGTAGAAGATGCCCGCCGCAAAGGCAGGAGCGCTGATGATGGGCATGAGCCACTTGCAGTCCTGCATGTAATTCAGCGCGCTGGAACTGCCCAGGTGGAGCATCACGATGTTCACGCTAGCCAAAAGCCTAAGCCCGTCAATAGCCGGAAAGTAGTTCGGCTTGGAGGCAGTTGGCTTTGCCGCACAATCTGTCGAGTTGTTTTCCATGGCTGCCAAAAATAGCTATTACTGCTCTTTCTTGCGGCCAGCGGAACGCCTCAGCTGGGTGACCAGGAACTTGTAGAATCCTTCGATGTGGGAGTTGTCCTGCTTGCCGCGGAGAAGCGTCACCACGATGTCGCGCTTGAATTCGATATCGGTAATCTTCAGGAGCTTGATTCTGCGATTGTCCACCTTGCCCCAAGAGAACTCGGGCCAGAATCCCACGCCCAGGCCGCCTGCGATGGC
This sequence comes from uncultured Fibrobacter sp., assembly GCA_946414025.1. GTDB lineage: Bacteria > Fibrobacterota > Fibrobacteria > Fibrobacterales > Fibrobacteraceae > Fibrobacter. The sequence continues at coordinate 50,978 of CAMKMX010000009.1, forward strand.
GTCCTTGACCATAAGGGCGTTGTCGCTTTCGAAAATCAGGTGGGCCTGGAAACCAATGCGGTTGCAGTAATCTTCACAGATGGTGTGGAGCTGCTTGGAACCGTACAGGCCGATAAAGTTGGTGTCGCCCAGTTCATGCAGCGAAATACTGTCCCGCTTCTTGTATTCCGCCGTATTGGGAACGGCGAGGTAGATGTTCTCGGAACAGACAAAAACCTCTTCGTCGGGATTTTCCTGTGGACGGTAATTGGCGAAAGTCTGGATGGAAATGTCGTACAGGGACGATTCCTCTTTCTGCACCAGATAAAAACGGAGCGCCGGAGCGTCTTTCTTGTACTGGATAACCGCATTGGTCACAAAGGAAGAAGCCGCTAAGACCTTTAGGCTCACGGTAATGGCCTGCTTGTCGGACTTGGCGCGAAGGCGGGCGGGCAGGGCCTCGATGTCTTCGTAGAGGGGCTTCACCTTTTTGTAGAAGTAATCACCCGCTTCGGTAAGCTTGATGTTACGGCCGCTGGACTTGAAAAGCTTGACGCCCAGTTCGTCTTCTAGCTTGTGGATGGCGTGAGTCAATGCGGGCTGCACAATGCACAGGTTCTTGGCGCTCTGGGTCACGTGTTCGGTTCGGGCCACTTCCAGAAAGTACTTGATATGGGTCAGTTCCATAAAAACTCCAATTCATCAAAAATTTTTATAACACAAATATAAACAATAAAATCAGGATACAGAAGGGTAAAACAGGGATTTTTGAAAAAATCATCAAAAAAAGTGATTAAAAACGAAAAAATTATTTATTAGTCAATATCAAAATCATGTTTTATCTTTGTCACCGAAAACAAAAAAAGCCCCAAGGCACATTCAAAGGAGTTCTCATGAAATCGGTTCTTAAAACACTTGCCACCACAGCCCTCGTCGCATTCACCGCCGTTGTCTTTACCGCCTGCAACGACAACCGGGACTGCGCCTACAACGAGGCCGGCCACACTCTCGCCTGCCCCGAAAAGACCTACAAGACCGTAACTCTGGGCGGAAAGACCTGGATGGCCGAAAACCTGGACGTGTTTACTCCGGATTCAAGCGTGTGCTACGCCAACAACCACGACAACTGCAATACGGACGGACGCCTGTACACCTTCGCCTCTGCAACGGGTAACGTATGCCCCACCGGTTGGGCGCTCCCCACCGTAGAAGACTTCAAGGCTGCCTTCGGCACAAGCGAGCCCGCCGCACTCAAAAGCGCCAACGGTTTTAGCGCCCTCTTCGCCGGATTCAAGTACTACGACGGAAACTTCGCCGACAAGGGCGTAAGCGCCAGCTTCTGGACAAGCGACAGCTACGACGATTCCAGGGCTTACCTTGTCCGCATTACCGACTCCGGAATCGCCTACGAGCACTTCAACAAGAACATTTTCGCCTCTGTCCGCTGCATCAAGAAATAGCTACACCCCTCCGGTGGAGTTAGTTGTTATTTTTGACTGGGGCTCCTAGCCTCGAACCTCACCATCCTTCATCACACACTTCACATTCCACATTTCACACCTCAAAGGGAGCCTTTGGCGACCGAGCTCACTCCTCACAGGCACGAAGTGCCGCCCTCATACCCCTAGATCCTAACCCCTATTCCCTAACTATGACCTGGCTTATCAATCTATTCACCCAGCCCTCGGTAGGGCAACAAGTTGTGGCGATTGCCCTCACGGCGGCAGTCGGCCTCATGGTCGGAAAAATCAAGGTCAAGGGCATTAGCCTTGGCGGTGCAGGAGCGCTCTTTGTGGGCATCTTGCTTGGGCACTTGGGGCTCCGCGTCGAAGGAAATGTACTCCATTTTATCCAGGAATTCGGCCTTATCCTGTTCGTCTATACCATCGGCATGCAGGTGGGTCCCGGATTCATAGATTCCATACGTAGGCACGGGCTGGTGCTGAACATTCTGTCTGTAGGAATTGTGCTGCTGGGCGTTGTGGTGACCCTCTGCCTCTACTTCTTTACCAGCATGCACGACAACGTGCCCGTGCTTATCGGCATGCTCTGCGGTGCAGTGACCAACACGCCCTCGTTGGGAGCCGCCAATTCCGCATTTGCCGCCGCCGGCGTAGATACATCCCTGACGGGAATCGGCTATGCGGTGGCCTACCCCTTCGGCGTCATCGGAATTATTCTCGTAATGCTACTCGTGCGGCTCGTGTTCCGGCAGGACCCCGCCAAGGCGGCAACCGACTACGCCGACGAAATCGCCGCCACCAGCAAGGAAATCGAATCCTGCAGCCTTACGGTAGATAACCAGAACCTGTACGGAATCATGCTGAAAGAAATCCCGGACCTGATTTCTAGCGGCGTGGTGGTGACTCGACTCTTGCGGGGCGAAAACATCTTTACCCCCAACGGAAAGACCATCATCGAGAAAGGCGACAAGGTGCACATCGTAGGCATGCCCGAGGCCGTAGCCGCCATGGAAAAGATTATCGGCAAGCGCCTGGACACGCCCATCACCGCCATTCCCGCCAAGAATACGGAACCCATCCAGGTGAGGACCGTACTCGTGACCAACAAGAAAATACTGGGCCGCACCATCGGCTCCTTGGCTCTGGCGGAACGCTTTGGCGTGACCGTAAGTCGCGTGACCCGGAGCGGGTTCAAGTTTACGGGCCGACTGGATTTGCGCATCAAGTTTGCCGACAAGCTGAAAATCGTAGGCCCCGCCTCTGGACTCGACATCGTCGCGAAAAAACTGGGCAACTCCCTCACCGCCCTGGACCATCCCGAAATCCTGCCCGCGTTCTTGGGCATTTTCTTGGGAGTCATCGTAGGAAGCATTCCCTTCGCCATTCCCGGGATGCCTACCCCGCTAAAGCTGGGGCTTGCGGGCGGCCCGCTGATTGTGGCCATCCTGTTAAGCCGCAAGCGCAAAATCGGACCGCTAAACTTTTTCATGGCCAACAGCGCCAACCTGATGCTCCGGGAATTCGGCCTTACGCTTTTCTTGAGCTGCGTGGGTCTGAACGCAGGCATCAAATTCTTCGAAGTGCTCTTGAACGGCGACGGGCTCTACTACATGGGGCTTGCGGCCATCATCACCTTCTTCCCACTTGCCATCATGGCAGTGGTGGGGCACCTGGTTTTCAAGGTGAACTACCTTTCGCTCTGCGGCGTGCTGGCAGGCGCTACCACGGACCCGCCGGCCCTGGCCTTTGCCAACAGCCAGGCGGACAGCGAAGCGGTGAACATCGGGTATGCGTCAGTCTATCCGCTCACCATGCTGCTCCGAATTTTAAGCGGGCAGGTGCTGGCTATACTGCTGCTTTCGGCGGTGTAGCTCTTGTAAAACTGGCGAACTACTGTTCCAGTTCCAGCAAGTCCGCCTTTAGGGACTGATCCGCCGGATAGTATTTCTGGGCCAAAAGCAATAGGCGGCGGGCCTCGTCGGTACGCTTTTTCGCCATGGCATCGTAGGCCATATTCTTGAGACCATAAATAGCTTCGGCGTTTCCTTTTTTGGCCGCCAGTTCGTAGGCATATTCAGCACGGTCCAGGAACTTGGTGTCGTAGGCCAGGTTCCCGAGGAAAATGGCGGCATCGGAAAAGTCCGGCTTGATTTGCAAGATATTGTTCAGGATGTCCATGGCCACAAAGGGCTTGTTGTCTTCGGCCAAGACATCGGCCAGCTTGTACATGACATTCACGTCGTCAGGGCGCACGCCCAAGGCCTCGCGGTAATGACCAGCGCTCTGTTCATACTGCTTGTTCATGCGGAAAACATCCCCGAGATAGACCAGAAAATCCACTTCTTCGGGGTGTGCCGTGTAGCCCTTGCGGACAATTTCTACAGCACGGTCGTAATCGTCCATGGCGATGTTCGCCTCCGAAAGCTGATAGACGATGCTCAGGTCGTCAGGGTCCAGCTGGTAGGCCTTTTCTACCGAACGGAGCGCCCCCACCTTGTCGCCCACCTTGCTGTAGGCCTCCCCCAGGTAGAGCCATCCCGAAATGTTGTTCGGCTCCAGCTTCAGCGCCCTGTGGTAAGCGGCGATACATTCGGGATATTGCTTCAGGCGGAAATAGACGCTGGCCATATTGAACAGCGCAGGGGAAAACGCCCCGTCCGAAAAATCCACCGCCTTGCGGTAGGCGGCCGCCGCCTCGGGGTATTTTTCCATCTGGTAATAACTATTGGCGATATTGAAACTTGTGGCCGTGGGATCGGCACCACGTTCTTCGGCCTTGTGGTATAGGATGATGGCCTGGTTGAATTTTCCGTTACGGTAAAGGGCGTTGGCACGCTCCAGCAGGTCGTAAGAAGACTGCGCAGCAAAAACAGGAATGGCAAAAAATATGATGATATAAGACAGAAGCGAGAGCCGCGACAAACCATGTTTGCCGTTACTTATACCCCAAAGCTCGCGAACGCGAGCGACCTCATAGCTCATACCACTAATCCCTAAACTTCACCTCGAAAGGTTGTTCCATTCCACAAAACGCCACCGCCTTGCCGTCTTTTTCTGCAGGGGAAAAGGTCATGCGGCCAAGGGCTTCGCGACCGGCGGCAGCAAGCCCAGAACCTGCAGGAGATTCCTCGATAACGCGGATATCATAGGCGCGCCCGCCCACGTCTACACAGAAACTCAGGCGAAGCGTAGCGTCAATTTCCCGGTCCCGAATTTGCGGCGGCACCTGGAAATTGGGCATGGACTTGCTTTCGGGCTTTTTGTCCACATCACCCTTTTCGCTGGACATGGCGCCCCCGCGGAAATCCGCCACCAGTTCTTCGTTAATGGCCGCCCCTGCCGTCCCCGAAGCCACCCCCAAGTTCATGGCAAGACGGGGGCCCGCCTTGGGCGTGCGGGAGGTGGTCTTTTGTCGCTCCGGCTTGCGGGAAGGCTTTTTCTTTTCCACCTTCTTTTCCATTTCTTCCACCTTCTTTACGGAGACTTCCGTCTTGGTGTACTTTTTTTCGTGGAAGATTTTTCCGGTCAGAAACATATTGGCAAGAGTCACGGAAAATACCAGCAGCAGGCTACAAAGCACCGCCGCCAGGAGAAGCAGAGACCGCTTGATTATTTTCCTTAGAATCTTACGCATTGTAGTTATGAGTTATGAGTTGTGAGTTGTGAGTGGCGAAAGAATCGTCTAGTAGATCCTCGCCAGTTTATCCCGGACCTGTTCCGTGACGAAGATGACACATTTACACTCATTCCACATTTCACATTACACATCGAAACTATTCCGCTTGGGCCGCGATGGACACCTTCTTGACTCCGGCCAAGTTGCACATGTCTATGACCTGCACCAGCACGCCTGTTTCTGCCCCCTTGTCGGCAATGACCACGGCCTCCCTGTCGGGATTTTTCGAGAGGGACTGTTTCAAGATATCCTGCAGGCTTGCCAAGTCCACCTGGCGCTCGTTCATGTGGATGGTTCCTTCGCGGGTAATGGCAATAAGCAGGTTTTCCTTTTCCAGCTGGCTTGCCGTCTGGGCCTGTGGCTTGGTCACATCCACGCCAGTTTCGCGGGTAAAGGACGACGTAACCACAAAAAAGATAAGCAAGATGAACACAATGTCCATCAGGGGGCCCATCTCGATGCCCATATCCTTTTTCTTTCTGCTCGGCAGGTTGAATTCCATAATTACCCTACAAAATAATTGTCAATAATCGTGGCCCCGAGTTTCAAGTCCTGGGTCAAAATTTCCACACGTTCATCCAGGCGCTGCTTCAGCAAGGTCAAGGGGAACGCCACCAGGAGCCCGCTCTGGGTAGAAATAAGGGCTTCCGAAATTCCGTCGGCCATAAGGACCGGGTTCTGGTTTCCGTAAAGGGTAATTACCTCGAAGGTGGAGACCATGCCCGTCACCGTTCCCAAAAGGCCAAGCAGCGGGGCCGCCGCCGCCATTACCGCCACGATGTGGCTTCCCTTTTCCATGTGGCGTAGCGTCCCCAGCATGCGCACCTGCATAATGTCGCGGAATCCTTCGGGATTCTTTTGCGCATGTTCAATGGCGTAACGGAGTTCGCTGGCCAAAATTCCACGGCGTTTTTCCAGCCGGGACATGGCCTTTTCGACACCGCCTTCATTCAGGTCGTGACGCAGGTTCTTGATGACCTTCTGGACATCTTGCCTGAAAAAGTCAGAGCCGATACGGAACCAGCTGTAAAACAGGTAGTAGAATCCGACAGTTCCCACCAGCAGAATGGGGAGCATCACCACGCCACCGGCCTGGTACGTGCTTTTCAGGGATTCAACGAATACATAGAAGGAATTGCTCATTTTTCCTTGTCGAAAATCCTGTTCAGTAGGGCCATGCTCTGCATGTAAAGTTCGCTGGTGACCTTCTCGATTTTTTCACTCAGAAGTCCGTGGATGATCATCACGGGAATGGCGATGACAAGGCCCGTTTCCGTTGTGACCAGGGCTTCGGAGATACCGCCGGCAAGCACGCGGGCGTCGTTGGTGCCCACCTCGGTAATGACGGTGAACAAGGTGATAATACCCGTCACCGTTCCCAAAAGTCCAAGAAGCGGAGCGATGGTGCCCATGGCGGCCAAGAGTCCCATGCGGCGTTCCAGTTTGGGTTGTTCCCGAAGCAGGGCCTCTTGCAAGGAACGTTCCGCATTTTCGCGGGTGTCGTTTGCCTTGTTGAGCACCGCAAAAAGAACCATGGCAAGACTCGTGCCACGCTGCAGGCACAGATTGGCGGCCTCTTCGTAACGGGTGTTCTGGACAAGCATATTCAGGCGCGCCATGAAACGCTTACCCAAGTGCCCGCGATACATAAGCACAACAAAGCGCTCCGCTGCCAGGAGCAGGGCAAAGAACGCCACCAAGAAAAGCGGATACATCACGATACCGCCCTTCTTGAACCATTCCGCAAACTGCGTCTTGAGCGATTCGTCGCCCTTGTTGCTGATGGAATTCTTGATCGCCTTGTTCTGGAGCAAGTCCATCGGGACATCCACCTGGACCGTGTTCGACTTGGAAAGTCCCGAATAGGCATTGTTGATGGCCCCGCGAATCGATTCCGCCATGTCGGCAGGAAGCGTGGCATTCCATTCGTAGCGCTTGCCCTGCAAGGCGCCCGTCCGCAGGAGCGCCTGAATCTCACCGTTGTCCGTGGCCGCCTCGCCCAGGAACACCGTCCCGAGACGCATGCGGTAAACCTCCACATCGGTGCGGCTCCCCACCTGGGACTTTTCAGGACCGAAAGACTGGGTATAGGTCATCTCGTGTCGGGCGAGCAGATCGTTCAGATAATACCTCAGGGCAGGCAAGGTGTTCGGCTTTTTCTTTGCCATTTCCCGCTGGGCCTTGTTCAGGGAAATAAGTCTCTCCCCCATGCCCACGGGGTAATCTCCCGTAATCTCGTCCAAGGACTTGTCTATGGAAAGGCGCACCTGGGTGTTAAAAGCCTCGAAGGCATCTTCTTCGGCCTTGGCCGTTTCTTCGGCTTCGGCGGTAACATCCTTGCTGGCCTGGACTTCTTCGCTTACGCGGCCCAGATCCGTAGAGAGCTTTGTGTAGCGACCGTCCAGTTCGCGGGTCTCCACCTGATGTTCCTCGGTCAGCTGGGATTCGGCATAACGCTTGCTCCAGTGGGCTGCTTCCAGTTTTTCAAGAGAGTCGGCTTTTTGCAAGCGGATACGGGCGAGGCTTTCGATTTCGCGCTGAAGGTTCAGGATTTCCACCTGCTTCAGGGAGTCTTGGATACGGGCCTGTTCCTCGGCGTCCTTCTTTTTTGCACCCCAAGAGAGGTTTGGCATAATAAACAACAGGAATAGAGCCATCATTGTTCTTGACAGCCATTCCGAATTCCGAATTCCGAATTCCGAATTCATCTCTCGCCTCCTACCACAGAAAGGGTGACAGGCATGGCGATAATCTGGGGCGGTTTCTTGGCCAGTTTCACGTCTATCGCGTAGCGGATAATTTCACGTTCCCAAAGTTCCAGGTTTTCGTTCCACTCGTAGGTGATTTTGCCCTTGCTTGCGCGGCGCACCAGGTTTCCGTAAACGGTGCCGTTTTCGTCGCTATAGACCATCCACTGGTTGCCAATCCGCAGAATCTGGGCGTTAATCAATTCGCCGTTCTTGCGGGTAAGGGGCGCGTTCACAATGGCCACCTCGTCGCCGAACTTGATTTCTTGCTGGATAACCGCCTTGATACGGGAAAAACATTCTTCTTCGGCGGCGCTCCCGCTTTCGATATCCCGAGCGAGAGAACGAACCCGTTCCAGTCTGGCATCCCGCTCCCAAGGGACCGTCATGGCCACCTGCCGTTCCAGCTGCTTGCATATAGAAAGCATGGCCGAACGCAAGGCCTTGCGCTTGGCGGCCACGTTGTCGTTTCGGTTCTTGGCGTGGGCCTGTTTCTGCCGTTCATCTTGCAGCTGAGCGGCCACGCCCCGGATTTTCACGTTCAGACTGTCGATTTCGGCGCGGCGGCGCTCCAAATCTTCGCTATAGCGGGCCTGCAACTTCTTGTAGCGGGAATCATCCGCCCTAAGCAGGGAATCCGTAGAGGCTATCTGCCGGGTCAGCTTCTGGATTTCGGAATTCAGCTTTTCCTTTTGCTGTTTCAGGTCTCGGATTTCCGAATCGTAATCGGCAAGGGCCAATCCCGAAAGGAACAGCACCAAAAGGACAAAGGGCAAAAATTTCAATCTTGTCATATTCTTCTGCGTTAAGTTGCACCAAAATTACATATTTAAAACACCTGAACCTGTAAAAAATGTCACCGTCACACTGGAAATAATCAACTTTTGCCCCATATTTCTATATTGTGCACAAAGGTAAGTCCATGTTTAGAACTAATTACTTCCGTAGCGCGGTCTGCGCCGCATTGACCATCGCCCTTTCCGGGCTCCTGTTTACCGCCTGCTCCAACGACAGCTCCAGCAGCGCCTCTGACCAAGGCAAGGCGGATTCCCTTGCCGAATGCACTGCCCCCGCCTTCCTCAAAAAAGGCGACAAGGTGGCACTCCTTTCGCCCTCCTACTCCACTCCCGATTCGAACATCCAGAACACGGCGGCCGTCTTGAAGGAATGGGGCTTTGAACCCGTTATCGGCAAGAACGTGGGCAAGCTGGACGCGGGCAAGTATGCAGGCACCGCCCAGGAGCGGGCCGACGACTTCATCGAAGCCCTCAAGGACACCAGCATCAAGGCCATCTTGAGCAACCGTGGCGGCTACGGCACCATCCAGCTGGTGGACCTTATCGACCTGAAGCTGGTGACGGACAATCCCAAGTGGCTCATCGGGTTCAGCGACATTACCACCCTGCATGCCATGGAAACCAAGGCAGGCGTCATGAGCATCCACGGCACCATGAGTTCGTTTATCGGAAAGACCCGCGGCAAGGACGACAACAGCACCCTCTTGCGGGATCTGCTCAAGGGCACCGTGCCTACCTATAAGGTTCCCAAACACAAGTTCAACCAAAAGGGAAAAGCCGAAGGGATTCTCGTGGGCGGCAACATGGCCACATTCGTTCCGCTGGTAGGTGCCAGCGACATCGACGTGTTCTCCGGCGACGGAATCATCTTGTTCATGGAAGAAGTGGGCGAATCCCTGCACAACATCGACCGCATGTTCAACGCACTGGAACTTCACGGCGTCATGGAAAACGTGAAGGGCGTTGTCCTCGGAGAATTCGTAGATTCCGGGACGGACCTGAATTATGAAACCACCGAGGAAATGCTTTCCAAGTACCTGAAGAAATACAACATCCCTGTCCTGTGCGGGTTCCCTGCAGGCCACGACGACGTAAATGTTCCCATTGTCATGGGAGCGAAGGTCAAAATGGATGTTACCGACAACGGCGCCACTCTGGCCTTTGACATAGACGGCGAAAAGAAGGACGTGGATACGGAAAAACTGTTGAACAAGCCTTCTCTTGCAAAGTCCCTCCGGCTGATGCTTTCGGGAAAATTATTCTCCATCAACGAATAAGAGAAAGACTAGCTTCTGCTCCACAGGATACAATAAGCCTGGGTTCTCGCCGCAAAGCGCTCCGTCTTTAGCAGTTGCCGCACTTGTTCCTTGCTGTACCAGGCGGCATCGATTTCTTCACGCTCGGAATCGCTGGGCCTGATTTCACCAGCGGCTACACCGACCACAACCACGTTCAACTCGTTGGCAAAGCCGATGGCGGAATAACTTTCTTTCCAGGTTTCGTCTATGCGCAAAAGGGTTAGACCCGTTTCTTCGCGCAGTTCACGGGCAGCAGCCTGCTCTACCGTTTCGCCCTCGTCTATGAGTCCCGCAGGGAAATTCACCACCTGCTCCCCCACCGCCATGCGGAATTCCTTGCACAGCAGCAGTTTTTCGCCGGACTCGTCGTGCATTATCAGGACCACAGCGTTATTTTTGTGGCGCCGCAGGTCTTCAATACTCTTGACGTTCGGTTCACGGCTGATCATCTCGTAGGTAACCGGCTTGCCGCTTGCCGTTTCGTAATGGAGGTCGTAACGGGTAATGAACTTTCCGGAATGGATTTTTTCAATGCTCTTGAACTTCATTTTTCAATCACGCCGTTAACGACTAGTCTTCCAAGAAATACTGCACGTTGGTGACCACACGAACCTTCTTGACAAAGGGCGTATTTTCGTCACGGTCCTCAATAGAGAACAGCCCCTGGGTTGCCGTCTTGATTTTACCCAGCTTGCTCCTGGAATCCTTGGCGAATTTTTCGGCAGCAGCACGGGCGTCCTTGTTGGCCTCTTCAATCATTTCGGGCTTGATGGCGTTGAGCCCGTTAAAGCTGTAAATCTTGCGGTAACGGAAATCCCCTTCGCTGAAGGCGATACCCTGTTTCAAGAGCTCGCCCTGCTTGCCCATGAGTTCGCGAACCTTGTCCACATTCTTGGAGGCCACCGTAAGCGACATGGTCACCACATAGCGGAAGGGGCGTTTTTCACTGGTATACAGTTCGCTCTGGGTATCCATAATATCGGGAGATGCTTTGGTGATTTCTTCTTGGGCGACCCCGTTGTCCAAAAGGAACTTCTCCAGGGCTAAAGTCTTGGCCTGGACCGTCTCGTACAGGGCCGAAAGGTCGTTGCCCGCTTCCTTGAACACGATGGGCCATATTACATAATCGGCAGGAACTTCCCTCTCAGCAAGCCCGCGGACAAACACCACGCGGTCGCGGTCCTTCACATGGATCATGGCGCAATAGAGGAAAGCGCCCAGCCCGAGAATGGCGATAGCGAGCACAACTGCTTCTTTGAGTCTTGACTGCATAACAGGCCTCCTGTTTCAACCTTTTTCTTATAAAATACAAAAAAGAAGTCTATCATGAAAACCGCATTTATCGCTTCCGCTATGGCCACCGCTGTTTCATCTGCTTTCGCCACCTATTGCGAACCCTATAGGTTTATCTGCACCGATCCCTGGGGCGACGATTTGGTTTCAGAAGAAGAAAACGCCGTAGGAATCATTATGCCGTGAGCAGGCGCCGTTGACCTGGTATAGGCCGCTTCAAACCAACTCCACCTCCCTCGCCAAGACGGGGGATTTTTTCACAAAACATAAATTTTCCAAATACACTTGAAAATGCTTCGAAAATTGTATATATTTTAAGATATGGTTGAAATTATTGATTCCATATCCAAATATAACCTGTGGGGCGGGAACAGCCCGTTTTTGGGCTTTAATCGGCATATTTACCAGGAAAAAGTCCTAAAAAGCGTGGGGAACAGCCTCGTCAAGGTTGTTGTCGGGCAGCGTCGTGTCGGAAAGAGCTTCGTCTTGCGGCAGATCCTATCAAAAATCGTTGCAGGCGGAGTTCCTGCCGAAAACACGCTATACATCAATAAGGAATTTCTTGAATTCTCCGCCATAAAATCCGCGGAGGATTTGCAGTCTCTTTACGCTGCTTACAAGAGCCGGTTTTCGCCCCAAGGCAAGACATATCTTTTCATTGACGAAATCCAGTATATTGATGGATGGGAAAGATTTGTGAACGCCCGTTCACAGGATTTTGCCGAGCCCTGCGAAGTATTCATAAGCGGGTCCAATTCGGATATTCTCTCCGGGGAACTCTCGACCATGCTTTCGGGCCGGTATGTCCGGTTTGAAGTGTTTCCATACAGTTTTGGCGAGTTTTGCGAGTTGACCGACAAGCCGCAGAATGCAACGTCGTTTACCGATTATATTCAGCATGGGGCTTTACCCGAACTGTTCAACCTTGATTCGGAAGAAATGCGACGGAACTATGTCGAAAGCCTGAAGGATTCCGTGATGCTTCGCGATGTCGTACAGCGTTACAGAATCAAGGACGCCGCCCTGTTGAACGACCTTTTTGTCTTTCTTTCGAATAATGCCTCGAACTTGATTTCGTTCACGAATGTGGTCAAGAGCCTTAAGGGGCAAGGGCGGAAAACAAATTACGAGACTGTCTCGACCTATGCGGGGTATTTGGAAAATGCCTTCTTGATACATTCCTGTCCGCGCTTCAACATTCGTGGCAAGGATTCGCTGTCCGGTCCTGCCAAATACTACATGAACGATTTTTCGTTCCACAATTATCTGTATGCAGGTTTTGGTTATGGAATGGGTTATCTTTTTGAAAATGCCATTTATCTGGAACTTCGCAGGCGCGGCTATGATGTGTATGTCGGGGAATTGGACGGATACGAGGTTGACTTTGTCGCGATCAAGAACGATGCGCGCATTTACATCCAGGTAGCCTATAAAATGGACGGCGAATCAACCATTGCAAGAGAATACGCTCCGCTAGAAAGAATCAGGGACAGTTACCCAAAATACGTTGTGTCTTTGGACGAGTTCAAACTACCGTCAAATAACGGAATTTTGCATGTCCGCCCTTGGGAAATACCTTGATTTTTAGGATGTTAGTTTGGACTACCAGTTTTTGCAAACCGCAGGCTTGTCCTGCTTACAAATCAACTCCACCTCCCTCGCCAAGACGGGGGATTTTTGTTCTTCTATGTAGTAGCGACTCACCAGGGCGGATTTACACTGGGGGAACCTCCCGTAATCCCAGTCCCTGTCGGCGCACCACTCCCAGAAATACTCCAGGCAGTCGTTCTTTTCGGTGCTTTCCAGGCAATCCTTCTTGAGGGCCGAACAGTCCGCAATCTTGTTGCTTTCGAAGTTGCCTGCCACGCAGTAACGCTTGAGGCCGTCGGCGTAGGCGTTTGACTTGTCCTTGGCATCAATTGTATCGGGCAGGAACACGGACCACTTGGTAGTATCCAGCATCATGGCGGCCTTGACCAGGGATGGGTAGCATGTCTCGTTCACCAGGTAGTCGCCTTCCGCAAAATAGGCTCCAGCCTTCGAATTGGCCGTAACCAAATCTGTGCCGCCGGCTGTCGAATCCCCATAGGGCATTCCAGAGCAATAGACATCCTGGTACAGCCTGCAGGCCCTGTTTTTCCAGCCCTCCTTGTCGTCGGGGTCGTCGCCAGCCTGCTTGCAGGAGGCGCTCCTGATGTATTCAAATTCCAGGTAGTCATCGCCCTTGATTTTTACGGGGATGTCCACCCGTTTCATGCCCGAAAAAACGCCCATGCCGTTTTCGATGTTGGACACGGGAACCACCCGGGGGTCTTCCAGAGCTTCCAAAACATAGTCCTCGTAATCCATGTAGGCGCTGTCGGTGGCATAAAAATGGAGCACTGATTCCCCTATGGGGAAAGAGATGTTCGACACGAAAATGGTGTCAGCGCTATTGTAGCCGCCTATGGTCCAATTGTCGTTGTACCCCAGCCTCTTGGTGTTTTCAAGGCTGTTGCTCAGGGAGAAAACAAAGCCGGCGGAATCTTCGTCTGCGAAGCTAGAAAGCATCTTGTGGATGGTGGTGTTCATGGATTCGCCACCGTTCACGTTGTCGTAGGTCAGCGTCACCAGCACGCCGCCCAAATCCTTGTCGTGTTCCGTGTAGAACTTGAAGATATCCATGTCCCTGGGGAAAGTCAAGAAATTCGTTTCAAATCCCTTGCCGTTCAAGGCCACATCCTTGGTCTTGCCGTCCTGCTGGGGAATTTTCACCTTCTTGACAGAGAATTTCTTGGGGATAGTAGCAACGGCCTTATAGGTGGTAGAAACCTTTTCGCCGGAACTGTCCCACTTGAAGAACGCCTCCATCTTGTAGGAATTGCCAGCCTTGCCCACAAGGCCCGACGACGAATCCGCCACGAAACAGTTGGGCTTGCCCGTTTCGGGGACAAGCTGCACGGGAGCGGATTTTGCCGTGGTGTCAAAGACCGTCACCTTGGCGCTGTCATAGAACGCGAAGTTTTCTGCCGAGGATTCTTCCAGTTCATACATCTTGGAAAAACAGATTCGCGGGGACTCGCCCTCCATAATGTATCCGTAGGTGTAAACGCCTGCATAGATTTCCGTGGTGTGGGGGTAGTATTCCCAGGGCCCGTGAAAATCCCCGCAGGCAGCGAGAAGACCCACCAAAGAAACAACAACCAGATGGCGGATCTGGTCCGCCATGACGGTTCTACATTCTATCTCTCGTCTCTCGCCTCTCGTCTCTCGTCTAGAAATAATACTCATAACTCAACATAATCGGTAAAAAGGGGAACTGGTATATTTCGTTGTATTCAGGCGGGTTCTCGCGGGTGTCGTAGAAGGAGTAGAACATATTGTCGTGGTTGGTCAGGTTGATGATGGTCCAGCTGAAATTCCACTTGTTTTCGCGACCGATATCGATGACCTTCACATCTACGCGGAAATAGTCGGTTTGCCTCTCCGCATTGCGGCTACCCTGCACCACCACGATGTTGTCGGAATAATTCCTGTTTCCCAAATCTTCCCGATAGAAATACCCCTTGTATCCCGTAATGGGCATGCCCGCCGAATACTTAAGGGCAATAGAGGAGCGGAAATAGCGGCCCTTGACCGGGTGCTTTTTCAGGGCATCCTCGTCGCCCTTCCAGTTGATGCCCGCATCCAGCTTCAGGGCGTAGGGCTGATGCCAGCTGGGGTAATAGGCTTTGGTTCCGTCGTCGGAGCGGATAACGCTTATGCTCTGGCTCCAGTTGATTCCGCCAAACCACCAGCCCCTATCCTTGCGAAGCGAAAGTTCGTAACCGAAAGAATAGCCGGACGCCGTGCCGAAATAATCCGCCATGACCATGCTTTGGGAATTGGCAGAGGCCTCGCTGTCGTCTTCGGTGGAGTCCGAATCCATGGCAAATGTCTTGAGGTCACTCTGGGTCTTGTAATAGAGCCCGACGGTGGCGTCGTAGCCGTCGAACAAATTCCTGTGGCTGTATTCCGTGGCAAACAGCCACGACGAAGCGGGTTTCATCTGCTTGCCGTAATTGTCCGTGGTGGCCGGGTAGTAAAACTCATTCAAGGTTTCCTGATCGCTAAACATGATGGAATTCAAGTATTGCAAATAATAGCCGCCATAAAATTCAACCGTCTTGGTTTCGTCCAGGTTCACAGTCAAGGACGCCCTCGGTTCTACACCAAAATGCTTAGCCGCCGTCTGGTAGTTGAATCGCGCACCGTATTGCAGCAAATAATCGGGAGTAACCTTCCAGGCATCTTGCAGGTAGCCCACATGGTGGAAAGGCCTCTGCTTGTCTTCCAGCTTGGTGTCGGAAACCCGCTCTCCCAGGCGGTCGTATGTATATTCCAGTTCGTAGCCGCCGGTTATCACGTGGTCCTTGACGCCGCGGTAGTTGAGCCACTGCTTGCCCGAAAAGGTCATCAGGTTCATGCTGATGGACATCAGGTCCGATATTTCCATGTTCTGGTAAAAACGGCTGAAAGCGTAGGTGGAATTGTAATCCCAGTTGCCGTTAAAACGGTGGTATATCCCGAGAGGAATCGCCACGTTTCCCCAGTCCACGTAAAGGGGGTCAAAGGACAGTTCGTCCTTGCCCACATAGAAGCTGAACTTGAATCGGGTATCGTCCGTCAAATTGTACAGGAACGTTCCCTGCAGGTCCGTAAACTCGTAGTCCAGATCAAGGTCCAAAAGCCCGATAGCGTTGCACAGGTCCAGCACATAGCCGATGTAGGTGGTGCGCCCCGCCACCACCCAACGGGCGGGGCCCTGATGGCCTTCGGTATGGAGCTGGGCGGCGAAAGTGCTTATCTTGATACTGCTCTTGCTGAACCATTCATCGACGGTGTCTTGCCCACCCGCGCGGCCGTCCATCTTGAGTACCGAACTCAGGCGGTTGCCGTATTGGGCCGGAAAACCACTCTTGTAGAACTTCACGTCGTCGATACCTTCTACGAGAAATGTGCTGAACAACCCGAAGAAATGGACCGGAGAATAGACCACGGCGTTATCGAACAGAAACAGGTTCTGGTCCGCGGCGCCGCCTCGAACGTAAATCTTGGAACTGAAATCAGAACTGGCGACCACTCCCGGGAGGGCCTGGATACTCTTGATGACGTCGGCCTCGGCGAGGCTCGGCATGCGCTTGATGGACTTGGCCGACACCACGGACTCGCCGGGGCTGCGCTTGGGGCGGCGCCGCAGCTGCACCACCACCTTCTTGAGTTCGGTGACCTTGCCATTGTTGCCTGCGGCAAGGAGGGAATCTACGTTCATGTCGCTAGCGGAGGCTTTGTGGCCTGGATCCTTCGCGACTACGTCGCTTTGGGCCCTATCGCCTCCATGAGGCTCCAGGGCGACATCTTTTGTGCTTGTCATTCTGGAGCGACCAACGGGAGCGATAGAATCCAATTCATTCTGCACAAACCCGTCGCCCAGGGCCTGGGAAAAGGCGCGTTCAGCGCCGACATACTTGAGTTCGTAACATTTTTCCTTCTCGGCGCCGGCCGTGTCGGAATTGGTGACGCAGATATTCCAGAGGGTGTCTTCGGGCAGCACCACGCTAAAAGGCGTGCCCACGGTGGTCTGGAGCGCCTCGCCGGATTCAAGAATTTCAACGTTGAGCTTTTCGCCCACGGCAAAGGAACTGTCCTGCACCACGCCGTTGAAGACGATGCCCACGACCTTTGCAGAGTCTGCTGTTGCAGAGCCGAGAACGGGCTGCGCGGAACCTGCCGTCCCTTGCGCAAAAGCAAGAGAGGCCGCCAGGGAGGCAAACAAGCTGGTCCAGATTTTCAACCGGAATCTCACAATTCAACAAAAATAGCAAATAAGGGAACTTATTTGCCATTGAAACACCCGATGGGGTTGAAAGTGTTACTTTTGCTGATTTTTCTACGGCCTACCTTGCACACTTGGTATAACTGGAGGGGTTGTTGGCAAGGACATTGTTCTTCACCCATGTCCCGCTTTGGGAGTAGTTCCACGCCCCAGAAGTCGTAAAGAACGAGGCCCCCTCGGATAGGCTTGCCACGCTCCAGTTCGCAGAAGAGAGCTTGTACTTGTCCATCCAAGTCTGCCACGAGCCATTGGCGTCCGCCACCTTGCCGTCCCCTTCTGCGTTTACCGTTCCCCATTCGCTAACGAATACGGAAAGACCCGCCTGCATGGCCTCCTCGGCATTGGCGCCTTCTTCTTCAACAGTGTGAGTTCCGGCGTAGTAGTGGAATGCGTATGCCGTGTTGTTTTTTGAATCGGTGACTTCTTCACCTATGGCGGCATTAGGCTGCTGGTCCCACGCCGGAGTCCCTACGATAATCAGGTTGTCGGAATACTGACGAATAACCGGTATAATCTGGTTCGCATAGGTTTTGATGCTTGACCAGGGCAGGAATCCACCACCGTACTCAGTCATCACGCAATTCCCGCTACCGTTTTTCAAGCAGGCCGGTTCATTGAATATCTCGAAAATAACATTGTCGTAGCTACCCCATTTTTGCGCCATCGTTTCAAAAAACATCTTTGCATTAGCCACATTGTCGTTGGCCTTGTGGCTATGATAATCAATAATGACATAGATGTCGTTATCTATGGCGGCCTGAACGACTTGGTCCAGGTATTGTTGATAAGTCATCGTATTGGAGAAATAGTTTCCATCACCGAAATTTTCGTCAACGCCCATGGGCGCGCGAATGAGTTCTACCTTCAGGTTTTTCACCACGTAATCTATGACAGTCTTGTTCCAGAATGACTTGGTCTGGCCAAGGTTGATACTCCAGTACAGGCTTAATCCTTTTACCTGCACTTCTTTGCCGGAGGCGGACCAGTTTTTGCAACTACCGTAAATGCGGCCCTCGCCCTTGGAGTTTGTCCCTGTTTGCAGCTGGCCATACTGGCTTACCGGGCCAACGCCGCTCGCATTTTCGGAGGAAGAAGATGAACTGGCGACCACAGCCGAACCGTCCTTTATACAACGGACCGAAATTCTCGCATAATCGTCGTATTGAGTGCGGCCAACATCGGGGTCCAATTCCATCAGGTCGCTGTCATAGGAAATCTTGTACGCCCAGCCGTTGCTAATCCAGAACCTGGCCTCGTCATCACTGTAACATTTCCCGCTCCAGCAGCTCCCCGCCGGGAGTGCCGAAAAGCCAAAAGGGTCATCCCCTGCCGCAACGGCAACCCGTCTTTCCACTGTCGTTCCAACCTCGTACCACCCCTTGCTGGATTTCAGGCTCTTGCCCACTCCTTCGTAACCGTTGTTCACATCGACGTAGTCCAACATCGTCTGCCATTCCGAAAGGGACGGAACATGCCACCCTTCGGGGCAGAGCTTTCCATCTACTGCGGCGTACAGGTATATGCGTCCGTACTTGTCGCAATAGGAATTTTTTTCCAGGGGGCAAGAGGAACTCAGCGAGGCATAGTTCAGGTTCTCCGCCATCCAGGTCTGGGTACCAATAACAACGGTCTTGTAGGTACGGCCATCACGGGAATCGGTAAGAGTCCCTTCTTCTGGTTCGGGAACCTTAGAGGCGCTAGATTCCGGGTCGGCATCCGGAATGGCGCTAGACGAAGAACCTGAAGCCTTGCCTTCTTCCCATACGCCGTCGGAACAGACGAAGACTTTTTTTACGTCATTTACGTAAGCCTGTTCTCCCTCCCTGTTCTTGCTGCAGTTGGGCAAATCTTCTTCGGTTTCGTATTCCTGCATATCAACGGCCTTTTTTGCCTTGCTCCAGCGTTTGCCATCACAAGTGTATGCTGCATGTTCACTCGCGATAAACAATGAAAGGCCTTCTTTCTTAGCTGTGCAGGCAGGTAAATCGTCTTCTGTCGCTACAGAATCATAAACGTCGTGGTCGAATTCCCAGACACCCTTTTGGCAGCGGTAGGCCTTACGCTCGTCCAAGACTTCGGCCAGGTCCCCTTCCCTGCTCTTGCTGCAATTGGGCAGGTCGTCGAAGGTTTCAGCCTGGACAGACACCTCTTCGGTGTCTTTTGCGGTGGTACCACTGTCACTATCGGAACCGCAGGCGGCCAAGAATAGGGCCATCACTGCGGTAGCACCCAGTGTAATTATTTTTGCCATCCGATACATTTCACTCCTCATTCCATACACCATCTTCACAATAAACTGTTGTATGAAAGTTTGCCACATAGGCCCTTTCGCCATCACGCTTCGCCGTGCAATTTTTCAGGTCTTCCTCGGTGGCATAGTAAATACCCATATCTTTCCAGCGCCCATCGTAGCAATGGTAAGCCACCTTGTTTACCAAGGCTATTTCATCACTACGTGAACTAGAACAGACCGGTAAATCGTCTTCGCTCCTGTACTCCTTAGGCTTAAATTTAGCGAGGTCGTATGATACCAGGTTACCATTTACACAGGAATAAAGGTCTTCCTTTTCCTTCACAAAAATCGCAAAATAAACATCGCCTTCGCACTCCGGCAAGTTTGCCAATGTCATGACGGTATCCACATAATAATCCTTTAACTCCCAATATCCGTTCGTACATTCGTATATTTCTTGTTTATCCTTGACTTTTGCCCTCTCCCCTTCCCTGTTCTTGCTGCAGTTAGGCAAATCCTCATAGGTATCCACCCTAAGTTTAATCCTATTAGAATCATTTACTGCAACACCTCCTCCGCCACCGCCGCTACAGGCAGCAAGGACGAAGACGAGAAATAAAAAAAGAATAAGGGTAACTCTCATTTTTGCAATCCTTTTTAATAAAAGTTGACGTTGAACCAGCCGGTAGTTCCGTCTTCGGATACCGCTATACCGCAGGCCACCTTGGTGTAGTCACCCCGCATGTTCTTGTAGTGCCCGATGTAGGGGTAGTCCTCGTCTTTGTCCAGGTCCCGCTCCCCGCTCTCTACCAGTTTCTTTTCGCTCCACATCATGTCCAGATAGTACTTGGCCACGTCGGCAGCCTTGCGACCGTTTGCCATGGAGGCGTTGGGACCGGAATTCTGGGCCCATTCACCACATTCCTTGAAATGCCCGTGGGCTTTGTTGGACTTGAGGTCCGCGGCGGCCTGTTCGTCGGCGCATTTCTGCTTTTCTTCGTCTGCAAGGGCGAGGGGTTCCAGGTTTTCGGTGGCGCGATACTCGTTGATAATGTCTAGGCACTGTTCGCGCCAACCCGTTTCTTTTTCGCCTTCAGCCGATTCGGGGGCCTTTGCAGTAGATGACGAACTCTTCCTGGCGCCACTAACCCATTCCCCATCAACACATTTCAGGGTAGTGCCCTCATCAGCGATGTAGGCCTTTTCGCCATCCCGTTTGGCAGTACAGTTCGCGAGGCTGTCTATGGTGGCGTAATAGGCGCCCTTGTCGTTCCAGTGTTTGTCTTCGCAAAGGTATGCATCGCCATCAATCAAGGCCAAGGAGCCCTCCCGGTTGTCGGAGCAACTGGGCAAATCGTCTTCGGATTCGTATTCGGCAATGCCAAAATCGGCATTTCCCTTTTCCGCCTTGCTCCAGTGCATGTCATCACAAGTGTATACCGCGTGCTCATATTGCACGAACAGGGACAGGCCCTCCTTCCTGCCAGTACAGGCGGGCAAGTCATCTTCGGTCTTGACCGTATCAAGAACATCGTGGTCAAATTCCCAGGCACCATTTTGGCAGCGGTAGGCCTTGCGTTCGTCCTGAACTTCGGCCAGGTCACCTTCCCTGCTCTTGCTGCAATTGGGCAAATCATCAAAAACTTCCGTCTGTAGCGACACAATGTCGGAATAGTCAACTGCTGTGCCACTATTGCCGTTGTCACAGGCAAATAGGAAAAAGGTTAGCAAAAAAACAAATAAGTATTTTATCATTAGACTTACCTTCATATCTAATCGAACGACATGTCATCGCAGGTCACACTACCTGAATATATGTATGCATTCACCTTTTCAGAAGAACATTTTTCACGATATCCGCCCTTGCATCCATTTCCCATGACACCATCAAGTTCATCGCATTGAGCCCGCAATTCATTTTCATAACTCTCTGCAAACTCATCACAGAACTCCCCCAAAGACAACAAGGAATATTGGCAAGATACCAGATTCCCTGTAGGACCAACAGATCCGTTGCCACTACTGGACGAGTTTGCCGCACTTGACGAAGATGACACTGTAGTACTCGAGCTAGATTCAGACGCCTCATCTTTCAAGCAACGAACTGAAAGTCCTTCGGACTTGTATCTGTAATACAAATACACGTTCTTGTCGCTAGAAGCCAAGTACACATAGTATGCATCAATATTAGATGCTTCGTCTGCTGTCCAGAAGTAGGCACTGTCAAGATCACCCATACACCCACCATTGGTATCCCGTGGTCTTCGACCCGCAGGGAGAACAGAAAAACCATAATCATCTGTTCCATTACCGCTGCCGCTCCAGCCCGTGGTCGACTTCAATTTTGCTGCGGTTGCACCAGAGCCACCCACAAAAGCACCTAAAGCACTCCATTCTTCTTTAGTTGGCAAATGCCACCCTTTGGGACACAAGCCCCTAGTTACATAAGAGGGATTTTTACAACTACTTATCATACCACAACCAATGCCATTTTTGGAATAGATTCCCGCACTATCTAAAGCCGCAGACCAGTCATACAACCGACCATATACAGAGCAACGAGATTCATCATTATAGTGGCATGCGCTTGCGGCTGGCTTTACACTATACACATGATTCAAGTTTTCCGCCAACCAAATCTCAAAGTAATCCGTTCCCTTGATGGTAACGGTTCTGTAGACATGTCCATCACGGAAATCCGTCAAAGTATTTCTTTGTGCGTCATAGTAACTACTGTCCTTACCATCAAAACTGCTACTTGATTCAACAAAACTGGAACTACTACTCTCCGCACTAAAAAATATGTCAAAAGACGAAGAACTGCGAATAGAATTGGAGGAACTATTTGCCTGATTATTCCTATTCTCATCTTCACTACGATCAGCGGAATCCTTGCGGCCAATGGGACGATTCTCTATGACAGTCCAGCGTTTGCCATCGCAAGTATATGCGGAATGTTCTATTTGAACAAAAAACGAATAGCCCTCCTTCCTGCCAGTGCAGGCAGGCAACTCGTCTTCGGTCTTGACCGTATCAAGAACATCGTGGTCAAATTCCCAGGCACCCTTTTGGCAGCGGTAGGCCTTGCGTTCGTCCTGAACTTCGGCCAAATCGCCTTCCCTGTTCTTGCTGCAGTTGGGCATATCGTCAAAAGATTCTACCTGCAGCGACACAAAATCGGAGTTGTCAGCAGCCGTACCATTGTCTCCATTGTCACAGGCAAGCAGGAGAAAGGTCAGCAAGAAAGGGAGGAATAGTTTTTTCATTGGGCTTACCATTATTTTGATTACTTTTCAAACATTTTTTCTACTCGTTCTCTTGCCTTTTTTATCTTCTCCTTTGTCTTTTTTGCAAATTCATGTTCATTACCATCGCTATTCAATATGCGAAAATAAGTCTTATCGGAATTTTTTATTGGTTCATTTATGTATTTTTTCTCTTCTTTGGGGTTCACATATATCGGTTCAATTTTAAACTTGCTAATAAAATCATTGTTAATTCTCTGTTCATATTGATCCTGATACCCCATCAACCCAGCAATTGTCTTACGAAGCGTTGAATTGCGCACAGAACCATCTATATGATTATAGATGAGTCTCTTTCTTACATTTGTAGACTTACCCACATATATACAGTAAAAGCCATTCTTTTCTTCAAGAAATTCTTTAATTTGTTCAAATTTAAGACCCAAACTTGGCAACAACTTAACCAATTCATCTTTAGAAGCCCACCATTTATAACATCCTTGTTCAGCTTCAAATGGAAAATCATTCACACTCACCATTTTATTACTCATTTTTACCATTCCTTTACGCTTTAGGCGTGTTTAAGTGATTTGTTTTTTATTAGTTAAATTCTTTGAAATTTCGGTTGATTCAGTGAATCCACACTTTACCAACAACTTTCAAATTGCATGTATTCCCCCACAGGGATTGTGATATACAGAGGAAATTCAACCTTAACACTTCCACTACAAGGTTCTCTATCGCTATATTTATTAACTGTTCCGGTTACTTGCTGACCATCAATCCAATCAAGGCAATTTTCGGAACTTCCACTTAGTGCTACTGTTGCAATTGTCGTAGAAGAGTTCGTTCCAGTCCACCTTGGGCATTCAGGTATATAATAGCCACCAGGTCCTAATCGTTTCGCACTCGGGAATTCAATTTCATCATAGGGATTATCACTGTCAACTACATAAACACTGGGGCAGGTAACTTCCTTGGCATTGCCGTCAGCATTGGTCACGGTGACACTTGGAGTATATTCGCCCTTCTTGGTGTAAGATGCGGTCACGCTGCTCTTGGTCCCCGATACAGAACCCGACCAGATATAACTCAAGGGTTCTGCGCCCTCGCTAGAGCAACCGGTAACGTTCCATGTGTATTCAACAGGATTGTCGCTTGCCAAGTCATTAGTTTCTGTCGTGAGTTCCCCGTCACAAGTACATCCGGTGATTTCCTTCTTCGCCAACGAAGAAGAACTAGTGGTTGTTGTGCTGGTAGCAGCCCCCTTCAGGCACCTGACGGAAATACTGGGAGCAGTTAAAGAGTTCGCAGCATCGTCCTGTTCAAAGATGTCACTATCGTAAGAAATCTTAAAGGCATATCCTCCACTCGCGAAGAATCTCGCCTCGTCATCGCTGTAGCATTTCCCACTCCAGCAACTACCAGCCGGGAGTGCCGAAAATCCAAAAAGGTCTTCCCCAGTGGCAACGGCAACCCTTGTTTCGATTTCGGTCCCTGCTTCGTACCAGCCCGTGGTGGATTTCAGGCTTTTGCCTACCCCCTCCGTGCCGTTATTCGCATCTACATAATTGTACAGCACGGTCCATTCCGCAATTGCCGGAACATGCCATCCGGCTGGACAAAGGGATGTGGCACTTATGTTAGAAGGGTAAAGCCTGCCATATTTTTTACAGTAGGCACTGTTTTTCAAAGGGCATACGGAACCCGTAGCCTCATAGTTCAGGTTCTCCGCCATCCAGGTCTGGGTACCGATGACAACGGTCTTGTATGTCTGACCATCGCGGGAGTCGGTGAGAGTCCCTTCTTCTGGTTCGGGGACCTTGACAGAAGACGAAGACAGATCCTCGATCGGGGTCGAGGATGACGTGGGGGTATCCGGGGTCGAGGATGACGTGGGGGGATCTGGGGTCGAGGATGACGATTTTGGTGAATCATCGTCAGGCTCACTTCGGCCTTGATCAGCGGCCTTAGCTTCTTTCCATTCCCCGTCGATGCATTTCAGGGCTGTGCCCTCGTCGGCGATGTAGGCCTTTTCACCCTCCCGTTTGGCGGTGCAGTTGCTGAGGCTGTCCTCGGTAGCGTAGTAGGTGCCCACGGCTTTCCAACGGGTGCCGTCGCACAGATAGGCCTCACCCTCTATCAGGGCCGTTTCACCCTCGCGCTTGACAACACAGTTGGGTAAATCGTCTTCGGTTTCGTATTCTACGACCCCCGATTCGCCAGGGGCGTCTTCCTTAATCCAGCGCTTGCCATCGCAGGTGTAGGCGGCACTTTCGCTTTTGACAAACAACGAAAGGCCTTCCTTCTTGCCAATACAGGCGGGCAACTCATCTTCGGTCTTGACTGTATCGAGGACATCGTGGTCGAATTCCCAGGCACCCTTCTGGCAGCGGTAGGCCTTGCGTTCGTCCTGAACTTCGGCCAGGTCGCCCTCCCTGCTCTTGCTGCAATTGGGCAGGTCGTCGAAGGTTTCTGCCTGAACGGAGACGAGTTCCCCGTCGTTTGCATTGGTTCCGCTGCTGTCGGAACCGCAGGCCACGAGAAATACAGCAGCCGAGGCTGCAAACAAAGTAACGATTTCTCTTTTCATTTTCACCTCTCTCCACATCCTTTTTAAGGCTCAATTCCCATATACATGAATATATATGGGCCAGGTTTGAAAGAAACGCCCCAAAGCCCCCAAAACCGCAAATTTGCCACTTTTTGATAGTTTGACGAAAATTTTTACTGTTTTATGATACATAACAGTTGATTTTTATGGAAAAACGGATATCGCGGCTCTAATTTTTGGAACTTTTCCTGATTTTTTTACATTACGGGCTTGTACAGGGCAAATACTCCTTTCCTACACTTAACTTGTTAAATGTAAACAAAAAAAAACAAAACGATGTAAATTTTCGTTAACACGCTTTTTTAGTGCTTTTTCAGAGACTTTCGTCGATTTGACATGATTTTGACGCTTGCCGAAGGCCTATATGCAAAACCTATTCTTCGTCTTTGATGCAGCGGACGGAGTACATACCTTTTTTTTGACCCCTTTCCCCACACTTCCATTCTCTGTAGTCTGGTAAAAAAGCAGCCCCGTAAGACGCGCCACCCAAGATAAAACGACTCCCATTAGAAACCCATAAATGCGCCCAGGATCCGAGATCTTCATAACGCTCTTTACCATAATTAAAGCTTCCAGCAGGGAGTACGGAAAAACCATATGTATTTGGTTCAGCCTTATGCAGACAGTCTTCTGGAATCTCGTTCCAGCACCACTCACCAGTCATCAACTCTTCCATCGTATCGGTTAATTCTAAGGCAAGCAATTCATTCCATTCATTACAATCAGGTACATGCCAACCCGAAGGGCATGACTCCAGCAAAACCTCATATGCATACAACCTTCCGTAAACTGAGCAATTTTTTTCATCATTGTCATAGCAGTAACTTCCAGATTCAGTTTCATAGTTTAGGTTTTCAGCAAGCCACTCGTGCTTTTTTATCCCTATAGTTTTGTATTTTTTCCCGTCACGGGGATCTACTACTTCGCCATAATTCAACTTTTCTGTAGTAAATTTCCATACAGATGCGTGACATTTGTAAAAGGAATAATACCCCTTGGGAATCCAATACGTTCCCTCGGTATAATTTGTACAGCCCAAGCCTACGCTTACTTCATTTTCTGTTGCAGCCCTAAACACACCATCATCGCACACATACTTATTTGTTTTTATAAAGGTTCCATCAAAAATCACACCATCGTTTGTACATTTCTTTTGATAGGTATCATACTCCAATATGCTAGCCAGTCTCCATGCTTTTTTTCTTACTTCGTAGATATAATAATCTTTTTCATTCACTTGACCCTGACGTATTTCACCTTCAAATTCTCCATGGCCCCATGTTGCAGTATCTTTTTCTATGTCTGTAGCAGTACGCCAAGTTTGCGAAACACACTTGTACCAGTTTTTATCCGAGCCCTGGCCAACAGTATCTTGCCTCAAGACTGTGCATCCGCGAAGCCCTAGCGAGCAGTCATTTGCCTCACCGGCTCGCCAGACTTTATCCTCATAGACATAGCAGTTGGTCTTAACCACATCACCGAATTTCACATCGTCGTCTTTTCCAGCTTTCCATTTGTAAGTATCTTTCTCGATATCCGAAGCCAGACGCCACACACTGTCCTTGCAAATGAAATAATTCGAATCAACTTTTCCAACAGAATCTGCAATCGCTGCCACACAACCGCCAAGTTTCGCTTCAACATTGTCCGCCGCTCGCCATACTGTTTTGTCGAACACATAGATGCTATCCGTCACATTGCCTTTCTTTATTGTGCCATCGGTCGATTTTTCCCAACCGAACGTATCTTTCTCGATATCCGAGGCCAGGCGCCACAAGTTATCCTTGCAAATGAAATGAACGCCGTTCAACTTGCTCAACGCATTGGTGTTTGCTTTCACAACACCTTCCCGCTCCTTGTCGCAATCACCGAGGCCGTAGTTTTCCCACCAGAACTTGTCCATGGATTTTTCAAAATCGGGTATGATGTCAGAAATTTTCCAGCCCTTTATGTTGCTACGGATGGCAGAATAGTAGGTGGACAGGCTAACTGCACTTGCCCAGTCCGCCACGGCGGTAGCGGTTACCGAGTCGTTCCACACGCCATCCTTTTCGATATCGTAGGCAAAATTCGCCAGCCTTTCGGAGAAATCTCCTTCTGCAAGATCCGCCTGCATCAAGGAACTTATGGCCAGAAGGGCTGCGTTCCCCTCTCCCTTCTTGAATATGGAAAGTCCTTCGAAGTCGCCAATCAATTCGTTTTCAATATGAAACGCCTTCAGGATTTCCTGTTCCGCCTGCTGCTTGGCATCCTTTACGGGTTTGCCCTCGTTTACCAAGAACAGTGTGCGCTCGAACGCCAAATGAGTCAAAAGATTGATGTTGGCCGTTTCCTTGTCAGACAAATCCACCAGGGCATTAAGGGTTATAGGGGCCGTCGATTGTTTTCCGGTATTTTCATTGCGGTAATATCCCGAAACCTCCATAAATGCAAATTGGCATTCCAAATTCAAATGGGTAAACCGAAAATCCCCACGGTCGCTGGCGATTTTTCCAGGAATGGAGCGTCCCGTATGTCCGAGGGTTTCAAATTCCAATTCGTAAATGTGGACTGCAGAACCCACCGTGAAGGGACCCTTTTCAGAAACACCGGCAACGGTCTTGTCTTCGATGGCAATCTGGGTCTCTTCGGTAGCACCGCCGGCCTGTTTGTCGTCTCCTGAACAGGCGCACGCAAACAACGCGACCAAGGCAAGCAATGCAAGCCAAAAAAAGCTATGTCCAAATGTCTTTTTCATCTGTGCAAATTTTCCTTGTTTCATTTTTTACCGGAGGCAAGTTTCCATGTCAAGGGGAAAAGCTGAAGGTTCAATCGGAACACCTGTTCCATATCGTCGTCTTCGGTGGCGATGGCGATAACGCGCTTACGGAAATCCGCCAGTTCCTTGACAATTTTCTGAAATGTTTTTTCAGTAAGGCCCAGCGTGAGCCCTGAAACAGAGCGGCCGGACAGGGGCACGTTCTTTATAGCCTCTAGAGCGAGCGCACCCATCTGCAAGTGCATCTGCTGAACCGCCAGCGGGACAAAATCCATTTTCCCCGTCGATACGGTCTTATTCGTTTGTATAAAGGTATCCTTGCCGACTTTTTTCAAGAGACCCATAGATATCAGGTACTTGATGGTGGCCGACACCTGTCGCGCCGTGATTTTCGGCATGCACTGGACCGCGATTTGCTTTGCCTTTTTGCCCGCCATGTGGGGCACCAGTTCCCTGAGTACCGGGTTCTGCCACGATTCAAAATACCCCATGGACTTTTGCCCCAGGACATTCACCTGGTGCGCCTTGGAAAGGGCCTGCATCTCGTCGAAATATTTCTGCCTTATGGATTCCCGTTTTGCCTGATTAAATGCCACTAGCGCCTTGAAATAGGCCAGTTCAAAGCCCTCCAGCCCCATGGCATGTGCTACACGAGCTACCCCTGCTCCGCTCAACCCCGACTTGCCTTCGCAAACCAGCTTCAGGTAAACGGGAGAACGGAATCCGGCCAGTTTTGAAAATTCACGCCACGTCATTACGGCATGGGCCTTTTTCTCCTGAAACCAATGGTCCATGAACTTTCGATAATCCTGGAATGCGATGACGGAATCCATATTCCAGAATATAAATGCAAAACGCCCAAAAAGGAGAGAAAAAAGATACAATCTGCCGATTTTTCTGCCGTCTTGACGTCTATTTTTGTTTATTTACATTTATATGATACAAAAAATTGGAAATTCATTCAAATTATGCGTTTTTTGTGATTGAAATTTCGAATTTTAGGCAAATAATTTACAATAGTCGGCCAACCACCCTTTGTAAAAAACGCACGTAAACAAAAATTTTCGGCATATTTTGGCCTTCATCTCCGTTTATATAGCAGACAGAAAGTCTTAAAAACATCCGCCCCTTGACAATTCGTATCCAATTGGATACATTTGGAGAAAACAATGATCGTAAACCAAACCCCTGTATTTCAGAAATGGATGCAAAAATTACGAGATTTTCGGGCTAAAGCACACATACTTTCCCGATTGACACAAATTGAAAAAGGAAATCTTGGCGACTTTAAATCTGTAGGGAGCGGCGTATTGGAGATGCGCATCGATTATGGACCAGGCTACAGACTCTATTTTGCAAAAGATGGCGAGATTATTGTAATTATTCTGATTGGCGGCGAAAAATCCACACAAGATCAAGACATCGTAAAGGCAAAAAACATTTGGCAAGGAATGAAAAATGAAAAAAAGTGAAGTCACACGTTTAGACATCGCAGAGTATCTTGACAGCAAAGAAATCGTTGCCGAATACCTCGACCTGATTTGCCAAGAAAACGACCCCGCATTGTTGCTGCATGCTATCGGACATGTCGCACGTAGCAAGGGCATGGCGAAAATTGCGGAATCGTCAGGACTCGGACGAGAAAGCCTCTACAAGGCTTTAGCCGAAAATGCCCATCCGCGCTTTGAAACCGTATTCAAGGTTCTTGCCGCGCTGGGCATTCAAATGCATCTGGTTCCCAGAGTAAAATTCAAGCGCAGGCGGACACCAGCGCCAATTGCCGTGGCCGAGAAGAAATCTATGTATAAGGTCTAAAACCGGAGGGGCTGCAATCAACCCCGTTCTTCCCCCGCCAAGTTCTAGAACCTTCCGACGGTAATGCCAGCGTAGAATCCGGGCCAGAAGCGGAATTTATCCCCTTCGTGGCCAAAGTCGTCGTGGTATTCCGCCAGCGGCTTAAGCCAAAGCTTATCTCCAGTGATTTCTTGAGCAAAGTTGAGCGAACCGCCTACCGAAAGCCCGAAGAAGGGGAATACTTGAGTCGTGTAGCCCAGGCGCAGACGATGATGGAAATTGACATCGTCGCCGTCGCGGTATTCAAATCCCGAAAAATGCGAATCAAGACCATGCCTGTTTTGTGCAGCCAGGAACATGTATTCCAAATCAAAGTGACTGCCGTATTTACCGAACTGCGTTCCAAGGCCGATACCGGTTTCATTAACGTCGCTGAATTCCTTGAACCCCGTTCCCTTTTCAATCAGGCGGGCCCCTTCAAGAGCGGTGTAGAGGTAGGCCGTACCCATGTGGAGGGAAACGCCCAGGGCGCCCATTTCGTTGAGTGAGCCCGTGACGCTCCACACGCCGTTACCCACGATATTGATGAGGCCCACGGGAGTCTTTTCGCAGTGGCCGCAGATGTTCAAGATACCCACCTGGCGGCCGTCGGCACGACCCGCGATGTTCAAGACGCTCACCTGGGCGGTATTGAGCTTGCCCGCCACATTCATAGCGGCTGCCACCTGCACGTCGGATTCCTTGGCCGCGTTCAGGGCGGCAGTCACCTGCACACCGGATTTCTTGGCAGCATTCAGAGCAGCGGACACCTGCACGTCAGACTCTCTCGCGATGTTCGCCGCGGCGGTAACCTGGGCATGGGTTTCCTTGGCCACATTCAGGGCGGCAGAAATCTGGGCCTTGGTTTCACGGGCGTAGTTGATAGCGGGGGCAACCTGCACGCCGTTCAGGG
Source organism: uncultured Fibrobacter sp. (assembly GCA_946414025.1). Classification (GTDB taxonomy): domain Bacteria; phylum Fibrobacterota; class Fibrobacteria; order Fibrobacterales; family Fibrobacteraceae; genus Fibrobacter. The sequence continues at coordinate 81,681 of CAMKMX010000009.1, forward strand.
AATCACGGGCCACGTTCATGGTGGCCGAGACCTGCACTCCCGAAGAATTCTCCTTGGCCACGTTGATCACGGGAGACACCTGGATTCCATCAAAGGAACCCGCATAGTTCATGACGCTCGAAACCTGCGCCCCTTCGTAATGCTCCTTCGCGCCGTTGAACACCGCCGAAAGTTGCAGGCCATGCATTTCCTTGCGGGCGATGTTTGCAAAGATGCTGATTTGCGAACCCAGCATATAGCTGTCGGTACGGGTCACGAACAGGCCCATCTGCAGGCCCTTGCGGGCTTCGCGGTCCTTGTCCACCAAGTTGAAGGTCACCCGGAATTTTCCGTTGTGGTCCAGGGAATCCAAGGAACAGGCGGTAGTATCGCCGGAGGCGCAGTCCCCGCGGCGGGCGATTTCGCCCCGGAGGGTGGTCTTTTCGGCAACGATGGCGCTGAACTGTTTTTGCGTCAACTGGGCGCGGTAATTGTCCTGCAGGGTGACGCTCGCCTCCTTATATTCGGCGGGCCTTTCCAGACGCACGCTGTACTTACCGGCGGCAAGCCCCAGGTTGATGGGGCGACCCGCCTTCTTGTAAAGTTCCGCCACCAGCTCGCCCCGTTCGTCACGGATGAACAGACGGCCCTCCACATCGTCGCCGATGTCCAGGCCCGCGTTCATGCTGCGCAAATCCGTCATCACCACGTCGCCGGTTCCGGCCAGGTTCATATCCCGGCTGGGGTGCTGGGCGCCACCCATGGTGGCTTCCGTTTTCTGGAGTGTTTCATTGAAAGCAAACTGGTAAGCTTCCGAAAGGGTCACCTTGCCGTCGCCGCTGATATCGCCGGCCCCGCGTAGGCCGCTCACCAGGGAATGGGTAAAGAAGGATCCCTTCAGCCTGTCGCTTTCCTGGCTGGATTCATCTTGCGTGCTGCTGGTAATAAAGGCATAGCCCTTCATGTCGGAACTCTTGTCCACCATAAAGGCGGGCACAGCCACGCCACCCTTCGCGCGGGTAATGGCTCCCGAACCGCAGGCATCAATCACCGCAATCTTCACGTCGGCATGGAGGGAATCGATTTTTGTGCGGAGCGCCTTCCAGGCGAAGGTCTCCTTGCCCAAGCGCAGGCCCTTTTCATCGGCGTGACCGCTGTAATAGACCAGCACCTCGTCGCGACCGCCTGCCGACTTGTTCTTTGCAATCTTCTTGTCCAATTCGTCAATCTTCTGCTGGAATGCGGCGACACTGGGTTCCTTCACCTCCACGATGTTCCCCGCCTGCACACCGCCCATTTCCTTCAGCACGTTCACGAAGGAGCGGGCATCGCTTGCGGCATAGCGGAGGGTGGGGCGGCCTTCGCCGCCGTAGTTGGCACTTACGGCCAGCACGTAGCGGTTGATCTGAATCTCCTGGGCGGCAGAAACGTTGGATACCGCAGCCAACAGGAGCAAGGCGACAACCGAAATAATCTGGAGCGTCAAAGAAGCGTCCATCTTTTTAATCAAATTCATCATCTTACTTGCCCTCCGTCTTGCGGAGCGTGAGGCTCACCGTCTTCACACCGTCCTGTTTCAGCGAGGCGTCGATATTGCCCGCATCCAGCCCGAATTCACTTTTCGAAGTCAAGAAAAAGAACTTCTCGAATTTCGGGGCGTTGTCCAGCTTGTAGGCAAAGGGAAGCGTAGTCATCTTCCCGGGTTCAAGTTCTACGGCGCGGTTCTCATGCCCCATGTGCATGGTGATAGTCCCGTTCCCGTCCATGCTGAAAAGCAGTCCGTAGCACTTCTCGGCCACAGCGTAACGCAACTGGATTTCATCGCCTTCGCGGGCCTCCCCCAGATTTTCCATCTGGACGGCGCTATCGCCTGTCTTTTTCCAGACTTCCATACGGGCGGAGAGTCCCTTGATACGCAGGCCATCGTCACCGGCACCGGAAGCATCGACCATGGCCACTTCCATAACCTGTGCACCGTTTACACTGTTCGCCATGTTCGCATTGTTCGCAAGAACCGTGCCGCCCTGTTCCGAAAGGGAACGCTGGCTGAACAGTGCCACCGTCACCACCGCAAGCACCAGGGCCGCGGCGGCGGCAAGTTTCACCAACTTGAAATTCACACGCATCGTGTTGCCGACATCTGCATTGGAGCGTCCTGGCATCGTGGCAATCTTTTCCGAAAGTTTTTCGAAAGGAAGCCTCTTGAGGATTGCCGCATTGTCTTCACGCAGCATCTTCACGCGATTGGCGAAAATCTCGTCAACCTCTTCCATCTTGCGGATTTCCCGCATTTCTTCGGCAGGCAAGTCGCCCGTCAAGTATTTTTCCAGTTTCCAGTCGGGAATCATCACTTCACCTCCAGGTTTTTAACTCTTGCCTGCAAGGTGCGTAAACGCTTGCGCACCCCGCTTACCGAAAGCCCCACCATCTCGGCGGTTTCTTCCAGCGTCATACCATCTACATAGTGCAACACCGCAATGGTCCGGGTAGATTCCTGCTCCCGCGAAAAAATTTTCGCCAATATGCCGCGAGCCTCGTTGCCTTCCTGCTCGTCGTCTGCGCAGGCGATATTCAGCAGCAGTTCGCTGGAATCCACGTCCAGCCCCCTGCGCTTCTTGTCGCGGATGCGGTTCAGGCAGAGCCTGGTGGCCGTATTCCACAAAAGGCTGCTGGGACTGTCCAGGTTCAGACGGTCCATGCCGGCATAAATCCGCAAAAACACGTCCTGCATCAGGTCCGAAGCCTCCGCCTCGTCCTTGAGCAGGGCCATGCAGCGACGGTAAACCATCGGGGCGTAGGCCTCGTACAGTCTAGAAAACGCCATGCGATCTGCGGAATTTATCCTTTCCATGCCTGTGTAACACTTGTGGAGGTTAAAAGTGTCACCGGAAATGTAAAAAAAGTGGATAGGGGCTAGGATTTAGGATCTAGGGGCTAGGTGTTAGGTAATAGGGGCGCGGAGGAAGTCTCCCACTCTCCTAAGGGAACACTCCTGTAAAAACCACACCAAATATAGTTTTTTGACTTAGGCATTTTCCGCTACTTACTAAAATCAAAAAAAGCTGCGGGATCCGTCCCGAAGATTTCACCGAGTTTTATCGCCATCTTGCGGGATACCGCCCTTCGTCCGTTTTCCATGGCACAGAGGTTCTGAACCTGAATCCCGAGTTTTTCGGCAAGGGTGACCTGCGACCAGTTGCGCAAATCTCGGTTCGCAACAATCATTTCGCCGGGGGTGGAATCCAAATTCTTGAACCAGTCAGACTCTTCGAAGGGGATCGAATCCTCGTTTTTGCAGACCGCCACATTTTCGGACTTGTAGGTATCCTTCAAGAACCTGACAAGCGGAGCAGGGATGTGCTTCGCACGAATTTCAATACGGGGCTTTT
>CAMKMX010000010.1 GCA_946414025.1 uncultured Fibrobacter sp.
GTCGCTGCAGGATTCTCGAGGCCCCTCGCCGAAACGGCGGGGGGCCTCTTCGTTTTTACAGACCGTTCCGCCTTGCGGCTTCACTCTCGCCGCCACGGCAAGTTGATACTTGCCGCTTGCGGCTCACGCCCCACTTGCTGTAAACAGCGAGAGGGGCTTTTTTTATACCCGCGTTGTCATGCCCGCGCAGGCGGGCACCACCTTGCCGGACCCGGGCCCGGGACGGGCCGCCCCCGACGCACGAGGGGGTGGCGAGCAACAGCGTGCGAGCCAGGGGGAGGCCTACCCCTTCTAGATAAATTAAATCGGATATCTATCCTTCGCTGATTCCAGTTCGGCGGAGGTTTTTTCCCAGTCTTCGTAGAGGCTGTCCACGGCCTTCTTGTTGTCGTCCATGTCCTTGGCGATAGCGGTAATGGCATTGCCGTCGCCGCTTTCGGAGGCGGCTACCAGCTTTGCTTCCAGCTCGCCACCCAGGGCTTCGGCCTTGGCGATGTCTTCTTCGATTTTGGCAAGCTTCTTTTCCAGGGGCTTGATGACCTTAGAGCGTTCGGCGATGTAGTCGGCGCGGGCCTTGCGGTCTTCTTTGGCGCTGGGCGCGGCATTCTCTGAGTCGCCTTTCACGTCAATGTTCGAGACCTTGATGTTTGCAGAATTTGCACCGCCGGGTTTCTTTTCGCTGGCCCAGCCCACCTTTTCCAAGAAGTCGGCGTATGTGCCTTCGAATATGCGGCAGGTCCCGCCGTCAAAAACCACAAGGCGGTTGGCGAAGGCGTGCAGAAGTTCCTCGTCGTGGGTCACCACCAGGGCGGTTCCTTCGTAATCTTCCAGGGCGTCGATGAGGCTCTCGATAGATTCCATGTCCAGGTGGTTCGTGGGTTCGTCCAGCAGCAGCATGTTGCAGGCGCTGGCCAGAATCTTCCCCAGCAAAACGCGGCTCCGCTCGCCACCACTCAGGACCTTTACCTTCTTTAAGGCGGCGTCGCCACTGAACATCATGAGGCCCGCAAGCCCGCGGGCGCGGCTCTTCTGCGAGACTTCTTCAATGGCCGAGGCGATTTCTTCTTCGACGGTGTTGTCCAGGTTCAGGCGGTTGATGTTCGTCTGCCCAAAATAGTTTATCTGCAAATTCGGATTGTAACTGATTTCGCCTGCGGTGGGCTGCAGCTCTTTGGCAATCAGGTTCAAAAGCGTCGTTTTACCGCGACCGTTGGGGCCAATAACCGCGATGCGGTCCCCCTTGAAAACTTCCATGGTGAGGTCGGTGATGAGTTCGGGGCCCATTCCCTGCACGGTGCCGTTTTCGCCCTGGTTCGGGTATGCAAACGAGAGCCCCTTGATTTGCAACATGCGCTTGCCGGGGAACCCTGCCTCGGTAAAGCTGAATTCCAGATTGCGCTCGTGGGTGAGCCGCTCGCCGGTGGCAAGCTTTGCCGCCGCCTTGATCTTGGACTGCACCATGGCGGCCTTGGCGGCCTTGTAGCGGAACCGCTCGATGATTTTTTCCAGCTGTTCCTTTTTCTTGGCCTCGTTTTCTTGCGTGCGCTGGGCCACTTCCTCTTCTTCGGCGATGGTCTCCCGGAGCTTTTCTACGGAGCCTTTCACCTTGCGGATCTTGTGGCGGAAAATCCCTGCGGTGTGGGTGCAGACCTCGTCCATAAAATGATGGTCGTGGGTAATCAGCAGCACTTCGCCTTTCCAGCTGCGCAAAAAGCGGCTGAGCCATCGCATGGAGACGATGTCCAGGTAGTTGGTGGGTTCGTCCAGCAAGAGCATGTCGGGTTCTGCGGCCAGCACTTTCGCCAGGTTCAGGCGAATCTGGAATCCGCCCGAAAGGAGCATGGGGCTCTTGTGCATGGATTCTTCGTCGAAACCGAGACCGAAGAGAATTGCCTCCACCTTGTGTTCTTCTAGCCAGCCGTCTTCGTTGGGTTTTAGAACGCTGCAGGCTTCTTCGTGGACGGTGGCGTGGGTAAAATTCAGATGTTGCTGCAGGTAGCCCAGGGTGTATTTCTTGGGAATGTCGATGTTTCCGCCGTCCAGGCATTCCTGGCCGAGAATCATCTTGAAAAGCGTCGATTTGCCGCAACCGTTACGGCCCACCAGGCCCACCCGCTCGTGGTCGCCTATGAGCAGGCTCGCACCGTCCAAAAGGACCTGCATGCCAAATGACTTGGAAACGTTCTGGATTTGAATCACCGCCAAAAAATAGCAAAAAAGGGCCGTATATAGCTTTTTTTACAAAAAAGATTACGCCCCTTTACAAAATGGATGTATTTTTATTCGAAAGACAGAAAAAAAGGTGGACCATGAAAAAGAATTACTCTTTGGCAGTGGCGGTAGGGTGTGCTTTCTCGCTGTCCTTTGCGGGTTCCGCTTACGCGCAGGGAAATATGGAAATTGCAACTTGGGCCGGTTTTCGCGATGCTGCAGCAGTGTTCACTTTTGATGACGGTTGTGCAAACCAACTTTCCGTCGCTGTTCCCATTTTTGATAAATACGGCTACAAGGCCAGTTTCTATTTGGTGACGGGCTGGTCTCCAAATTACAATGCCTATCAAGCTCTGGTTGATAGGGGCTACGAGGTCGGTAGTCACTCCGATAACCATGCCTCCAATGCAGCTGACGGCCGTACCATGCCCGATTCAGAAATAACATCGTCCAAGACAAACATCAATAATCGTATTTCGGGCCAGACTTGTAACACCATTACATATCCCAATTGCGAAGAGCCAAACGAATCTACCTTGATGGCGAACTATATCGGCGGAAGAATTTGCGGTAACGGAATAGATGGTCCGACCCCCAGCAATTACTATCGCATCAATTCTATCATTTGCGGGAACACCGGTTCGGTCAATAGCGCAGAGGCTTTCCAGGGGAAAATGCAGGACGCTATCAGTAGAAAGGGCTGGGTCACTTTTTTGATTCACGAAGTAGATAATGGCAGCGGCTATTCTCCCACATCTTCGCAAGCCATTGACGGAGCTCTAGCCTGGGCCAAGGCAAACGACTCCAAGATTTGGGTGACTACATTCCGCAATGCGATTATGTACTCCAGGGAAAGGGACGCTTCGTCACTGAGCAAAAAAACGGGTGATTCCTCTAGCGAAACTTACACCCTGACGCATTCCTTGGACAGGACGCTTTCCCAGTACGACTACCCTCTTTCGATTCGTGTCCAGAACAATAACAGCTGGACCACTGTTTCTGGAAGCCAGGGCGACAAGGCCATTACGGCCTCCATCAAGGATGGTTACATCTATTTCGATGCCGTTCCCAACGGTGGTGACATTGTTTTGTCAAATGGTCAGGGAGCTACGCCTCCTGTCAGTTCGTCTTCGCAACCAGAAAGTTCCTCATCTCAAATCGAATCCAGCGCCTCTGACGGAATCGCCAGCAGTACGTCGTTTAACCCTGAACCTTCGGAGGAAATTTCAGAAGCTATTCAAGGGAATTTCCACTGGAATGTTTCCGGCGACGTGTTGTGCCAGGTGTTCGATATGAAGGGCCAGCTATTGAAAAATTTATCTGTGCCTGCGGCTCAAGGTACGGCACTACTGTGGAATGCAGTAAACGTTGGGCTTCCTAAGGGCGTTTATGTTTTGCGCTACGGGAATGAGGGTGTTATGAGGAGCGTCCAGGTCCGTAAATAGGTCGGCATTTGTTCCTGATAACTATATTTTGTCTGTGATGATGCGGGGCTTTTTCGTAATGCTCTTTTTTGTATCGGCAGGCTTTTGCCAGCTGATGCCCAAGCGCGTACAGTCTGATTCGTTAACAGTGGAGGGGCAGACAAAGCCCCTGGTCTATGTGGACAGTTCCGGGCAAGACAAAAATAGCGCCCTAACGGGGTTGACCGCCAGCATGGATAGCCGTGAGTTTTCCAATGATTCCACTATTGGAACCGTTATAGGTGTCGGTGCGGAGTTTGTAGGCGACATGGTGAAGGGTATGCTCTCGCCCAATTCCCCCGAAGCAGACGCCGTTGAACTGGAACGCACCAGACGGTAACTAGTTCTGAGTTCGGAATTCGGAATTACGAATTAGAATAGTCGCGGCGAAGCCGCCTAACTAAACAACTCTGAACTCTGAAATCCGAAATCCGAATTATCCCAAGTATTTCTCGCCGCTTTCCACACTCTGGTAGATGAGCGTGTTGATGGTCATTGGGCCCACGCCGCCTGGAACCGGTGTGTAGGCGCTGGCTACGTCGTCGAGACCCTTCTCGATGTCGCCCACGCCACCCGGATGGTAACCGGCATCCACCACGACCGCGCCCTGCTTGATCCATTCCTTCTTGATGAACTCGGGCTTGCCGACCGCACCCACCAGGATGTCAGCCTGCTTCACGAATTCTGGGAGGTTCTGTGTCTTGCTGTGGCAGATGGTCACGGTGCAGTCCGCGTTCAGGAGCATCATGGCCATGGGCTTGCCGAGGATGGCGCTGCGACCTACAACCACGGCGTGCTTGCCTGCAAGCGGGATGTTGTAAGCCTTCAACAGACGCATGATGCCTGCAGGAGTCGCACATCCGTAGGCAGGTTCGCCCATGGCCATGCGTCCAAAGCCCAGGCAGGTCACTCCGTCTACGTCCTTGCGGGCGTCGATGGCTTCGAAGGCGGCACGTTCGTCGATGTGGCGCGGGACCGGGTGCTGCAGGAGAATTCCGTGCACGTCGCGGTTCTCGTTCAGTTCCTGAATTTTGTTGAGGAGTTCTTCGGTGGTGGTGTTCTTGGGGAGCACCACGCGGATGCTTTCCATGCCCACCCGGGCGCAGGCGTTGCCCTTCATCTTCACGTAGGTGGCGCTGGCCGGGTCGTCGCCCACCAGGATGGTGGCGAGTATCGGGGTCTTGCCCGTCTTTTCCTTGAGTTTCGCCACGCGGGCGCTGAGTTCTTCTTCAGTGGTCTTGGCAAGGGCCTTGCCGTCCAGGATGAGTGCTGCCATATAAACTCCGTTTTGGGCACAAGATAGTAAATAGGGGATAGGATTTAGGGATTAGGATCTAGGGGTTAGGATTTAGGGGTTTGAGGTTGCGCTATTTTGTAAACATTCTTAAACAATTTTTCCCAACGCCCCGATGCTCAACGCCTTGTAAACAGAAAAATTTTTTTTGCCGTGAATTTTTGGCCATAAATAAACTAGATTAAAAAACGATTTTCATCGATGCCGTTTTTTGGCTACATAAAATGAGGATATAATGATTGCTATGAAATCTACTGCCAAGATGCTTTTGGCTCTCTCGGCAAGTGGTGTTGTCTTTTCGGGTTGTGGAAGTGACCAGGTCGAAGGTGCACTTCCTCGCCAGGAGACGCTCTACCTGTCCGGTCAGCAATGGGGCGCTCCCGCGACGTTCAACCCCCTTGCCGAAAGCTGGATGGCTGCCTGGCCCGTGGGTGGTCGCTTTAACCTGGTTTACGAACCGCTTATCACCTATAATACCTTGAACGGCCAGATCGAGGACCTTCTGGGACACCTGGACGAAGACCTCTCCAACAACGACAGCATCGTGGTTACCCTGAACCCCGCTGCCAAGTGGAGCGACGGGGTGCAGGTGAACTCCAACGACGTGAAGTTCATTTTCACCAAGGGTTCTATCAACACCTCCGAACAGATTTCCGACATTCATGTGGACACCCTTTACGCCGAACCGGCATCCGAGGACTCCACCGCCGAACGCAAGATGATTGGCGAACGTCTGGCCTTTATCGTGAACAAGGCCCAGAGGAACAACCCGCTGTCTGTGCGCGACCTGCTTCAGGCCATCCGTATCGCTCCGGCCCACGTGTTCGAGCCGCTGATTGCCGAAAAGGGTCTCGACGAAGTCAAGAAACTCACCATGGACAAGAACCCGGTGGTTTCTGGCCCCTACAATATCATGTCCGCCGACCCCAACAAGATTATCTTGCAGCGTCGTGACGACTACTGGGGCAATGCCGCCCTCCACGACGGCAAGCTCCCCGCTCCTAAGTACGTGGTTCACCCCATTTACAAGAGCAACGATGCTAACACCATCGCTCTCACCACGGGTAACCTCGATGCTTCTATGAGCTTCGTGACCCGCATTTGGCGCAAGCGCGGCGTGCATACTTGGTTCAACGAACCGCCTTACTTTGCTCCTGGCGCTATGCCCATGCTCATGATCAACACCATGAAGGAACCGCTCAACGACAAGCGTTTCCGTAGGGCTCTGGCAACGGCTATCGACTACACGGCTATCCGCCAGTTCGCTGTTTCCAATTACACCTCTACCCTGAAGCCGGGCCTGATTATGCCTACCGGCCTCGAGGGCAAGTACATCAATGAAGAAGACACCCAGAAGTACGGCGTGAACCTTGCCATTACCGACGAGAACGAACGCCTGAGAACAGTGAAGCAGATGCTTTCTGAAGCGGGCTTCAAGTCCGTATGGAAGAGCGATGGAACTCTTGACCACATGGAAAATGCCAAGGGTGAAAAGCTCCCCACGCTGTTCATCACGAGCCCTGCCGGTTGGACCGACTGGGAAGCCATGGTGACCATCGCCGTAGAAGGCATGCGTAAGGCCGGTATCGACGTGCGTGAAGGCTTTGTAGATGGCGGTCAGTACTGGCCTGCCAAGGGTACGGGTAACTTTGACCTGCTCATGGACAAGCCCTCTGCTGACGTGTCTCCGTCTCTGCCGTGGAGCCGTTTCAACGAAGTCATGTCCAGCCGCGACTGGCAGCCTCTTGGCGCCTGGGCCGGTACCAACATCGGCCGTTATAACCAGCCGGGCACTCCTGAATTCCGCCCCGAAGTGGACCAGCTGATGTCTGCAATCCCGCTGATGACCGACCCCGAAGAAATCGCGAAGGCTTACCGCGAACTCAACAAGATTTTCATGGAAGACCAGCCCTCCATTCCGCTGGTTTACCTGCCCGAACAGTTCTACGAATTCAGCGACCGCGTATGGACTAACTGGCCCACTGCCGAAAACCCCTACGCTCCGCCGCAGCTCCCGTGGATTGCCTCCGGCACCAAGATTCTTTGGAACCTCAAGCTTGCTAAATAAAAGGACGACAAATGCTTAAACAATATCCAATGTTGCGCTATGTCCTGCAGAAGGGATTCTGGTATCTCTTGACGTTTGTTGTCGCCGTGGCGATTAACTTTACGTTGCCCCGTATGGGTGAGAACAACCCTGTGGACATCATTATGGGTAAGGCCGCCCAGGGCCTTTCGCCCGAAGAAGCCAAGCTCAAGAAAGAAGGCCTGCTCAAGGCTTTCGGTATGGCCGAACTGGACGACCAGGGTAACGTGATCTACGACCCCGAGGTGGATGCCAACGGCCAGATGAAGACCATCAAGGTGGCAAAGCTGGACGAAAACGGCGCCCCTGTGCTGAAGACCGTCAAGGAAGTGAACGAAGACGGCACGCCCAAGATGCTGGAGCGCCAGGTGGTGGACGCCGAGGGTAACCCGGTATTCGAAGAAAAGCCGGTGCTCGACGAAAAGGGTAAGCCGGTCATGGAAAAGGACCCGAAGACCAAGAAGAAGGTGGCCAAGGTGGAACAGGTTCCGGTGATGGAACAGTACCAGGCCGAACGCCAGGACACCGTCATGGTGGACGAAGTGGTCAAGAAGGCCGACCCCCGCCTTGCTTCTGGATTCTCCCAGTTCCTGGTCTATATCAAGAACGTGTTCAAGGGTGACCTGGGTATCTCTTACAGCCAGTACCCGAAGCCGGTGGTGGACATCATCAAGGAATCCGTTCCTTGGACGCTCCTTATCCAGGCTCCCACCATTATCCTCGGCTGGATTATCGGTAACCTGCTGGGTGCCTTCGCTGCCTACAAGCGCGGCATCTTCGACAAGGTGTTCTTCCCCTGCGCCATGTTCTTAAACGGCATTCCCTTCTTCGTGTTCGGTATGCTTCTGGTGGCGCTCTTCTCCATCACTCTCGGCTGGTTCCCTGCCATGGGCGCCTACAGCCCCGACATTACGGAGCTTAGCTTCTCCTGGGGTTGCATCAAGAGTGTGGGCTGGTACTACATTCTGCCCTTCTTCTCGGTGTTCCCGATCCTGCTTTCTGGTCAGGCAACGGGTATGCGTTCCATGTCCATCTACGAACTGGGTACCGACTATATGAAGTACGCCAAGTGGCTTGGACTTCGCGAAGGCAAGATTATCAGCTACGTGTTCCGTAACGCCATGCTCCCGCAGCTCACCGGCCTTGCCCAGAGCCTCGGTACCATGGTGGGCGGCGCCCTCATTACCGAAATGATCTTCTCTTACCCGGGCCTCGGTATGGCGATGCTTACCGCTATCCAGCAGAACGACTACGCGACCATTCAGGGTTGTACCTTGATGATTTCGACCTGCGTGCTCGTGGCTAACTTTGCCGTTGACGTTTTGATTGCGGTGTTTGACCCCCGTGTCAAGGCCGGTCTCCAGATGGGAGGTAAGTAATCATGGGAAAACTATTAAGAAACCTTCTCAAGTCCCCGATGTTTGTCATCGGTATCTCGATCTTTATTATTACCCTGTTGATTGCGCTGTTTGGCCCCATGTTCTACCATGTGGACATCAACGCTCGTGACATCGTGGCTGGGCCCTATGCGGGTTCTAGCGGCGAACACCTGCTGGGTACCGACCACCTGGGCCGTGACTACGTGTCTCTCTTGATCGAAGGCCTCCGCAGCTCCCTCTACGTGGGTCTTGTGGCGGGCATCATCGCCACCACCATCGGTGTGCTTATCGGCCTCTTTGGCGGTTTCCGCGGCGGATGGATTGACGAAGTGTTGAACATGCTCACCAACATCTTCATCGTGATTCCGCAGTTCGTGATTCTCGTGCTTATCAGCTCTGCTGTTAAGGACGGTCGTTCTTTGACGCTGATTGGTCTTATCATCGGCCTTACGGCTTGGAGCTGGTCTGCCCGTGCGGTGCGTGCCCAGGCTTCTTCGCTGCGCAGCCGTGACCATATCTCCCTTGCAAAGATTAACGGAGCGTCTACGCTCACGATCGTTATCAAGCACGTGCTTCCGTACCTGCTTTCTTATGTGTTCATGGTGTTCATCATGCAGGTGTCTTCCGGTATCCTTTCCGAAGCCTCCATCTCCATGATCGGCCTTGGTCCTCTGGATTCCACTTCTCTGGGTATCATCTTGAACCAGGCGAAGGACAACGGAGCCCTTTCCGACGGCATCTGGATCGCCTTCTTGCCCGCCACCATCATCATTACCCTGACGGTGTTTGCGCTGTTCCTGATCAATACTTCCATGGAAGGCGTCTTTAACCCGCGTCTTCGCAAGTAGGAGGTTTAGAAAATGTCTGAAAATGTATTTGAAGTCGAAAACCTGAGCCTCTACTACCTGGGCCGCTTTGGCGACAAGACCCACGCGGTGACCAATGTGAGCTTCTCCATGAAGCAGGGTGAAATCCTGGGTATCGCCGGTGAATCCGGTTGCGGCAAGTCCACCTTGGTGTCTGGCCTTATGGGCATGTGCATCCCGCCTCTCTATCCCGAAGGCGACGGTGACGTGCGCGTAAAGAGCGGCGACAAAATGGAATCTTTGATGAACCGCTCTATCGAGGATGTTCGCAAGAACGTGCTCGCCCAGAAGGTTTCCATGATTCCTCAGGGCGCCTTTAACGCCCTGAACCCGGTCCGCAAAATCAAGGATATCGCCGCCGACGTGATTGGCGCCCACCAGCAGCCCGGCAAGCACCTGGACAAGAAGGAAGTCTATGACCGCCTTTGCGAGCGCTTCGACCTGTTTGGCATGGACACCAAGCGCGTGCTGGATTCTTACCCCATTCAGCTTACCGCCGGTGAACGCCAGCGTTCCGTGATCGGTATCTCTACGCTTTTGAACCCCCAGATGGTGATTGCCGACGAACCCACTTCCGCCCTGGACGTTTCTACCCAGAAAGAAGTGATCAAGTTGATCTTTGACCTTTTGGACAAGGGCATCTTCAGCACCATGATTTTCATTACCCACGAACTTCCGCTGCTGTACCACGTGGCCGACAATATCGCCATCATGTACGCCGGCGAATTCGTGGAAAAGGGCACTGCAGAACAGGTGGTGAAGGATCCCCGTCACCCCTACACCCAGGCTCTTATGGGTGCCATGCTCAGTACCGAGGCCAGCCAGCGTCACCGCCACCCGGTGGCAATCGAAGGCGCACCTCCGAGCCTGCGTAACAAGATTACGGGTTGCCGCTTTGCCGACCGTTGCAAAAAGGCATGCCCCGACTGCAAGAAGAATACCCAGAACCTCCGCGTTGTCGGTGGTCGTGATGTGAGGTGCGATTATGCTGAGTGATAAGCCTGTTGTATTTTCTGCCAAGCGCATTAGCAAGGACTTTGGCGCGGGCAAGACCCTGAAGACCGCCGTGAAGGATGTTTCCTTCGATATCTATGACGAAGAATTCATCTCCATCGTGGGCGGCTCCGGTTGCGGCAAATCCGTGCTGGCAAAAATTATGCTCGGCCTCTACGAACCCACCCGCGGCCAGTTCCTCTACAGGGATCACAAGATCAAGAACCTGAGGGACCACTGGAACGAGGTTCAGTTCGTATTCCAGGACCCGTTCGGATGCTTCAACCAGTTTTTTACTATCCGTAGCCAGCTGGAAGACGCCCTGAACGTGCTCAAGAACAAGCCCTCCAAGGAAGAAGTTCGCCGCCGTGTGGACGAAGGCCTGATGGCCGTGAACGTGAAGCCCTCCGATATCGAAGGCAAGTACCCCTTCGAGCTTTCGGGTGGTCAGATGCAGCGTATGCTTTTGGCCCGTATCTTCGCGCTCCGCCCGAAGGTGCTGATTGCCGATGAAGCTACTTCCATGGTGGACGCCTGCGTGCGCGCCAACATCCTCGATTACCTCCGCAAGTTGAAAGACGAGCTGAAGATGACCGTGGTGTTCGTGACCCACGATATCGGCCTTGCCAACTACGTGTCTGACCGAATCTTCATCATGCACGACGGAAAGATTGTGAACCAGGGAACGCCTGCAGAAGTGCTGGACAACACTACGGAACCGCATACGCTCCGCCTGCTGGACGATATCCCCGAAGTCCACAAGACCGAATGGATTAAGAACAGCCATCGCTCTAAGAAATGACACTCGCGGAGCGTGTGTCATCCTGAGCGGCGTGAGCCGCGAAGGATCCAGTCCAAAGGTTAAACGAAAAGCCGCAGTCCAAAGCTGCGGTTTTTTTGTATCGCCCATTATTGAAATAAGGGCATCAAGTAAAAACCGACAGTTCCTGTAATGCCATACACATAACCGGATTCCAATGAACCAACATTGGTCAATACGGTGCCTAAGCTGAGTTCAATAAAATCGCCAAACCTGTACCCCATTGAAATATAATGCGACAAGATAGGTGTATCTACAATATCAAAGCCCTCTATGCTGAAACTGTAATTCAGGAATGACTTGCCTATAATGATTCCTACAAATCCACCAAAGAACAAATCTTCAACATATTTTATTTCCTCTTTTTCAAAAGGCTCGTATGACGCACATACAGTCCTGCTCCAGAATACGGCCCCATCTATGGTCACGTTATTTTTTTCGGTTTCCACGCACCTTTCTCCGCTATATTTGATATCACGGAACAGAATGTGTCCTGTGAAAAAACCAAATTCGAAATCCCGAAAATTCCAACCTAATGTAAGATGGTAATATAGTCCATCATCGTAGCCTAGACCGGCTCCAAATATAAGGGTTCCACTTTTGTGCAAATAGTCTATTTTTCCGGATCCTTCTACGCCTCCTATTTCATAAGTCCGCTCCTTATCGTCGATTTTCTCTTCTTTTGCACCAATTACTTTCCCACTGACTCGCCACATTGACGAATAAGGTTCTTGTGTCGTATTGGAGCCATGTACTTCTGGAGCGTCGGATACCGTCGCATTTAATATGCGTTCGGATTCGTATGCAAGGGCTTCGGAAGAGAGTATAACTATCAGGCTAAACAGAAACAGACTTTTTTTCACAAAGGCCCTCCTCATTTTAAGTTAGAAAAAACGGGCCGGTTTTGAGTATAGTTTCTACATTTTTGTTTTTTGCCCGTCCCTGTTTTCAAGGGAAAACAGGAAATTTGGCAGAGTGGGTACAGGAAAGTGCCTTTTTTAGGTATATTCTGGCCATGAATACCTGCAAAAGTTTTTTTTCTAGTATGGGTGCGGTGGCTTTGTCTGCCGTAGCCGTTGTTTCCCTTTGTTCTGCCACGGCCATTGCAGGCCCCCTGATGAACCAGCTGGGTTATGCTCCCGGGGCCGAAAAACAGGTGGTGATTCCCGGTAACGACGCCAACGGGCTTGAAGTCCGGGATTTGAACGGGAAGACTGTATTGAAACTCGCAGCCCCCTACGTGCTCGAGTGGGAATACAGCGGCGAAGAGATCCAGGTGTTCGACATCTCTGCGGTAAAGACTCCGGGTACTTACCGCCTGTATCGCAATGGCGAATACCTGGGGAACCCGTTCTTTGTGGGCAAGAACGTTTACGAGGGCGTGACAAAGGCTGCGCTCAAGTGGTTCTATTACCAGCGGGCCAGCATGCCTTTGGAAAGCCCCTACGCAGGCAAGTGGGTCCGTGCGGCCGGCCACATGGACGACAAGGTTGTCGTCTACGGTACCGACAAGGCCACAGGCGGCAAGGGTGCGGGCAAGACTATCAAATCCCCCCGCGGTTGGTACGACGCCGGCGATTACGGCAAGTACATCGTGAATTCTGGCATTACGGTATGGACCCTGCTGGACCTGTACGAAAAGTTCCCGAAATATGCGGACACCCTGAGCTGGGATATCCCGCGGGAGTACGCGAAGCTGCCCCTGCTGTTGGAAGAAGTCCGCTATAACCTGGACTGGGTGCTGACCCTGCAGGACAAGGATGGCAGTGTATTCCACAAGGTTTCGACCCTCAAGTTCTGCGGTAGCGTAATGCCTGAACAGGATGTCGCTCCCCGTTACGCCATTCTGAAAAGTGTAACGGCGGCTCTGGACTTTGCAGGCGTAATGGCCCAGGCCAGCGTGGTGTATGCTCCCTTCGACAAGGCCTACAGCTCCAAGATGCTGAAGGCGGCGGAGGCTGCTTATGCCTGGGCGAAGAAAAATCCGGAAATGTTCTACAAGCAGCCCGCCGACGTGAATACGGGAAGCTACGCCCCCGGTAACGAAGACGGCAAGGACGAATTCCGTTTTGCGGCGGCTGAACTTTTCAATGCGAAGGTGGCATCTGGAGCAAACCCGGCAACGGACAAGGCTACGGCTGCCTACCTAGAAGACTTGAAGGCTAACCCCTTTACCCAGAATGGCGCCTGGTGGGGCGACCTGAACATGCTTGCGGTATTCCGCGTGGCAAATGCTCCTAAGGTGTTCGGCGATAGCCTTGCCGGTGTGGCAAAGAAGATTTTGCTGGACGAGGCGAACAGCCTGCGTTCTATCGGCGATACCAGCGCCTACAGGCTCCCCATGCACCCCTGGAACTGGAACTGGGGCAGCAACAGCGCCGTGGCGAACAACGGCATTGTGCTTTTGCAGGCATACCTCTTGACTAATGACAAGAGTTATTTGGACGGTGCGCAGCAGTGCCTGGATTACCTGCTGGGTAAAAACCCCATGGACATTACCTATGTGACGGGCTTTGGTTTCCGCAGCCCCCGCAATCCGCACCATCGTCCCAGCGAATCGGACTTTGTGGACGATCCTGTGCCCGGTATGCTGGTGGGCGGCCCCCACTTGGGCAAGCAGGATATCAACTTGAACGGGACTGATCATTGGAAATGCCCGAACTACGCCGCTGCCGACAAGCCGGCCCTGGCCTACTTGGATGACCGTTGCAGCTACGCTACCAACGAGGTGGCTATCAACTGGAATGCTCCCTTGGCATTTTTGGCAGGCGCCCTCCAGGCGATTTACAATCGCTAACAAGTCTCGTTCTCTTTCATTGTCATGCCTGCGCAGGCGGGAATCCGCTGGAATGATGCAAGCAGATCCTCGCCTTCGCGAGGATGACGACGAAAGTCTATATTTCCCTCTATGGAAGAACAAATCGACATCCTGAACCCTGACGGCAGCCCGGCAGGGTATTCTTGCGGGCGCACAGAGGTTCATGCCAAAGGGCTTTGGCACCGCACGGTTCACATCTGGGCCTTTGATGGAACGGGCCGTGTATTGTTCCAGCTTCGCAGTCACCTGAAGGAAAACAACCCGAACCTTCTGGATACCAGCTGTGCGGGCCACATCT
The DNA here is from genome assembly GCA_946414025.1 of uncultured Fibrobacter sp. Taxonomy (GTDB): domain Bacteria; phylum Fibrobacterota; class Fibrobacteria; order Fibrobacterales; family Fibrobacteraceae; genus Fibrobacter. Next base: position 14,229 of record CAMKMX010000010.1, read on the forward strand.
CTGCTGGCGACACCAGCCGGAATGCCGCCGTCCGAGAACTGAAAGAGGAATTAGGTGTCCATAAAAATTCAGGTGATTTGGAATACCTCTTTGAAGCGACCCACGAAAGCATCTTGAACGACGGCACTTATTTCGACAACGAATATTACGATACATACAAAATAACGCTTACCGACGAAGAGACCCGCCATCTGGTGCCGCAGCCTGGCGAGGTGGACGATTTCGTGTGGATGACAGTGCCGGAATTTCTGGAACTGAACCGCAAGCGCCCCGAAAGGTTCGTGAGCCACCCGAAGGATTACCAATGGCTCGAAAGTATTTCTAGATTGTAACCCATGATGTACAAGAAAGTGGCAGTGGTTGTGGAAGGCGGCGGCATGCGCGGCGCCTACACGGGCGGTATCCTGGACGTGTTCAACGAGCTGGGGCTCCGCTTTGGAGGCGCCTGCGGAACTTCTGCCGGCGTGACCCACCTGTGCAGTTTCTTGTCGGAACAGATTGGCCGCAATTTCCGTATCGATACGGTGCATTCCAAGTCCAGTAAATATATGGGCTGGGGAAACCTGATTCGTACCGGCGAATTTTTCGAGGTGGATTATTGCTACAGGCAAATCCCTTACGAGATAGAGCCTTTTGACATGGAAAAATTCGCCGAGGCCTGCAAGACGACGGAATTTTACGCCTGCAGTTCCAACCTGGAAACGGGTGGCGCGGAATACCTGCGGGTGATGGACTACCGCGATGCCCACGACATGAACGCCATTCGCGCCTCGGCATCGCTCCCGCTGATGAGCCATATCGTGGAACTAGATGGCAAAAAGCTTTTGGACGGCGGTATCGCCGACAGCATTCCCTTTGAGATTATGGAGAAGAAGGGGTTCGAGAAGATCGTGATTCTCTTGACGCAACCGGAAGGATTCCGCAAGAAACCCAACTCCATGATTCCCCTGTTCAAGCTGCTCTACCGCAAGTACCCGAAGTTTATCGAGGCGGCGGCCAACCGGCACGAGCGTTACAATGCCTGTCTGGACCTGATTGGCGAAAAGGAAAAAGCGGGGAAGGTATTCGTGTTCCGACCCAGCGAGGCCATGCACATTTCCCGACTGGAAAAGGACAAGTCCAAACTGGTGGACCTTTACAACTTGGGTCGCAAGGATGTAAACGCCCGCTTGGATGCCCTGCTGAATTTTTTGGAAAAGTAATTCGGGATTTTATGTCCGTTGCAGAAAAAGGCAGGCGCTATCGCCATTACAAGAAAGAGACCATGGTCTATACTGTGGTGGAAATCGCCCTGGACTGCGAGACTGTGGAACCTCTGGTGATTTACCGCAGCGAATACGAGACGCCTGACCACCCCAAGGGAACGCTCTGGGTCCGCAAAAAGTCGGACTTCGAAAGCACGGTGACGCTTTCCGATGGCCGCACCGTGGACCGGTTTACACTGATTGTGTAGAACGTTGTAATCATACGTCATCTTCGTCATTCCCGCGCATGCGGGAATCCGCTGGAGGGTAGTCATTCGTCATGTTCGCGCAGGCGAACATCCGCTGGAGGAATGTAAGCAGATCCTCGCCTTGGTTCGACTACGCTCACCACAGGTCGCGAGGATGACGACGGAGAAAGAGCGCGAGGATGACGAAGGAAAGTCGCGAGAAAGGCCCAGCGCCATTTACGGTAGCATCTTGCCGGTTTCAAGATACCGGTTGTGCATCTCGAAGGCTCTGCTCAGCGCAAGGGGCATGTGCACGCCCTTGGCGTGTTTCAGGCTGTATTCCAAGAAGTCCGTGAGCGGTTCCTTGAAATCGGGGTGTGCGCATTCCTTAATGATGAGCCGTGCCCGCTCTTCGCTGGCAAGGCCCCGCAAATCTGCAAGTCCCTGTTCCGTCACAAAAATCTGGGTGTCGTGTTCTGTCTGGTCCACATGGCTCACGTAGGGCACAATGCTGGAAATGGCACCGCCCTTGGCTACCGACGGCGTCAAGAAAAATCCGAGAGCGCAGTTTCTGGCAAAATCTGCCGCTCCGCCGATGCCGTTCATCATAGATGACCCGCACACGAGAGAACTGTTCACGTTCCCGAAAATATCCGCTTCTAGGGCGGTGTTCATGGAGATGACGCCAACGCGACGGATTACGTCGGGACTGTTGCTCACCTCTTGTTGCCGAATGACAAAATGTTTTTTCCAGTCGGCTGCATTACGGATAAATTCATCTTGTGCACCCTGGGAAAGTGTTAAAGCCGTGCCGCTAGCCACGCCCAGCTTGCCCTTTTTGAGCAGGGGGATAACCGCTTCCTGGATGACTTCGGTAAAGATGTCGATTTGTCCCAGGCGCTCGTCGTTTGCCATGGCGGTGAGCACGGCGTTGGCCACCTTACCCACACCGCTCTGGTAGGCCATTCCTTTGGGAAGCCTACCCTTGGATTCTTCGAAACGGATAAAGTCCAGAATACGTTCGGCGATGTTGGTAGAAACGCTGTCGGGCTCTACGAAGGGTGTTACCTCGTCGTAGCCGGAATTTTCCACGATGGCGATAACCTTGTTCGGGTCAATCTTTACAAGGTCTTCTCCAACGCGATCGCCTGCGCTGTAAATGGCAAGAGGTCTTGCGTGTGGAGGCAGTTCCGGCAGGGCGTTGTCGTGGATGCCCATGTAGCTGTCGCCCAGGCGGGTGTTCAACTCCAGGATAATCTTTTCGGAGCGTTCCAGGTAGCAGACGGAATTTCCACCGGAGGTAGAAAGGCACACACGGCCATCGGGCAAAATGGCGCTTACCTCTATGACGGCAATTTTCGGAGTCGGCACGGCTCCCGTGCGGACCAGGTAACCCATCTTGCCCAGGTGTGCGTCTATGTAACGGATAGAACCGTCGTTGATGGCTTTGCGAAGGCTTGGATTGCTCTGGTAGGGCATGCGTAAGTTGATGGCGTTTGCCCGAGCCAGTGCACCGTCGCAGCTGTCGCCGGTAGAGGCTCCTGAAAATAGCGACACCTTGAAAGGCTTGCCTTCGCCGTGTAGCTTTTCGGCACGGGCAGCCAGTGCGCTTGGCACCGCCTTGGGGTACCCGGCAAGCGTAAAACCCGAAATGCCCAGGATATCGCCGTCTTCAATCATTGCTGCGGCATCGGCCGCCGAACACTTTTTACTTGCAATCCAGTCCATTTTAGCCCTTCCCGTGAGTTCAATTACCCGCGGGCAAGCATCTCCATCAGTTCCTTGTCCAGGCGTTCCGGGTTGTTGTACTGCGCAAGGTTGTTGTGCAGCGACTCGCCCTTCGATACCAGGCCAAAGTCAAGGTTCTTGTAGTTCCAGTAGCTAAAGCCCACGTCGGCTTCACGCAGAATGTCAAGGAAATCCCGCATCCAGGCAAGCTGGTACTGACGGGGTACCTGCACGTACACTCCGAATTCGTTGCAGCTGACCGGCAGGTCGTACTTGGCACGGAAATCCAGGGCGTTCTGGATGCTCGCCTGCAAGCGGGCCTTGTCCCACTTGCCGTATTCCACGTTCAGGCGCGTGGTGGCGTCTGCTTCGGGAGCGGCATAGTCGCCCGGCCAAGGGCGTTCAATGTGGAAGAACGGGTCCTGGATCCAGGCAGCCCCCTGGTGGGTGAACGTCACCGGAGTGTAGGTGTGGAAACTGTAAATGGCGTTGTCGTCGTCCATGGGAGTCAAGAACTCGAATTCCTTGGCGCTGTTCCACTTGTTGCTGCCCACCACGATGGTGTTCTTGGGAGCGTGCTTGCGGATAGCCCAGAAGATTTCGTCTTTCACCTTGTCCCATACCTTGGAATCACTTCCGGCGGGTTCGTTCAAAAGTTCCATCATTACACGGCTCTCGCCGCTGTAGCGTTCGGCCATGTAGGCCCAGATGTCGCAGGTCTTTTTACGGGCGGCAGGGTCTGCAAAGAAGGCCTGTTCCGTAGAGCATCCCAGGTGAAAGTCATGACCGGGGCACTTGTGCAGGTCTAAAATCACGTCCAGGTCTGCGGCCTGGATCTCTTTGAGGGCCTTGTCCAAAAGGCCGAACACTTCTTCGTTCGGCTTGCTGGCGTCGTCGGTCTCGAACAGGTTGAAGTAGTCCACCGGCAGGCGCACGTGGTTGAACCCCGCCTCGCGGATGCGCTTGAAGTCTTCCACCCCGAGGAAAGTCTTGATGTGGGGCACGAGCCCCGGAAAACCTACAGGGTCCTTTTCTTCGATACAGTCCACTTGACTGAACCAGCCACCCAAATTCACTCCCCGTAGCCTTTCTTTTTTCATCTTTTGCTCTGTTGGTTATGCCGCCGGAATTGACGGCGTAAAGTTATTCGTTGACGATGTTCAGGTCTTCGTCGGCGATGTTCAGGTCTTCGTCGGCGATGTTCAGGTCCTGGACCACTTCCAGGTCGTCGGGCAGGTTGTAAAAGTCAACCACCAGTCCCACCTTCTTGTCTTCGTCCTTCTGCTTGTCGAACTGGACCACATCGTAAATCTTCATCTTGATCACGGTTTCGCCCGTCACGGGGATTTCCATGGTCATGCCCTTGCTGATGGGCCCTTCGATAATCTTGCCCTTGAACACGAGACTGGTCTTGTCTTCGCCTAGGGACGTCTTTTTCACGTGAAATACAGCCATTATTCCTTAGCCAATATCTTTTATTTTTCGGTTAATTGTTTTGCGGCCTACAAAATGCCACCGCCAAAAGTTAATTTTTTTCCATGGATTTATTGGTGGGTCGAATTCCTTTTTTGGTCTGTGCGCCGTTCTTTCACGGCTTTTTGGGCCGTGAGCAGGAATTCCCCCGTGTGCGCTTTGTAGATGGTCCGCCCAGCGTGCACAGCAGGGGGCTTAGGGAGGGCGCGATTCATTTGTCCCCAGCCTCTTCGATCACCTTTGCCCAGAAACCGGGCGCCTTTGTCTTGTCGCCCAGGCTTTGTACCTCTTGCTCCTTCGAGGTCCGTTCCGTAAAGCTTTTTTCCAGGTTCCCCATCGAGGACCTTGACGGCAAGACGGTGCGGCTTACCTCCCAGAGCCAGGCCTCGGTGGCCCTGCTGAAGATTCTGCTTTCGGAACGATTCCGGGTGCGTGCCGAATATACCGGCGGCCTTGCCGCCGAAGCCACCGACGACGCCTGTCTGCTTATCGGGGACTTGGCCCTGGAAGAAGCGGAACGCCATCGGTTCCCTTACAGCTACGACCTAGGGACCCTGTGGCAGGACTGGCAGGGCATGCCTTTTGTATTTGGGGCGTGGATTATCGAGAAGTCGGCTTTAAAGCCGGAGCTTCGGCCAATTCTGGAGCAATACTTACAAGAAACGGAAAAAAGCGTAGAGTCTTTCCGAGCCGACCCCGCTGCCGCCCTTGCCCGCTGGATTTCCAGATTTCCTGCAAATCTGGAAATGAATAAACTTTTGGATTACTATAAAATTATAGATTATCATTTTACAGACGAACGAAAAAAATCCCTGGAGTGCTTTTTCGGGTATGCCGCAAAACTTGGCCTGGTCGAAAAGTCGCCTGCCTTGGAATTTTTATAGGGGAGTACAATGATCGAAGAAAAAATCCTTATTGTAGATGATAGTGCCGAAATCCTGAAAAAGAACTGGGAACTGTTGACCCAGGTGGGCTACAAGGTGATATCCGCCACCTCCGGCGAAGAGGCTTTAGCCCTTCTGGAAAAGGACACCTTCGACCTGGTGCTCCTGGACATCAATATGCCGAGCCTGAACGGCTACGAGGTGTGCTTGCGTATTCGTGAGGGGCATGCTCTGGATGACCTGCCCATCATTTTCCTTACCAGCCGCGAAGACCCGGACAGCATTACCAAGGGGTTTCATGCAGGAGCTTCTGACTTTGTGGGCAAGCATTCTCCTACTGAAATTCTGCTGGCTCGCATCAACGTGCATATCCGGCTTTGCCGCACCCTCAAGTACCTGCGCGACATTTCCCTCACCGACGACTTGACCCAGAGTTACAACCGCAGACACGCCATTTACACCCTGCGTGAGTGGTTCTCCCGCAGCAAGCGCTATGGTACGCATTTCTCCATGGTTTATTTTGACCTGAACGGTCTCAAGGCGGTAAACGACAAGTTCGGACACCAGGCGGGGGATTTGTTGCTCCGGGCCGTGGTCAAGGCCTGCAAGGACCTGCTTCGCGAATCCGACGTGCTGTTCCGTATGGGCGGCGACGAATTCATGGTGCTTTGCCCCGATACCGACAGGGCGGGAGCTTTAATTTGTGCAGAACGCATGCAAAAGGCGGTGGGCGACATCACCATCGTAGACCAGAAGGTCTCCTTTGCCTACGGCATCGCCTATTCCGGCGAGGTCTATAAGGACATGGACGAGATGCTCCACAGCGCCGACGCCTCCATGTACGAGTGCAAAAAGAAGATGCACGCCGGACGGTAACCCCTTCCCTCGTCATCCTCGCCCATTCGGCCTTGCTTGCTTCGGCTTTGCTCAGCACAAGCAGGGGCAGGCTCCGGCGAGGATCTGCTTGCTATACTCCAGCGGATGTTCGCCTTGGTTCGACTTCGCTCACCACAGGTCGCGAACATGACAAACGACTTAAAATTGTAAAAATAATTTTACGCAACATCTCAAAGATGTGATTCCGGGCAATTTTTCGGCGTTTCCTACAAAAAACTTACTTTTTCTGGGACTTTTTTCCTACATTTCCGACCATAGGAACAAGGACTCCCTAGTCCAAAACAAGGAGAACAATATGAAGAAACGGCTCCTGGCCATGAGCCTTGCCGCGGGATTTACGGTCCTTATGACCGCTTGCGGTGACGAGACGACCAATACGGACATCATAAAGGCAGAAACCTTTGCTACGGAAGACTCCCTGCCGGACTGTAACAAGGCCTTTGCAGGCAAGTTTGCGACGGTTGCCGACAAGAAGCAGATTTTGATTTGTGCCCAGGACGGGAGCAGCTTTGACTGGCTTCCTGTGGCAGCTTCTGTTCAGTCCGCCACCGATAGTTCGAGCAAAAAGACCGAGGGTTGCACCGCCAAGGCCCTTGAAGACGGCAGTGGTGTCGAGGTCCTCTGCAACGGCAAGTCCGTGGCTGTGGTCAAGAACGGCGCCAAGGGCGAACAGGGCCAGAAGGGAGCCGCCGGCGACGACGGCGACGACGGCAAGAAGGGTTCCGATGGTACAAAGGGTGCTCCCGGCAAGGACTTCAAGCTGGATTCCTCCTACTGCTCTGCCATGGACTACGGCTACGGCATCGTCATCTACGATTGTAACGGGCGTATATACCCCGTGAATGTGTCAGGTGAGGGGTCTGCCTATACCCAGCCTTGGATGGCGATATCGATGAATGAGTACTTTTACGATAAATGGGATAACGATATAGGTTATTTTGAGGGCGTTCATCTGGAAAGTGCGGCCGCTGGCACAAGCCAGGGAAAGATTGCCCGCTGGGAAGGGGACGATTCTTGGGATTACACCATGTCATATGAGACGTTTGCAAGGAACTTTGCCATTGGGGGCAAGGCGACGCTGACCGTGAGTCAGGAGGCTACGCAGTACGCCGGTGCCGAGTTGGAACCCCTGGTTGGTGCGGCCCTGGAGTTCTATGATTCAGAAAGGTTGTTTGACTGGCGCGGTATTTGCCTGGCCTACACCGCCACGGATTCTATGCAGATTGTTGTCCGCAATTCTGAAGGCCGGATTGCCCGTGCGTCTCTCGCCCCTGCTGCAGACAACACCGTGGCCGACATCCTTGCCACCGAGTTTGTTCCCGACAGCGAAAGTGTTGATTTGGGCGACATCATGAACGATGCCGAGTACATCTACGTCAAGGCGGTGGGTAGCCTTGAGGCAGGCACCTATGAGAATACCTTCGCTATCTATGAATTTGGCGCCTATGGCCAGTGCTCTAATGAAGTTACCGGTTTGGGTATCAAGGCCGCTATCCAGGGAGCTAAGGGCGAGGCAACGCCTGACTTGGAAGATGGTCGAATTGACCCGACAGACCCGGAAATCTATAAGACGGTGAAAATCGGCAACCAGGTCTGGATGGCCGAGAACCTGCGGATACCTTACCCGTATCTTGCATATGATGGCGATGACGACCCGGATACTGGCGATCTCATGGCGCTATGCCCCAGCGACCCCGATGAGCTGGCCGCCAAGGGCTGTCTCTATACCTGGGCTGCCGCTATGGATAGCGCTGCACAGCTCAGTGGCAAGACTAGTACGGATCCGGGCTACAATGTGTGTGGTTCTGGCGTGAGTTGCACCGCCGAGGCCCCCGTGCAGGGCATCTGCCCCAACGGCTGGCACCTGCCCAGTAAGGATGAAATCGATACGCTGTTGAACATTGCCTCTTATGGCGGTGAATACGAGCAAATGAGATTTTTGGCCTTGGCTGGGGATACGGCGAATGGCCTCAATTGGCTTGGGTTCTCATCCATTGCGACGGGTATCTGGAACGCCGGTGCTTCTCAAATCGAATTTACTGGAATCTCCTATTTTAGGCTTTCTAGCCAGACAGGAACCTTTCCGATGTTTATGCTGATAAGTACGGATGATGGAGAGGTTTCAGTCAACGAATCCGGCTGGGGTGCTGAAAATATGATGTCTGTCCGTTGCATCAAGGACCAGGTTGAGGAATAAGGAGGGCTAAACAATGAAAAAGTTTACTATGAAAAATCCTATTATGTCATCCTGGAGCAAGCGTAGCGCTGCGATAGGATCTATGTTGGCCCTTGCCTTCCTCTTCGGCGCTTGCGGTGATGATGTTACCAACGACAGCGTGGTCAAGGCAGAATCCTTCGCCGATAAGGCCGACCTGCCCAGCTGTAGCGAAAAGTACGAGGGCATGTTTGCCACAATCCCCTCTAAGGGCGATATCTATTTCTGCACACAGAAAAAGTGGCAGCTTGTTGTGAGTGGAACGTCCGCCGACGGCAAGGGTGCTGAGGTGGAAATGTCTACCTGTTCTACCGTCGAGCTTGCCGACAAGAGCGGCTTCAAGGTGGTCTGCGGCGGCGATTCTGTGGCGGTAGTCAAGAACGGCGCCAAGGGTGAAGCCGGCGACAAGGGCGATGACGGTACTCCCGGTAACAAGGGTAAGGATGGCGAATCCGGCCCTAAGGGTGTAGATGGCAAGGACCTCACCTTGGATTCGAGCCTTTGCGTAACCCGGTATTATGGCTATGATGTGATTATCTTCGAGTGTGGTGATTCTACCTACTCGGTGAACATTCAGAATTATAGCAGCTATAAGATTGAAACGTGGTATTCGGCTAAGATAGAGGATCACCATGTGTATGACGTAGATGGCAATGATATGATAAACATATACGTGGATGCTCACGAAAGTGGATCCGCCGACAAGGGTAATGGCTCTCTGGTTCGCTGGCTGGGAGATGAAGCCTGGAAGTCTCCTATGTCAAAGTACTATGGTATTGATGGCCTGGTGAAGAATGAAGCCATCGCGGGCAAGGCCACTATGGTGGTCGAGGCGAATGCAACGCCCAATGATACGCTGGGTATCGAACCCTTCGTTGGGCTTTATTTGGAAATGCAGAACGCTCCGTTTGCGGCCGAAATGGGTGGGCTTTGTTTCACCTACACATCCGAGAATGCTATGGATGTCATAGTCTGGGCGGCCAAGGACTCTATGGCGCGTGTAACTCTTGCCCCCGCTACCGAAAAGACCACGGTGGACATTATGGCAAGCCAGTTTGTTCCCGATGCCGATACTGTCAGTCTTGATGAAATCATGAAGCAGGCTTGGGCTGTCTATGTCATTCTTGCGGGTGGCCTTGAGGCCGGTACCTATGAGAACAACTTTGCCTTCTATGAGATTGGTGGTTTTGGTGGCTGCGGTGTCGAGCGCGAAACTATAGCCGAGGTCAAGGCCAAGATTCAGGAAGCCAAGGGCGAAGCGACGCCGGACCTTGTGGATAACCGTGGTGTTACTAATACCTACAAGACGGTAAAAATCGGCAACCAGGTGTGGATGGCCGAAAACTTGCGGATACCTTACCCATACCGTGCTTACGATGGCGATGATGACCCGAGTACTGGCCCTCTTATGGCGTACTGCCCTACAGACCCCGATGAACTAGCCACCAAGGGCTGCCTCTATACCTGGGCTGCCGCTATGGACAGTGCCGGAAGACTCAATGGAAAGACTAGTACGGATCCCGGTTACAATGAGTGTGGTAAAGGTCTGGCCTGCACTGCTGAAGCCCCTGTACAGGGCATCTGCCCCAACGGCTGGCACCTGCCCAGCAATGACGAAATCGATACGTTGCTAAGCATCGCCTCTTATGGTGGGGAGTACCCGATTATGGCGGAAATTTTGGCCTTGACCGGGGATACTGCGAATGGACTCAACTGGCTCGGATTCTCGGGGAACGGCAGGGGGTACACGTATAACTTTACGGATATAGCTGACACTACCTACCTCTACTTGTGGTCTAGTGAAGACTATTCTTCTAGTTTTTATGCATGGACATTAGTTATGAGCGCCTATGCTAATACAAGTAATTATGAAAAGAGCACTGGTCGTTCTGTCCGTTGCATCCAGGATCAGGTCGAGGAATAAGGAGGGCTAAACAATGAAACAGTTTACTATGAAAAATCCTATGTCATCCTGGAGCAAGTGTAGCGCTGCGATAGGATCTATGTTGGTCCTTGCTTTCTTCGCTGCTTGCGGCGACGACGTCACCGACAATGACCCGGTAACCACCCAGGGCTACGAAAGCGAAGAGGCTTTCCCCAAGTGCGATGCCGATTACGAGGGCTATTTTGCCACCCTGCTTTCTAGCCAGGATGTCTATATATGCACAGCCAAGAACTGGGTGAACATCAGCAAGGCTGGCAGCAATGCGGGCACCTCTAGCAAGACCAGCTGCACAGCCGAAGAACTCTCTGACGGTACAGGCGTTGAAATCACCTGCAACGGCAAAAAGAGCGTGCTGCAGTACGGCAAGCAGGGCGCCCAGGGTGACCCCGGCAAGGCCGGTTCCAATGCCGAAAACGGCAAGGCGGGTGAACCAGGTGGCAAGGGTAAGGATGGCGATGACGCTGTACCCGATGCGGATCGCTGCTTTGTCAAGTACGAGGCGGGTGACGTGGTGCTCTTCGAGTGCGGCGACTCCACCTACGTGCGGAGTATGGGCAATAAAACAACAGACCCGGGTTTAACGTTCGATGTTTGGAATACTCTGTACGTTAATAGAAGCTATTATCCGTCGTGGAATGGCTACTATCCGCGGACGTTGTACAATGACGTCTTTGATACCAGAGCTTCTGGAAGTCTTGTTCGTTGGGAAGGCGACGATGAGTGGAACAAGGCTGGGACAACCCTTGGTCAAAAGGAAATCTATAAAAACCTCGCCTTTGCGGGTACGGCTAAGGTAACTATTAGCGAGGCGATTGAGGTGACTGCAGATAGCTACCGTCCCTTTGTAGGGATAGAATTCCGCGTTAAGCCTGGCACGAACATTGCTGATGTTGCAAGGAGTGGCGGATTCTGCCTCACCTATTCTTCGGATAGCGCTATGGCGTTGCTGTTGAAGGGCGATTCCGGCTACGTCAAGGCGGAAATTCCCGCTACAGAAAATGGTGCGGAAGCCGTCATGGACATTTCTATCGATGACTTTGAACCCGTTACCGACAGCGTGAACGTATCTGCGGTCATGGGGTCGATGAATGCTATCTATGTCGAGGCTGTAGGAGGCGAGGCCCAGGGTGAGTACAGCAATAAGTTTGCCGTACACCAGTTCGGCTCTTATGGCGGTTGCAACAGTAACACGTTCAGCACCAATGCCTGGGTGACGCACGTTAACTCCGTATGCACCCCAGGTGAACCTCTGGTAGATAAACGTGGCCCTGGTGACTCCGTCGTCTATAAGACGGCCACTATCGGGAACTTGGTCTGGATGGCAGAGAACCTGCGCTTTGAAACTGAAGATAGTGAGTGCTATTATGCAGGTGATGATGCTAACTGCACTCTTTATGGAAGGAAGTATAATGGTGCCGATGCGGACACCGCCTGCCCTGCTGGGTGGCGCCTGCCGTCCATATCGGAATGGGGCAGTATGGTAAAGACTGTCATGCAGGGGTCCAACTCCGATGGCAGTATGTATAAAGGCTTTGCAACCACGCTGGCCTTCAGCTCCGAAAATTCACAATATGGGGGAAAGAATTTGTCTGGCCTGAATATTGAAAGTCCAGTGGACACAATGTATAATTATTATAGAAGCTCGACGGATTCCTTGGTTAATGGCACAAAGAGGGTCCTGACCTTTTATTATAGGCGCAATTCATCTGGTGATTATATCTCAGGTGACAGTCCAGTCTTGCTGGATGAAAACTACAGGGGCTATTGGATTAACTGGACTAGTAAATACAGGGTCCGTTGCGTAAAGGACGCCGAGTAGCGGACAATATTGAGCAATTGTCAAAAAATCAAAGAGGCCGTTTTCAAGGCCTCTTTTTGTATATTATCCCTCAGATTAGCGTTAATCCCGCTGACAGCGGATTCGTTCTGGGCGGGCCGTTTAACGCTCTGCTTGCCGCCCTCTGCCCTTTGTTAGCCATGACAAGCCGGCAATTCGCGAGACAGTTCGCCCTATGGGGAACACTTGGCGGCGGAAGTGAGTGCGAAACGACCGCTGGCGGTTTCGCATTCGGCCCGCAGGTAGGCGTAGCCTGAACTGTGAACCGTGATGGTCTCGTTCTGGCTTGCGGCCACGAGGCTTTCGGGACAAATTTCTTCTTTGACGGCCCACTTGCCGCCTGCGAGAATGCGGCGGCCATAGATGCGTATGTAACGGAAACCGCCGCCCAGGTCCTGAGTGCTCTGGGCGTGGAACTTTACGGTGTCGCTGTCATGTTCCCACCAGAGGGCGGGCCCGTCGGTGATGTAGCAGTTGTCGCCTGAGAAGGCCTGCTGCAATGATTCCAGCGAGGGGGCGTTGCGGGGTGTCCCCGCAGAGGGGGTAGCGGAAGCCGCGTCAGCGGCAGACGCGAGGGGGAGGCTTCCCCCTTTCACGACGGTGCGGACTTTTCCGAAGACGTGGTGGCGGTTGTTCCCCAGGGAGAAAAGTGGCAGGCGCACGAAGGTGGTGTCGTTTAGGTCGCCGTGGGCGTCGTTTCCGCCGATGGGGAGTAGGAAATTTCCTTTGCCCAGTTCGTCGATCCACCAGGCGCGACCCAGTTTAAATCCTTCGTCGCGGATTCCGTTCCAGAACTGGATGCCGCGAACGGGGTGCTTTGCGTCTAGGTGCAGGTCTGCGGTTTTCCAGTAGCCGCGCCGGAAGATGAATTTTTCGAGCAAGCCCATTTGCTGCAGGGGGTGTGCGGCAAAGCAGGGGGCGTCCGTCATTTCGAGGATGCGCCCGATGGGGAGCGTGGGCCTGTTGTTGAGCCAGTAGCGTCCGCAGTCGCCGAGGCCCGGCAGGTAGGAGGCGGGCCCGAGGGCGGTCATGTGCACGTTTTCGCCCTTGCTGTTGCCTGCGGAGATTTCTTCGCCGGCGATAAGGAGCGGCTTTGCGGGGAGTGCGGCGATTTCGTCTTTCAGGTTCTGGAAACGCGCCGATGCTGACGGGGCTTCTTTGGTGTAGTCTTCGACGGTAAAGGCGAAATCGTAGGCGTGGTCCGTGAAGTTCACGAAGTCGAGTCCCACGGCCTCTGCCGCCTGCTGCATCACGGCAGGACTTGCTCCATATTCCACATGGTCTGCCGAGTAGTAGGTGTGGCAGTGCATTTCGCCGGCGGCATATCCTTCGGGTTTGGGAAGCTCGTGCCGGAGCACCTGGATTTTCAGCGGCGAGGGTTTCAGGCCCGGAAAGTTCCAGCGTTGGAAGGTCCGTTCTTTGCCGTTGCGACACGCAACGACTTTCGGGAAAATCTCGTAGAGGCCGGGTTCCAGCGCACCGATTCCTACGGGGAAAAAGTGAAAGGGCTGGTCTGCTTTTAGTTCCAGGTGGTCAAAACGCCTGGTTTCGTCGGGGCTGTTTTCGTCCAGGCGCCGGATTGAAATTTCTAGGCTCTTGACGGTGGCCGGGAACCGGTGGGCGTCCCGCACCACAATCCACAGCAGGGGCGTTTTGCCCGGCACAAACTGGAACGGTGCGTCCGTGAAAATTTCAGGCCAGGGCCTGTACAGCAGGGACCAGGGCAGCTTGAATTTGAAGTGGGTCTCGGCGTAGTGCATGGCCTACTCCGGCTTGGTGGCGGGATTCGCCTCCGGCTGCTTTGCTTCTGGAGCGGGCGCCTGCTTTTCGGCGCTTGAAGGTGCGGCGGCGCTGTCCTTTGTAACGATGGTCGCACCTTCCTTGCCTGCGGTTGTGCCTTCTTGTGCGGCGGAGCTGCCGTCCTTTGCGGTGGCGGCGCTACTGCCTTTCGGTACAGCGGTACTGTCCGCCGTGGCGGTGCTGTCCTCGATGACTTCGGGCTTGTTCCAGGCGCCAAAGCTTATGCGGATTTGCAGCTGGATTCCGCCGATGTTCCACTTGGCCTTTTCTTCGGGGCCGTCGGGCACGATGTCGGCATACTGTTTCTTGGACTTGACCGAAATGGAACTGTACCCCAGGTCGCCATAAATGTACAGGCTTTTCCAGTTGAACAGCAGGTAGCCGATACTGAGCCCGAATCCGGAACCGTAAAAGGGAGTTTCTGCGGCAAGCTTGCCCCAGCTGGTATAGATTTCGGTGTGGGGGAGCGCCCAGTACCAACGCAAGGCGATACTGAAAAGGCTTTCGTTACTGAGGGACATCAGGTTCACTGGGATGGCGAACCGGTATTCCAGAAAAAGCGGGAACCCCTGGATGGTGTAGCTGTAATTGTGGGAGCGGTTGTTCTGATCTACAAGCACGACAGATTCGTTGTCGTGAATGTAGCCTGCGCCAACGCTTACGAAATGGTCTTGCCGCAGCTGGAACTGCAGTCCTGCATAAACCGGGAAGCAGAAGTTCACCTTCTGAAAGTCCTGCTTGGCCACGTTGGCGCTGTCCCGCTTGTCTAGCGCCTGTGTCAAGAATTCGTGATGGATGGTGTCGATGGCGTCTTGAAAGTATTCCCGCTGGTCAAAGCTGAGAAAGGAAATTCCCGGTTGCAAAAACAGGGCGATTCTGGAATTGTCGTGGATGTCCGTGCTGTTTTCGGTTTCCGCAAGGGATGATACCGTAAGCACGAATGCAAGACACAGAATCTTTTTTGCCAGGGAAACCATAAGGCTAGTTTGTCATTTCCTTGTCTTCTTTGTCTTCTTTCTTTTTCTTGGAATCTTTTTTCATGCGCTTTTCGAAATCTTTTTCGGCGCTAGCAATATTCTTTTCGTTTTTCTTGAAGATCTTTTCCATATCGTCGTCACCCGCGAATTCGCCCCGCATCATGGTGAGGTAATTGCGGGCGGGCTCAAACTGGTCCAGCTCTATGTAAGAATCTACGATTATCTTGAAGGCGTCTTTTCGACGCTTGCTTACCGTGTATTTTTCCAGGAATTCCTTGAGGTAGATGACGGCGGCCTGGTACTTGTCCATACGGTAATAGAGCCGAGCGGTCTGGAATTCCTTTTCGGCCAGGCGTTCGGTTAGAAGGTTCTGGTAGTACTTGACAGAATCTCGCAGGGGGGAGTTGGGGTAGTTGAAAAGGTATCGCTCAAAGTCTTTCATGGCGGTGGTGGTGTTGGTTTCGTCGCGGGCCACCTTGAACTCTATGTTGAAAGAGGATATAGCCTTGCGGAATTCGGCGTCCTCGATATAGGAGGATCCTGGAAAATTCACCACGAATGAGCCGTACTCGCCACGGGCTTCTATCCATTCTTCTAGGTTGAAGTAGCTTTGGGCTAGTAGGAAACTGCTTTTTTCCATAACGCCCGTGCCTGAGCATAAGCTGATTATTTCTTCTAGCTTGTCCTGGGCCCTGCCGTATTTCTGTTTATTGAAAAGTTCTTCAGCTGCTGTGAGCTTGTTCCGGCAGAATTCGGTATGGCTTATTGTGCCGCGGTCCGAGGAACAGCCGCTAAGGAAAGCAGTCAGGGCAAAAAGACAGAGTATTGGGGCTGACTTTGAGAAAAGGGTCATTTTTTTTCTTTGGTTAATTCTAATTTTCAGCTATCAAATTAGAAAAAAGAAATACACCAGAAAAATGATTTTAGTCCGATATGTCTTGAAAGAGCAGATAGGCCCCTTTTTGGCGGCTCTTTTTGGCATCACGTTTTTGTTTGTGGTGGACTTTCTGGTGAAGATTCTGGACAATGTGCTTTCCAAGGGGCTCCCGGCGGCGACGGTTCTTGAAATTTTCGTGCTGAACCTGGCCTGGATGCTTTCGCTGTCTATCCCTATGGCGGTGCTGGTGGCCTGCCTCATGTCTTTTGGCAGGCTTTCTGGTGACCAGGAAATTACGGCGGTAAAGGCGGCGGGAATGTCGCCCCTTTCGCTGATGCGCCCGGTGATGCTTGTGGCCATGCTCATATCGGTACTCATGGTGCTGTTCAACAACTGGGTGCTGCCCGAGGCGAACCACCGCTCCGTAGAGCTGATGAACGCTGTTTCCAGAAAGAAGCCTCACGTGTTTATCGACGAGGGCCGTCTGATTACCCAGTTCCCCGATGTGCAACTGTGGGTGAGCCGCATTGACCAGGTGTCTGGAACGCTGTACGGGATTCAGGTGTACGAAATGGAACGCAGGGGGTCGCCCCGCATTATCTACGCGGATAGCGCTTCTTTGGACTACGTAGATAATGGTGCGACCCTCATGTTCAAGCTCCGGAGCGGCGAGACCCACATGGTGGACCCGGACAATCCCGAAAACTATTTCCGCATCAGGTTCTATTCTCAGGACCTTGCTATGGAAAACGTGGATGACCGTCTGGAACGCCGTAGCCGCAGCTACCGTAGCGACCGCGAGATGCCTGTAGAAATGATGATGGACGTTGTGGAAGAGGCTAGGCACAATTACGATTCTTTGGCGGATTACGCCCAAAGTACACGCCTGTCGTCGCTTCTGGTCACCTGCCGCCTGCTGGAAGGCGACAGTATTGTTCCCGATAGCGCCCGCGGTATAGCGAATGACGATTCCAGACAGCTTTCCAGGGTCATTCCCAGAGTTCGCGCCCAGGAGCAGGGCGTGTTGCGCACTACGGAACGCCTGCGTGGGCGCATGGAGGTGGAAGAAAAGCGCCAGGCTCAGTATCTGGTAGAAATCCACAAGAAGTTCAGCACCTCCTTTGCCTGCTTTATCTTTGTGCTTATCGGAGCTCCCCTCGGGATCATGGCCCGCAAGGGCGGTATCGGCACGGGCATTCTCTACAGTCTTGCCTTTTTCGTCATCTACTGGATCTGCCTGATTGGCGGCGAGAACCTGGCGGACCGCCTGATTATTTCGCCTGAGCTTGCCATGTGGGCTTCTAACATCATTATCGGCGCATTCGGTATTTTCATCACGGTGGCCATGGTCCGCGACCGATTCTCCGGAGATTCCAAGTTCTTTAGGGCGGTTCGTGCCGTGGGTGGGTTCTTCAAAAAGTTCACGAAGAGGTTCGGATGAAGTTTTCCCGCTATCTCATCCGCAATTTCTTGAAGATGTTCCTCATCGTGGTGGTGGGCGCCATCTTCATGTTCGTGGTGATTGACTTTGTGGGCAACATCAAGACCTGGCTTACCCGCGATGTACAGTCGGTATATGATTACTACATCAGCTACTTGCCCTACATTCTTTACCTGATTACTCCGGTGGCGCTGTTTATAGCGGTCCTTGCCTCTGTGGGCAACATGACCCGCCACCTGGAGATGAGTGCCATGCAGAGTTCGGGGCAGAACCCGTTCCGCACGCTGATGCCCATATTTTTCTTTGGCGTACTGGTCTCTCTGGGGGCTTACGAGATGAGCGAGCTTTGGTTGCCCGACGCGAACCACAAGCGCCTGGAAATCATGGAGACCAACGCCCAGAAAAAGAAGAACCCGCGAATCAAGGAAAAAAGCAATTTTACCTTTATCGACAGCGAACGGGCCAGCTGGTTCTTTAGGCATTATTCCGGTGACAGGAAATTGGGCCGCGACGTGGTGCTGCTTTTGCGGGACCAGGGTCACCTGGTGGAGCGATTTGATGCCAAGAGCGTGACCTGGGTCGAAGAAGAAAACGCGAGCTACTGGCTTTTTGAAAGGGGCTACCAGAGGATTTTCAACAAGGACGGTTCCGTGACGGTGCATCCCTTTACCAAGGAAAAACTGGTGGACAAGGTCAGCACCCGCCCCGAAGACCTGATCAACGAGCGGCAGGTTCCCGACGAGATGGACTCCAAGATGGTCCTCAAGCGTATCGAGGTGCTGAAACGTTCCGGCGAAGACACCCGTGCCATGGAGACAGCCCTGTACTTTAAGCGGTCTGCTCACTGGATGAACTTGATTGTGCTTTTGATCGGTGCCGCCCTCTGTCACCGCTATACCCGCTCCGGAGGGCTTTCCCAGAAATTCGGTATTGGCCTGCTGCTTGTTTTTAGCTATTATATCTTGGAACGGATTGGACTGAAAATGGGCGAGAATGGAGCCCTTTCCCCCTTCATGGGTGCCTGGATAAGCCACCTGGTGTTCGGGGCTTTGGCTTCTACCATGTTGTACCGCTCGTTTAGGCTGTAGAGGTTTTTGAATGTTGGTGGCATGTGTGTTGTTTTTTGTGGCGGGCCTTTTTTTAGGCACCGCATTCCAGGGAGGGATGTTCCTGTTCTTTATCCCTGTGGCAGGTATTGCCGTAGCTCTCGGTTATATTAACCTGCCCCGTATTCCTGGCAGCAAGACGGCGAGCCTTCCGGTGGTGACCCGTGCTATGCGGGCGACAGGCCTTGCCCCTGCGGTGACTCCGGAACTTCGGAACTCCATCAAGGACGAATCTTCTGAATTCAACGAACCCAATTCTACTTTGAAGGTGAATCAGGTCTGGGCCCGTGCAAACGCCGATGTGAACAAGGCCATGACCGATTTGCTCCACGGGCTAAAAAGGGTCATTCCCAATGTCCACTCTTTGGTCATTTTCTCTTCATTGAACAGCAACAAGGAATGGGGGATCCGGGTCTATAGTGCAGACCCCAGTGTTCAGATAGCTTCCGATGTAAAAGTGACTGAAACTTCTGGGCTTATCGGCCAGCTTTTCAACATGGACGTGGAACGCTTGCTAGAAGGCGACCTTTCCGGCGGAAAGGCGCTGCTGTACTATATCGACAATCCCATGATCAAGTCCCTTGCTGCGGTACCCATTTTGGACCAGGGCAAGAACCGCATTGGTGCCCTGGTGATAGATTCGCTGTACCCCAACGCCTTCAACCAATCGACGGTCCAGGCCCTTACCCACATTGCAAGCACCTTGTTTGCTCTCTACTACAAGTCCTTTGTTTCGGCAAAAAACTTTATCGGCCAGCACCAGTTCAGCATTCTGTACAGTTACCAGCACAAGTTTTTCCAGACCATGTCCGTCAAGGACATTTACAACCAGATTTTTGACTACGTCAAGCAGAATATTCCATACGACCGCATGATGCTTTTGGCCCTGGATAAGCAGGACCAGGTGGATACCCACAAGGAACGTGAAGGCCATGTGGTCTGCGCCGACGGTATCGACAGCGAACAGTTCCAGAATAAAAAGTTCACCCTTTCGGACAAGGGCCTTGCGGTGTTGGCGCTTTTCCAGAACCGCCCCGTGGAGCGATTCTTCAGTTCTAGCTCCAGCCAGTACATTCCCCGCATAGACAACCGCGAAAACAAGAACCTGGATTTCCGCCAGCTGTTCGTGATGCCCATTTCTACGGACAACAATGCGGGTCAGGCGGAACTGGCTATCTGCCTCGAGAGCAGAACCTCTGGCCGTTACACCGAACACGAAATGCAGCTTCTGAAAGCCTTTGCCGGAGTGGCGGGTTTTGCCTACGCCAGGGCAAGCCAGTACGAGACCAAGAAAGACGAGGCTACTCGCGACGGCATGACAGGCCTTTTGAACAAGCGGACCCTGCCCGACGCCCTGCGCACCGAAAAGATTCGTGCCGACAGACGCCAGTACAATATCGGCGTGCTGATGATGGACATTGATCACTTCAAGAGTGTGAACGATACCTACGGTCACGGCGTTGGCGACATGGTGATCATCGGGATTGCAAAGACCCTGCTCAAGGAAGTCCGCAAGGATATCGACGTGGTGGCCCGCTACGGCGGCGAAGAACTTGTGGTGGGCCTTGTAGATACGACGCCCGAAGGCATGATGGAAACGGCGGAGCGCATCCGCAAGGCCGTACTGGATTTGGAATTCGAAGTGCACCAGGCCACGCCTCTCCGGGTGAGCATCAGTATCGGTGCGTTCCTCGTGACTCCGGAATTCAAGGACAACATGATGAAGGCCGTGAACTTTGCGGACCAGGCCCTGTACAAGGCCAAGGAAGGCGGCCGTAACCAGGTTATCCAATACACAGAAACGGCCTAGAGCCGCTTGACTAGGGGGCGATTTTGTTCACTGTTTTGGATTGGGCGGTTCTCGCCGCTTACCTTTTAGTTTCCCTGTTTATCGGCCTCTGGGTCTCCCGTGGCAACAAGAACCTCAAGGAATACATGTTCGGTGGCGGATCCATGCCTTGGATTGCCGTAGGCATAAGCCTTATCGCTACCTCCGTAAGCGCTACCACCTTCTTGGGCGCTCCCGCCGATGTCTATGGCGACAACATGACGTTCCTCATGTTCCAGATAGGAGCGCTTCTCAGCATTATTGTGGTGGGCTTCGTGTTTATCCCCAGGTTCCGTACATCCGGAATCAACAGTGCCTATGAACTTTTCGAAGTCCGCTTCGGCTCTAAGGCGGTGCGCCGTCTGGCGGCGGTTTTCTACTGCATGCATCTGCTGCTCCGCACGGGTATTTTGCTGTACGCACCATCCCTGGTGCTGGCCCAGATTTTGCATATCGATTTGAAGCTTGCCATTGTGGTGTCTGCGGCGGTGGCCATTTTTTACACCTGGTTCGGCGGCATCAAGGCGGTTATCTGGACCGACGTGATGCAGTTCTGCGTGTTCTTTGGCGGCGGCGTTTTGGTGCTGGTTTTAATCGCCAATGCCGTCGGTGGCTTTGGCGAGATGGCCGCTCTTGCAAGCGAGGCGGGCAAGACCAAGTGGTGGGATGCCAGTTTTGATATTTCTAACGCCCGGACCTTGGTGTCGGCGGGCTTTGCCTATGCTGTTCTGGAAATCGCCATTCGCGGTTGCGACCAGCAGTTCGTGCAGCGCTACCTGAGCTGCAAAGACGTGAAGGCGGCCAACCGCTCCAGCGTGCTCTCCATGGTGCTGGGCTGTGCTGTTTCCATATTGTTCTACTGGGTTGGCGCCGCCCTGTTCGTTTATTACAAGATTTCCAAGGTGGCCTCCTTGCCCGATGGCCTTGGCCAGAACGACGTGTTCCCCTATTTTATCGTGAACGGACTTCCGGTGGGGGTGACCGGCCTGATTGTGGCGGCCATTTGTGCGGCTGCTATGAGCAGCCTTTCGGGAGCTATTAATTCCCTCAGCAACACCTCGGAGCACGACTTCTTGGGTTGGGGCGAATCCGAAGGGATTGGCGGCCTCAAGCGGGCGAAAATCTGGACGGTGGTCTGGGGCGTGCTGGGCGTGTTCTTTGCACTGTTTGCCGCCACCCAGCAGGGCAGCCTCCTCAAGAACGCCATCTTCTTTACGGGACTTTTCACAGGACCTCTCCTCGGTATGTTCCTGCTGGCCTTCTTTGTGAAGGGCTTGCGCAGTTGGCAGGTAATTGCGGCCGTGCTTTGCGGCATGGCAAGCCTGGTGCTTATTCAGGGGATTCCCGCCTTTGGCGTGCCTGCGGTACTGGGCGGCATCTTCAGCTGGCCCTGGATGCCCTTTATCAGCATGACCACCACCATCCTGGTGGCGCTGGTGCTTAGAGTTTTTTCTTCGCGGCCTTCTTGAATTCAGACATGGCCTTGTCGATGGTGTTCACGTAGGCGTCCACGCTGGTGTCGGATTGCAGGTCCACGTACTTGTCCACCAGCATTACGTTGCCGTTGCCCTTGACCTGGGTCCAGCCGTGGTCCGTAAAGAGAAGCTTGTTCCCTTTCTTGTCGATAAGCACCACGTCCACCATCACCACGGGCTTTGCCGTATTGGCCAGGGTCAGTAGGCCGTCTTCGTAAAAGAAGTAGTATTCGGCCACGGCCACGGCATCTACGTTCAGGGATTCGCAGAGCTTGCCCGCTTTTTCCCGGACTTCCTGGTCGTCGGTTTTGGCACCAAAGAGTGCCGTTTCTCCGGAGACTACCGTTTCGTAGGGCAGTTCGTGCATTCCCTGGGGTGTCATGTAGCGCCAGCCGTTTACCGGCACGAGCCTTGCAATCTTGCTCATGACGCCTTCTGCTCCCGTGGAATCGAAGAATTTTTGGACATCGGCGTTGCCTGTCACCTCTTCGGCGGGCACGACCGTCCAGCCGTCGAGACCGGCGAGGGTTTCTGCCAGGGCGTCGGCGCCGTGGGTGATGATTTTCTCCCGGCCCTTGGAGAGCTGCTTCACGTTGTCTTCGGCGGCACTGGTGGCGACCCCGACCAGGGCGTCCTTCAGGCTGCCGCTTTCTTCTTCGTCTTCCAGCTTCTTGATGTCCTCGCTGGCCGACACGCTCAAGATGGCGACTTTCTTTACGTCGTTGACTTCGGGTTTTTGGACATGTACCCCTGCGCAGGAGCAGAGCAGAAATGCGAGGGAGCAGAGTGCGATGGCCTTTTTCATAATTCCTCCTCGGAGCGGGCGGTGCCGCTTTCCGGAATGCTTGTTTGTTACATCTATAATTTAAGTCCGTTAATCCATATTGTCAAATGAATAATTTTGATTGAAACGATATATATTTTTGATTAAATGCGCTTTTTTCCCGAATGCCCGCCATTTTTCTCGTTTTTTCTGTTGCGGTTGGGCGCAAAGGGGCGTAATCTTCCCGGTAGCTTTCCGCAATCTTACTTTTTTCTGTTTTCCTTAAATATTTGTGTATTAAGGAGTTGGACGAAAATTCCCCCGACCTCTGGTGGTGGTCCGACCTCAAAATCACCACATGTTGTGGTGGTCTTGAATTGAAAAGCACAAGATATGGTGTTTTTTGTTATTATTTGACCGCTGACCCATTTTGATGAAAAAAAGGTAAAAGTAATGATTGTTACAGTGAAAAAGCGCGACGGCCGCGAGATGCCGTTTAACATCGAGAAGATTTCTGCCGCTATCGAGAAGGCTTTCCGCGCCTCTGGTGAATTGGATGAACAGATCAAGGCTTCCCAGGACCAGCTGAATTTGTTGGGAAACGACGACGTGCTTTCTAGCACGGCCCTCCAGGTGGCGGCAAGCGCCGTTGGCCTTTTGGAAGCCGAGGGCAAGGTAAAGCCCGAAATCGAGGAAATCCAGGACGCCGTTGAAAAGGCCCTGACCGAGGGCGGTTATGCCGATACCGCCAAGAGCTACATCCTGTACCGTGCCGAGCGTACCCGCATCCGCGAAGTGAACACCCGCCTCATGCACACGCTCCGCGACATTACTTTCAGTTCCGCCAAGGAATCCGACCTCAAGCGCGAAAACGCGAACATCGACGGCGACACCGCCATGGGCACCATGCTCAAGTACGGCTCCGAATCGGCCAAGCATTTCTACACCATGATGATGCTCAAGCCCGAGCACAGCCGCGCACACTCCGAGGGCGATATCCACATCCACGATTTGGACTTCTACTCCCTCACCATGACCTGCTGCCAGATCGACCTGAAGAAACTGTTCAAGGGCGGTTTCAACACGGGTCACGGCCACCTGCGCGAACCCAAGGATATCCGCAGCTACGCGGCTCTTGCCGCCATTGCCATACAAAGTAACCAGAACGACCAGCACGGCGGCCAGTCCATTCCCAACTTCGACTACGCCATGGCCGACGGCGTGCGCATCACCTACCGCAAGGCCTATCTCTCCAACCTGGTGAAGGCCCTGATTCTCTTTACCGGCAAGGAAGAAGAGGAAATCATGCCGGTGGTCAAGAAGCTCCACTCCGAAATGGCCGAGATGGGCATGGTGGCGACCCTCGTGCCCAACGAGAAGTTTGTGGAAGCCGAAGCTCGCGAACTTTCCAAGGTCTATGACACCGAAATCGTGATGAAGGCCCAGAAGTTTGCCGAGAAGCAGGCCTATGAAGAAACGGACAAGACAACCTTCCAGGCCATGGAAGCCTTCGTGCACAACCTGAACTCCATGCACAGCCGCGCCGGCGCCCAGACGCCGTTCTCTAGCATCAACTACGGCATGTGCACCGAGCCCGAAGCCCGCATGGTCATGCGTAACCTGCTGCTCACCACCGACGAGGGCCTGGGCGGCGGCGAGACGGCCATTTTCCCCATCCAGATTTTCCGCGTCAAGGAAGGCATCAGCCTGAATCCTGGCGACCCCAACTACGACCTGTTCAAGCTGGCCTGCAAGGTGAGCGCGAAGCGCCTGTTCCCCAACTTCAGCTTCCAGGATGCCCCTTATAACCTGCAGTACTACAAGCCGGGCCACCCCGAAACGGAAATCTCTTACATGGGTTGCCGTACCCGCGTGATTGGCAACAACTACGACCCGACCCGCGAAATCAGCTTCGGCCGTGGCAACCTGAGCTTCACCTCTATCAACCTGCCCCGCATCGCCATCAAGATGAAGTCCGTGGACCTGTTCTTCAAGGAACTGGACCGCATGCTGCAACTGGTGAGCGACCAGCTCATGGAACGCTTTGCTGTGCAGAGCCGTCGCAAGGTCAAGAACTTCCCCTTCCTCATGGGACAGGGCGTGTGGATCGATTCCGAAAAGCTGGGCTGGGAAGATACCGTGGGCGAGGTCATCAAGCACGGCACCCTTTCCATCGGTTTCATTGGCCTTGCCGAAACCCTGGTGGCCCTTACCGGCAAGCACCACGGCGAATCCGAGGCTTCCCAGGAACTGGGCCTCAAGATTATCGGTCACATGCGTGAATTCTGCGACAAGGAATCCAAGCGCCTGGGCCTCAACTTCAGCTTGCTTGCAACACCTGCCGAAGGTCTTTCCGGTCGCTTCGTGCGTATGGACAAGAAAAAGTTCGGCATTATCCCGGGTGTTACCGACCGCGACTACTACACCAACTCTTTCCATGTGCCGGTGTACTACAAGATTTCTGCATTCAAGAAGCTCTCGCTTGAGGCTCCGTACCATGCGCTCACCAATGCGGGGCACATCAGCTACGTCGAACTCGATGGCGACCCGACGCAGAACCTGGACGCTTTCGAAAAGATCGTGCACCACATGGCGAAGGTGGGAATCGGCTACGGTTCCATCAACCATCCGGTGGACCGTGACCCGGTTTGCGGATTCGTGGGTGTTATCGGAGACTGCTGCCCCCGCTGCGGACGTAGCGAAGGTCACGCCATTTCCGAGGCCAAGATCGAGGAACTGCGCAAGCTTTACCCGGGTATGCCTGCGTTCAAGGGAATTAGATAAATTCAGATTTTAGATTTCGGAGTTCGGAATTTGATGAATGAAAATAATTCTGAAATCTGAAATCCGAAATCATAATTAAACATAAGGAGGATAACATGTCTGAAAAAGAACTGAGCAAGTATGGTGAGGGTGTGGGTTTCGAACGCATCCGCCGCATCACCGGTTACCTGGTAGGTACCATCGACCGTTTCAATAACGCGAAGCGCGCCGAAGTGAACGACCGCGTAAAGCACGGGGTGTAATACGGAACAGCAAACTCCGAGACTCCGCATCGCGGGAATCGAGCCGGAATCCTTCGTGGACGGGCCCGGTATCCGCATGACGATTTTCACCCAGGGCTGTCATCACCATTGCCCCGGTTGCCAGAACCCGCAGACCCACGACTTTGCAGGCGGGCACTTTATCGACATCGAAGAGATTCTTGCGATGATCGACGAGAACCCCCTGCTGGACGGTGTCACTTTCAGCGGTGGCGACCCTATGGAGCAATCGGCGGCCCTGATCCCGCTGGCCCGCGAAATCAAGGAACGGGGTATGAACCTGATTATCTACACGGGTTATACCTACGAACGCCTCATGGAACTGAAGGACGAGCGTCCGGACTTTTTCGAGCTGCTCACCTTTGCCGACATCTTGATTGACGGCCCCTTCGTGATGGCGAAGCGTTCCCTGGAACTCAAGTTCCGCGGCTCCAGCAACCAGCGTATCATCGATGTGCCCGAAAGCCTCGCCCAGGGCCGTGTGGTGCTGCACCAGATCCAGCTGGACGAAATGGCGGAGCGGGAACCGCTTGCCGTCAAGTGCGCCGTTTAGCCCAGCGCCAGTTTCCAGGCCAGCAGGTAAAGCCCGTAATAGAACAACAAACCAACACCGTCTGCGCTCGAAAGGGGAGTCCCCCAGCGCAGACTCTTTTTTTTCGGTATGAACCCGCAGAAAAGTCCTGCCACGAACCCGTAGGCGTGTCCCAGGATGTCGGCGTTCTCTCCAAGCCCGAGGAACACCGCCAGTGACGCCGCCCCGCACAGGGGCGCGAACCTGCGGAGCATCCCGTGGCTCTCCTTGGGCATCAGCCGGAACTCGATGACGGCGAGGCACCCGATGGCGGCGAACACGAAGGTGGAAAAACCCAGGGAGTGAAAATCCGTCTGTACCGTGGCCGACACACAGAGGTTTGCCACGGCGGCGGCCACGGCGATGAAGGGTACTAGCCTAAGGAGCGGAATGCGGAAGGTAATCATGTTCATTACGATGTATCCGCAGAGCAGGTTCGACGCCAAATGCCTGGCGTCGCCGTGCAGGGTCTGTGCGGTAAGGCTCCGCCACCATTCCCCCTTCAGGACCTTGGCTGCGTCGGAGACCCCTTCGCTGTGGAGGTTTATTTTGTCCGTGAATTGCAGCAGTGTTACGAGAATGGGGGCAAGCAGCACCCACAGGGGCTGCAGGCTGAAACTCAGCGGTATGGGCGGGTTCTCTTCCTTCGGAGGATTTTCCCTGTGGTACAGTTCCAGTTGCAGCCTTGCCGCACCCTCCATCTCCGGCACAATGAAAATTTGGAACGGCCCTTCTTCAGAACGCACAAGTCTGTGCTCGATTCCCTGGGAAAGTAGCACTAGACTGTCGTCCCGCACCTGCCGGAAAGTTCCTTCGGATACCTGCACCGTTTCGGGGTATTCGGGCGTTTCCTGCTGTTCCGCAGGCGGCACAGGCTGTGCAGATGCCGCCGTAAACGCTTCCGTAGAACCTTCGGGAGGCTTGCGCATATAGCGGGGCCTAAGCGGCGACATCAGGCGTGGCATGCAATCCTCCTCGGGTGAACATCGGGAATATACAAAAATTTTATTGGGCGTTCCCCCGGCCCTTATGCTAGCGTTGAGGGGCCGGGGTCGGGCTCTGCTCGCCTTCGGCTCGTCAAGCCTTGCGATTTGTCGTCATGGCGGGCTTGACCCGCCATCTAGAATAACGATTGTGTCAAATCGCAAGTCTCGCCACTTCGTGCGACGATCCCTAACGCAAAAGCAGGTGAGGAGCGTAAACCTATTTTTACGCATTTGTGCGGTTTTTAAGGTATTCCAAGATTTACTGATAAATAGAAATCGCCCCAAAGGCGGTTAAAAATGGCAGCAGGCGGCCCGAATTCATGAATGAATCCAGAATGGCGCGAAAAATCAGTGCTATATTTATGGAGACATAATGAATTAGAGTAGAATCTTGTTCCTGTATTGAAAAGTCTGGTAAACTTGAAGTTAGCAGGGAACAGATCGATACTCGCACCCTATGGTGCGGGTCGTCTGTTGCTTATTGCTAACAGGTTTACCAGAGCCTTCAATACATAAGCCTTGCGACTACGCACCTTTTTTATTCCCAAAAATCGTGCGGAGAGGTTGCGGTGTCATTGCGAGGAACGCAAGTGACGAGGCAATCCGTGTCTGTAGGTTGTTGAATGAGAATTCTACTCGTAAGCCGCCTTTGGCGGAAAGGGATGATGATATGAAGAGATGCCTAAAAGGTGTGGATTCCATGAAGAGAGCGATAAAGTTATTGCCCTATGTGCTGATTATCGTTTTTTGGGCCGCCGCATATGGTTTTGGTAATATAAACAATCCCCCTATGTTCCCGGAATATTTCGCGGAACAGAAATATGATAGCGAGGAATTTTCTTTGTATCCATCCCAATTTGTAATTCATTCAGATAAGGGAGATTTTTCTTATAGTGTACTTTTGAATGAAGATAAAGAAGCGTTAAGGCATGTGATTCGTATTTTGAATTATGTGGAAAGGACTCAACAGGCAGAGTGGCCTTCAATTCAACGAAAAATAGCGCTATGTAACGGAGTCACTTGCGGAGACACTTTGAATCTTAATCTAAGAGAAGGAGATTCCCTTTTGGTGAATGTGTACATAAATGGAGAAATGTTTGATTTGATTGCTTATTATCCGGCAACGACTCCAACCTACATTTTTGTATGGATTATGTCAACCTCCTCTATTTGGGGAGTTCTTCTTGTTGGCATTATCGGCTTTCTTTGGAATTATAAGAAACAATCTAATAAATTAGAAAAGGAAATCCCTGTTTATTCTGCGTCTAGAAATGATGAGAAGGAGGCTTAAAATGGCTTTTGACTTGGAAAAAGAAGAAGCGAAATATCGCGAAGAAAGAGCACGTCGTTTTACGAATAATGCCGTAAATCAGGAATCAACTGTGGAGAGAGATGACGGCAAAACCACACAAATTATAGACGAGTCTGCGGGAACCCCATTTAGTGAAACCTTTATGTGGTCCGCGTTTTTTGGTGGCCCAATTATCAGTTATTTGGCACATCTTTCAGAAATAAGACGTTCAAGAAAGTCTTATTTCTGGGTGGTCTTCGGTATTTGTCTTGTTCCTCGTGTTGTTGTTCAGGGAATAAATCGAGCTGTTGAGCATGCGGCTGACAAATTCATAGTCAATATGAATAACGTTGACATTGCCTATTATGCTTGTTGCGCTTTAGAAACATTATTGATTGTTGCGTTTAATCTTTTTATGGCTTTCGTTGCTGCACAACGTTTTGGAAAAATATGCCCTTATTGCGATGCTGACAAGTACAATAAAATGGAAAGAAATGGTGTGATTGCAGGTGCCGTTTTTTGGCTTATATTGTGCACTCTAAATTTTTTTCGTTCAATGGGGTAAGTAAAAATGAGAAAAATACTTTCAAAGAAAGCGGCACGCATACTAGCATTAATCTTATTCATTGTTGTTCTGTTTTTTGCTTATCTTAAGTTTTTCTTGAATGAATCATCTGCAATTGTTATGTCAATTGTGGTGGTGATTACGTTAGCTGTTTGGATACTCTATTTTTTGAAAAAAAAGGATGTTATTGAGGAAGATATTACTGATTTTCTGAAAGATAGTTGGATAATTGTGTTGTTCGGAATGCTTTTTTGTTGGGGAATAATAATTGCTTTGTTCCTTTCAGTTGAAAAAATATCACCCGAAAAAACCGTTGAAACAATTCAAGCGCAAAGACTTCCTGACAGGGAAATTTCAAAACGAATGTCATGTGATTCAATTCAACGTTTTGTTGAACACGATGTATCTCTTGACACGATCAAGCATTATCGATATAGTTGGGGAATTATGAGAAATCATGATGATACGATAAAACACAAAAATCCCGTTTTTTCATATACACAACTGAATAGACAATATAGTATGATGCCTGAAACATATGTTGATGGATATAAGCTAAAATGTGGAGAACAAATTCTTGTGGATGTGCAGAAAAAATATTTCGAAGGTAGCAAATCTAAACCATTTACTCGATTCATTATAATGGAATATAACGAAAATGGGGTGAGAACATATTCTCAATTTGAAAACGAACCTCAATCAGAAAAGGATGAATCCAATCTTTACGATCTTTTCTTTGATGGTGCTCGCGCCCAATGGTATGATACTGTAATTGTTCCGCAGTTTTATTGCTCTTTGCCTGCAACACCCTCGAAAATTCAACAAATTTTTAGAAGCGTTAGAAACAATGATGCAAGATACATAGGAGGAGACGAATCCCAATCTGCCAACTATTCTACACGAGAAGAAGCTTATGATTTTTGTGATGCGGTGTGTAAAAAAACTGCTGATAAATTATTGTCTGGTTTTAACTATACAGAATATAAAGCGTGTTTGTCGACCATTGAAGTTTATCGCACCTACAAACAAGAGAAACGTCCTTGTGGTACCGCAAAAATAACGGTAAACAGAACTCGTGGCTTTTTGTCAAGACGCCCGTATTCTTGCAATTCGACGGGAACTTGGGACATGATTAGAGAATAGGGAAAGGGCAACAGCCCGATTTACGGAAAGTAAAATTTTTTGCAGAAAATCTTGCTTTGGGTGAAAGAAAAATATATATTTCATAATAGTAAATGACCTTGCCATTGATAAAGCTCTGTCGTAAGTTAGATTTGTTTATGACGAGCTGCAAGAGCGGAATAATCGTGTACATTGGTTATTCCGATTCCCAGAATGGTCCGGACGGGCGGACAAAATCAAAAAATAATTTAATCCTAGACTGAGTCTGGAAGGGAAAAAAGGTCATTATGACACTTAATGAATATACTAAAATAGTTGTAGCAAAACGAAATAAATTGGCGTTACGGGATAAAACTAATGTAGTCATTCCATATTCAAATGCTTGTGATTATTATAGAAATCATTTGCCGAAAGGCCCCACCGGAGCAAGTATAGATGAAAATATTTCTGAGATTTTAGATTGGAATATTTTTTCAATAATTCCGTTCGTGAAGGCTGTTAATACTCATCAGCGATGGGATTACAAGGATCAAGGCCCTTACGAAGATTTTGGAAATGTGAATTATGGTGCTACTGGGCGAGCCGCAGGAATTCCAAGGGCAATCCTCCAAGTTGGGGCTGGGCTTGCGCAATACAAAGATGGGACTCATAAACCAGAATATGGTTCTTTCTTTTCATCAACTTTTGGAGATGATCCAAAAGATCAAGAACAAATAAAACTAGGTATGGACTATTTTGATGCTTGCTTTGAAAAATAACTTTTTCAGAAAATTATTAAAATGGTGTGCACTTTTCGTGTACATCTTTTTAGTGGTTGCTGGAATTTTTTTTGCGGCAATGAAATTGTTATGAGTAAAAAGGACTTGAAAATTCTCCTCCTTGTGTTTACGATTCCATTTGCACTGTTGGGGGTGTACGGTGTATTTGCAATCGTGTACGCAATTGCGGTGTTTGACGATTCAATGACACTTGTGGTGGAAAGATGCTTCCTTTCTCCAGATGGTAACAAAAAAGCCGTCCTTTATCAAGCTTCTGGTGGTGGTGCGGCAGGTTGGATCCACCACTCCGTTGCAATATTAAATATTAATGACTCTTTAGACGAATCTGTTTTTATAAGCGAGAGAACGGTATTCTCAAAACGTTGCTGCGATAGTGTTGATGTGAATTGGGAGAATGATTCCACCTTGCAAATTCGCTATATAAAAGAAGATGAATATTGCGTTTACAAAATGCAAGAAAACGGTGGTATGATAAATGTTGAATATTTTATAAAGTGAGGTGAAGGAACTTTCTAAAAAATGCGTAGTAGGTGCATCAGACTTATCTTTTTTATCATTGTTTGCATTATGATGATGTTGTAATGTTTATATGTGTGTTACGGCATTTCCTGCACGCTGGCGATTGCCCTGATGATTCTTGCAGGAACACCGTTTTGGCGGGCGAGCTTTGGCCACTGGCGAACGGCATCTTCGACTTCGTGTAGAATTTTTTTGTAGCGGCCCTGCCTGAGCCCTGCAAACTTTGCCACGGCCTTGAAATCGTCCTGTGTAAAGCCGCCACGCTTGCCGTTGAAGGTCATCTGGTGTGACCCGGTCCATGCCCCTTGCGGGTTGTAGGCATAGGTCATGTCGAATGCGGGGGCGAGGGCCCATGTTCCCTGCTTGTCCATAAGGAACCCGATGTTCTTGGCGTGATCGTCTTGGTTGCGGGAGCAAATGTTGAAGGCTGCCCGGCGGTACATTTCTTCTAGGGCGTCGTAGCCCAGGCCTAGCCGCTTGATAACGTCTAGTGCCTGCTCGTAACTGTAGGCCCCCGGCATGTTGAAGTCGTAGTGGGCAAGGCCGCAAAGGGACTGGTAATGCAGCTTTTTACCGCCAGCCAGCCTGTCGAACCGACGTGTCATAAAGTGCCTGTGTCCGGCACTTTCGTAGAGCCTGCATTCTGTCATGTGGATGCCTGCAAGTTTCACCATTTGCGAGTAGGTGTATTCTATGGCGCCGTAACCGAACAGGTCTGCGTTTTCCTTGTCGCCGTTATGCTCCACGTCATCGAGTTTCAACAGCCAGTATCCAAAATCCGGTTCGGCCTCCACCTGCCCGGAGCGCATTTCGCCGGTGGTTTCGTTGTAGGCCACCAGGATTTTTGCCCGGGCGCCCCCCGCAGAAGTTCCGACCTTGAGAATTTCCTCGAAAGACCGGTTGTTCTTTTTGCTGAGCCTTTTTGTGGAAAAGCGCTTGCGCCGGTTCAGAATTTCGGCGGCGAAAGCTCGCAGGCTTTCTACGTCAATGGAATCGTCTGTGCGGGAATCGGGCCCCTGTAGGGGTGAAAATTCCAGAGCCCCCATGCCGCGGTTTCCGGTGTAGCACAGGCGTTCAAGGGCGGTAAAACTTTCGGGAGTGCGCCCCTGCCGCAGCAGCCAGGAGTCTATGACCTTGTTGCCGAACTTGTCGGGAAGGCTGTCTGCAAAAAGTCCGGGCAATCCGTGGAATGTCCTTGACAGTTGCGGAAAACTGTAGATCCGCCTGGATACGGGCATCACGAGGGGCGAAGGCTCGATTCCCGCTCCAATAAAGGGCTCGGCGTATTCGAAACGGGCGACGGAATCGCTTTCCAGCATGGAAATCGCTCCGATGGTCGTTCCCCAGAGTTTTACCTGTACTGCAATCATCTTGTACCGTTACTTGTCTTCTTCCCAGATCCAGGGCTTCTTTTTACCGGAATTTGGTGTTGCGGAATAATTGGCGATGGTGTCGGAAATGATGTTTTGGCCGGACTTTTTTTTGTGGGGAGAGCCCGCCCGCTGTCGGGGTTTGATTTTTCCCATTTGCAGGATTTGCATGGGCGATGGGGAATCGTCGGGGAAAATGCCCAGGAAGGTATCCAGCATGTCGCAGGCCCGCAGCACCTTGACCAGGTTCAGGATCTGTACGGAATCACCACGTTCGATTCGCTCTACCGTTCCCTTGCTGACTCCGGCCATTTGGGCAAGCTTTGCTTGAGTCCAATTGTTCCTGACGCGGAAAGCCGCCATGCGCTTGCCGAGCAGGGCAAGTGCGGATTCGTCGTTCTGTGCAGAGTACATGGCCATAGTTCCTCCTATTATCTTGTTTTAAATATAATAAAATTCTTAAAAATGTGCAAATATTTTTCATTAAATATAATGAAAAATTGACGAAAACTAGTATTATTTCTTAAAATTTAGTGAAATAAATTTTAATGTTTAGAGCGGGAAAAGGGAATGTTGCTTCGCAGTCTCCGCTGACGCGGCTGCTCAGCAACCCTTCGGGCTCGACACTCACTCATGTTCGCGTCAAGCTCAAAAACCACCTATTTCATACGCTACGCGCACGGTGGTTTTTGCCGCACCCTCTTCTCGGCACCGAGTCCCTTTTTATCCCGACGCAAAAAAAAGAAAACCACCCAAATGGGTGGTTTTTCTTTTTTCGAGCGGGAAAAGGGACTCGGACCCTCGACCCCGACCTTGGCAAGGTCGTGCTCTACCAACTGAGCTATTCCCGCGGGGTGAGACCAATTATAGCTTAAGGATTTTAGATTGTCAAGGGCTTTTGAAGTGAAAAAATCAAAATTTCGTGCTTTTTTCCCCTCAATTCGAAGATTCCCTCTTTTTTGGCGATATAGCCGTGGGGGATGGGCTTGGGCAGTTCCTGGAAGTAATCCTCCGAAATCAGGAATTCCTGCCCCAGCTTGGTGCAGAGCCCCTGGATTCTGGCGGTAGTGTTCAGCACGTCCCCGTGGTAGGCCATTTCGCTCCCGAAGTTGCCCACCTCCGTAGAAATGACCTTCCCGCAGTGGATTCCGGCCTTGAACTGGGGCGTTACCCCGAATTTTTTCATGAATTTGGCGCTTTTCCCGGCGATACACTCCGAAAAGTCGTAAAAACAGTCCACTGGCCGGGCCTTTTTGCGGCAGGCGGACATTTTCCAGGTCAAAAAGGCCCCGTCCCCCGCAATCTGGTAGATTTCGCCCCTGTTTTCTTCGCAACAGTTAGAAAGCAGGCTGTAGTAGTCCTTCAAAAAGCTGCTGTACTTCACGTGGCCCAGTTCTTCGGCCAGGGAGGTGGAGTGCCTGAGGTCGATGAACATGAAGACTCGTTCTTCTTCCTTGGGCTCTTGCGATTTGCCAAGGAAGGTGTTCCAGAACACCCTCGGGCCGAATTTTTTGTGCACGGAACGTAAGGCCGTAATGAGGTATGCTGCAAAGAAGTACAAAATAACCTGGACCCGCACCTCGTGGGACATTAGGTTGTCTTTGATGGAGGCTAGCGATACTTCGTTGACGATGCCCTCTTCGGCATTGGACTGGAACAGCAGTATGCACAGGATAATGCTTGCGTGTATGGCGGCGATAAAGTAGAAGGTTCGCACCAGCAGGGCCTTCCACACGGGCCTGCAGTCCCGCTCGTCTTTCAGGATGACGACGTCGTATATCCCATGGGAAAGCCCCATGAATAGGGAGAACTGCAGCATGAGCAGGAGAGGCTCTATAGACAAGTCGCCCTGGTCACGGTACATCTCCAGCATAGAAATGCCGATGGCTACACCCATCCAGCAGAGCACATAGAAGCATACGGCTCGGAACTTTCGCTGTGTCTGTCGTGTAATAGCCATAGGTCTAGTGGATAAAGAGGGGAAGCGCCCAGATCATGGCGATGAGGATGATATCCTTGTAGGATTCCCCCATCAAGAGGGTGGAGGACAAGAAGAAAATGATGGTTGCAAGGGTCAGGAACACCCACAGGGGCGCCCTTTTCTTCAAAAAACTCTTGATTTTGTCTTTTGTTTCCTTGTCCATCGAATAAATCCCGAAAACAGTAATCAGTCATCAGTTATGAGTTTTCAGTTATAGAAGAAGTACCTCGCACCTCGAGCCTCGAACCTCACCACTCACAACTCACCACTCACAACTCATAACTCATAACTCATAACTCACAACTCATAACTCACAACTCATAACTCATAACTAATTTACATTTTTTTCCCCCGTGGGCAACAACTATAATGTATTTTTTAGAAATGCTGGGCCTCTATATCCATATTCCCTTTTGCGAAAAAATCTGCGATTACTGCGATTTTTTCACTATCCAGGGGCCGGATCGGCTCCACGTGGAGTACCTGGACCTGCTTTCGCAAGAAATTTCTGCCTTTTCGGAGCGGCATCCAGGAGCCTTAGAACAGGTGGAAACCCTTTATTTGGGGGGTGGAACTCCGTCTATCCTGTCTTCGGAGAAACTGGCTCGGCTTTTTTCCATATTGGACAGTGCCGGAGTGCCTCTTTGGCGGTTGAAGGAATCCACCATGGAGTTCAATCCGGAATCCTGCGACTGGGAGCGACTAGCCGTAGCGCTAGAAAATGGCGTTACCCGGGCAAGCCTCGGACTACAGACCCTTAGGCCGGAGCTTTTGCAGGCGGTGGGCCGTAGGCACACTCCGGAGGCAGGCCTTGCCGCCCTGGAGCTCCTCTTGTCCCAAGAAAACTTGCGAGTTACGGCAGACTTGATGTTCAATCTGCCGGGGCAGACGGTTGCACAGTTTTTGAAAGACCTGGACCGATTGTCTGCCTATCCGCTGGGCCATATCAGTTTTTACGGCCTTAAGGTGGACCCCCGCACAAGGCTCGGCCACCGCCTAGAAAAGGGTGAGCTGCAGGTAGATGAGGACTTGTACGGCGACATGTACCGGAAAGGGGTCGAGCTGCTGGAATCCAGAGGTTTTGAGCGCTATGAAGTGTCCAACTTTGCCCGACCTGTCGAAGATAGCCTGCACAACCAGAACTACTGGCGTCGGGGCGAGTACCTTGCTTTTGGCCCTTCGGCCAATGCCTACTTTGAGGGAGTTCGCTTCCACGCACCCGACCGATATCCGGAGTGGCGTCGCTATGTACAGGCAGGCTGCCCGGAAAGCCTGCTGTCAAAAGACCCTATCGGCCACGACGAGCAGGTGGCGGAACTTATCCAGCTTTCATTACGAACAAAGTACGGCCTGGACATAGACGCCTTGCAACAGTTGGGCGTTCGCCTCTCGGAAAAAACAGTTTCCCGCTGGATGGAACGGGGCTTCTTGAAACGGCAGGGGCCGCACCTTGTGCTCGAAGGCGACGGCTGGCTCTTTATGGACTCTGTAGTGGCCGATTTATATTCCAACTTGGAATAATTCGCCTTGAATTCGGATTCTAGAAAAGTGTGATTTAGGCCTCAAATCGGGCCGTGTCCTCGGCGAAAAAAATACCCTTGCCCATAAAAAAACATATTTTTAGAGATGTAAGTGCCCAGGCTTGTAATTGGGCGTGTTTGTTGTTGCGCAAAAAGAGCGAGGATGGTATGTTGGCAAAACGACAAAATGGGTTGTTCCTATTTGTAAGCACCCTGCTGCTGATGGCGGCATGGGGTTTTGCCGGCGTGAACTATAGTGGAGACTGCATTAACGATGCTAAGCCGGATTCCCGCTGCGTTTACCTGCCCCTGGATGTGGGACAGATGATAGGGCTCTATGTAGAAGATCCTCCAAAAAGCGGGAATCGCCTTAAAAATGCGTCCTTGTACGTTTATGCCCCCAATGCGGGATCCGATACAATTGTGTTTACGGTGGGAAGTGATGTCGTCGCCAACGGCCAGATGTTCACTTCTGACAATAATGGCTACGTGGTCACCGGTGTAACGGGGCATTGGACCGTTTCCAACGCCCCTCTAGGGGTTTCCGTCAACTCTTCCATGCAGGATGTCAATGTCATCTATGTCTACAACTTCTACGTGCCGGAGTTCCAATTCTGCGAAGATGCCGACTGCAAGGAGGTCATCTCCGATATTTCGAACATCCAGCTGAACGTGGGTGATACGCTGCCGGTCTATGTTCAGTCGGTAGTACCCCTTGGCCCCTCGAAAGGCAAGCTGGACACCCTTGCCAAGGATTTGCAATACTTCCTTTCCTCAAAGCACGAAGACCTAAAGTTCTTGACGCCGGCAAAAACGCCTATGGGCCATGGGACGATCAATGGGACGAAATACTACATAGGTCAGCTTTCCGAGTCCAGGTCGTCTTTCCTGGTGACGTCGGACAAGGCTATTTCCGATGTGAATTTTACCCTGGAATCTTCTATCTACAACCCGAAGCCAGATAGTACGGTTTTCCGCGCCAAGGAAGAGTTCCCCGGCAACCTGCAGTTTGTGAATTACGGACTGCCCTCCCTGGACAGCGCCTTCATTTACGATACCGACGGCGACGGTGTGGGCGATAGCATTGCGGCCTACTTTAATGGCCAGATGAACGGGGTTTCTCTGGAGAATTTCCAGTATAACTGGCCTATGGGCGGTGATTACACGGATTTCAGCGGGGACTTTACTCTGGACGGTCACCTGGCCGAGCTCACCGGCGTAAAGACTACGATTCCCGATGGCGAGGGCCAGGGGAACCTGAAGGTAGATGCCTCGTCTACGGTGTCTGGTGCCAGCGGAAACCTTTCCACCGCTATTCAGGACCGCATTGGCCCGGTTATCCAGACGGCAACCCTTGAACCGGGTGACGGTGACTATGATTATGTGATTCTCAGCTTCAACAAACCTCTGGATACGTCTTGGACCTCGGGTAGCGGTTTCCTCCTGGATGGCGTCCCCCTGTCCATGACGGCGGTAGAGAAAGGCGTCGATGGAAACGACCGTATCTGGAAGTTCAAGGTGCCCAAGAATTCCGTCCAGGTGGGAGGCGAGTTGGAACTGGCCACCTCTTGCGCCAAGGACAAGTGCCCCGACGGGCTTATCAAGGCCGCCGACGGCAACAAGACGGGCAAGAACAACCCCGTGAAGATTACCAATTCGGGCAAGAACTACGTGGACGACGAACGGAACGGCTTCTACGACAAAAACGGTGACGGCCGTATGGACAGTGCCACGGTGGCCTTCAAGGAACCCATTTCCAAGAAGGACCTGGAAGATATGGAAGTGGTGCTGTACTGGATGGATAATCAGGGCAACGTGCTGGAAATCAAGCCCGACCTGACGGACACCAACTTCGTGAAGCTTTCCAAGGACGGCTTGATGCTTTCCATTACGGTGGATACCACCAAGTTCGACGTGCAGCGGATGCTCACCTATGTGGATACTGCCGGCATCGATGTGGATAGCCTCAAGTACGGCTTTGCCAAGGTCACAAAGCCCGTGGTCCAGGCGGACGGCACCACCAAGATGGAAACCTACGATTGCACCATGCACGACCGCATGTCTCCCGTGATTTCGGGAACCTTCCTGGAGCCGGAGTCCTTCCAGAAGATGGAAGCCGACGTGCTGACCATCTCCTTCTCTGAACCTGTGGACAAGAAGGCTTTGGAGGACTTGACGGCCCTGTCCGATTGCTTCAAGTTCAAGGTGGACGGAGAATGGGTGTCTATTCCCTTCAGTTCTCTGGAATGGAGCAAGGACGGCAAGTCCGTAAAGCTCCACCTGGAAAACGGCGTGCCCCTTGCGGAGCGCCTGAACCCGGCGGATTCCATAAAGTTTGATTTCGACAAGGCGAAGATTACCGACCTGGATGGCAATGGCGTGTCACCCAATTCCCAGCCGACGATGGTCAAGGGCGACCCCCGCGTGCTGATGCAATCCACCTCCCTTGCCAGTCTGGACCGCGCAGTTCTGTTGGCGGACAAGGCGGCCTTTACGGAACGCTTTGTCAATGCCGACGAACCTATGGACGAAGAGATGAAAAAGTCTCTCGGAGTCCTGATGGACATCAGTTTTGCGACCGTCATGGGAGAGGATTCTACGGGAGTTTCCCAGATGAACCTGGACGATGTGGGTCTCTCTTGGGAGCTGAAGGTGTTTACCAATTTGGGTGCCTATGTGGGTGGCGCTTCGAATAAAATAAAGTGCAGCGACAAGGCTTTTGAAGGCAACTGCTTTGAGCATGCCAAGAAGATGTATGTGCGCTGGAACATGCGTTCTAGCGAGGGCCGCAAGGTCGGCGTAGGTGTTTATGTTGCGCAGTTCAAGATCAATGTCTACGG
This sequence comes from uncultured Fibrobacter sp., assembly GCA_946414025.1. GTDB lineage: Bacteria > Fibrobacterota > Fibrobacteria > Fibrobacterales > Fibrobacteraceae > Fibrobacter. The sequence continues at coordinate 53,495 of CAMKMX010000010.1, forward strand.
CGCAAAGGACAATTTTAAAGTTGAAAGGATTTACAACTGGGGCATCCGTGCCGGCAAAGGCGGAATGAGCCTTGGGGACTAAAACCTTTCAGAGGGTAATGCTATGAAAAAGATGGCAAGAAACTTGACAATGGCGATTCTTTCGGCAGTGACGCTTGCACTTGCCGGAGTCGCAACTCCGTCGGGAGCTCCGGAAAACCCGGCGACAGGCATCTGGATTCAGCAGATTGGTGAAATCGTGGAACAGCCTTCCACGAACGCTACTCTTTATTATACCAAATATATTGGCGATGATCGCGTCAAGAGTATCGACTACTTCTATGATGGACTGGGATACCTGAGACTGTTGAACAAGAAGGATCTATGCCATTCGAACGGAGCCGATGGCATTATGCATCATCCTGATGGAGATTTGATTGTAGCTGGCCAGGGAGCCAGGCTCCATAAGGTAAAAAAGAATAGCGGAAGCACCAATGCCAACACCTGTGTGGCAAAGACCTCCCCTGCGAACTACAAGACGGAAAATTCGGGAACGGGAAGTACACAGGGCTACTGGCACGTGATGGTGGACCCGAACCACAAGTTTGTTTGGGCCGACGGTATGCCGGGGCCCCTGGTTCGCTATGCTTTGGATAACAAGAATGACAATGGTTTGTCCAATGTGGGTTATCAGGTGGAACTGAGGACGCCCGCCAAGGAACCCTACAAGAGCCTGCCGGACCGCAACAAGAATATTAAGCAGGTTACTACCGTGATATGGGACGGCGAAGGCAATGCCTTTTATACCTATTCAAACTATGCAGGCGGCGGATGTGAAACGGACCTGAATGGTGTTGCTTGTAGCGAATCCCTGAAAAAACAGTGGAGGGCGGGCTCCCACTTCGGTTATTTTACGGATACTACATGGAAAAAAATCAACAGTGCCGCAGATTCGGCGAAATACTTGGGGCACGTAGGGGATTCCGTGGTCATTGGCCTTGGGAAAATAACCCTTATTGATTCTCTGGAAGGAGCCCATGGCGGAACGTACGACCCCTATTCAAACACCATCTTTATCTTTGGCGGTTCTAAAATTGTGCAGATTGAACCCTACAGGGAAGGAGGCCAGATGAAGGCTAGGGTGCTTGCCGAAATTAACCTGCGCACCTTCTTTTTCCCGGAAGACACGACCCACCTTTCTGGTCCCCGTACTCCCTCCTGCAGGCAGAAAGCCGACCCTACGACAGGTGAATGGGGCAATTCCGGTCAATCCGGCTATTGCGATGGTGGTACAAACAGAAATGGGGCCACTCCCACGGTGGGTTGGCGCCTGGACCAGGGAACGGTCGATGGTCACGGCCACTTGTTTGTGGCTAGTAACACTGGACATGTGATTTTCATAGACTATGCGGCAAATCCGCAACGTCTTATCGATAACAATGTGCTTGCCCATATGCAGTGGATAGATAACTTCCTAGACGATTTGGCTCCTTTGGACAAAATTAAAATCGCCCGTTCTAGCGCAAGTACCATTGGCGATGTTTCTTCAAGTAGTTGGGAAAGACTCAGTTCACAAGAAGAATGGAATGAATCTTCTAGCAGTAAACAGTCGTCTAGCAGTCAGGGTTCTTCTTCTAACAGTGAAGGGTCGTCCGGTAGTGAGGATTCTTCTAGTAGCACGGATTCTTCGGATAGCAACGATTCTTCTTCCGGCAGCGAAGGATCTTCTGGTAGTGGGGACTCTTCTAGTAGCACGGGTTCTTCGGATAGCAATGATTCTTCTTCCGGCAGCGAAGGATCTTCTGGTAGTGGGGACTCTTCTAGTAGCACAGGTTCTTCGGATAGTAATGGTTCTTCTTCCAACAGCGGCGGCTCCTCTGGCAGCACGGGCTCTTCTGGCAGCAACGGCTCCAGCAGCAGCCAGGGCGGTGGTGGAGAACTGTTCAGCAGTTCTTCCAGCAGTGACGAAGGCAGTGGCGGAGGAATTCTGTTTAGCAGCAGTACTGGAAACTACAGCCCCAATGGTGGCGGTGAGGATTTCGGGTATAGCTCAGCTGGCGGTGGATATGTCAACCCGTCTTGGGACGATTATGACAAGGGCGATTCTGTAGTCCAGAATGCGGGTGTTCTGGTGCCTGCCGACGACAAGAAGCCCGGTGACCCCGGTACGGTGACTATCGGTGAGAATGTGTACTATGTGGACAACAACCCCACGGATATCTCCTTGGACTTCCGTCAGAACGCCAATATCGATTCGGCCAAGGTCGGAGATGTGGTGGCTATAACACTGAGTGCGGACAAGGTGAAGGAATACTTCGGTGACCATGTGGATTCCCTTACGTTCACCACTCCGTCGGGACTTATCCTGATAGACCCCAACAACCCGGCTCCGGGCGATTCCATCAAGGTCAATGCCGACGGCAGCGTCACGATTTATGTGACCGCCTATGACCCCGTACGCAATGGAGAAATCTACATCACCAACGAAGTAGGTCAGCTTGTAGTGATAGACAATATCAACTTCTTTGCGGTGGTTCCCGAAGGCAAGATTGCTCTAATCAAGGACTCCGGCGAGCTAGACGGCCAGCTGGATTACGTGGAAATCCTGTTACAGGATACGTTGTCCAAATTTGTAGATGTGGTGTCCGTTTCCCTGGTGGTCAACGGTGTGACCATGAATCCGGCGACGGTACCGACCCTCAACGGAGAACGGAACAGGATTATCCTGAACGACGTTTCCGACCTGGTGTTCCCCGATGAAATCGACCAGAGCTCCTATGCCCAGATTGTCTATAAGGACAAGCAGAACGGGGCCACCTACGTGCGTCAGGTACCCCTGGTGGAACTGGGAACCAATATCATCAAGGCGGCACACGCCATTAGGGATACTACCAAGGGTGGCCTGGACTCTTTGTTTGTGGAGTTCAATGTTGATATTATTCCCATTGATTTGAGCTATCCAGAGATGCTGATTGCCATGAAGCAAAAGGGCAAGGAAGTGTTCTTTGGACTTGGCCAGGTTTCCAAGGTCTACTTGCCTTCGAAAAATATTGTCATATTTGTGGGCGAAGACCTGAAACTCCAAGGGAACATGAAAGATAGCGTTTCCCTGTATCCCAATGTGACCTTCAGCAACGCACCCTTCATCACGTCCGACGAATACGACCGCCATGTCCCCGTGACGGTGGTGGATCGCCTGCCGGCGGTAAAGGCGGTGGAATATTGGGATACGGATTACGACGGAGTCATGGACCAGGTGGTCGTCAACTATTCCGCGCCTCTGAAGCAGGAGGATTTGGAAAAACTCCACATGACCTTCCCCTGGTATAGCGACCGTGGATTGCTCGTTCAGCTGCAGGCTCAGCCTTCGTATCTGAAACTGGACCCGAACGATCCGACCAAGGTGATTTGGGATGTATACTCCCCGTCGCCACTTGCCAAGGGCGTTACCAGTATTAGCGATCAGCTGCCTCCAGCGACGGTCTACACCTACTATCCGGTCTTTGATGAAATCTTTGTGAACGAAGACCCTGTAAAGGTCACCGACAAGATGTCTCCTGTTATTGCGGGCGCCACCCTCAATTACGGCAAGAAGGCGGATACGCTGGCAGTCGCCTTCTCGGAGCCCATCAAGAAGGTAGAGGGCAGGGATTATTTCCGTTATATCCATGGTAAGGATACTCTGGATTTGATTCCCTCGTCCATTTCCTGGTCCGAGGACGGCATGATTGCGACTCTGATTCTGGATGCTAACCAGGTTACGGTGATGCCGGGTGACTCCCTGATGGTGGTTCGCGGAAGTAAGGGGGCTATTCAGGATAATTTCGGCAACATCGCCGGAGACGACCCGTCGCCGGTGATTATCGGAGGCCTCTTGAACCACTTGGTGGAATCTACCAAGATGGGTACCTTCGACGACAAGGACGAAATCCTGCATACCATGAGTTCCGTGAACCTGCGCTACGTGCCTAGCTCCACCACCAAGGAAGACTTGGAAAAGGAAGGGGCCTTGGGCCACCTGGTTCAGCTAGGCGAACGGTTCGTGCCGCAGTTGCTGGACCGTGCCCAGATTGCAGCCGATGGTTCTGTGGATCCTTCTGTACTCGATTCCCTGAATCCTGAAAAGGTGTTCATCTCCTTCGTGGTGAACTACTTTGACCACCTGGGACAATATGTGAACGACACCGCCATAACGGTGCCCTGTAACAGTCCTAAGTTTGGCGGTAACTGCCTGAATTCGGACCAGAAGGTGTTCGTGAACTGGAACTTCAAGGACCATAAGGGCCGCTTCGTTGGCGCGGGCGTCTATACGGTGCAGTTCAAGATGGTGGTTCGTTACGAAAAGAAGAAGATAGAAGAAGAAATCAAGGATAAGTGGGGCGTGCGCCGTAAAAAGAAAAAGTAGGTAGAATTCTCTAGTTACTAGAGAATGCAGAAAAAAAACAAAAGCCGCGATTTCGCGGCTTTTCATGTTAGTGAAGGGAGAGCTTTAGGGAGGGCGAAGCCTTCCCTAGTCATCATTATGCAATCATTTCCATAACGGCGGGGATGATTGTGCAGATGATTACCCAGGGATAAGAAAGAGAACCCTTTAGCCAGCCAGTGGTTTGCATCCCGCTCTTGTTAAAAGAGACTTGCTGAACCTTGCTCTGGGCTGTTGCAACGGATTCGTGGAGGGAATCCTTGAGATAGGTAACGGACAAGTCGAATTCGCGCTTGCTTTCCTGTGCCGAATCTACCATCTGTAAAAACTTGTTGCTCATAGACTTAGCTCTTTTTGCTTCCGCAAATATAGTAATTTTTTCTGAAATTTAAAGGGTTTTTGTTTATTTATGTTTACAAATAAGGTTTTATGTGAAAAAATGCACAAAACAGCATATTTCTCCATAAAAAAAGCTAATTTAAGTGTGTTATGGGTCACATTGGTGGCTTAAAAGGAGTCTTATGAACCTGATTCGCTATTCTTTTGGTCTTGCTGTAGGCGCCGTTTTGGTCGCATGCGGTGGCAATAACCCGCAGCCGGTGGTGGAACCCGCCGAGCCTGTAGCCGCTCCTGCGCCTCAGGTTTCCCTGGACAGCGCCGTGGACCGCTACAGCTATGCTTTGGGTATGGACTTGGGGAAGGCTATCGCCAATATCAATGTTCCTGTCAAGATGGACGTGCTGATGCTTGCCCTCCAAGACGAAGTGGACCCTGCCCGTAAGGTTCTGCTGTCGGATTCCGCTTCGGAATCTGCCCTGCAAGATCTGCTGCTCCGCATGCAGAAGCAGAAAGAGGACGACGAGAAGGCTGCCGCCGCCAAGGCTCTGGAAGACCAGGCTGCATTCCTCGCCAAGAACGTTCTGGATTCTACGGTAAAGGTGACGCCCAAGGGTGTGCAGTACCGTGTGCTCAAGGCCGGTACGGGCATTTCTCCCAAGGTGACGGACAAGGTCCAGGTGCATTACATCGGGGCTTTGTTAGACGGCACACAGTTTGACAACAGCGTCAAGCGTGGTGAACCTCTGGAGTTCCCCGTAGGCGCGGTCATCGAAGGTTGGCAGGATTTGCTCCAGGTCATGAAAGAAGGGGACAAGGTGAAGGCCTGGATTCCCAGCGCCCTGGCCTATGGCGAAGCTGGTGTTCCGCCTACCATTCCGGGCAATGCACTCCTGATTTTTGAAGTGGAACTGTTGAAGGTCTATGCCGAAGTTCCGCCTGTGGATTCTACGGCTGTTCCGGCTGACAGCGCCGCAGCGGCTCCTGCTGATTCTGCTGCATCGGCAGCCGCAGCTCCTGCTGTAGCACCAGCAGACACGACGAAGGCTGCGCCTTCTAAGCCTGCCGCCGCTCCCGCTGCTGCTCCTGCGGACAGCGCCAAGGCAGCCCCCGCCGCAGCTCCTGCTGCTAAGGCCGAAGCCAAGCCTGCTGCCGCCGCTCCCGCTGCTGCTCCTGCGGACACGACAAAAACTGCCCCCGCTGCAAAACCTGCTGCTGCACCTGCCGATACAGCAAAGGCTGCTCCAGCTAAGCCTGCTGCAGAACCGGCTAAATCTGTTGCTCCTGCCGCCAAGCCTGCTGCTCCTGCCGCGAAGGCAGCTCCTGCTGCAAAACCGGCCGCCGAGGCAAAACCCGCAGCAGCTCCTGCAAAGCCTGCCGCCAAACCGGCTGCCAAGCAATAGGTCGCGATAGACAAGTTTTAATAAAGGCGCGGGTCACCCTGCGTCTTTTGTTATAAGTAAGATTTATTATTTTTTGAACTATGAGCAATACTGTGTCCGATTTTTATTCCCAGCATTTCGAAGTTTCCGGGTTTATCCGGGAAGTCTTCGGCTATATGGACCGATTCAAGGGCCAGCTCTTTGTATTGAAGATTGAAGACGGCCTTATGGACCACCCGCTGTTCCCTGTGCTCATGCGGGATATCGCCTTGTTGCACAAGGCGGGAATCCGAATCATTATCGTGCCGGGAACCAGGAACAGCATTGACGCTCAGCTGAAGGCTTGGGAAATCGAGTCCAAGTTCGAAGGCGGCGTGCGGCTTACCAGCGAAGAGGCCTTGCCCCTGATAGAGCAGGCGTCTTTGGGTGTTGCCCAGAGGATTATGAGCCACCTGACGGCCAGCGGCCTGAGCGGCATCCAGGGGAACTGGGTGCTGGCCCGGAGTCTTGGGGTCATCGAAGGTGTCGACTACATGCGGACTGGCCGGATTGAACGGATCCAGCGGGACATTCTGGAGCAGCTTCTGAACGAGAAGTTCGTGCCCATTATCCCGCCTATCGGCTGGAACAAGCTGGGTCAGGCCTACAACATCAGTTCTACGGAACTGGCTACGGAACTCTGCAAGTACATGCAGGTGGGCAAGTTGTTCTTTATCGGCAGCGAGAACGGTATTAAGCTAGAAGGCCTTGCTACCGGCAAGAACACCAAGTATCTGGAACCAACGGACAGTGGCGTGATTTCGGCCCTGGACGTGGACCAGGCCAAGGAACTTCTGGAGCTGAATGCCGACAAGCTGAACTTTGCCCAGAAGGATTATCTGCAGAATGCCATCAACGCTTGCGAGGCTGGCGCGAACCGTGTTCACCTGCTGAGCGGCGAGTTCCAGGGCAGTGTGCTGCAAGAAGTATTTAGCGCCAGGGGTGATGGAACCATGGTCTATGCGAACCAGTATTCCAGCATCCGGCCCGCCAATATGGAAGACATTCCCGATATCTTGCGGATCATGCAGGACTATATCGCGAAGGGTTACCTGGTGCCCAGGACCCAGGAGAGCATTTCCGAAAAGCTCAAGGACTACGTGGTCTATAGCATCGACAACAGCATCCACGGCTGCGGCGCCCTCCACGAGTTCGAAGACGGCATGGCCGAAGTGGCCGCCATTGCCGTGGCGGCCAACTACCGCAAGTCTGGCATTGGAGACGCTATCGTGCGGCATTTGATTTCGGTTGGCCGGATGAAGGGCTACAAGAAACTGTTCCTGCTCACTACCCAGGCTTTGGACTGGTTCTACCCCTTCGGATTCGAAGACGGCTCCGTAGAGGATTTGCCGAAGAGCAAGCGGGAACATTACAACACCAAGCGGAAATCTCGTATCTTGGTTATGCCGCTGGACAAGTGACGCCCATTCGACAAGCTCAGGGCAGGCTCCGCGTCATCCTGAGCGAGATGCCGCGAGGCATCGAGTCGAAGGATCCTGTAAAAGGTGAATATTATGAATACATTGGAAGCCATACGCACGCGCCGCAGTACCCGCAAGTTCAAGGCACAACCTGTGGAAATAGAAAAGCTACAGGCCATTGTGGAGGCGGGGCGTTTTGGACCTACCGGCGGTAATGCCCAGACGAATCACTTCTTCGTGATTTCGGATGGGGCTGTAATCGCTAAGCTCAAGGAGCTGGTTCAGGCCGCGTTCGCGAAGATGGAACTTCGTGAAGACCTGTACAAGAGCCTCAAGAATTCTATCACCCTTGCCCGCAAGGGAAACTATTCTTTCTGCTACACGGCGCCGGTGCTTATCGTGGTGGCGAACAAGAAGGATTACGGCAACAACATGGCCGACGTGGCCTGCGCCGTAGAAAACATGATGCTTGCGGCCAACGAGCTGGACCTGGGTAGCTGCTACATCAACCAGCTCAAGTGGCTGAACGAAGACCCGACGATTTTGGAATACCTGCGTGGCTTCGGCTTGCGTGAAGACGAGCGGGTGTACGCTTCTGTCGCCGTTGGTTACGCCGACACCGAAAGCGGCCTCCCGAATCGAAACGAGTCTCCTCGCGTCGGTAACGAAGTGGTGTTTGTGTAAAAGGATAGCCAGATGAATTTAAAGATGATGGAAGACGGATTTCGGATGATTCTTACCGGCATGGGCGAAGATCCGAACCGCGAAGGATTGCTGGAAACGCCCCGTCGTGTGGCGAAGATGTACGCCGAACTCATGACTGGACTTTCGGGTGAAATGAAAGCCGAGGATATCCTCAAGACGCGCTTTCACGAAAAGTACGACGAGATGATTATCGTGCCGGACATCGAGTTTGCCAGCATGTGCGAACATCACTTTTTGCCGTTTACGGGCAAGGCCCATGTGGCCTACATTCCGGGTGACTGCGTGGTGGGACTGTCGAAAATTCCCCGAGTGGTGGAGTTCTATGCCCGCTTCCCGCAAATCCAGGAACGCATGACCCGCCAGATAGCGGAACTCATCCAGAAGGAGCTGAACCCGAAGGGCGTGGCCGTTGTGCTCGAGGCGTCGCATATGTGCATGACCATGCGCGGGGTGAAAAAGCCCGGCGCTACCATGGTCACGACCCAGCTTTTGGGCAGGTTCAAGACCGACGAGAAGACCCGTGCGGAATTTATGTCCCGCATATATGCCCCTCGGTAAGGATTTTAGTATAATTATCCTGTAAGAGGGTCCTTCTGCCCCAACCACGGCCTTACGGCCTAACCACTAACCACGGCCTACTAATTATGAACGCTGCTATTCTTACTAACGAGTTTCCGCCGGAGATTTACGGCGGTGCAGGTATTCACGTCAAGTTCCTGACCCAGGAACTGGCAAAACTTTGTCATATAGAAGCCCGCTGTTTTGGCGACCAGAATATTGACGAGGACAATATCCGTGCGATTGGTTTCTCGCGGAAGTTGGGTCTGAACCCGAAGGACGACCGTTTCCAGAAAATTTTCAAGCCGTTGGACATCAACCTCCAGTGGGCGGCAGCCCTCGACAATATCGATGTCATTCACTGCCACACTTGGTATAGCCACTTTGGTGGAGTGCTTGCCAGTCGTCTTTTGCAGTGTCCGCTGATTCTCACTACCCACTCGCTGGAACCCCACCGCCCGTGGAAGGCAGAACAGCTGGGAGATGGCGGCTATGCCATGAGCTGCTGGATTGAACGCACGGCCTATGAGGCTGCCGACGGCGTGATTGCCGTAAGCCAGGGCATGAAACGGGACGTGATGAAGCTTTACGGCGTGCCCGAAGACCGGGTGAAGGTGATATACAACGGCATCGATCCGGACTTTTATGCTCCGACTTTCAACGAAGATATTTTGACTAAGTGGGGAGTGGATCCCAAGCGTCCTTATGTATTGTTCGTGGGTCGCATTACCCGCCAGAAGGGCATCAGCCAGCTGATCCAGGCCATTCCGCAAATCGACAAGAGCGCCCAGGTGGTGCTCTGTGCTGGTGCTCCCGACACCATTGAACTTGCCGACGAGTGCAAGGACCTCATCGAAGAGGTGCAGAAGACCCGCGACGGCGTGGTGTGGATTCAGGAGGCGGTTCCTCACGAGGAACTTCGCGTGCTTTACAGCCACGCTACCGTTTTCGCGACCCCTTCGCTTTACGAGCCCTTCGGTATTATTAACCTGGAAGCCATGAGCTGCGGCACTCCGGTGGTAGGTTCTGCGGTGGGAGGCATTCCCGAAATTATCGTGGACGGCGAGACCGGATTCCTGGTGCCCCTGAAGCACGTCTCCGAAACGGACTTTGATCCGGCAGACCCCAAGGCTTTCCAGACGGACTTTGCAAGCAAGCTGAACAAGATTCTTGAAAATCCGGAACTGGCAAAGAAGATGGGCGAAGTGAGCCGCAAGCGGGCCATCGACGTGTTCAGCTGGAAGTCCATTGCCAAGCAGACCTTCGACTTCTACGCCGAATGTATCGAGCGGTACAAGAAAGAAGGCAAGCGGTAAAGCAGTTCGGATTTCTGAGTTCGGAATTCCGAATTAATTTTAATTCTGAAATCCAAAATCTGAATTCTGAATTTTCTCTACAATCCCCTCTACCGTGAGCAACTCCGGCAGCACAATCTGCTTGGAGGCGTCTCCGGCGGGGTAGATGGCGTAGGCAGGCACCCCTGATTTTTCCATGCTTTGCAGAAGTGCGTTGACTTCGGGAGTTTCCCGGGTCCAGTCCGCCTTTACAAGGGCCACGTTCAGGCTGTCCATGGCGCGGACAAAATCTTCGTCTTCGAGGACGGCGGCTTCGTTGGCCTTGCAGGTGAGGCACCAGTCGGCGGTAACGTCGATAAAGACGGTGCGTTTCGCCTTGGCAAATTCTTCAATGAGTGCAGGGCTGTAGCGGAACCACCCGTCTTCGGTCATTTGCTGCTGCATGCGGGCGTTAAAGGTGGCGATGGCCGCCCGCTCGTATTCAGGAGCGATTCCTGCAAACCAGAGGGAGAACAGCGCGACGCTACTGAGAATGACTACCGCGACTTCACGGATAAAGGCGGTTCCCGGTTTTGCGAATTTCCCGAGCAAAACGGAACAGGCGATGCTTGCAATAGCGACGGCGGCAAAAAGTTCTACGCCTGTAAGTCCCGCCTGTTCATGGACAATCCAGAAAAGCCAGCCAACGCTTGCAAGCAGCAAGACGCCCATTACCCGTTGCAGATGGACCATCCACACGCCAGGTTTCGGGAAAACTTTAAGCACGCTGGGGAAGGCACTCACCAGCATATAGGGGAGGGCAAGACCAAGGCCTGCTGCGCTAAAGAACAGGAACAGGATCGGCGTGGTCTGCGCAAAGGCGAACCCCATGGCGGTACCCAGGAAGGGCGCGGAACAGGGAGTGCTCAGGAGCACCAGGAGCGCACCCGTAAAGAACGCTCCCGCAAGTCCGGACTTTTGGCCTGCGCTGTCCATCTTGGTGGTGGTGCTCCAAGGGAGCCAGATTTCAAAGACTCCGAAAAAGCTCATGGCAAAAGCGGTCAAGATGACCACCATGAAGGCGATAAAGCCAGCACTCTGGAACTGCATCCCCCAGCCCGCGGACCCGCCGCCGGCTTTGACGGCGGCGACAACGGCGGCGAGCGCCCAGAAGCTACACAAGATGCCCGCCGTTGTGGCTCCTCCTAAAGCGAGGAGCCGTCCGCGACTTTCTCCCGCCTGTTTGATCAGGCTGAAAAGCTTCAAGGAGAGCACTGGCAGAACGCAGGGCATCAGGTTCAGGATGATCCCGCCCACGAAGGCAAAGAACAGCAGGAGCGCGATACCGGCGGAATCCCCGTCGGCAAGCCCGGTTCTGCTGCCCGCACGGTTCTCCCTGGCGTCTGTGCGACTTTCGCCTGTGCGACCTTCGACCGCCCCTATTTCAGAATCGTTTTTTTTTACGCCAGCGCCTACCGCACCACCGTTTAACGATCCGTCTAATGAGATGGTCTTGCTTGCGGGAGCGAGGCAGATAGAGTTGTCACAGGCCTGGTAATTAAAGGTGACGCTGGTGCCAAGGCTGTCGTAGTTTGCACCGTCAACAGTTTTTACCGGAATCTTTACGGAAAACGTCCCGCGGAAAGTCCAGATTTCAAGCTCCAGGGCTTCGTTGTATTCCTTTATAGGCTCGGGCCAAACCGCCTCGCCAAATTCAAGACCTTCGGCCTTGGCTTCAACAGAGGATGGTTTCAAGAAATCGTCGGTGACCTTGTTGGCGTTTACGTGCCACTTGTCGGGAACGGTCACGGTTACGGTGAGGGTTCCGCCTTCTTTCAATGCCCCTGCTGAATACTCCATTTGCATTTCAGGGGGCGGCATGGAATTCATGTTGAATTCCTGGGCGAAAACAGTCGTTGCAAACACCAGCAGCAGGTAACAATATTTTGCAAATAGGCAACGGTTGTTTGCATTTTGACAACAGTTGTTTGCCATTTTTTCAAAAAATCGTTTTTTCAGATTCAATTTCATAAATTTTCGCCGTCAAAAAACGGAAGGGAACAATGGAGCAAACGAGCAAAAACAAAGATACAAAAAACGGCAACTGGGTGGAAGAAGCATGGAAGACATATTCACCTCAAATTTACAACTTGTGCAGGATGAGTTGCGTGAGTAGTGAAGATGCCAAGGATGTTTATCAAAATGTCGCTCTGCGTTTCTGTCAAAATGCAAACAAGATCAAATACGGGGATTCTATCTATCCCTGGCTATTTCAGGTCTTTAGGAATTGTTTTTACGATTATGCGAGGCATCGACAGAAACAGGCGCCTTTTTCCGTTGTCTCGGATGTGATGGGGGATTATATGGCGTTGCCTGCGGAAAAATCAGTTTTTTATAGAGAAGGAAATCAGAAAAATGATGAACTGGATCGCGCTGTCGGTAGCCTTTCTAGGAGGGATAGGGAATTAATAGACTTGACATTCCACAAGGGCTTGACAACGGAGGAACTAAGCGCTCTTTACGGGGTGTCTTTCAATACCATTACCAAAAGGAGAAAATCGGCCATTAAAAGGGCTAGGAGTGTTTTGTTGGGGTAGCACAATTTTGTAATTTTTGGGGGTGCTTTTGTCACGAACTCTTTTAGCCTTGCTGTTTTTAGTGGCAGCTGTACTGGCTGACGAGTGGAAAGTGTTTTCCCGACCGTCGCCGGTGTATGCCGCTGTTCCCTACGAGTCTGGATATGTGCTGGCTACAGGCGGGGGAATCCAGTTTTCTACTCCAAAAATAAACAAGCTTTTCACTTCGGCAGATGGTCTTGGTGCAACATCCTTTTACGGTGTGGCACAGACAGAATCAAAGATATATGCTATTTCGGAATACGGACTTGTTGCCGCATACGACAAAAAAACGGGCCGCTGGAAGGCCGCGAACCGATCTTACTTGAACAACAAGGTGCGCGTGGTTCCCGGCCAGGTGCTTGCGGCAGAAAACATCTTGATTATTGCTTTTGAAAACAGCCTTGCTTTTTATGATGCCAATCAAGAAGCATTTCTTTTGTCTGTAGATAGAATTGGAGCTACATCACTGGTTACTAAGTCTCCTGAAAACATTTTGGTAATAGGTGACACACTGTTTGTGTCATTGGGTAACGAGGCCTATAGCCGCAAGATGGATTGGGACAATATGGCAAAGGATATGCGCCTAGTAGATCCTATTTCTTGGAACAAGATTGCCGAAAAAAAGAAGATGGAACATGCTTTTTGGGGACTGGGTGTCGATGTTTCCAAAATAAAGTGCGATACCGTATTCAACAACTACATGTTGGAAAATGTCTATGAACTGGCTCCCATGTATTTGGGGGGTGTCGTTGCTGCAACGCCTGAAGGCTGGATGGCTTATAGTGATGGCTATAAATGGAGAGAGACAATCCCTATTTGGAATGGGGTCGGAAGCTATTCAAGCGCCTACGATAACCGCATGAAGGTTTTTACAGCTCTCAGCGTAGATGTTCTTCTGACGCATGTATGGGGAATGGGCTTCTTTATTTATAGCGATAACGGATATTCGCTTTTTAAGGAAATAACGCCTCGCAACGAGAATAGCTGCCTTGATGAATATCTGGAGGATTACACGATGGCCGTTGGAACAACTACGGCTCCCGATGAGTCTGGTTTTTTGATTGCTACTTCCGCAGAGAAATCTTATGGTCTGGTCTATATTTCTAGGGATTGGGAGGTAAGTTGTCTTTCCGGCGTGGGAAGTACTCCTATTGCTGGGGTAATTGCGTCCAAAGTCGATGAAAAAACGGGAGACTGGATTGTTTATGTCTCTTCGAAGGAGGCCGTGGCTGCCAACGTTGCAGGCTCGCTAGACAAGTTTATTATACCCCCCCCTGCAAAGAATGGTGGGCGTCTTCTGATGAAGGAGAAGAAAAATTTGCCAACTCCAGAGAACAGGTCTCCATTGGATTTTGCCTTTGACAAGGATGATGGAAGTCTGTGGTTGATAACCATGGGAAATCTAGCTTACATGGACGAAGATAGGGATACCCTTGTGCAACCGAGTTCGACAAAGGGCTTGATTGGTGCCGAATACACATCGATGGATAGGGATGTTCAAGGAAATATCTGGCTGGGCACAATAGACAAGGGTGCTTTCAGGTTGGCAAAAAAAGGAAAATCTAAGGATACCCTTTCGGCTATGCATTTTACAACCAGCAATGGCCTGCTGAGTGACCGGATAAATGACATGGCCATTGATCCTGTTCTTGGAATGGCGTGGTTTGCCCACGAGGGCGGAGTTACCCGCTACACCCGTAACGACTTGAAAAATGCAGAAAAGTTTATGACCAAGAATTCTCCTGCCGAGGTTAAGGCTTATCCAAACCCGTTCCGCCCCAAACAAGGGTATCACCTCTTCATCGACAATGTTTCCGAGGATTCTTTTGTTAGCATTTACAACCGTGGTGGTGCGTTGGTGAAATCATTTTACGATAGTGACATTTTAGGAGGACGTGCGGAATGGGATGGAACCGATGCCAAAGGGAAATTGGTTGCTCCGGGTGTTTACCATTATGTAGTTCGTAAAGGTTTCAGGATAAAAACAGGGAAGATTATTTTGATTCACTAGGAGATTTTCTGATGAATAATAATATGAAAAAGATGGTTGGCATTTTAGGCCTTGCGTTGTTGGGAACATGCGGTTGCATTTTAGTATCCTGCGCTGGCCAGCGCCAGGAAGTCGTCTGCGACGAAATAGAGTACCGCTATAATAGCATGTCCTATTCCCCAGACCAGCGCGTGTTTATGGAAGAGGAATTGCGGGCCTGTCGCGAAGAAGAAGCCAAGAAAAAAGGCTCGTCTGGGCAGAAGAGTATTTACGAGAGGTATGCCTCCCAGGATTCAACGAAAGCCGTTCATACGGCCTCTGATTCTGCGGCGACTGAAGTGGCTAGGGATACGGCGGACATGACTCCGACCACCGAAACACCCGCACAACCTGATTCGGCAAGTACAGCTACGCCGGAGCCTGCGACCCTGCCGGATAGCACGGCACCGGAAAATACCTCTGCAACTGCAGACAGTTCTGTAACCGTAGATAGTACGGCTAGCGAGGTTCCGCAAGAATAATGGTCACGGTTCGCACACTTTCGGGTGATGAATTCTCGCCCGACCTTCCAGGACGCCTGCTGAAAATTGCAGGCGATATCCGTGCTGCAGGCGGCCGCGCCTTTCTGGTGGGCGGCTGGGTCCGGGATGCCATGCTGGGCAAGAACTGCCGGGACTACGATATCGAAGTTTACGACATGGCGCAAGACGCCCTGGTGCCGCTCCTTTCGAAGTACGGCCGCACGAACCTGGTAGGCAAGGCTTTTGGCGTGATTCATTTGGCCATGAAAGGCCTGTCATTGGACTTTTCCTTCCCCCGCACAGAAAACAAGGTGGGCTATGGCCACCGCGGGTTCGTGGTGCATACCGACGAAAAGCTCAGCTTCAAGGAGGCGGCCCTCCGCAGGGACTTTACCATCAACGCCATGGGCATGGAACTTCCGGAGCTGACCCTTTGCGACCCCTACGGGGGAGTGGACGACCTGAAGGCCCACAGGTTAAAGCATGTGAGCGAAGCCTTTGCCGAAGATTCCCTGCGAATTTTGCGGGGTGTGCAGTTCGCTAGCCGTTTTGAACTGACGCTTGCGCCAGAAACAGCGGAACTTTGCAAGAGCCTTTCCCTGGAAGACCTTTCTAAGGAGCGGATTTACGAGGAGTTCAAGAAATGGCTCCTTAAGCCGGGCAAGCCTTCTTTGGGCTTGTGGGCATTTCTGGAAATGGACCTGCTGCGTTTTTTTCCGGAGGTGAAACCCCTGGACGGTTCCTACGAGAAGTTGGGCGAGTTCCTGGACAACATATCCAGAAATGCGGCCGCCGAGCCCGAGGAATCCCGGATGGCGATGGCCTTTGCATCACTTCTTTCGGGGAATTCCTGTGCCGAAGACTGGGAGAAATTCCTAACGGGCATGACCAACGAGGTGAAGCTCCTGCGGAACGTTCCGAAGCTGTTGAGGTATTCGTCTGCGGCTTCTCCCGAAGGCGCGTTCCTTGACGATTCTGAGATTCGTCGGCTGTCCGTTGCGTTGGAAGGCCTACGGGAATACAGCATTCTAGTTGCTTCCAACCCGATGTACGGCGAACAGGCTCGCTTAGCTTTTGTGGAGCGCTTGAAAACCCGCGCCATTGAGTTGGGAGTTTTTGAAAAAGCTCCGGAGCCTTACCTTACAGGACGCTACCTGATGTCTCTCGGATTAAAACCAGGCAAACAGTTTGGCGACCTGATTCGCGAAAGCTTTGAACTCCAGCTAGACGGAAAGCTGCAAGATGCAGAACAGGCCGAAGCCTGGGCCAAGGCCAAACTAGGCCTGTAGAATTATTTCCACTTGAACAGCCCTAGCAGCCCGAAGGGAACGGCAAACACGTTCATGGGCACCTGCATGATCTCGGTGACGGGCAGAGCCAGCAACAGCCGCTTGGAGTGGAGCTTCACAGCGGCGCAGGTGAGAAAAATCAAATCGCACAGGACCTTCACACCCATAGGGATGGCAAACCAGGCGATAGGGAAGTCCGCGAAGGCCACCAAAAAAGGACTCACCAGAAGCCAGACCAGGAAGGTGTAGATGAGGGAAAGCGCCAGCGTGTAAAGGTGGCTGTCGTACTTGGTGCCGTTGCTGCTCCAGCGTGCCCGCTGGAAGAACAGGGCCTTCAGGGAATCCACGGGGGCAGTGTCTATGAGGGCGTCGGCGCTCAGGTTGTAGCAGAACTCCACGCCCGGTTCCTTGATCATCTTGTGGATGAGCATGTCGTCGTCGCCGCTGGAAAGGTTTACCAGGTCGCCAAAACCGCCCACCTTGAAGAACAGGTCCTTCTTGTAGGCGAGGCATGCGGCACTGGCCAGCATAGGGTGGCCCAGGCTGAATCCCGCGGCCTCGATGGAGGTGTAGGCCAGGGTCTCGAGCCTCTGGTACTGATGCACGGGGCTCCAACCGCCGGTGTTCCGCTTTGGCCCCTGCACGATGGCGATGTTCCCTTCGAACCTACCCGCCATGGAGGCAAGCCAGCGCTTGGTCGGCACGCAGTCGGCGTCCATAATCAGCAGGACTTCGCCGCGGGCTTCCTTGAATCCCGCTTCCAGGGCCCGCTTCTTGGGGCTCTCTACCTTGGGGAGGTTCGGGTCCAGATGGATGGCGCGGAATTTGTCCCCGTGGGTCGCGACGAAATCGTCCAGGATTTTTCCAGTGGAATCGGTAGAGCGGTCATCGACGCAGATAATCTCGTACTGCCCCGCATATTCCTGGGCGGCTAGGGCGTCCAGGGTCCGCTGTAAAAATTCTTCTTCGTTTCGCATGGGAATGACCACGGAAACGTAGGGAGTGGCGCTCCCCTTGTGCCTGTGCGTGCGGATAATTCCCACGGTAAACGTGAGAATGGCAACCGCATAGATTGCGGTAAGCACGGTCAGGACAACGACGCTCAGCATGAGCTAAAATTTAGAAAAAAGCCTCGTGCCTCGAACCTCAAGCCCCGACCTAATACTCGAAGGGAGCCCCTGAGTTATCAGTCGTCAGTTATCAGTCTTCAGTCCATAATTTGGCGTCAAAGGCGTTACTATAAGAACTCACAACTCATAACTGACAACTCATTACTAATCTCACACCCCACACTCCACATTTCCTATCCCCTAACCCCTAGATCCTAGCCCCTAATACCAGTCGGACTATGTCCTACGTTACGTCTATTTTTGTATCTTGTAGCCGTATGTTCAAGAAACTCCTTACCGCAGCCCTGGCCGCAGCCTCCCTCGCTTTTGCAGGGGAGCATTGGAACGTGGACCCGGGTGGCGTGACCATGAAGTTTCTTGCGCTGCAGGTTTCGCCGCGAACTGCCGCCATGGCGGGAGCTGGCGTTGCAGACCCCGCCAGGGCCTCCGAAGTGACCCGGAACCCGCTGGCCATGAGCACCGTAGAATCCCCGGAGTTCGGCCTGAACCAGATTGTCTTTGACGGCATGGGTTCGGACCGTTTCATCAACGTCTACTACGGCCTTCCTTTTGCAGACAAATTCACTTTCTCGGCGGGCCTGGATTACCTCGGTTACGACGACATCGAAGGTCGCGACGAAAACGGTCTCGAGACAGGGGAATACGGTGCCTACGCCTGGGCCGCACAGCTTGGCCTCGGTAGCCGTAATTCCGCCTTCAACTGGGGTGTTACCGCCCGCTTTGCAAGCCAGACCATCGAAGACGAAACGGCCTACGCCATCTTGGGCGACATTGGCGGCTCCTTCAAGGTGAACCGCTACATGGCCTTCGGTGCGACCCTCACCAACGCTGGCTATGTGACCGCCTACGACAGCGAAGACGAATACGCTCCCATGGCGCTCCAGGCGGGCATCACGGGCATGATTCCCGTGACCGAAAGGTGGCGCATCCACGTTTCCGCCGACGCCTACCGCCGCGCCGATACCGAAATCCAGGGGCTGTTCGGGGCCGAAATCGCCTACGCCGAAACCCTGATGCTTCGCCTGGGAACATCGGTCCGCAAAGACGAAAGCGACGACTACTCTACAGGGGTCGCCTGCGGCCTTGGCGTGGTATTCGGCATGATAGTCTTCGACTACGGCTATTCCCCGCGCCTTGCCCTCGACGGCGGCAACCACCACATTGCCGTGGGCCTGCGGTTCTAACGACCTTGTCATCCCCGCGAACCATCTTCGTCATCCCCGCGCTACATTCTTGTCATCCTCGCGAAGGCGAGGATCCCCTATCATTTCCCTTTCCCTCAGCTCGCAATCTTCACACGACCCTTCTGTAGCTGGTAGCACAAGCTTCCGCGGCTAATCCCCAGCTTTTTCGCCGCCTTGCACTTGTTCCCCTTGCATAGCAAAAGCGTCTCCTCGATGTCGGTGAAGGTCGGTTTCTTCTTCCGCTTTTTCAAGAAATCCGTCACGTAAATCGAACAGATATTTTTTTCGCAAAGTTTCGGTAGCGAAAATTCCTGGGTCAAGATTTCGGTAAGGGTCACATCATAGGGTTTCAGCACCGTATAGCGTTGAAGCACATTTTTCAGCTGGCGTACGTTCCCCGGCCAGGGGCAGGCCTTCAGCAGTTCCATTTCTTCGGCGGAAAGGCGGCGGCTTTGCGAAATTTCGCAATTTTTTTGCGGACTGCCAGAATCGCGCTTGTCGGAATCGCTCCCATTAACTTGGGTCTGTGCCTCCCGCCACAAGTCGTGGGCCACGTCGGCAAAATCCGGCCGTGAGCGCAGGGGCGGAATCTCCACAGGAAAAACGTTGATACGATAAAACAAATCCGCCCGGAAATTCCCGTCGGAGATTTCCTGTTTCAGGTTCCGGTTGGTGGCGCATATCAGGCGGAAGTTCACGGGAACACTCTGGGCGCCTCCCACGGGCGTCACCGTTTTCTCCTGCAAAATGCGCAACAGCTTGCTCTGGGTATCCATGGGCAGTTCCCCGATTTCGTCCAGAAAAAGCGTGCCCCCTTCTGCAGAGCGGACAAGTCCAAGTTTCTCGTCCACCGCTCCTGTAAACGCGCCCCTTACCGAACCCTCCAGAATACTCTCCGCAAGACTCTTCGGGATAGAACTGCAGTTCAGCGCCACGAAAGGCCCCTCCTTCCGCAGGCCGTGATTGTGGATAAAACGCGCGGCCACCTCTTTCCCGGCTCCCGATTCTCCCTGCAAAAGCACCGGGATGTTGGACAACGACGCGATTTCAAGCATTTTGTGTTGGTCTTTCATTATGCCCTCCGATGTAATAAACGGAGATGCGAAACGTTTTTTGAACCCGCTCTACGAATTTTTACAAAACCGCCCCCTTTTTTACAATTTGCAAACGATAGTTGCCTCTCATGCAAAAACAATTCATTTTACTTGCCTTTCCAGAAAGAATTATATATATTTATAGGAGCAGGGCGGTAGGTCGCCGCCTGAGAAAAAAGAAAGGCCAAACAGATGAAACAGGGCGGTAGGTCGCTGCCTGAGAAAAAAAGAAAGACCGTTTTTGATGCCGTTTTTTTATATGAAAGTATAAAAAGACGGCATTATTTTTTTTTGGGGGTAAATATGCTAGAGAACCACTCTATCGTCAGGCTCAATGCCGAATTCTTTGAACGGCATAAGGAGCACATAGAAATTTTGAATAAACCTGCAAGACCTCACCTTGTCTTGGTTGTTCAGATAGATTCACTCACATTTGCGATTCCGTTTCGGACCAGTGCCCATCGTCCAAAACATGGTAAACTGTCGCATTGCTTTTTCTTTTCGACTTCTGGCCGTCGCAATCTGAGTAAAGAAGGAAAAATTCCCGCCCTAGATTTTTCAAAAGCGGTCATTGTGACTGAAAGGGATATTGGGATGCCTGCGATAATAGATCACGCAGAATTTATAGAGTTACGGGATAATATGAAAAGGGTTGAAGAGAAGTTTAAGGCGTTTTTGCGTTATTATGTTGAATGCAACAAGACGGGGACAAATCTTGACAAGCCTATAATAATGTATTCCTCTTTACAGTACTTTAAGGAGGAAATCCTCTCAATGAATTTTGATGGTTGATTTTTCTGCCCCACTTATATTCCAAGTTGGACTATCCGTTTGCTTGCAAAACGCACCAATTTCACCGTTTTAAGCACTTTTTGAGACCATTCTTGTGAAAATATGCCCTTTTTCGCTTATTTAAGAGTATATTTACATTGACATATTAGAGAGTTTAGCTCTTGTTCTCCACACGAAATCTCGAAGTTTCATTAACCGAGAACAAGGCGAACGCTCACGTAGATACGTTTAACGAACCGCCCACAGCGGTTCTTTTGGGCGTATTTCGACAAACTGCAATTCCCAGGTGTCAACATGGGAAGGATGTGTCATTGCGAGGAGCCACGAAGTGGCGACGTGGCAATCTCAATCTAGCAGTATTGTCGCCCTTTTCGGGGCGTGGGTCGCTCGCGTTTATCGGTTAGAGGCATTCGAGAGCCCCGTGTGGATAAACGCAGTGAACCCGCACCCCTTTTTTGTACTCATACAAAATTGGTGTCGCAATTTCTCGGCTGAACAAGGCGAAACTCCAAAAATTTAACTTAGGAGTTTGTATGGAAGAACTATACAAAAAATTAGACTCGATTTTGGTTGAGTTGAATAGGGCATATAAAGAAAAATACCCCAATAAGGGCAGTTTGGATAAACGGGTTATTGATGTTCCCATGTACAAAACGCAGAAAGTTCAAATCTTTACTGTTGGGGAGACTGATAAGATTGAGTCTGATGTTGTTTTTGTATTGTCAAAAAACAAGGAAAATATCGTTGTCGAGATTCCGTTTATGGATTCCAAAGAAGAATATCCTGATGATGCTTTTAACGGGAGTTTCTTAAAGAAAGCCCAGGAAATTTTAGAATCAAAAGCATTCGAAAAAAGACTAGGCCTTTTTTACAAGAAAACAAGTGCCAATTCACTAGAGGAACCAGCCAATAGAGGAAAGTAATATGTCTGCAATTGAAACTCAGGATTTTTACTTTGTTGTGCCGGATTATACGGCTATAGCTCATATTGAAAATAATAACGGAATGTTCAGTATAAAGGCTGATACAGTTAAGAACAAAACATTGCACGCTGTCGGTAGCGAACATGAGTCTATAGAATCTGCCTTGGAAGAGTTGATTAGAATGATTTTAAATAATTACAAGCAAATTTTAAAGATATCTTGTTCTGAAAATTTTATTTCAATTAATCGAATAAAAGGAATTCTTGCGAAAATGCAATTGACCTGTGAAATTGAGGAATGTTAAAAAAGGAAATTTCCCAGAACTCAATCTCAACTTTTAAGCCTTTTAAAAATCATCCAAAAGAGGGATAACATGTCCATTAAAATAGCATCAGTTTTAGCACTGTGTACTTCCATGGCTATCGCCGCTCCCGCAATATGGAACGGCACTGCCGATGTTTCATGGTATACGTCGAGTGCTCAGGCATACAACTTGACAACGGCAGAACAACTTGCGGGGCTTGCCAAGTTGGTGAACCAGGGAACTTCTTCGTTTGAAGGAAAAACAATCACATTAGGAGCTGACATTTTCCTGAACGATACTGCAGGTGCGGCTGCTGGTACGTGGGCGAGTGTTTCTCATACGGAGTGGGTCCCTATTGGAACAAGTACTCGACCTTTCAAGGGAGAATTTGATGGTATTGCAGGAAAAAAGAATCGTAAAATTTATGGGTTGTATGTAAATAATGCGACCAAAGATTATGTGGGTCTCTTTGGATATACGAATAATGTTAAGATAAGTAACCTGGATGTCCTTGTTGGGCGAATTACTGCAAAGGATAATGTGGGGGCTCTTGTTGGCTATGCAGAGGGAGGTTCTGTTACGAATGTGCATAGTGAAGTTAAGGTGACCGGCAATAATCATGTCGGTGGGCTTGTGGGTTATTTTACTGGAACACTTTCTACAAGTTCCGTGAAAGAAAATGTTGTGGGACAAGATTCTGTTGGCGGCTTGGTTGGTGTCACAACGGGCTCTGTTTCTGGAACGGCTAAATCTAATAGCTACTTTACAGGAAATGTTACTGGCCGTAAATATGTTGGCGGATTGATTGGTGCTGGTTTAAGCGTATCAAAAAGCTATGCAGAAGGTACTATAAAAGGTGATTCCTGCTATGTTGGCGGAATTGCGGGATATGTTACAGGAAATATAGATTCCACTTACCATATTGGTGGCGATGTGAGTGGAGCGGGATATGTCGGTGGTTTGGTCGGACTGGCTTCTTCTTCAGTGTCGAATTCGTACTCAGAAGGAAATGTTACAGGAACTGGCAATTATGTTGGTGGATTAATTGGTCTGTCGTACTACTATTATAGTGGAACATCCAATGAAACTGTTATGACAGCCCGAAATTCGTATGCAATAGGAAATGTGACAGGCAAAGGTTTTGTTGGTGGTTTGGTTGGTTTGGATTCTATCTATAATACAGACAATAATACAAAGACCTTGGTAAAGAACATAAGCTATTCCCATTCTGTAGGAAATGTTGTAGGAAAAGATAATTATGTTGGAGGTGTATTAGGAAAATCCAGCATATATAACTATCGTTCAAAGATTTCACAGCAAATTTTATCCTCATATCATAAGGGATCTGTTGAGAGCGACTCTAGTTATGCCGGTGGTGTAGTTGGTTATGCATTTGGAAATATTAGTTGGTCATATCATATTGATGGCGATGTGAGTGGAGCTGGTTTTGTTGGCGGAGTGGCTGGAATAGCAAGATATTCAGTGTCGAATTCGTATTCAGAGGGTAATGTTACAGGAACGAGTTCCTGTGTTGGCGGAGTGGCTGGATATGGAAAGTCTATTATTTCATCCAATCCCATATCTGTTGTTTCGTCTAAGCACACCAAGGGTGATGTGAGTGGATGGGGATATGTTGGGGGATTGATTGGTTACACCGAAGGTCCGGTGATCAGCTCTCTTTCTGAAGGCGATGTTACGGGTCAAGGAAACTATGTTGGCGGCTTAATTGGTTTGTCGTATTATTATTATACGGGTTCGTCTGATACTACTATTATGACTGCTCAAAATTCGTATGCTGTAGGAAATGTGAAAGGCAAGGGATATGTCGGTGGCTTGATTGGCTTGGATTCTAGCTATAGTAGGAAATCGGTAAAGAAAATAAGCAATTCGCATTCTGTAGGAAATGTTATTGGAAAAGATAAGTATGTTGGAGGCGTGCTAGGCAAATCTAATGGTGGAGGTAATCTGCAAATCCATTCCTCATACCATAAGGGATCTGTTGAAAGCACCTCTGATTATGTTGGTGGTGTAGCTGGTTATGCAAGTGGAATAATTGATTCTACTTATCACATTGATGGCCATGTGAGTGGCAACGGATATGTCGGTGGTTTGGTCGGATACGTTTCTTCTACAGTGTCAAATTCGTATTCAGAGGGTAATGTTACAGGAGCGAGTTCCTATGTTGGCGGATTGATTGGTTTGTCGTATTATTATTATAGTTCGGATTCGTCTGCTATCACTATTATGACAGCCCAAAACTCGTATGCTACAGGAAATGTGAGTGGCAAGGGATATGTTGGAGGCTTGATTGGTTTGGATTCTATCTATATCAGTTATAGACCTTCAAGCGATACAAAGACCTTGGTAAAGAAAATAAGCAATTCTCATTCTGTAGGAAATGTTGTAGGAAAAGATAAGTATGTTGGGGGTGTGCTAGGAAAATCCAATTATGGATATTACTCATCTTCGTATAGTTCAAATATTTCTTTGCAAATGCTCTCTTCGTATCACAAAGGGTCTATCGAAAGCGATTCTAGTTATGTTGGTGGTGTAGCTGGTTATGTAAGTGGAGATGTTGATTCAACGTATCATGTTGACGGCAATGTGAATGGTTCTGAATATGTTGGCGGTTTGATTGGACTGGCTTCATCGTCAGTGAAAAATTCGTATTCGGAGGGTGATGTTACAGGTACGGGTAAGTATGTCGGCGGTTTGATTGGCCACGGGGTATCTGTAAATTCCTCTAATCATGCCAAAGGTAGTGTTAGTGGATTTAACTTCATTGGCGGCCTGATAGGATACGCTTCATCATCAGTGAAAAATTCGTATTCGGAGGGTGATGTTACTGGAACAGGCAACTATATTGGCGGTTTGGTTGGAAAAGGTGCATTGATTACTGCGAGTTCCGCAAAAGGTGATGCTAATGGACAGAATTATGTCGGTGGATTGGCTGGATACACCGCTGGTGCGGTGACGGGTTCCCATTCGGAAGGCGATGTGACAGGGCAAGATTCTGTTGGAGGGTTAGTTGGATTTGGGACTACAATAGGGAATTCGTATCACGATAGCGGGATTGTGTCAGGAAAAAAATATGTTGGCGGCTTGGCTGGATACACCACTGGCACGGTAACAGGTTCCCATTCGGAAGGAATCGTGTCGGGAACAGGCAACTATGTAGGTGGATTGGTCGGGCGTGGTGCGGCGATAGATGTTTCGTATCACGAAGGAGGCGATGTCAGTGGTGTTTATTATGTAGGTGGTCTAGCTGGATATACCTCTAGTGCGGTGACAGGTTCCCATTCGGAAGGAAATGTGACTGGAACAAGGGACTATGTAGGAGGAACAGTTGGTTCGGCCTCGGGAAAGATTCGTAATTCCTATGCGGTAGTAAAGTATGTAAGAGGAAGAAATATCGTTGGCGGCTTGGCCGGTTATGTCGAAGATTCCATAGATGTTTCTTATTTTGAGGGGGACTCTGTTACGGGAATTAGTCAAATTGGAGGTCTTGCTGGTTATGCGGAAAAAACAGTAGATAGTTCTTATTCAACTGCTAATATAAAAGGCGATGATAACGTCGGAGGCCTTATCGGTAGTGCTTACGGTGATGTGTCTAATTCGTATGCCATTGGAAATGTTGTTGGCGATGTAGAACATTCTTCTGCCGGTAACGATAACTTAGGTGGTCTTGTAGGCTATCAGTATGGCGGTTCTGTAAGCAAGTCGATGGCATTGGGCAATGTTTCGGGAACTACAAAATTGGGAGGTCTTGTTGGTCGATTCGATGGCACAAAGATTTCTCAGTCCTATGCGAACGGCAATGTGACCGGTGATTATTACGGCGATCCCGCTGACGAAGTGGGCAACTATTATATAGGCGGTCTTGTTGGTTATGCCAAAGGTGCTTTGGAAGAAACATACGCAAGTGGAGTTGTCAAAGGCATTGAAGACGAACCTGTTTATACCGGTTGCATTGTGGGTTACGTAAATGGATCCTTGAATATTACGAAGTCGTACTACGACAAAACTAAGTGTAGTCTTGGAGTCGATGGAGGCGAGGAAACGGCTACCGTTACGGGTTCTCCAGACAAGACAACCACCGAAATGCAGACCCAGTCCACTTTCGTAAATTGGGATTTTGTAGACACCTGGAAAATTTACGAAAATACCTATCCATTCCTTAAAATTTTCACTAGTTCTTTGACCAATGCGGTCGTAACTACGGCCTCGTTAGAGAATATTGTATATGACGGTTCTGCAAAGACACCAATTGTTACTTCTGTTGAATTGTTTGGAGAAACGTTGACCTATGGATCGGACTATACGGTTGCTTATAAGAATAACGTGGATGCGGGAACTGCGACTATCAATGTTTGCGGGGTAAACCCCTATGGTGGTTGTAAGGCAATCAATTTTGTTATAAATGCGGCCGCCATTGTGCCTACAATTGCATCGATTGAAGATGTAACATACAGCGGTGTAGCTTTGACGCCGGAAATTAGAGTTTATAACGGCGGGACTTTGCTTACTGACGCAGATTACATCGTTGAATATGCGGATAACTTGAATGCGGGAACGGCGTCGGTTACGGTGACCTTGAGGGGGAACTACAGCGGTTCTGCAACAAAGACATTTACCATTAAAAAGGCAACACCGATAATAAGTCAAAATCCGACGGCAAGCAATGTCGTAAACGGGCAAACATTGGCTTCTTCTGAACTTACTGGAGGAAGTGCTGATGTTGAAGGCGCCTTTGTCTGGCAAGCGCCCGAAACGGTTCCAACACTTGAAAATGATGGGTATATTGCTGTGTTTGTTCCGACAGACACCTTGAATTATGATTCTGTGGAAACTACGGTACCGGTAGAAGTTCTGGATTATGTCTATGTTGCTGTTCATGTTGGCGATGAAACCCTTGATAGCGCCGTTATTATAAGGGGTGGAAACTATACGTTGCCTAATGTTCCCGATAGTGTCGGCCATGACTTTGTGGGGCTTTATAAAGGGAATGCGATTGTTGGCAATCCTGGTGATGTGATTGTTTTAAATGAAAATACGGTGATTGAAGCGATATATGAAGCGAAGACATTTGCCATCACCTTCGCGAATGGAGGTGTTGTCCTTCAATCAGAAAATACGGCGTATGGTACTTTGCCGGAATATAGGGGAGAAACGCCAACTAAAACGGCAACGGTTCAGTATACCTACACGTTCAAGGGCTGGAAACCCACAATCACTCCCGTTACCGGAGCTGCGACATACACGGCTGTATTTGACAGCACGGTCAACAAGTACATGGTGACCTTCAAGGATGGCGAGACTGTGCTGCAGAGCGGCGAGGTGGCCTACGGTACCGTTCCCACCGCTCCCGCGGTCACCCTGCCCGAGAATACGGCGCAGTATACGTACAGCTTTGGCGGTTGGGATTCCGAGGTCGTTGCCGTTATGGGGCCAGCGACATATACTGCTGTCATCAACCGCACCCTGAACAAGTACGAAGTCGTGTTCAAGGACTATGACGGGTCGGTCTTGAAGGCCGCCGTCGAGTACGACTACGGGACATCTGCCGATAATGTCGTAAAGCCGTCGGATCCGACGCGGGAGAACACCGCCCAATATACGTATACGTTCAAGGGCTGGAATCCGTCCATCGCCGATGTGACTGGAGTGGCCGTTTATACCGCTGAATATGATAGCACCGTCCGTAGCTATGAAATAACCTTCGTCAACGGGAGCAGCACCCTGCAGTCCGGTACGGTGGAATACGGACAGACTCCTGTGTATACAGGAGATATTCCCACAAAGACGGCAACAGCACAGTACACCTACACGTTCAAGGGTTGGAATCCCGCAATCGCTTCCGTTACCGGAGCTGCAACGTACACCGCTGTATTTGATAGCACTGTCAACAAGTACACGGTAACCTTCAAGGACGGCGAGACCGTGCTGCAGAGCGGTGAGGTGGCTTACGGCACCGTTCCCACCGCTCCCGCGGTCACCCTGCCCGAGAACACTGCACAGTATTCGTACAGCTTCGACGGCTGGGATTCCGAAGTTGTTGCCGTTACGGGGCCAGCGACATATACCGCCGTCATCAACCGCACCCTGAACAAGTACGAAGTCGTGTTCAAGGACTATGACGGTACAGTCTTGAAGTCTGCGGTCGAGTACGACTACGGGACATCCGCTGCAAGTATTGCTAAGCCTGCCAATCCGACAAGGGTGAGCACCGCCCAATATACGTATACGTTCAAGGGTTGGAACCCGTCCATTGGCGATGTGGCGGGAGCTGCCACCTATATCGCCGAATATGACAGCACCGTCCGTAGTTATGAAATAGCCTTCGTCAACGGGAGCAGCACATTGCAGTCCGGCTCGGTAGAATATGGGCAGACCCCCGTGTATTCTGGAGCTGCACCTACGAAGACGGCAACGGCCCAGTACACCTACACGTTCAAGGGCTGGAGTCCCGCAATCGCTTCCGTTGCCGGTGCGACGACTTATACGGCCGTGTTCGACAGTACGGTCAACAAGTACACGGTAACATTCAAGGATGGTGAGACCGTGCTGCAGAGCGGTGAGGTGGCTTACGGCACCGTTCCCACCGCTCCCGCGGTCACTCTGCCCGAGAATACGGCGCAGTATTCGTACAGCTTCGACGGCTGGGATTCCGAGATAGTCGCCGTTACCGGACCCGCGACATATACCGCCGTCATCAATCGCGCCCTGAACAGGTACGGAATCGTGTTCAAGGACTACGACGGTTCTGTCTTGAAGTCTGCCGTTGAGTACGACTACGGGACATCCGCTGCCAGCATTGCGAAACCCGCCAATCCGACACGTGGGAGCACCGCCCAGTACACCTATACGTTCAAGGGCTGGAACCCGTCCATCGCCGACGTGACTGGAGCGGCCGTCTATACCGCTGAATACGACAGCACCGTCCGTAGCTATGAGATAGCTTTCGTGAACGGGAACAGTACCCTGCAGACAGGTACGGTGGAATACGGGCAGACCCCTGTGTATTCTGGAGCTGCACCTACAAGGACGGCAACGGTTCAGTATACCTACACGTTCAAGGGCTGGAATCCCGCAATCGCTTCCGTTACCGGTGCGACGACTTATACGGCCGTGTTCGACAGTACGGTCAACAAGTATATAGTGACCTTCAAGGATGGCGAGACTGTGCTGCAGAGCGGTGAGGTGGCGTATGGAGCGATGCCAACCTTGCCGAAAGTTACTCTGCCCGAAAATACGGCGCAGTATACGTATAGCTTCAGTTGGGATAAGGAAATCGTTTCCGTAACAGAAACCGCCACTTATAACGTAATCATTAATAGGGATATAAGTCAGTATGCGGTGATATTCAGAGACTTTGATGGGATACTTTTAGGAAGTGCCTTGTATGATTATGGGACATCATCAGCGAATATTGTAGTGCCTAAGAATCCGGTTAGAGCGAATTCTGCCGAATATTCCTACACATTCAAAGGTTGGACTCCAAAAATTACCGATGTGACAAGTGAAGCCGTCTATATTGCAGAATACGATAGTACAAAGACATCGACAGCAATAGATTCGACTGATAACGGTGGCGATACGCCTTCTATTGCACGAAATGAAATCTTGAATAATGAGTTGAGAATAGCATCTATTTCTCGTGCAATACAAATTGCCGGGGCAAAGGTGGGTTCTGCCTACGCAATTCTTGATATGCAAGGTCGTGTATTGAAGAAAGGTCGTGTTGAATCAGCGAATTTCAACATTCCAATGGCTATGGCAGGGAATTTCCTTGTGCGGGTCGGAAGTCGAACACAGCGAATAAGTATTAGATAGGTAAAAGGGGGTGGACTGATGTCCGCCCTTTTTCATTGTGCACCATTGCCACATACCCCTCTTTTTTCTATCTTACGCCCCGCGCGGTGGATTTCCTACCGCAGACATAGACACAAAAACCAAGTGGCTGGCCAGATGGGTAGGCTTGGGCACG
>CAMKMX010000011.1 GCA_946414025.1 uncultured Fibrobacter sp.
CGAACAGTTCGAGGATACCGCGGCCGCGGCTGAATTCGCCGTCGAGGTGTCCGCCCAGCTCTTCCATCTTGGCCTTGATTTCGTCGTCGCTCATCTCGTTCACCTTGAGGCCGCCGAACTTTTCGATGGCTTCGATCATACTGTAGCGGGGCCACGGGGCCTTAAAATCGATTTCCTTACCCTGGTAATCAATCTTGGTGGTGCCGTTGGCCGCAATGCAGGCGCGTTCGTAGATGTTTTCGAAATGCACCATCATGTCGTTGTAGTCGGCGTAGGCTTCGTAGAACTCAAGGCCGGTGAATTCCGGACTGTGGGTACGGTCCATGCCTTCGTTACGGAAGTTCTTGCTGAACTCGAACACCTTTTCCATGCCGCCCACGATGCAGCGCTTGAGGTAAAGTTCCGGAGCCACCCGCAGGTAGAGCGTCATGTCGCAAGCGTTGTGGTGCGTGGTGAACGGACGGGCGTTCGCGCCACCGTAAATCGGTTGCAGCGTCGGGGTCTCGACCTCGATAAAGCCCTTCTCGATGAGGTATTCGCGGATAGCCTGCAGAATCTTGAAACGCTTGATGAACACGTCCTTCACATCGTCGTTCAAGGCCATGTCGATGTAACGCTGACGGTAGCGGGTATCCACGTCGGCAAACTCGTTAAACACCACCTTGTTGCCGTTCTCGTCCACCTTTTCCTTGGCCACCGGAAGCGGGCGCACGGCCTTACTGAGCATGGTCACCTTCTTCACGTGCACGGAGTATTCGCCCGTCTGGGTTTCGAACATGAAGCCATTCACGCCGATAAAGTCACCCAGGTCGGTCATCTTGACGATTTCGTAGTTCTCCTCGCCCACTTCGTCGCGGGCCACCACCACCTGCAAGCGGCCATAACGGTCCTTGAGGTGCATAAAGCACATTTTGCCCTTGCGATTAAAGCGAACCACGCGGCCAGCAAAAGCAACTTCTTCACCAGACGCCATCAGGGCAGCCTTGTTTTCTTTCAAAACCTTGGAATCGTGCGTACGGTTGAACTTGTGCGGATAAGCCTCCACACCCATTTCCTTGAACTTCGCAAGCTTCGCGAGGCGAGCCTGCACCTGGTCATTCATGTCTTGCATTGCCATAATAGGATCCTTTAAATTTTTACGGCGAAAATTTAGAAATTTCATCTCTACGTCATGCCCGATTCAGTCGGGCATCTCCCTTTTATTAGGGTATAAACCCTTCAAAAATAGAAGATTCCCGCCTTCGCGGAAACAACAGTTTAAGGGGAAATTAAATTTTGAAACAATAGGCTTCGTGGGTGCCGACCTTGACGCAAGGCGGGACTTCTGCCGTTAGGCAAGGCCTGTCGCACAATTCGCAGCGGTCCGCAAAGCGGCAACCCTGTACAAAATCCCTGGCATGGGGCACCTGGCCCGGAATAGAGCGCAGGGTTCCAAGATCTTCGTGGCTTTCGGGAATGGCCGAGAGGAGCCCTCGGGTATAGGGGTGCATAGGCGAAGAGATAACCTCGTTAGTGGCCCCTATCTCAACAACACGGCCGGCATACATCACAGCCATGCGTTCTGCATACTGAGAAACAATTCCCATGTTGTGGGTAATCAGGAGTACCGCCGTCCCCGTAGTTTTGGCCAAGTCCTTCAGCACTGCAAGAACCTGTGCCTGGACAGTCACATCCAGGGCCGTAGTAGGTTCGTCGGCGATAATCAGCTTGGGTTTCGGGAGTAACGCCATCACAATGCAGATACGCTGGAGCATGCCGCCCGAAAGCTCGTGAGGGTACGAATCCAGCACGCGGTCAATGTCCTTGAAGCCCGCCAGAGTAAGCATGTCCCGGATTTCGGACATGGGGTCGGCGCACTTCCTTTCACAGAACCTGAACACTTCCAGGAGCTGTTTCTTGATGGTCAATACAGGGTTTAGCGCCTGCATGGGCTCCTGGAAAATACAGGATATTTCGGAGCCGCGAACCCGCTGCATCTCCTTCAGGGAAATTTTAGTCAGGTCAACCGTTTCACCGCCATCACGACGCAACAGCACAGAGCCTCCAACCACCTTCGCCGAAGGTGTGGGCAAGAGCCGCAAAATGGCCATGGCGGTAACGCTCTTGCCGCAGCCAGACTCCCCCACCAAAGCAAAAAATTCACCGTCGTCAATATAAAAGCTGATCCGGTCCGTTACCTGGACGGGTGTTGCCGCAGGTTCACCATTCTTGTGATGGCCGAAGGCTACAGAAAGCCCATCCACCTTTAGAATCGGCTCACTCATAACGGTCTCCCGACTTCGGATCCATAGCATCCCGGACGCCCTCTCCAACAAATGTGGTGAGCAACAGCGTAATGAAAAGTGCAGCGACGGTGCTTACAGATATCCACGGTGCATAAAGGTTGTTCAGCCCCTGGCTCATGAGTTCGCCCCAGCTGGGCGTAGGTGGTTGCAGCCCAAAGCCCAAAAAATCAAGGGATGTCAGGCTTCCGATACCGCCAATCAAGGTAAAGGGGAAAAGCGTCACCACAGGGGTCAATGCGTTTGGCAGAATTTCCTTGAAAAAGATATGCCTGTGCCCAAGGCCCAACACCTTTGCCGACTGCACATAGGTCATATTGCGGAGTTTCAGGAATTCGCCGCGCATGTAATAGCTTAATGAAATCCAGTTGAAAGCCGCCATAATCACAATCAACAACCAGAAACTGCGGCCATAAATGCTCCCGATCAAAATCACGATGTAGAGCATGGGGAGCGACGACCAGATTTCGATCATGCGCTGCATTCCGGTATCCCAGAACTTGCCCAGATACCCCTGGATACCGCCAATGACAATGCCGAGGAAAGTCCCAAGAATAGTGAGAAACAGACTGAACGAAATACAAATACGGAATCCGTGAATCAGGCGGGCAAGCACGTCGCGACCGTTACTGTCGGTACCAAGCCAATGGCGAGAACTGGGGGCAAATGGCGGAGCGCCTTCTTCAGTCAAGTCCGCCTTCAAAGGATCATGGGCAATGGGCGGCATCAAGACCCACATCTCGGGACAGCCTCCTGCCCTCGTATAGCCTTCCGCCGCTTCTTCTTCGCATTCGCGAACGTCGGCAAAAAGCTTGCCGTAATCCGCTTCGGTCTGGTAATCGCCGCCAAAATCTTGCTCGCTATAACGCACGAAGGCCGGAAAATAGCTCTTGCCGTTATACTTCAGGTACAGCGGTTCGTCGTTTACCGTCCAGGGGCTTGTCAGCGAAAGAAGGTAGGCCACCACCAGCACCACCAGCGACACGAAGGCCCGCTTGTTCCTGTAAAAGCGGAGCAGGCGGTTCTTGGTCTCTGTGGTAATACGGATGTGCATGACGAGGGATAATATAATTTTTATTGCGGGAAGAAAAAGGAATGCCCGCACAAGGCGGGCATGACAATCGGGGGTTGGCAGTCAAGACGGTTTAAGACTGGCTGCTCAAACTTGTCCGCCGAATTCGAATCCGGCGTCTTCGATAGCCTTTTTCAGGGCCGATTCGTCCACATCGTGCTCGTCGTGCCATTCCACACGGAGTTCCTTGCGGGCCACGTCGGCGACAGCGGATTCCACACCGTCCAATAGCCGGGCCGCCTTCTCCACACAGGCCTTGCAGTGGCTGCAGGTCATGCCGTTTACACGGTAAAAACATACGACGCTTTCCCCGCGCTCATGCGAATGCTCGTGGCCACAAGAGCAATGGTCGTGTTCACCACAACCACATTCATGGTCATGGTCGCATTCGCAACAACCGTCATGGCAACCGCAGCCCCTGTGGGCGAACTTCGCATAAATCATGAGCCCAGCCAAAAGCACCGCGCAGGCGTAATCGAATACGCCCAGGGCCCCATGCCCGTGGCATTCCGCGGAGCCATGGGGCAACATGGAAGCCAGGAACGTATCCATAAAGAACGTATCTACGATAACCCCAAAGAACAGCGCTCCAAACGCGATGGAGGCCAGGTATGCAAAAAGGGTACGCCTGCCGAAGGCCTTTCCCACCACCAGCATACTGGCTATACTTGTGGCAGGCCCCGCCATCAACAGCACCAGGGCAGCTCCCGGAGTAATGCCTTTAGCCACTAGCGCCAAGGCCAGCGGAATGGAACCCGTCGCACAGGTATACATGGGCATGGCAAGCACCAGCACCACCACCATGCAAAGAAGTGGATATTCATGCAGGAAAAGGAAGAAATCGTCGGGGACAAAGGCCGCAATCAAGGCTCCAAGCAGAAGACCTATAACAAGCCACTTGCTCACGTCCCCCACCATGTTCACGAAGCCGTATTCTACGGTGGCCCGCAGTTTCCCTACAAAACTCCTTTTTCCATTCGCAGGACCTGCGGAAAGTTCGCAATCACACCGTCCGCACTCGCAGCAATCTTCATGTCCACAATCGTCGCCGCGACGTTCTTGTTCATGACCATGGTGTTCATGCTCATGAGATTCTCCAATGACCGCAACCCCCGTTTCCGGTTCTTTTTTGGTCACCAGATTCGTAATAACGCCTCCCAGCATAGCCGTCGCAAAGGCGGCAATGGGGCGTAACACCGCAAAAGGCCCACCCAGCAGGGAATAGGTGGCCAATATGGAATCTACACCCGTTGCAGGTGTTGAAATCAAGAAACTGACGCAGGCGCCCTTACTGGCCCCTTCACGCCGGAGCGCAATGGAAGTAGGAATCACGCCGCAACTGCATATAGGGAGAGGAACGCCGAACAGTGCCGACCAAAGTACCGACTTGAAATTCGGCTTGGAGATCTTGGGCACATACAAATGGTTCGGCACCCACACGTGCAGGATTCCCGCCAGCAAAAAGCCCAGCAACAAAAACGGGGCCATCTCTGAAAAAAGCATTATAAATTGCCAAAAGAACCTCTCAAGAATTTCGGCAAAGTCAGGCATTTTACACTCCCTTCTTGTGCATAATGTGAGCAAGGCCCGTATTGAAAATCAGGCCGATATGTTCGTCGTCCAGGGCGTAGAAAACGGTGCGCCCTACCCTACGGGGTTTCACAAGACCAGCCGTTCTCAAGATCCGGAGCTGGTGGCTTACCGCCGACTGCCCCAATTGCAGTTTTTCCGCTATCTCGTTTACCGAAATCTCCCCCGAAAGAAGAATCTCGATAATGCGGATACGGGTAGTATCCCCAAAAAACTTGAAGAATTCGGACAGCTCAAAGAGGGTGTCCAAGGAAAGCGGTTTGCTGATACATGAACAATCATTCATATTTTCATATATAGAAATATTCATCTATTCTGGCAAGACACCCACCCGCTTTTTGATTTTCACTGCATTCTCAATGGCTTTTATGGACAATTTATCCATGAAAAACGCCGATTTTTTAAAATTTTGACCAATTTATAAAGGTATTTTTGTTGTTGATGATGAATTTTTCCGACACCCCGGACTACCGGGACTATCTGAAAGAGTACTACGACCGCAGAAAGTCGGAGATGCCCCTGTATAGCTATCGCATGATGGGCGACAAGCTGGGGCTGGATTCTAGTTACCTGTACAGGGTCCTCCAAAAAAAACAGCACCTCCCCGCCCATGCCCTCCCCGCCGCCAAAGAAATTCTCTCTCTATCGGGCAGGCAGGCAGAATATTTTGAACTGCTCTATTCCGCAGCCGTCACCAAGGACAAGAACAAACGGGAAGAGCTGATGGCCAAGGCCCTCTCCCTCCGTGACGTACACCTCCACAGCCTGCAGCAGGCTGAACTGAAGCTTCTGGAAAACTGGTGGATTCCTGCCGTGCGCGCCTACCTAGAACTGAACGGTGGCGTGGTAAACCTGAAGCAAATCGCCAAGGACATTTGTCCTCCCATTACCGAAGAACAGGCCAAAGAGGCCATCGACACCCTGCTGGAGGTTGGACTTGTCAAGAAAATGGCCTCGGGCAAGCTGGCCCTGACCGACGCCCACCTGACCGTCGGTGGCCCTGAGAAGAAAACTGCCGTCCGCAAGTTTCAGAGGCAGATTCTAGGACTGGCTGCCGATTCTCTGGATAACACCCCCGTAGAAGAGCGAAACATTTCCACCCTGACCCTTTCCGTAGATCAAGCCTGCTTCAACGACCTGGGGGACATGCTCAAGGAATTCCGCCGTCTGGTCCAGAAAAGGGTGGACGGGGTCAAAAATCCTGACAGGGTAATGCAACTTTCCATGGCTTTTTTCCCTGTAGCCCACAAAAACAAATAAAATAAGGTATATTAAGGGTTACAGGACGAAGATGATTTGGGCAAAATACATAGGACTTTCGGCACTAGCTCTGCTGGCTGCATGTTCAAACGACGCAAAAGACGTTGCCGCCGGGTCCCTTGAAACCGAAAATTCCATCGCATTCCATGTGA
Organism: uncultured Fibrobacter sp.; assembly: GCA_946414025.1. Taxonomy (GTDB): domain Bacteria; phylum Fibrobacterota; class Fibrobacteria; order Fibrobacterales; family Fibrobacteraceae; genus Fibrobacter. The sequence continues at coordinate 6,357 of CAMKMX010000011.1, forward strand.
AATTGGCAAACGGGCAGAACGCCTCCAAGGCGTACGTCATCATCCATGAATCCGAATATTTCGCGGATAAAATCGAACTGGATTCTACACGACATCCTCAAACCGACGAAAACGGCATTCTAGAATTGGATTCCCTACCCAGAGGCAACTACATCGTAGAAGTCCGCAGTCACCAAGACAAGCAGGAACAAAAGGGCGCAACCACTTTCGAAATCACCCAGGTTGATAATGACTACGGCAAGGTCGTTACCGTACAGACCGGAATTCCCGCCTCTTTCGAAGGCAAGGCCTACACGGACAAGTACCCCGCCTGGGTCATGATTCGCGGTCTGGAATACAAGGTACCCGTCGATTCTCAGGGCAACTTCTCCTTTGAGTCATTGCCCGAAGGCGTGTTCGAGTTCGTTCTGGTCCACTCGCAAACCAACAGCGCGGGGGCGACAGTTTCCCAGATTCTCACAGAGGAAGAAATCTGCGTGGGCTGCAACGATTCGGAACCCGTCAACCTGGTCGATAAAAACGCTCCGCCCAGGGACATCGTTTCCAAGGATACAGCAACTGCGGACTCCGCAGCCGTGGATACCGCCGACACGGACACCATTTCCAAGGATTCCCTCAAACATTTTGTTTTTGACGATTTCGAAAATGGCGTTTCCGCATGGTACGAATCCCATTCAGAAAAGGCCTCCGGAAGCCTTGAAATTTCCGAAGCCGGCAAAGGACGCAGCGGTCTAGCGGCACATTTCCAATGCGTGAACGACTCCCTGTACAACTGGGCCCTGATGGGACAATACCTAGGAGGATCCATCGACATGAGCGCTTTGGATTCGGTCGTATTCTGGGCCAGGGGTTCCATTACAAACTACATTTCCTTCTCCTTTGACATCGTCAAGGCCGACTCCAAGGCCAATATTACCAATATCAAGTCCTGGATCCACATCGTACTGACCGACGAATGGACCCGCTATTCCTTTACCCCGGCCGATATGATTGATGCCGAAAACCAGAATGGAGGCAATGTTGGATGGGATGCCGTAAAGGACAGCGTCACCAACATTTCCATCTTTGGAGGTGCCGGCGGGGAGTTCTGGATTGACGACATTGAATTTTTCGGTTTAGAAAAGATTACCTTCAAGGAATAATCCCCAATTTATTCCATTTTATCATTGACAATTTGTCAACGGAAAGAACGGGTTCAAGGCCCGTTCTTTTGTTTTATAAGTCTAAATTTTTAATATAGATAAGTAAAATGGGAGGATCTATGAAAATTGAGATGGTTAAGGGGATAAAGAAAGCACTCCTTGCAGTAGCCGTTCTCGCCATGTTCGGCCTTGCGGACAACCCCATTTCAACCTACCATTACCTGGCAGACCCGTCGGCGGCTTCCGACGGGGAAACCTTCTATATCCTGACCGATACGGACGATATGTGCGTCAGTTCAGACCCGTTTAACTACGATATTGTTGGACTATATGCCTTTACCTCCAAGGACATGAAAAACTGGACAGACCATGGCCTGATCTTCCGTTCAAAACGCGAATTTGAAACCTACCCGAACAACACATGGGCTTCAGGCATTGCCGTTAGGAATGGCAAAGTCTATATCGTATATCCCGATGGAGCAAGTGGTGTGGGAATGATTACAGCTCCAAGCATTGACGGTCCATACACCGACCCAATTGCCGAATCCTATGGCGGAACAATAAGGCAGATTGCAGGTTACTACAGAGATGGCAGTACCTATAATCCCATTATCGCCATATTCAACGGGTGTGACGACATAGAGCACTGCTTCGATCCCGGCATCTTTTTTGATGATGATGGCTCCGGCTATGTGATTTTTGGTGGCGGTAGTGCGAATTACCAAAAGCGCCCAATCGGTAACAATTTTGACATAGTCAAATTTACCGATCAAGACGGCAAGATTACCATCGACAAGAATTCTCTCACGCGTATCCAAGCACCAGGTTCGTTCGAAGCGCCCTACCTGCACAAATACAATGGCAAATATTACCTCAGTTTCAACAACGACAAACAGATTATTGACTATGGCATATCCACCAGCATTACCGGGCCATATTCCTACGAAGGCGAAGTCATTCCTGCCATTTGGCAAGTTCCTGGAGCCAACAACAGAGGAGGCAACAACCACCAGGGTTTTGCCAAATTCAAGAACCGATGGTATGCCGTCTATCATGACCGCCGGCTGGTGTCCGCAAGCGAGCATCCTGTTTCCTGCAGCAAGAGCGAAGGATGTGTAACCGACCCCGAACCAGGAAACCACAGAAGTGTATCCATTGACGAAATCACCTGGAACGGCGACAGGATGAATACACTTACCTTTACCAACGAAGGGCCAGAACAGATTGCCCCCTTTGACCCCTACCAACGCTACAAGGCCCTAACCAGTTCCAAGCAGCGCAATGTACGTAGCCGCACCGACTGGACTCGCGGCCAGCCTGTAAAGCATGTGCTTACTCCCCTAGCATCCAAAGAATCCTGGATACGCGTTTCCGGCGTGGATTTCGGCTCAGGAGCAACCAGCTTTATCGTGACCGCCGCAAGTGTCGCTAGCGGGAACTCTATCGAGATCCGCAGCGGCTCACCTACGGGCACACTGGCCGGAACCTGCGAGCTCCCACAAACAGGGAACAATATACAAGATGAGACCGGATGGAGAAATTACGAAACCACGGAATGTGCCGTGGCCGGCCTTTCCGATGTAGTAGAGCAGCTGTTCCTGGTATTCAAAGGTTCTCAGGATTCTACCATGGGTATCTTGGAATGGGAATTCACCAGCGGCCCCGGAGAACCCCAGATGCCCTTCAATGCCACAAATACGCCCTGGACTATTCCAGGGAAAATCGAGGCCGAGAATTTTGACCAACCTGGCAGAGGATCGAACAACAAATCATACAATGATTCTGATCCAGACATTAACCAGGGAGGAAGCAACTATCGTGAAGGCCTCGGAGTTGACATCAAGGACCTGGAAAATGGAGGTCACGCCATAGGCTGGAACGCTAATGGAGATTGGCTGGAATACACAATCAGTGTTCCCGAAACCGGCTATTATACCCTATATGCCGCAGTATCTGGCGAAAGTGGACGTATGGTTTTCACATTGGACGGCAATCAAGTTGGCGATACGATCAACGTGTCAAAGGAGAATGCAGCTGAAACCGATACGGTCAGCGAGGAAGCATATAGCGATTTTTACAAGGTAAAAACAAGTGTGAAACTCGATTCAGGCGAACATATCCTTCGGATGACCGTCGCCAAGGAATGGTTCGACCTAGACTACATGAATTTCGTCAAGGGCGAAAATGCTCCTGATGATTTTCCCATTGACAAAACAGATGAAAGTTCCAGTTCAACGGCGGCAAATCCATCCAGCAGTTCCACCACCGAAGGTTCCAGTAGCTCCGCATTACCCTCCAGCAGTTCTGTTGGGTCAACAGACGACGAAGGGATTGACATTTCTAGCACTAGCACGGAAGCTATCTTCGGCATTGCAGAACCGGAATTGAGTAATGCCAAAAGAGATTACAGGCTCTATTCCCTGAACGGGGAACTTCTCCGGCAATCCACAGGTACGCCGATTTCCACCAGAGGACTAAAAAAGGGCGTTTATCTGCTCCAGATTAGAAATGGGGCTTCAAAACAGGGGAAAATGGTCCTTATCAAGTAAAAGTTTACAAAGGTTTACAATTCTTTGGACAATTTGTCCAAAGAAAAAAGACAAACAAATCGCTATAAGGCTGTCACCAAAGGTAAATTTTAGAGAAAAAGAAGGAATCCCTCATGACCAAACACGGACTTTTATTAAAAAAGATTTTGTTCCTGGGACTGGCCTCAGCCGCTATTTCCATGTCAAATGCAGCTTTAGCCGATGGCGGCGCCAAGTTCGTCGGAAACATCACGACAGGAGGGCAAATCCGTGACGATTTTAACACCTACTGGAACCAGATTACTCCTGAAAACGGCTGTAAATGGGGGTCCATTCACTCCCTTTCCAATGGGATGAGCGGAACAAGTGTATTTAATTGGGATAATTACGATAAATGTGCTAGCGCTTACGACTGGGCAAAAGAAAAACCCGGTGAACGTCATTTCAAATTCCACGCCCTAGTTTGGGGATCCCAATACCCAAGTTTTCTGTGCAAAAAGAAAAACCCAAGTATTACCGTTGAAAAGACACGAGAATATATTACTGAATGGTTTGACGCCGTTGCAAAAAGATTCCCTGACCTTGAATATATCGATGTAGTAAACGAGGCGATTTGGTCCGACAATAATTACCACTCCGGCTATCTCGCTCCAGCCGAAGGCGCTGAAGGCGTCAGTACAGACGACAAAGAATGCGGTGGCTCATACATCATCGAAGCTCTCGGAGGCGATGAAGTAATCAATGGCAAACACCAGTACAATTTTATCACCACTGCCTTCAATATGGCTCATGAACGTTGGCCAAACGCAGTCCTCATTTACAACGACTACAATACGCTTTCATGGCAAATGAACGAAGGTATCGAACTTGTCAAGACCATTATCAAAAACGGGGCTCCCGTAGATGCATACGGTCAGCAGGGCCACGATTGCAAAGACCTCCGCGCAGAAGACTGGACAGACCAATGGGGCAACAAACAGCTAAGTTTCTCAAATAGACTGAAAAAAATCCACGAAGAAACCGGTCTTCCCCTGTTTATTACCGAATATGATATCGGTGATGCAAATGACGAATCCCAGAAAAACGTCATTGCAGAACAAATCCCCTTTTTGTGGGAAACCGAATGGATTGCCGGCATTACCATCTGGGGATATATCGATGGAGCAACTTGGCGTAGCAACACAGGCTTAATGACCCCCAACGGTGATGTCAAGTCGAATCCAAACGTCTCCGCCAAAAACCGCGCCTCAATGACCTGGCTCGAGCAGTACTTTAGCGAACACCTGGCCGATGGCAAGAACACCACCGGCATGGGCGGTGGGACCGTCATAGAATCGGTCCCCCAGAAACCGTTCAACGCCACTAACACGCCCTGGGCCATTCCTGGCAAAATTGAGGCCGAAGACTTCGACATAACCGGCAGCGGAAAGAACGAAGACGGATCAAGCAGCATTTCGTTCAACGACAAAGACACAGAAAACCATGGAGGTTCAAACTACCGTGCAGACGCCCCCAGTGTCGATATCTACGAAAAAGCTTTTGGTACAGTAATCGGCTATAACGAAGTCTCTGACTGGTACGAATACACAATCAATGTAGAAGAGGCCGGTGATTATACTTTATTTGTGGCGGTAGCTTCTGCAAACAACACCAACGGTTTCAAATTCTCACTTGACGGCAATGACATAACAGAAGAACTTTCAGCACCCAAAGCAGTGGTAGAGGATAGTTATGACGAATTTGACAAAATTTCAACCAACGTGAACATTTCCACAACAGGGAAACACATTCTTCGTCTTACTGTGACGGGAGATTGGTTCGATATAGACTACTTCAACTTCGTGAAGGGCCAAAATGCCGAAGATGACGCCCCTCTCAGTAGTTCGACAACGGTAAGCAACAACAGTTCTTCATCCGCAAACAACCAGAATTCCTCCGCATCTGATAACCCAAATTCTTCGGCGTCGGGCAACCCGAATTCCTCGGCCACGGACAACCCGATTTCTTCGGCATCAAGCAATCCGAATTCTACATCCTCTGGCGAGAACATGCCCGAATCTTCCGCTAATGGATCAACCGATAAAACAGATGCCCCTGCCGCCATTGGGAATAACCTTCACATAGCAATACAGGGCTTTACTGATTACGACATCATCGATATACATGGTGTGCGTATCGGCCGCCTAAGCGCCCTCAGCACACAACAAGCTATTGAAACTGCCAAATGCAGTAACATTATCAAGTCTTCGGGAATTTATTATATCCGATCCAAAGCAACCGGTAATATCAAGAGTCTGCGGATAGTACGCTAGAAATCACACACAAAAACACCCAAATCCCAAGGGCTCCGGAACGAAAGTTCCGGGGCTTTTGTTTTGTGGCTTACAGGCAAGATGTTATTGTATTTTTTTATATTGCAAGCCAAATGAAAGAACCCGCGGAGCATAAGCAAGAAAAGGAAAAGTGCATCCTCGTAGGGATAGCTACCCCGAAGGTGCGCCCCTGGCTTGCCCAGGAGCAACTTGCGGAACTGGGCCGCCTCGCCGAAACCGCCGGAGCCGTCGTTTCGGCCTCTTACCTGCAGCGGGTCCAGAACTTTAGCCCTGCCACCCTCATCGGCGAAGGCAAGGTCGAAGAAATCAAGCACGCCCTGACACAGCTTGACGCCAAGATGGTGGTTTTTGACGACGACCTTTCGGGCTCCCAAGTGCGCAACCTGGAACAGCGCCTGCCGGGAATCAAGGTGCTGGACCGTACAGGCCTGATTCTGGACATTTTCGCCAAGCACGCCATCACGGCAGAAAGCCGCCTGATGGTGGAAGTGGCTCAGCTCCAGTACATGATGCCCCGCCTCACAAGAGCCTGGACCCACCTTTGCCGCCAGCACAACGGAGGTATCGGCACCAAGGGACCCGGCGAAACCCAGCTGGAAACGGACCGCCGCATGATCCGCAAGCGCATCCAGGAGCTCAAAAAGAAACTTGCCAAGATCGAGGACGCCCGGGAAAGCCAGGCCGAAAAGCGAAACGACATCTTCCAAGTGGGAATCGTAGGCTATACCAATGCGGGCAAGTCCACCCTCACCAACCGCCTGACCGGTGCCGACGTTTACGTAGAGGACAAGCTTTTTGCCACCCTGGACAGCACCACCCGCAAGCTTTTTCTGGACGGGGAGAACATTATCCTTTCGGATACAGTAGGTTTTATCCGCAAGCTCCCCCACAACCTTATCGAGACCTTCAAGAGCACCTTGGGAGTGGCAGCCCATGCGGACTGCATCTTGGAGGTAGTGGACGGAGCCGCTCCCGACTACCGGGAACATTTGGAAGTGACCCACAGGACTTTGGAAGGCATCATCGACGAAAAGACGCCCCGAATCCGGGTGTTCAACAAGGTGGAAATCGCCGACGAGGCACGCCGTACCGAACTTTTGCAGAACTATCCGGAGGCTATCCAGATAAGCGCCAAGGAGAACATCGGCATGGAGAGGCTCCGCAAGGAATTCAAGGACCAGCTGGAACGCTGGAAAGAACGTCGCTCCGCACGAGAGGCCGAAGAAAAGGAACGTGCCGAGGCGGCATGGCCTGATTGATTAGGAATTCAGATTTCGGAGTTCAGAATTTAAAATATATAATGTGAAGAGAATCATGTAGAGTGCAGAACGAGGTTTAATGAACAAAGAGGAACTTAAAGAAAAATACGGTAAGAAACGGGTGCCTCACGAATGGCGCGGGACGGGCAAGTTTACCGCCCTGGTCACCACCTTCTTCGGCTCGGGAATGAGCCCGAAGGCCCCTGGGACCATGGGAAGCCTCGCCGCAACGATTGTCGCCTACCCTATGGCCCTTTTGGCAGTCTATTCTGGTTTTACTATCGGCTGGGGCGGATTATCCCACGAAACCGAAGAATTTTGGATGAACGGGCTTCTTTCAATTATTCTCCAGCCACACAATGCAACTTATTCCGGACTAAGCCCCCTATTTTTTATTGCAGCCCTTATCGTATTCTTCGTAGCCATTCCCTTCGTGAACAAGGCCATGCGGGACACGGGCACCGAAGACCCGGGCTGGATCGTAATCGACGAGGTCTGTGGAATCTTCATGACATTTGCATTTATCAGTCCCGTCTGGATAAAATATCTCCCCTTCATCATACTTCCTTTGGGCTTCGGGCTATTCCGTTTCTTTGACATCCTTAAACCATTGGGTATCCACCGATTCGAGAAATTTCCCAAAGGGTGGGGGGTCATGGCCGATGACCTCTTGGGAGGAATCTATGCTGGACTGACATTGATGATACTTACTATTCCCATAAGTTTCATAGGCACACTTCTTCATCTCGCATTCTTGTTAGGTCCTGATTACCATGACTAACTTAAAACGCCTGCTCTTATTGCTGTTTTTTGCCTTCGTTACTTTTGCCAATGCAGAGGTTATAAACGCTAGGCCTTCTGTTAACGGCAAACTCCACGTTCAAGGCACCGACCTTTTTGACGAACACGGCAATCAAGTGGTATTGAAGGGCCCAAGCACCCACGGCCTCACCTGGTTTCCGCAGTTCGTGAACAATGGTCTTTTCCACCAGCTCAGCAGGGAATGGAACACGAACCTGATCCGCCTCGCCATGTATTCGTACGACTACGTGCACGGCGACCGCGAAAAGAACCTCGAAATCCTGAGGAAGGGCGTGCAGTACGCCATCGAGAACGACATGTACGTGATGGTGGACTGGCATATTCTCATCGACAACAATCCGAACGAGAACCTTGCCGAAGCCATCAATTTCTTCAACATGATGGCAAAGGAATACGCGAACGTCCCAAACGTGATTTTCGAAATCTGCAATGAGCCCAACGGCGACTGCACCTGGGAAGACATCAAGGAATACGCGAACATCATCATCCCCGTTATCCGCAGGCACAAGCCCGACGCCCTGATTCTCATCGGCACGCCCAATTACGACCGCGAAATCCAGGAGCCGGCAAAGGACCCGGTGGCCTTCGACAACGTGATGTATTCGTTCCACTTCTATGCAACTTCCCACAAGGGCGAATCGCTTGCGCTCCTCAAAGAAGTCGTAGGCGGCGGCACCCCCATCTTCATTACCGAAAGCGGCCTCTGCGAAGCGAGCGGCGACGGAAAGATTGACCTGGAAAGCGTCAAACTGTGGTACGCCACCCTGGATTCCTTGCACCTGAGCTACACCATCTGGAGCCTGTCCAACAAGGAAGAGGAATCCGCCATGATCCGCTCTGACTCACGGGCGGTGGAATACCTTACCGAAGAAGACCTGAGCCTTTCTGGACTATACGCCCGGGCTCTTTTCCAGGGCACGGACCTGAACAAGATCCCGCTTATCTACGAGCCCGCATCGAACTTCAAGATTCTCGCCCGCACTCGGCCCTATATTGTGTGGGGAATTTTCGCCATTCCCGTCTTTATCGTAATCCTTGTCGCTTTCCTTATCCAGAAAATCAGGAAGCGTTTCCGCTACAACCGGATCCGCACCTACGACGACCTTCTTAAATTCAGCAAGAACGAAAGCGCGAAAAAATTCAACTCAAAGCCGGCAAAGCAGTTCCTTGGCGACCTATTCCTTTTCTTGAGTACGTTCTGCACGTTAATTTACCTCTGCTGGCGCTTTACGTGTTCCATCCCGTATGCCTACGGATGGGTCGCCATCATCGGAAGTTGCATCCTGCTCGCCATAGAAGTCCTCGGTTTTATCGAATCGCTCATACACTACAGCGGAATGCTCAAGCTGCGGGAACATCCCCTGCCAGAAATTGCCGACACAGACTACCCCGACGTGGATATTTTCATTTCTACATACAACGAACCCCCGGAACTTTTGCGCAAGACCATCGTCGGCTGCAAACACATGGACTACCCCGACCGCTCCAAGGTGCATATCTACCTCTGCGACGACAACCGCCGTAACGAAATGCGGGGGCTTGCCGAAGAACTGGGCGTAAACTACTTCGACCGCCCGAATAACGAGGGCGCGAAGGCCGGCAACCTGAACGCGGCACTCGCTCGCACGGGTTCGCCCTACGTGGTGACCTTCGACGCCGACATGATTCCGCAGAGGAAGTTCCTGCTCAGGACTATCCCCTACTTTGTGGATGCCGAGCGCATCAACGCAAGCCTCCCCGAAGAAAAGCGCCGGCCCCTCGGGTTTATCCAGACACCGCAGAGTTTCTACACGTCCGACGTATTCCAGCACAACCTCTATGCCGAAAGAAAAGTCCCCAACGAGCAGGACTATTTCTACTGCGTCATCGAGGCGGCCAAGACCTCGACAAACAGCGTAATTTACGGCGGTTCCAACACGATTATCTCCCGCAAGGCCCTGGAAGATATCGGCGGGTTCTACACGAAATCCATCACGGAGGACTTTGCGACAGGCATGCTGATCGAATCGGCAGGCTACGTGAGCCTCGGTCTTTCGCAGCCGCTAGCCTCGGGTATCGCCCCTTCGACATTCAAGGAACACATCCAGCAACGCACCCGCTGGGGCCGTGGCGTTATCGCCACCGCAAAGCAGCTCAAGTTCATGTTCAACCGCAAACTGGGCATCTCGCAGAAACTGAGCTACCTGAGTTCCGTCCTCTACTGGTTCTCCCCCGTCAAGAACCTGATCTACCTGCTTTCGCCCCTGATGTTCGCCGTATTCTGCATCCCGATTTTCAAGTGCACCTTAATCGACCTCGCACTCTTCTGGCTCCCGATGCACCTGATGTCCATGTGGGCCCTCCGCATCACGAGCCAGGGGAAGATTTCTGCCCGCTGGAGCGGCATCTACGAGACATCCGTCACGCCCTTCTTGCTAATGCCGATAATCAAAGAGACTCTGGGCATTACCCTTTCAAAATTCAAGGTGACAACAAAAGACAAGCGCAATTTTCACAACAAGGCCGACAAGAAGACCATCGCCCCGTTTGCTGTTTTGCTCGCCCTCACTGTCGCGGGCATCGTCCACATGAGTTATATGATTATCGCGCTCGGGTATATCGAAATTCTCGCCGTGCTCTTCTGGCTTGTGCGCAACACCTACTACCTCACCATGTGCCTGTTCCTCGGGATGGGGCGCGATTCCGATGGCGAACCCGTGAAGGTCCTTGCCGCCGAAAGGGCGATGGTGAAAAAACAGGACGGGCATGAAATCGAGGGTATTACCACGAAACTCACAGAACACGGCGTGGACATCTATACCGACGAGCTGAATGTCCTGAACCTGGGCGAACCCATCGGCCTCACCCTATCGAAAAAAATGTACACCCTACAGGTTACGGGAACGGTGGTTGCCATCCGAAATTCATGCAATCCTGCGATTCCGTGCGTTTACACCGTCGAAATTATGGACTTTGGCGGGCAAAAGGACGAATACATCCAGATGCTCTACGACCGCACGCCCACACTCCCCCAGAGACTCCAACTGAGTAACGGGCTTGTGGACAACCTGTGGAACAATATCGGCCACCGCATCGTGACCCGATAATATTTCTATCTTTGCACCCGAAACAATCGGTTACTAGATCCTTCGACTACGCATCTTCGATGCTCCGCTCAGGATGACACTTTAAGAAGGATACTAACCCCTAAAACCTATAACCTAAAACCTAAGACCTAAAAATGCTTTTCAATTTCGACATGATCCAGGGCGTGTATGCCCGCATTCCCGCCCGCGTTGAAGCTGCCCGCAAGCAGCTCTCCCGTCCGCTCACCCTCGCCGAAAAGATTATCTACAGTCACCTGATTGACGGCGCCGAGAACAGGACTTACGAGCGCGGCAAGGATTTTGCCGAATTCCACCCGGACCGCGTGGCCATGCAGGACGCTACCGCCCAGATGGCCCTCCTCCAGTTCACCACCGCCGGCAAGGCCCGCGTGGCAGTGCCGAGCTCCGTGCACTGCGACCACCTGATTATCGCCCGCGAAGGTGTCGAAAAGGACCTCCCCCGCGCCAAGGAAGAAAGCAAGGAAGTTTACGATTTCCTCCAGTCCGTGTCTGCCAAGTACGGCATTGACTGCTGGCTCCCGGGTGCAGGCATCATCCACCAGGTGGTGCTCGAAAACTACGCCTTCCCGGGCGGAATGATGATCGGTACCGACTCCCACACCGTGAACGCTGGCGGCCTCGGCATGCTCGCGATTGGCGTGGGCGGTGCAGACGCCGTGGACGCCATGGTCGGCCTCCCGTGGGAACTCAAGTACCCGAAGATGATCGGCGTGAAGCTCACCGGCAAGCTCCAGGGCTTCGCTACCGCCAAGGACATCATCCTCAAGCTCGCTGGCATCCTCACCGTTAAGGGTGGCACTAACGCCATTATCGAATACTTTGGCGAAGGCGCACGCAGCCTCTCCGCTACCGGCAAGGCAACGATTGCGAACATGGGTGCCGAAGTGGGCGCTACCTGCTCCACCTTCAGCTACGACGATTCCATGAGCCGCTACCTCAAGGTGACTGGCCGTGCCGACGTGGCCGCCGCTGCCGACAAGATTGCAGAACACCTCAAGGCCGACCCCGAAGTCGAAGCAAATCCGGAAAAGTACTTTGACCGCGTCGTGGAAATCGACCTGAGCACGCTCGTGCCGCACTTCAACGGCCCGTTCAGCCCGGACCGCGCCTACGCCGTGACCGACATGGCCGAAAGCCTCAAGGCCACCGAAACCAAGCCGGAATCTACGCCGGTCGTAAGCGCCGCCCTCATCGGCAGCTGCACGAACTCCAGCTACGAAGACCTCTACATGGCAGCCAACATGATCAAGCAGGCCCTCGCGAAGGGTCTTTCCCCGAAATGCCCGCTCCTCATCAACCCGGGTTCTGAACAGGTGCGCTACACCGCCGAACGCGACGGTCTCATCGACTTGTTCAAGCAGTTCGGTGCAACGATTATGACGAACGCCTGCGGTCCTTGCATTGGCCGTTGGGACCGTGCCGGAGCCGACAAGAAGGAACTCAACACCATCGTCCACAGCTTTAACCGCAACTTTGCCAAGCGCGCCGACGGCAACCCGAACACCCACGCCTTTGTGGCTAGCCCGCTCATGGCCGTGATTGCCGCCCTCTCTGGCGACATCCGCTTCAACCCGATGACCGACACCCTGGTGAACAACGAGGGCAAGGCTGTGAAGCTCGACCCGCCGGAACAGTGCGAACTCCCGCCGAAGGGCTTCGAAGTCAAGGACGCCGGCTACCAGGCTCCTGCAGAAGACGGCTCCAAGATTACCGTTTCCATCAACCCCGAAAGCAAGCGCCTGCAGGCTCTCGCTCCGTTCGCGGCTTGGGACGGCAAGGACATCGCCGGCGCCCCGCTCCTCATCAAGGCGAAGGGCAAGTGCACTACCGACCACATCTCCATGGCCGGTCCGTGGCTCAACTACCGCGGTCACCTCGAAAACATTTCGAACAACATGCTCATCGGCGCCGTGAACGCCTTCAACGGCGAAACGAACAAGGTTCTCTGCCAGTGCGGTGAATACAAGGAAGTCCCCGAACTTGCCAAGATTTACAAGGCCAAAGGCACGGGTTCTATCGTGATCGGTGACGAAAACTACGGTGAAGGCTCCAGCCGCGAACACGCCGCCATGGAACCGCGCTTCCTCGGCGTGAAGGCCGTGATCGTGAAGAGCTTCGCCCGCATCCACGAGACGAACCTCAAGAAGCAGGGCATGCTCGCCCTCACCTTCAAGAACGCCGCCGACTACGACAAGATCCAGGAACAGGACGTGTTCGATATCGTGGGTCTCACCAAGTTCGCCCCGGGTTCCGAGTTCACCCTCGTCGCCCACCACAAGGACGGCTCCGTCGATAACATCGCCCTCAGCCACACCTACAACGAACAGCAGTGGGCATGGTTCAAGGCGGGTTCGGCCCTCAACCTCATCCGCGCGAACAACAAGTGACGATAAGGCGTAAGCCCTATCGTCATCCTGAGTGACTGTTAGGGAGCGAAGGATCCAGAAAAAAATTTGAGTGTCGGTCGCGAGACCGACATTTTCTTTTCTTGCCTTTTTCTAAATTTGGCGCCGAAAAAGGACTTTGCGATGAACTTCAATAATTGGCAAGAAATATACCAGAATATGACTCCCGAAATGAGGGAACAGTCCATGCGTATGGCCAAAGCCAAAGTCAAAGAAAAGGTGATGCACTGGATTTCACAGCCGGTACTCATCGTGGTGGCCCTGATCCTCGGGGCCATCGTCGGGGCCCTTTGCGCCTTTTTCGGGTCTATCCTGCAGAATGTCAGCGATATCCGCGACGCCCACCCGCTTTACTGGATTCCTGGGCTAGCCCTTGCAGGCCTTGCCATCGTGTTCACCTACAAAAAGCTTGGCAACGGCTCCGAACGAGGCATGGGAATCATCTTTGACGTAGCCCACGGAAAAGAAAAAGAAATTCCCCTGCGCCTGATTCCGCTTATTATGGCAACCACCTGGTTCACTCACCTCTTTGGCGGAAGTTCCGGACGCGAAGGCGTGGCCATGCAAATCGGGGCGACCCTCGGGCATAACATGAGTTCCAAGATTCATGTGGAAAATGCTCCCCGCATTCTGCTCGTGGCGGGTATGGCGGCCGGATTTGCAGGGCTTTTCCAGACTCCCATGGCGGCCGTCGCCCTTTCCCTCGAAATCCTGCTGGCCGGTCATCTCGAGATGGCGGCGCTGCTCCCGGCGGTGGCGGCGGCAGTCAGCGCCTACAAGGTTTCCGAGATGATCGGCTACGAAAAGTTCACTGTGAGTCTGAACAGTTTTTCGCCGGACTGGACCGTGTCAAGCCTGTTTTACGGAGAAAACGGGCTTGACATCTACTTTATCCTAAAACTCGCTCTGTTGGGCGTTCTCTTTGGGCTTGTAGGCGGCGGTTTTGCGAAATTGCTCAAGTTTTCCAGAAAGTTCTTTGCAGAAAAGTTCCCGAACCCTCTCAAGCGAGTCGCCATCATGGGTATCGTTCTGAGTGCCATACTGCTTCTACTTTGGCAAGGGCGCTACTCCGGCCTGGGCACGAACCTCACCGACATCTGTTTCGGCAACCCGGGAGCGGCTACGGCCAGCGCCGCAGGGATCTTCGAGTTCGATTGGCTGTTCAAGATGGTACTCACCATCGTAACCCTTTCGGTGGGTTTCCAGGGCGGCGAGGTCACCCCGCTGTTCACCATCGGGGCGACCTTCGGAGCGGTAATCGCCACCATCGTGGGCGTGCCCTTCCCCCTTGCGGCGGCCCTCGGCTACGCGGCGGTCTTTGGCGGAGCCACCAACACGCTTTTTGCCCCCATCCTGGTTGGGGCAGAAATTTTCGGATTCGACACCCTCCCCGCCTTCTTTATCGTGTGTACGCTGGCCTATGCCTGCAACGGCGGGCAGTCCATCTACGCCCAAAAGAAAATCCGGCTCAAGTAAGCCGGACTAATCACTAAACCGATATCGGCAGGTTACTTGCCTGTTGCAAAAATTTCCAGTATTTTAGAAGCCGACAACTTGGAAATAGCCTTCACGTGAGCGGTTTCGGCATCGCGGCCCACGCCCTGGGGCTGTTCCACAAGTTCCTTGCTTGCACAGCTGAACTTCACCGTCGCCCGTGAGGTGGTAAGGGTCTTTGCGGAATTGTCCTTGTCACTGAATTCCAGCGTAACGGAAAGTTCCGGAAGCCCGGCCTGGTCGGCAATGGTAAGACCCGCATCCGTCAAAAATTTCTGAAGGGCCCCACATTCGGCAGCAGTCCCCTTGCAAGAGAGGCGGTAAGCCACCCCTGTCTTTTTGGCACCATAGGTCACGTACACGTTCTGGAGAGCCGACTGCCGCACAAACTTGAAGTTCATGTCGGCATGGACGGTCACATCGCCGCTGGGCTTAAGATTCTTGATTTTTTTCAAGTTGAAATTCACCACACCCTTGGCATCCGTCTTGGCCACAGCCACATTCTTGCCATCCTGGGTCAAGGCCACAGGGAAATTGGCGATAGGACCTGCAAAATCGGACACTACTACACGCAAACAGCCGTCTTTTTCTTCGGTTTCAAGTTTTACGGTCTGCATGGACGAAATCAAGAATTCCGTCAGCTCTCCCATGGTGGTTTCCAGCTGCAACTCCTTAGGAACGGCCTGCACAAAGGAAAGGGCTTCCAGCTGGTCGTTATACTGACCCGCCAGCTTTTCCAGCTGGATCATGTCCGCTTCCATCTTGCGGTAATCACGGTCCAGCATGTCCAGGCGAATCAAGGAATCCTTGGACTTCATCTGGACCTTTATCTGGTTCAAGTCCAACAAAATCTTGGAGGCCAACTGGTCCAAATCCACCGTCACCGTTGACTGAAACATACCATTCTGCTTAGGACCCGGTTGAATTTTGGCCCCCTTCAGCAGAACATTCGTAGAAACGATCTTTTTGCTGTCCGTGGTCTTTTCGATGGAACCATCCGCCTTTTCTGAGACGCGGGTTTCCATCTTGGAATCTACCTTGGCGCCTATCTGCATGGCCGCTCCTTCCAGGGCCTTCTTGTCGGCATCCTTCTGAGACACGTTAGAGGTGGCGGTATAGGTGACCAGGTTAGCGGCAAAGGAAAGAGAGGCCGTCAACATTAATGCAAAAAAAACTTTTATCATATTCATCTTCTATTTCTGGGTTAAAAGGGCAGGATTTAGGATTTAGTTCTAATCTCTAGATCCTAGTCTCTAGCCCCTACAATTCTACTGGATTTCCATAATAATCAGCTTCTTGGTGATGTTCTGCTTGCGGACCTTGGCAAGGCCAGAAAGGGATTCCACGAATTCCCCATAGACCATCTGGGCGTCCTCGTATTTGTCGGGGTCCACATAGACCATCAGGTCGTAGGTGTTACGGCTCATGGAAACCACCTGCATCTTGTTAAATTTCTTGCGGACCTGCAGGGAGACGATGTTGGAAATCTCTTCGGCCTGATCGTCGGTGAATTCCCCGGTCAGGTGGGCCACCACCTTGTATTGCACGCCCTTTTCCAGTTCAGCAGCAATGCGGTCGCGAACCTTGTTTTCGAGAGATACAATGGCCTGCTCCATGGCACGCTGCACCAAAGCCCGCTGGGACTCTTCGCCGTTGTTCGGCAGGCGCACCGATTCGCTGGCCAACAGGTTCGCCGTAGAGGCCTCGCTGGCATTCAGGTCGATAACGATGTCCTTTTCCTGGATGCTCCCGGCATAAGTGATGTTGATGTCCGCACCTACAGAAAGCCCCGCCACATAGGAAAGGTCTTCGTCGTTTCCGGCGATGTCGTTCTGGAGTTGCACCACCTCGTCCAACTGGGCCTGACTTTCAAGACTTACAACGGTATAGCCCCGGCTGGTCAGGTAGGCGTTAATCACTTCCATAGCGGTTTTTGCCAGAGGATTCCGGCGAATTACATCGATGGAACCGGCCATCTTGCCCGAAATAGCGGGAGAAACAAGTACCGTAGGCGTTGCCTTGAAGGTCGCGTTGGAAACCTGAATGGAGGGAGCAGCCACAGGTTCTGCCACCGCGGTCTCTGCAGAAGCAGAAGACTTGGGATAGTTTGCCGTTTCCTGGTTCAGGTCTGCATAGCCCTGCTTAGCGCGGGCACGGGCAGGGTCATTATCTACGGGAGGGTTGCTGGCGCAGGCCGCAAGGAGTGCCGCAGAAATCGAAATGAGCAACAGTTTTTTCATATTCTCGTTCCTTCTTTTTAAACTTTTCCAGATCCTTCGACTACGTGCTTCGCACTTCGCTCAGGATGACACAGGGAGGATTACTCATGCGTTATGCCTCCGCTCTGCTTGAGGCGTTCGTATTCCTGGTCAGGCGGCACAATGGAATTTCTGGCCTTTCCACCGGGGTGGTTAGCCACCATGCAGTAAACTTCGTAGGTCTTTTTCGCCCTGAAATTCTTGCCGTTCTTGAGGGTCGCTACCACCTCGAAATCTGCGATCTTGTTACGTTCGATGGTCACAGGCACCTCGTAGGCAAGGCTTGTCAGGTCGCTTGCATCAAATGTCTTGAAAGGCTTACCGTTGCGCAGCACCACCAGGGACTTGAGCTGTCCCAGATCACCCGCCGTAATACCGGCCAAGTTAAACTTCAAATTGGTAGAGAGCTCCGTTGCGGGCAAGTCCAAATGGACCCGCTCATTGCGACCGCCAGCCACAGAAACCTTGAGATTTAGGTCTTTGCCGTCGGCAGCAGCGTTAGCGGCGGTAGACTTGGCCGCCGTTGTATCCTGTGCCTCCGCTGACGCTTCAGGACCGAGCGCAAGCATGGGAGCGTATTCCGTGACCCACATGAAGCAGGGCAGTTCCACGTCGCCGTCGCTACAGCCCACCAAAAACCTCTTGGTACCGTAGGCGGAATCGCCCCAGGTAAGGTTTTTCTGGTAAATGCCGTTTTCGGGAACGGTATCGCGCTCACCCCACACCGTCACAATAGTTCCTGGAGTCACACGGGCCTGGAGCATCACGCTAGGCACAAAAACACTGTCGGCAATAGCCGTAGCCTTGAACTGCAAATTCTTTTCAAAGTTCCGCTGGCGTTCTCCATAGGACTTGTCGAAAGTGTTCATGGACTTTTCAAGAATTTCCGTAATCAGGGCGGCACCGCCATCTTCGGCCTTGGCGATGGAATCGATAGCCGAGGCCAGGGCTTCCGTACCCGAAGATTCAAGTTTCAGCACCTTAGAATCCCCTTGGTCATCCACCAAAATCGTCTGGTTCTTGACGATAGATGTCGCTTTACCCTTGGGAGTTGTCACTTCCACCTTACCCTCTTTCAAGGAGGCCACCGTCTTGCCCTGGACCTCCCCCACAAAGCCAGCCGTACCGCGAATGGCCACCGTAGCCGTCCCCGTCTTGAAGTAGATTTCCGCCTGTTCCTGTTTCTGGATGTCGAAATGGACCTTGCCCGAATGGATGTCCAGGAATATGAGCTTC
This sequence comes from uncultured Fibrobacter sp., assembly GCA_946414025.1. Lineage (GTDB taxonomy): Bacteria > Fibrobacterota > Fibrobacteria > Fibrobacterales > Fibrobacteraceae > Fibrobacter. Next base: position 24,941 of record CAMKMX010000011.1, read on the forward strand.
TTCACGTTGTCCTGAAGCTCCGCCTGGAAAGTGACATTGGAACTCTCGGGAACACGTAAGGCAGAACCGTCGGTCATGTTCACAATCAGTTCCGATTCTAGGGCTGTTCGCACGTGATCGTTTTCCACCACAGTTTTACCAACCCTGAGTTGCGTCCAGGAATCAGACTTTTCCCGTTCCACCGTGCCGATGACGCTACGGACCTTCGCCTTCAAGAGAGCGTTTTCAGGAACAGCCTCTTCAGCAGGAGCACTTGCCGCCACGTCCTTGGGAGCGGGCTTCGGAGCCGGCTCGTCCTTACAAGCCGTAAGGGCGAGAGCCACTAGCAAAAAAGCAAATAAAGACTTTATCCCTTTCATCATTCCCATCAATTCAAAAATTTATGTTTACACATCAATTCACAGAAACTAGTCTAGGGTTAGATTATGATTCCTGACACAACGCACGGGTAAACCATGTTTTTTTTGTTCCGTTGACACTTCAACATAATCTTTTCTAGCATCTATAACTTTTCCTCTTGATGCGATATCATCCGATTCATTCGATGACCACCACCCAATCCAACGCGATTCATCCGGCATAAACAAATCATTCGCATCAAAATAATAATACCCACCTACATAAAGAGCGTTGAAGCCAAAATCATTGGAGCCATCCCAATATACAGCCTGTTTTGGTATAATATGTGACCACACTGGATAGATACCCACATTATAATTCTCGGAACAATCAGTCGCTTTAGAATTCAAATAATACATCGTTCTACTCCATTCAGTCTCAGTCGGCACATGCCACCCTTCCGGACACACACCTTTATGTTGCTCATCTACCAAATGAGCATTTTCTGCCATGCCATTATTCCATTTGTCATTTATATTCATAGCGGCGGCCCATGTATAAAAACGCCCACTCTTTAAACAGTTCAAGGAATCATTTTTATAGCAAGCATTATGTCCTTTCAAATGCGGATAATCATCATCTTCTACAAAATTCAAGTTTTCTGCCATCCATTCAATAAACTCAGGTTCCATATTCGTGTGACATAACCTAATATTCACCTTAATCGTTCGATAATCCCGACCATCACGGTCATCATGAAGAATCCCCAATTCTATACCGCTAGGAACGGAAGCCGTATTAAAAAACCTTTCACGAACCTGTGCTGGAGAATAGTCATAAACACTCGTCAAATGCCACTCTCCCGCCTCACAAGTTATGCTATCATTATATATAAACCCAAGGCCATTCTTTGTACAAGATTCGGTAGCAATTTCCTCTTGTATAGTCGCCGCGCGCCAGAAACTACCATCGCAAACAAAATAGGAATCCTCCGTTTTAAGTCCCGGCACCATTTCCCCGTTATTACATGGGGCACCACCCGTAAAGGTGTTCTCCCCTACCTCGTAGTTATCCTCGTGCCAGCGGAACTGCGTCTGAACCCAATGTTCGTCATCACTGGCAAGGCCATTGACATTCTGCTCAGGCTTATAGTATTCATACCCCTTGAAGAATCCATAATCCACAAGGAAAGAATCGGGTCTGCAAGAATAATAAAAATCAGCATCCGTATAATCAGGGATAAAATGGACAACCTGACCATACTTCGAAGCGGTACAGCCCTGGCCAAGTTCCCCTTCTTCAGCCCAGCCAACACGCCAGAATCCAAGGTCCGTTTCATAAACATAAGTGTTGGTAGTATAATCGCCTCGGCGTACCGATCCATCGGAAGCCTCGCTTGGATATTTTCGCGTGTCCGCATAGTAGGCACTGCACCCTTCCCAATGGCGATTTGTGCACACCACATAGGGGTAATATTCATCCCCTATCTTGTCGAACTTGTTCAACTTTACACTTGCAGCCGAGTCGGCTTCTACATCTTCATTGCAAAATCCATAAATTTCTTCCAACTCCGTCATCTCGCGCCATTTTTCTAGGGCGGCATCATAGACATATCTGACCGCCGAATTTATGTCACCATTCTTGATTTGGCCGTCAGTTCCTGCCGCCCAGCCGTAGGTATCCTTCTCCAAATCCGTTGCCCTGCGCCACATGTAGCCAATCTTTGCAGAATCAACGCAGACATAACGGTCCTTTGAACCAGCAAGACGTTTAGCACCTGCCGCAACAAGCGTATCAACATTGTCCTTATCGCACATCGGTAGGCCATATTCCTTGGTCCAGAAAGAACGGATATACTTTTCAAAATTCGGCACCATCAACGACAGGCCCCAATCTTCCACATTGGCACGTATCGTTTCGAGCCTACCCGTGACATCGGCATTTTCTGCCCAGTCTGCAATTTTCGCCTTGGCAGAAACATCGTCCCAGGAACCATCCTTTTCAATGTCGGTGGCAACATCTGTCAAAAGTTTTGTCAGGTCGGCAACTCCACGATTTCCCTGGAACATTACCGAAAATGCCAAAAGTGCCGCATCTCCTTCGCTGGAGCCGGCAATGTTCAGATCCTCGGAGCTAAAGAAATCCTTGGAATTGATGTTCAGTAGGCCAAAGATTTCCTTTTCGGCAGAATCCTTCGCCGCGGCCACCTTCATCTTCTTGTTTTTTACCAGATAGACAACACGGTGGTATTCCAAGTGAGTCAGCAGGTTGATGTTTACGATGCCGCCATCCCTTTTTCTCACGTCGGTCAGTGCATAAAGAGTCAGAGGAGCTTCAGAATTTCCGCCAGAAACTTCGTTTCTGTAGTATCCTTCTGCGTGGAGTTCCACGTACTGGCTCACCATCATGCGGGCATTCAGCTTGAACTGACCGTCATCGCTCTGAATCTTGGATTCAAAGGTGTTTCCCGTCTGGTTCAGGGTACGGCCACTTTCCAGTTCAATAACGGTCACTTTGGAGCCATTGATAAAAGGTCCTTTCTGAGAATAGCCGCTAACCCCTTCCAAAGAAGTAGCCACTTTTTCAGAATCCAAGACAATATCGTCATTTTCTGATGAATCCGGAAGAATTCCATTCTTACCGTTAGAACCGTTCTTACCGTTAAGCACCACACCAACGGAATCACCGTTACAAAGGATCTTGAGGCCGGAACTGTCTTTCAACATCTTGGTACTACAACCACCACCTCGCTCCATGGTAGCAAACCATTTCTCATCAGCGCACACGCGGATAATGCCTTCGGACTTAACGAACAGCTGTTCACCCTCGTTCTTGATGGTGCAAGGAGGCAAATCTTCTACCGTAGAATAAACAGCAAGGGTATTATTGCCGTTAATGTCGTCACCAAGGTCGCTATCACTACACGATACCAACAACAAAGCCAACAAGATTTGACAAACGGCGTATCTCATGTTACTTGTCCTTTATACAACGCACCGACAAAAACGACTCGTCATCCTGAGGAAGCGAGGCCGAAAAGTCCTGTCTATCTCCGCTCAGGTACAAACTCATATGTTCTCCCATCACACTTTCAGTCTTGGTCCACCAGTAACCGACCTTACCCACGAAAAGGCAATCACCGCTGTCACAAAATCCTCCCGGCAAGGCCGAGAATTTCAGCTTGTTGTCCCCGTTCTCACCAATCCAGCCCGTGGTTGTCTTGAAATGAGCTCCCGCTTCGTCTTCTGGTGAGGCTGAGTAGGTCTGCAAGTCAATGTAATCCGCAGAGGTCGGCAAACGCCATCCCGTAGGGCAGGCTTGTTCGGCAGCGGGATAGTCGTAAAGCCTTCCGTATGTCTCACAATTTGCAGGATCATCATCAAAGCACATAGAGTGTCCCGCTGCAGGTTCGTAATTTAGGTTTTCCGCCATCCAGCAATTCTCGTGAATCACCACAGTAGCGTAAGTCACTCCACCCCGTTCCATACCGTCACAAGAAGCATCTTTCTCTTCAGCAGAACTAGAAGACTCAACCATTTCTTCGGCAGAACAGGATGATTCAATCAACTCCTCGGCGGAACTACTTTCGATAGAGGCGGCACCTCCCTCCATCAGGTCGATGTCGTAGTTATCGTAAAGAGTGCAACCAGACAGAAGCAGAAGGGAAAGCGCGGACATCAGTAAAAGATTCTTCGACTTCGCTTCGCTACGCTCAGAATGACACATTCTTTCGTCTAAAAACATAGTCACCCCCTACATCTCCCAGAACAGCGTGATATAGCCGCCCTGCCCAAGGTTCGTCACAAAGTCATGTCCCAACTCTATACCCAGGTTCCCAAAGCTATAGAAAAGGCCCGTACGGAACTGCATCCATTCCTCGGAATCGCTTTCGGGAATGGCGATAATGGCAGTTTCACGCAAGCCGAAGTTGTTGTAATCAAAATGGAGCTGCCCCACGGGAGCCACATAGACACGCTGGAGTTTTCCGTCACCGAGGCCTGCACCCACATATACGCCGGCACCTAGAGAAATACGGCTCTCGCCCAAGTCGCCAAACCCGTAAGCAAGTCTTAGAGTTGCCACCAGGTCAGGCATAACCATCAGCGTGTTCTCGTCCAACTCAAAGGCCTTGTAGTTCTTGTCGCTAAACTGAGCAAAGGCCGCAGTGATACCTACCCAAGGCGAAATATGAGCACCCCGGCGTTTTTCCAGTTCGGCAACCTTCGCGGCCTGTTCTGCCGCGTAGATGCTGTCCAGAACAGCCTCGTCTTCTTCGGGTCCAAAGTCCACTCCGTCGTTATTGCCCTGGTTTTCCCAAATCCAGCGGCCATTCATGGAGGTGGCCTTTTCCTTGTACTCCACGGAACCCTTGAAGGTCTGGGGCTTGCCCCGTTTCATGACCACAGGTTCGCCATCGACACTGACACGCCCCTTCTCAAACTTGATACGGACATTACTCTCGCTTGCAGGACCGCCACTAATACGGCTGTGGAACAACTTGACCCCATTCAGGTAATAGGCGCTGCGCACCGGCCTGGCGATATCCATGTAAATCACCGGAGCTGCGGTGGTGTCGGTCTTGTAAACCGCCAGGGAGCCGTTCTTGGCAAGTTCGGCATTCAACGCCTGGAGTTTTTCCAGGAAGAAAGGCGCAAAGCCCTCCCCATCCTGGCGGACCACCATCTCGCGACAGGTCTCGCCCCACTTCTGGGCGATTTCAAAGGAATGCTTGCGGTGGTTAGGCTCGTACTGCAAGGTAAAGTCGTAATTGGCCTGGAAACCACTGCTCAAGGGTTCCAAGAAAACGCCGCCCTGCAGGTTCAAGAACTGGTCCTTGCTCTGGGCAAAACTGTAAAGGGCCTCTGTGCAGGCCTCAATCTGCAACTTGCGGTCTTCCAGGCCACGGGCCATTTCCATGTGACCAAGACGGACCTCGCCGGTAACCCGCATATAGCGTTCTTCAAAGGCGGGGAGTTCCACCCGGTAGAAAGTCCAGCACTCATCCCCCATCACATCGTTAATGCTAATGGTTGCGCACTGGTCGTTTTTCTTGGCAATTTGGCTCGCTTCCAGGAGCAGAGAGTCTAGGCCCTCGTTCTTGCCTTGCAGCGACTTCTTCAATTTTTCAAGTTCCGCCTCACGCTGGTGGAATACCGCAGGGTCCTGCACAAAGATAGAGGCCGACTGTGCGCCGTCCTGGGGCTCGGCAGGAGCCTTCGCAGGTTCAACAGGAGCCGTTGCGACCGCAGGTTGCGGGGCAGCAGCCTGAGCAGGTTCCGCGACGGTTGCTTCCACAGGTGTCTCGGCAGGCGCGGGTTCTACGGATTCAGCAGGGGCCGGCGTCTCGGCTGCAGGTTCCACAACCGCTTCGGCGACAGGTTCTACGGATGATTCTGCAGGGGCGGCATCGGCCTGAGCGGCTTCTGCAACAGGTTCTTCAGCAGGCGGCGTCTGGGCAGGTAATGCCTCCCCTTCTGCGGCCAAAACGGACACGGTCATTGCGCACAATGACGCGATGGATTTATGCAAACAATTCATTTTCTTAGTCTTGTGCAAGGACGTTAAACTTCTATTCAGAATGTATAATTTTTTCTTACATTCGTCACAAATTAAAACAAGCCCCACACACAAATGTGCTCTAGAATACATTTTTGCTTTTTTTGTTCGTCAAAAGCACCGAAATGTTTGGCAAATTGAGGAAAATCACACGCCAGAAGACGCGTTTTCAACAAATTCGTGGGCCTGTGACTTCCACAGGGCCATAAACGACTTCATGCTTGCCCGATTGTACCTGTCGCTATCGTAGTCGAACATGAGAGCAAAACGATCTCTTGCGTCCAAAATTTCCAGGTCAAAGATGCTCTGGTTTTTGGCTTTGAGGCGCTTGATTTCAAGCCTACGCTTAACGAGGGAACTTCCCCCACTCGCATTGCGGATGTTCCCCTGATAAAGGACGCACAGGCTGTCATGGGGCCGGTTTTGATTCTTGTAAAGAGTGTATTGGCAAGTCGGATTGGCAATGTTCTGCTGCACCTGGCGGTGGACCTCCCGCAGAAAATCAAGATCCCCCAACGAAGCATCGGCACCCACCGGAAGCGAGGAATAAAGGGCTCCCACCGCACTGGATTCCCGAACATCGTCCCTATCCCTGTAAATCCAGTTTATCAGGACATTGCGGGTCTGATTGTAGCGGGCCATGGCCTTCAAGGTGACCGCGATGAAAAATGCGCTTAGGCCGATCTTGACCTGGACACAGAAGTTTTCCAACCTGGCGCGTTCAATGTCCAGTTCCGAAATCATTATATCTTCGGACAAATCCGACGATTCAAAATCTGTCTTGGGGCAACATTCCCACGTTCCCCTGCCGAACAGGGCATCAAAGCGTTCCAAAGCGGCACAGAACTCCGTAGAGCTGGGCAAATCTAGGCGCTTTGAGAGAATTTCCTCGTAGCCGTCGTCTTCTGGCTTACCGCCGGCATAAAGCCTTTCCACATCCCGCAAAAATGCATGGATGGAAGTTCCGTCAAAAACGATATGGTGGAAATCGGTAAAGAGGAACGCCCCCTTTTCGGTCTTGAAAATCCTTATACGGAAAAGCCTGTCCTTAAGCAAGTCGAAGGGACAAACCAGGGCATCTTTCAACTTGACAAATTCTGCTTCAGAAATTTGTTCTACCGGAATGACTACGTCTCCAATTTTCACATCACCAATCCGCTGGACAATCTCCCCCTTCGCCGTCTTTTCGAAGCGAGTGAGCAAAGCCCTGTGGCTAAGCACCACCTGTGAAAGGGCCAAGCCAAGCCGTTCCAAGTCCACAGATTCTTCCAGGGCAAGCAAGGCGTAGATGTTATACATGGAGGAATCCACCGCACGCTGCTGGAAATTCCAGATGTACTGCTGGGTGGGAAGCAGCGGGTAAATCCCTGTCGCCGGCGAAGTGACGGATTTTTCCGCAGAAACCGACAAATTCCGCTTCTGCCAAAGTGCCGCTATTTTCCGGGGGGTTCGTCCCGAATACACATCGGACATTTCCAGCCCCGCCATGCCGGAGGCGACAATGGCCTCCATGGTCGTGATGGAAGATCCTCCCAAGGCAAAAAAGTCGTCGTCAGCCCCCACGTAGGCTACATCCAATACCGTCTTGAACGCAGCGCACAGGCGTTTTTCGCCATCGGTTTCAGGGGCACTGTAGGGGGCGTGAGACGCCTCTTCGGCAGGACACTGCAGGGAAAGCTTATCCAGCTTTCCGTTGCTGTTTCTGGGGACTCTGTCCAGGTGGACAAAATGGTTGGGCAACATGTAGTGCGGCAAGAACCTTGAAAGTCCCGCAAAGACAGATTCATAGTCGATATCCACATCGTCAGTATAGTAGGCGCAAATGGTCGCCTTGCCCGAAGCATCCTTGAAAATCTTGACGCACACCCAAGATAGCCCCAGTACCCTCCTGAGTGCCGATTCGATCTCGCCGGGTTCTACACGGTTCCCGTCAATCTTTACCATGTCATTCTTGCGGCCTACAATCACCAGGTTTCCGTCAGGGAGCTCCCGTGCCATATCGCCGGTGTAAATCCAGCCTTCCCTGAAGGTTTCGGCTGATTCCGCCGGCATGTTCACATAGCAGCGGACAAAAGGGTTTTTCACCCGCAACTCTCCCTCACAAACATCCACCTCCATGCCGCCATAGGGCTTGCCGATAGGCGTGTTTTCGTAGGAGCGGTCTATCTTGAAAGCCGTGGGCATGGAACCGGTTTCGCTCATGCCGTACATGGCATATAGTTCCACGTTATCCAGGTAAAGGTCGCGGATAATTTCTGCCGCCACGATTATCCGGCAAACACAGGGCGGAAACTCCTTGAAAAGCTTTATGTAGGTAGGCGTGACAAAGAGAGTGGTTATCCCCTGCTCCGCCATATAGTTCTGCATTACAACCGGGTTCTTGGAAACGGCGTAGGGAACCACCGCAACCGAAGCTCCGGAACTCACCGCCCAGGCAAAAAGAAAAAAGGCCGGCAGGTAATTCAGGGACGCAATGACTGCCACCCTGTGCCCAGGTTCCACCATTTTTTCGCCGGATGCGTTCCGCACGTTGGTAGGCACCATCAGTTCTACGGAGCCGTATTCATGGAGAATCCCCTTGGGGTGCCCCGTAGAACCCGAAGTATAGACGAAAAACGCACCGTCATGCAAATTTCTGGGGCGGCACCTGCCCGAAGTCCTAGATGTAGCGGAACCCGAGGCCCTCTCAACGAAAATCCGTTCAAGAAGGGCATCGTCAAGGACAAGCCTGGGCTTCAAATCTTCACGGATGAACTTTTCCCGCTCGACAGGCTCCCCCGTCTCGATTCCTGCAAAGACGGCTCCCGCTTTCCAGACCCCGAGAAGGCAGGCGTAATGGAAAGCGCTCCTGGAAATTTTTACAAGGACCACTTCTTCGGCACCCACGTTCTCGCTTTCGAGGTAATCAAGTACCCGACCCGAAAGGGCGTCCAGTTCGGCGTAGGTAAGGGACTTTTCTGCGTCCGACACGGCAACGGTATCGGGCATTCGCTCCACATTCTCGAAAAAAGCTTTAAAAAAGTCCATCATGGGGTGTTGTTATGGATTTTTGCACCAGGGAACACCTCCGAAAATAATAATTTGATGTTATCGAGAGTAACGTTCCTGCGACATTTATGAGCCGTAACAAGATTTTTTGCGAAGAAAGATTCAAGACCCTGCTGGGAGCCTCCACCGTAGGCATGATCATTCCCATCGTGGTCATTCTTTCCAATGCGGCCATTGTCGGAAACGTGCTTGACGAAAGGGCCCTGTCGGCCTGGAACGTCTTTACCCCCCTGCTCAACTTCTTTATCGGGATTGCCGATATCGTAAGTATCGGCACCTGCTATGTCTATACCTACAAGATAGGCGAAACGGACAAGCTGGGAGCGGACAAGGTCTTTGGGCAAAGCCTCCTGGTTTCAATCGTGCTTTCAGCCATTACCTACTTCGCTTCCGGGGCCTGTTTCGAAATCTACCTGAACTACCTTAACCTAAGTCCAGAAATCACCCAGTACACACAGGACTGTTTCTGCTACTACCGGTACGTGCTGATGCTCTACCCCGTCTATTTTTTGCTTTCGGACATGGTGATCATGGACGGGGACGCGGCTTGCAGTTACCTTTCAAATGTGCTTCTGCTCGTCGGGGGCATTACCGTTTCCGTCGTGGCATGCACGAACATGGGAATCTCCGGCATCGGCGTCGGGGCCTTGGTCGGCACCCTAGGGGCCATACTTGCCCTGTGCCTTCATTTCTTCCGTAAGTCCAACTCCCTCAGGCCCAGATTCCATTTCAGTTTCAAGCTCTTCGCCGTCACCCTGAAATACAGCATCGTCGATGCAAGCCTCTACCTGCTTGTGGGGCTACAGATTTTTATCCTGAACAAGTATGTCATCTTCAACTATGGCGAATTCAACCTGCCTGTATTGACGCTCGTGACAAGCGTTATCCAGCTGACCATCATCTTTGACGGCATCGGCCAGGCAATGACGCCCCTTGCCAATGTTTACCATGGCGAAAAAAATCCAGAAGGCGTGCGGAAGGTCATGAAAATTTCCATAAAGGCCGCTCTGGCAGAAGGGCTGATCTTCACCCTGATTCTTGCCATTTTCGCCCCCATGATTCCCAGCGCCTTCAATATCGAATCTCCCCTATTGCAGGAACTTTCCACCAAGGCCCTCTGGACGGTCTGCCCCACCTTGTGCTGCACCGCCCTACTTTTCCTTTTCACCTCCTATTTCTTGGTGAGGCAGTCCATCGGCCACAGCCTTACCATCTGCGTTCTCAAGGATTTGCTCATGCCTGTCCTATGCGTGTTCGCCTTCGGGGCTATGCTTGGCTTTTCGGGCGTGTGGGTGGGGCTTTCCCTGGCACCGCTCCTTACCCTCGTTATAGGCTCCCTACTGTCACTGCTACGCTTCAAAGGAAAGAAATTTCCTTTGTTCCTGGATGAATCCGAAAAGCACCATTATTCCTTTGACTTCGTGGTCACCACTGAGAATACCATGAGCATTCAACAGAAAGTCCGGGAAATCCTGACCCAGGAAGGCGTTTCAAGCAAGAACATCACCAAGGCCCTGCTGATCATCGAAGAGATTTACATGTTCCTGATAGACTACAATGCGCCCAAGGTTCTCTTGTCCGAACTCACCATAGTCGTGGGCAAGCACGTGCAGATGATTTTCAGGGACGACGGAAAGATTTTCGACATCACGAGCGAAATAAGCGCCACCTCTTCTTTCCGGGGGTTTGTCCTGAAAAACATCATGATAAACCAGGAAGACAAGAAAAACATAACCACCACGAGCTACAACCGGAATTTTATTATATTACCCTTGTAAATGGCAAGATTATGGACTTGGTATGGCCCACAAAAAAATAAAATTCAGTGAATCCACCCAGGCGTTGTTCGAAGAAAACGAATGGAAGGCCAACAACCTCATTGCAGGTTCTTTCGGCATCTTGGCGTTTATCTACCTCGTCATCGCCATCTGCTCCATTACCGGCGTCTTCGATGTTCCCGCCACGTGGGGGATTTTCTTCTTTGGGCTACAGACCGCCTTGTTTATCGCCATGATGTTTGCCATCAGGCGCCTGAACCAAAAAAAGTTTACCAAGTACGTGGGCCTCGTGGCTCTACTTTTGGCCATCAGCCTCTACACGGTCATCTACTCCTACGGCGTGGAGCTCCTGTTTGCCATTCCCATTGTACTGAGCTGCCGCTACTACCTGAAAAAAGTGACCCTGAACGTATCGATAGTGACAACTATCGCCTATATCGTTTCTAAGTTTCTGTCTTCTATTTATGGACTTCCGGACATCAACATGGTCTCCTTTGTTCCGGGAACCATCATTACCATCACCAGCACCATGGACGCGGCCATTGCCGACGCCATCAGCCAGCTGCAAGGGGAAGCCCTGCACCAGTTCCTGGTGGACTACAACATCAACAACTTCTTCTACTGTATCGACAGCAACTTGGTGTTCCTCTTGGCCATCATCTATGTCTGCTACAACACTACAAAGCGGATGCAGACCATGGTGCTTATCCAGGCGGACATTTCCAGCAAGAAGGCCGCCGTGGAATCGGAACTGAAGATGGGGAACTCTATCCAGATAAGCATGCTCCCCCACAATTTCCCCTCATCGGAATCCGTAGAAATCTTTGCTACCATGGACCCTGCTAAAGAGGTGGGCGGTGACTTTTACGACTTCTTCTTTATCGACAAGACCCATGTGGGTATCGTCGTGGCCGACGTTTCGGGCAAGGGAGTTCCTGCGGCCCTCTTCATGGTGATTACCAAGACCCTCATCAAGGACCAGGCCAAGCTGGGACTTTCTCCCGAAAAGGTGTTCACCAAGGTGAACCACTCCCTGAGCAAGAGCGACGACGAGGGAATGTTCGTGACAGCATGGTTCGGTGTCTTGGACATGGAAACGGGAGTCTTGAGTTATTCCAACGCAGGGCACAACCCGCCCCTGATTTGTATCGGAGGCAAGGATTTCCAGTTCCTGCGTTCTCCCAAACGCAAGTTGCCGCTGGCTGCTATGGATAAAGTCGAATACTACCAGGAAAGTATCACCCTCTCGGCAGGCGACAGCATTTTCCTCTATACCGATGGCGTTACCGAGGCCTGTCACCAGAAGGATTTCTACGGAGAGGCCCGCCTGACGGAATACCTGAACAAGAACCGCGACACCGATTTGGAAGGTGTTCTGCACGGGCTCAAGGCGGAGCTGGACGCTTTTGCCGATGGCGAACCGCAATACGATGACATCACTATGCTGATGATGAAGTATAAGGGAAGGGGCTAGGGCCTAGGATTTAGGGACTAGTAATGAGTTGTGAGTTGTGAGGCGTGATGGTTACAAGAGGTTCGAGGCACGAGGTTCGAGCATTGTCATCCCCGACTTGGTCGGGGATCCGCTTGAGGAAACAAGAGTTAAGTTTTAGTTTGTAGAATTAATAATTAGGGAACTAGGATAGTCAAAAATGTCAAACAAGAGAGAAAACTGGGGTTCCAAGCTGGGAGTAATCCTCGCCGTGGCAGGTTCTGCCGTCGGACTCGGCAACTTTTTACGCTTTCCCGTGCAGGCGGCCACCAATGGCGGCGGTGCCTTCATCATCCCCTACCTTATCGCCTTCTTGCTTTTGGGCATTCCTCTTTCATGGATGGAATGGACCCTTGGCCGTGCGGCAGGACTCCACCATCACGGTACAGCACCGGGTGGATTCCACTACATTCTCGGTAAAAAGCCCTGGGCAAAGCACCTGGGCTCCTTGGGACTTTTACCCCCGCTATTCATCAGTTTCTACTATGTCTTTATCCAGTCCTGGATTCTGGCCTTCACCTACTACTCCGCCACCGGCAAATTGATGGAAGTGGTGGCTGGCGGCTACGAACCCATGAAGGAATTCTTCGGCAACTACATCATGCTGAACACCAAGGTAGGCCCCATTCCTGCCGCCATCCTGTTCTTCTTGATTACCTTCGCCTGCAACATGGGGCTTTTGTCCTTCGGCGTACGCAAAGGTATCGAGCGGGTAAACAAGGTCACCATGCCCATCCTCCTCATCATGGGCATTATCCTGGTGGTACGCGTACTTACCGTAAGCGATATCGGCAAGGGCCTTGCCTTCGTGTGGAACCCGAACTTCTCTGAAATGCTCAACCCCGCCGTGTGGCTTGCGGCGTCGGGCCAGGTGTTCTTCACCATGAGCCTTGGCATGGGTATCGTGTTCTGCTATGCCAGTTACCTGAAACCCAAGGAAGACCTAGTGCTTTCGTCCCTGACCGCCGGCGCTACCAACGGCTTTGCCGAAATTATCTTGGGCGGCACCATCGTGATTCCTATGGCGGTGCTCATCGCCGGCAACAACATCGAGGAATGCGCCAAGCTGGGCACCTTCGGTCTCGGATTCCAGACCATGCCCTTCGTGTTCGGGCAGCTTCCCTTTGGCGGATTTTTCCAGACCCTCTGGTTTGCCATGCTCTTTATCGCAGGCGTCACCAGCGCCATTTCCATCATTCAGCCCCTGATCAGCTTCTGCGAAGACGACCTGAAGTTCCACCGCAAAAAGGCCATCGCCGCCACTGGTACCGTGACCTTCCTGGGTAGCCTGGTGGGCATCTTCGGCCTTGCCGCCGGTGCCGTCGATGAACTGGACTTCTGGGGCGGTAGTTTCTTGCTGGTGGTGCTCGGCACCATCCAGGCGTTCATTTTTGCCTTTGTGCTGGGTCGCCGCAAGTCCGAGACCATCGGCGAAGACGGCAAACCCGAAAACGAAGCCTTTGCCCTGATGAACGACGGCGCGGCCCTAAAGCTCCCCCGCTTTTTCCGCCCTATCATCATGTACGTGTGCCCGATTTACCTTGCCATCGTGCTTGTGGCATGGATGATCCACGACGGCATGGGCGTGTTGCTGTTGAGCAATGTGGCCGCCGATGCACGAGTTACCTTCCTTGGTCACGAATTCTCCCAGATTGGCTTTACCTGGGGCGTGCGCGGATTCCTGCTTGCGCTGGTAATCCTTTTGAACATTGCCATCTACTTTGCCTGGAGGCAGGGTGGTACAGCAAGACTCACCACCATCTTGCATAAACAGACCAAGTCTGTGGGCCGAGCCGGCGAACACGACGAAGAGGAGGCATAACCATGGAATTTTCTACAAGCGGACTAGTTTTTATGGTAACCTCCTGGGCCGCCATCATCGGTCTTTGTATATTTTGTTTCGCAAAGGTCTTTAAGAAGAAGTAACTGTCGAGAATTTGAAGGAGAGAACCGTGAAGGACATTCAAGAAAAAGTATCTGAACTGGGACTGACCCTACCCCAATGCCCGGCCCCGCTGGCGGCCTACATTCCCGCCACCCGCTATGGCGATACCATCGTGGTCTCTGGGCAGTTGCCCTCCATCAACGGGGACTTCTCCAACTTCTGCGGCACGGTGCCTACGGACATTTCCGTAGAAAAGGCTACCGAAGCGGCACAGATTTGCCTAATGAACAACATCGCCGCCGCCATGACGCTCCTGGAAAGTGACGAGACCCTGATGCTGGTGCAGATGCAGGGCTTTGTGCAGTCCGCACAGGACTTCCACGATCAGCCCGCCGTGCTGAACGGGGCCTCTGAACTGGCCGTGCGCATCTTGGGCGAAAACGGCAAGCATGCCCGTACCGCCGTGGGCGTTGCCGCCCTACCGAAAAATGCAGCCGTCGAAATCAGCTGCACGTTCCAGGCCATCCGCAAGGCAATCAGCTACAGCGGACGATACCACTGGATAGAAAAGAAATAAAAGAGATCCCGGTTCGAGGCCGGGATGACGTTTGAAAAGACTACCATGAGCCTGAGGCGGTTTGTATTAACGAGCCGTCGAGGGCGAGCTTTGACCACTTGGCAACTAGAATTGCTTTGCAATTCGTTGCCTTAGTGGGCATGGCCACCTTTAGGTGGGAGCCTGGGCCAGCCCTGATTAACAGTCCTAATTCTAGACCAGGCGGTAATTATATCAATTCTTCGGGAGGCAGGTGGTCGCCGCTTTCCGGTTCCTGGTAGCAGGTTTCCGGAACCTGGACCTGCATCTGGAAGTAGGCCCTGTGGGCCGCAATCACCCGTTCACGGGCGAATTCCGCGTTCTGCCAGTCCCCAATCTGCACATCCTTGCCTTCCAGTTCCTTGTAGTTCTGGAAAAAGTTCTTGGTGATGCGGAGGAACATCTGGTCCACGTCGGTAATGTCCTTGATGGGACGCGGGTTGAAGACCGGCACTCCCAGAACCTTGTAGTCCTTCTTGCCGCCGTCGGTCATGTCCAAGGCGCCAATCACGCGGCAAGTACAAACAGAACCCGTCATCATGGAGGCGGGGCTGTAAATCAGCATATCCAGGGCGTCGCCGTCATCGGCCTTGGTGCTGGGGATAAATCCGTAGGTGCAAGGATAGCTCATGGAGCTGAGCAGGCAGCGGTCCAGGCGGAACACATGCAGGCGCTCGTCATATTCGTACTTGAGGTTGGTGTCCTTGCCGATTTCCACCACGCAGTCCACTTCGTAGGGGTACTTGCGTCCGATGGGGAGATCGAGATAGTTAATAGCCATTTATACTCCAAAAGGCCCACCTTGGACCTAATTCATTGCCATTTCCAAAATGTAACGCAAATTTAGCATTTGTACATAAAAAAACAAGGGGATTTCGGGCTTCAAAAATCGTGATTTGAACGAAACTAGCCCATCTGTACCTTTACTTGCGCCGCCAAGGCTTCGCCCTGGGCGTTGAACCAGTCGTCGCCTGCCGTGGATGGAATTTCCATTTGAATGCAAGCCTGCAGAAGTCTCCGGGTCGATTCGTGCCAGTAGATGCCCCGCATTTTCAAGACGGCGGAATGGCTCGCATCGCCTGCCGGAACAATGTCAGCATGGCTTGCCACCGGGAACTGGCAGCCCGCATTCAGAGCCTTCAAGAAGGACATTTCGGCAAGAGCGATACCGAAGGTTTCGGCGTGATTGACCGATGCCAGTAATTTGGAAAGAGATTGCTTCGGGCTGTCGCCCTCGCAATGACAATTGTCCGACAGAGTCTCTGATAAAGTCTCTATGGCGAGGATTCCCTGGCCGGAAGCGGGCAAAACCTGCTCTACGCTGAAGTATTCCGTCACCCGTTCTGCAAGGCCCATTCGCTTGAGACCTGCGGCCGCAAGAACCACACCGTCCAATTCCGCAAGCTTTGCAAGGCGGGTCTGGATGTTCCCCCGAATGGGAACGTACTCCAGGTCCGGCCGGAGAGCCTTCAGCTGGACCACCCGGCGGATACTGCCCGTACCGACGCGGGCTCCTGCAGGCAGGTCCATAAACTTGATTCCTTTTGCACCACCCTTCGAAATGAAAGCGTCACGAGGGTCTTCCCGCTCCAGCACAGCGGCAAGCTTGAATTCCGGCAGCACCTGGGCGGGCATGTCCTTGAGGCTGTGGACGGCAATGTCCGCACGGCCCTCCAAAAGAGCCACTTCCAGTTCCTTGATAAACACGCCCTTTCCGTCAAAGCTTGCAAGGGACTTGTCCAGACGGCGGTCCCCTTCGGTGGTCATGGAGACCAGTTCGTAAGTCACGTCTTCACCCAAGGCTTTAGCGCAGGCGACCAGGCGGTCCGCCACCAGGCGGGTCTGGGTCATAGCAAGTTCACTCTTGCGGGTGGCTATGCGAAGTAATTCTTTCCCCATCAAGCACTGTCCTTGCCAGATTCCGCGTCAAGCGCGGAATGACGATTAGCAGGAGCCTCCAGTACATCCAGGCATTTCAGGAACACCTTCACGTCTTCGGGGCTGTTGGAATCCTTCACCTTGTACAAGAAATCGTTGGCCATCTTCTTGGCGAACCGCTCATACATCATGGCGATTTTCTTTGCGGAGGCTTCGTCCAAGTTAGGGAGCGAGGCCAGCAGCTTTCCGGACTCTTCCCCAGCGGTCTTGACCATCTTATCGGCCAGCACATGAATGCCCCTCGCCACCTCGTCCATACGGGACCAGGAGAGAAATTCTTCCAAACCCTCTTGCAAAATCTTTTGGGCGGCGTCCAGTTCCGCCATGCGGAGCCTGCGATTTTCGGAAACGATTTTTTCTAGGTCATCTACGCACACATACTGCACGTTGGGCAAGTCGCCGATGGAAGGTTCGGCATTGCGGGGGCTGCCCAGGTCGATGACGAGGCGGGGGGACTCTTTCCCTGGTGATGCCATTTTTTCAATTTTTTCCCTAGTGACAATAGGTTCCTGGCAGGCGCTGCACAGGATAACCACGTCGCAGTCCGAAAGCACCTTGTAGCGGTCCTCGAAAGGCACCGGAGTCAGCACGTCGGCAAACTTCTGGGCATTGGCAAAGGTCTTGCTGCTGGCGTAAATGTGGGTGGTATTTTCCTGCACATACTTAAGCATCAGGGAACCCATCTCCCCAAGGCCCACAATATAGACCGTCTTGTTTTCCAGATCCCCGAAGGTCTTGTGCACCTGTTTCATGGCAAGAAACGGGATATTGCAAGACAGCTTGCTCAGGTTGGTTTCGGTCTTGATGCGCTTGGTGGTGTGAATGGCCTCTTGAAAGAGCTTGTTCAAGACAATTCCCGTGCCGTGAAGCTGGTGAGCCGTCTCGTAGGCACGACCAATCTGGTGCAGAATCTGGTCTTCACCCATGGCCACGCTGTCCAGGCCCGCACACACATTCATCACGTGCCTTGCCACGTCATCGCCTTCCTTGTAGTAGAAGTACGATGCATAACTACCATAATCTTGGTGAACCAGGCCACACACATACTGCACCAGGTCTCTCTCGCAAAGAGGCCTGTCGCTTGCCACGTAAATTTCAGTGCGGTTACAGGTGGCAAGAATCAATAACTCGTCAAAGGGGGATTCTTGCAGCGCCCGGGTCTTGATATCCATGGGGATATAGAATTTTTCACGGATGGCAATCTCTGCCACCTTGTGGTTCATTCCAGCCATGTAGATCTTACGCACTGATCACTCCACCTTGAGCAAATAAGGCAAAACTTCTTTTAAAATCTGATGGTGGCTTGCGTGACCGCCATTCAAAATTTCAACGCGAATCTTGGGCAATGCAGGGCATGCAAAACTCAAGTCGCCCAGCAAATCTAGAATTTTGTGCATGGCAGGCTCTTCGGGAACACGATAAAGGGACTTGTCCACAGGAGATTTGACAAGAAGGCCGCAACTTTCCGTGGCACCAGCCAAAAGGCCTGCCCTACGGGCCTGTTCATATTCATTTCCCAGGATAAAAGTCCTGGCCTGAAACACGCCGTAAAGGTCTTCGGGACCATACACCGAAAGGGCGGCACAGGACTTGAAACCGTTTGCATCGGATCGGTCCAGACGGTACTCCACCTCGAAGGTTTCGGCGGGTTCGATCCGGACATAGCCATAGGAGGGCTGGTCCGGAGCATTGCGCAAATCCCACTGTCTCGACACGGGAGCATCGTAAAACGAAAGTTCCCGGGGCACGCCCGCTTCCCGCCGCAAGGCCAAGAAGAACGGCAAGGCGGAGCCGTCCATCAGGGGAATTTCCGGCACGGGATTTGCGGCATCCCCATCAACATTCCTACCGGCATCAATCCCCTCGACATTCACGTCAAAGGAAACATCCGGCCAAAGCAAGAAAACAGGCGCCAGATGTTCAGGTGTGGCAAGGGCCGCACATTTACGACCAGCGTGCATTCCATCGCGACCTGCATCCAGGCCGCAATTACTGTAAATGGTAGTCCGGCACACGTCAAAATGCAACGATTCAAAAAGCTTGACCTGGTCCGTGCGGTAAAGGGGCCTGCCGCCCACATTCCAGGAAATACGGGGCGCACGGTTTGAATCCCGAGGCAAAATCTGCACCGAGACATTCGCAGATCCATAGGAAAGCGACGGCGATGAAAATTCAAGAGTCTTGCAGGCCGGCATCACTTTTTCCCGAGTTGTTTCAGGCGAACCATGCAACGGCGCCAAAGGTCTATCTCCAGAGCGGGGAATCCAGAAACGGTCTTTCCGTCGGGCACATTGCGGGTCACTCCCGCCTTGGCCGCCACCCGCACATTCTTGCCGATGGTAATGTGGTCCGCCACCTTGGCGGCCCCCGCAAATTCGGAACCGTCCCCAACGGTAACGGAACCTGCCAGCGCCGACTGTGAGGCCATAAACACGTGGTTCCCTACCTTGCAGTTGTGGGCAATTTCGACCATAGAGTCAAAATGGCTGTCGTTTCCGATAGAGGTTGGAGCCAAAAAGCCTGCCGCTACCACGGTATTGGCCCCAAAGCTGCAGCGATCCCCTATGCGGACCCCCGCCAAATGGGGAATCATGCGACGCTTGCCCTGATATTCGTAAAAACCGAAACCTCGGGAGCCTATAACCGCTCCCGCCTGAAAAATACAGCCTTCGCCAATCTTTACATGGGGGTAAACCGTCACGGAAGATTCCAGAACGCAGTTCGCGCCCAGTTCCGCACCGGCCATCACCACGCAGTGGGGGCCGATACGGCAACCTTTACCGATTATGCCCTCCACCACTGCCGTGGGGTGAATCCGGGCGGCACCGTTCATACCATCGGCATCACATCCATCAGCCCCATCGCAAGCAAAGCGCTTCAAGAATTCCACTATGGCATGGTGAGGATTTTCCACAGGCATCAAGGCACGGACCTTCGGAAGCCTAGCCTTCAACACCGTCAGGGATTCTGGGCCGGCAACCAGCGAAGCAGGCACAAACAAAAGCCCCGCCTGGACCTGTCCGAGAACGGAGTCCGAAAATCCGGGCACGCTGGTGTCGCTCTTGAAATTGTCTCCCACCCAGAAACTCACGTCGGACGCTCCCGCCGTTTCTAGAGGGGCAAAACCCGTCAGTTCAAAATCTTCGCATCCGGCAAAGTCCGTACCCGAAGACAGTTGCGTCAAACCTTCGGCACTGAGCCATTCCCGTACTGTAGAAAACAACACCGGTTTCATCAGGGGTCCAAAGCCAGCATGTTCACCTGGGCGGCATACTCGATGGTCACGGTTTCTCCCGCCTTGCCGCTCAAATCCTCGCCGTCCAGCTGCAGGAACTCGTCTTTATCCAGACGGAGCTCCACGGACTTGACCTTCTTGGACTGGAGGAAATATTTCTTGTAGATAAACCCGATTAGCGGGATGTTCCCGATGGCGATGGCCATCAAGAAATTGTGCATGTTGGGAACGTCCACCACTTCCAACAGGCCGTCCGCCATGTTGGACCGGAAAAAGGGATTGGCCCCGCTGGCAAAGCTGGGAATGTTTCCCACGATCACCGTCCTGTGGCCGGAAACATCCACCTGGTGCTTTTCGCCTGCGGCATCCACATAGGCCAAAGAGCCCGACTTGAGCATGTAATCCCTGTCGGCAAAGAACCGCTTCACGTAGTGGAGCTTGTTGGCCACTACGGAATTGGAAGCGATAGCTCCCGTGGCACGGTCCAGGTTGAAATCGTGGGCAATGCGGGCATCGATTCCCGCCGAAAAATAGTTGGCCAGGGCGAACTTGCCGTTCACCTTCCAGATATCAAAAGGTCTCGCCCCCGCAAGCACCAGCCTGCGCACCAGGAACAAAAGACCACGGTCCACGTAGGGCTTGTAAAGGTTCAGCACCCGGGCCAGGTCGTTCCCCGTGCCCAGCGGGATAAGTCCGATTTTCACCTTCTGGGAAAACCCGCCCAGAAGCATAGTGGAAAGCACCGCCGAAACGGTTCCGTCGCCACCTACGGCCACCAGGGTTTCCGTCGATTCCAGGGCCTGCTGGATTTGCTCCCGCATGCCTTCGGCCCGTGTAAATTCAGCCTTCCATTCCTCCTGCTTGTAATCCATGGACGCCATGATTTCAGGGAGGAATTCAAAAATAACCTTCCCCTGACCGCCGCCACTGATAGGATTGATGAGAAAATGGAACTTGAGCATTTAGGTTTCTTCTTGTTGCAAAAGTTCGTCCTTAACGACGAGGTAGCGTTCCACGCCTTCTCGAACATGGTGCAGTTCCTCTTCGGAAACGGCACGGGAAATATGGGCCGGAGAACCCACAATTAAGGATCCCGCAGGGAACTCTCTCCCCTGGGTGACCAAAGTCCCTGCCCCTACAATGCTGTTTTTCTTGATGTGGACGCCGTCCATGATAATAGCCCCCATGCCCACCAGCACATCGTCGTCGATGGTGCAGCTGTGAATCACGGCGTTATGGCCTATGGTGACCCGGTTTCCGATCTTGACGGGAACATCGGTGGAAACATGGATAGACACGTTGTCCTGGATATTGGTCTGATTGCCCACCACGATAGGGGCAATGTCGCCCCGCAAGACAGCATTGTAAAAGACAGAGGAGTCCTCCCCTATCTTCACATCGCCGATGAGCTTGGAACCCTCGGCAAGGAAGACTCCCTCCCCCACCTCGGGCTTTTTTCCTAGGTATTCGATCATGGATGCCATACTGACAATGTATAAAATTTATCGTCAGTCATCGGCCCAGCCGTAGTCGAATTTAAACTTGTAGCCTGCATGGGGCTCGCTTCCGCAATCCTTGTCGCAGCCGTCGTTTCCTGGATCGAATTCGATGCCGCGGTCACCGTAGTTGAACTTGTGCTCGGCAAAACCCCGCTTGGGCACGCTCTTGTCCTTCGCATTCGGAGTCACGTCGGACGCCCCTTTCAGTACGCTGGCAAAGTTGTCGTAGGGCCAGTAGATACTGTGGTTCGGCCGCACGTCGTAATCCTTTCCAGCCACCTTCAGCTGGAGCGTAATGCCCTGGCTGCCCATCTCGTAAGAATAGACGGTGTGGTCTCCGGGTACGGAATTGTCGTCATGGTTCATATCACGGTCAGTCCATTCCTCGTAGATAATGGTGTTGCCCGCCCCTACGGAGCCACCCTCGTAGAAATAGTAGGTGTACTGGTGGATTGGTGCGTTCCTGGTGTTGGATCCCTCATAAAAGATGGCGTCCGTCACAAAGTCCTCACGGTGAGCCTTGCTGTAATGCCACAGGTATTCCGTACCGCGTCCAGTCATCTGGTACTGGAACCTGATGCGGCCCACGCTCCGGGTGGCCACGTTGGAACCGCTGGAGAACACGTAAGTATTGCCCGACTTGGCATAGGCGAACACCCTGTAGGTGTAGTAGGGAGAACCGCCACCCACCTTGTCGGTGAAGGATTCCTCCCCAGGTCCAAGCGCCTTCACGAGGGTAATACCGTTGCTCAGGGCATAGCCGTCCTGGGGCTTTACGGTAGTGGATTTCATGACATACCTTTCAAGGGTCGCATTGTCGTAGCCCTTGGCTCCTTCGGCACGGAGAACCACGTAGCCCAGAATTCGCGGGTCGGCCTTGTTGGCCACCCAGTTCAGAATGATGGCGTTGCGATCGCTGTTGCGGCCCAGCACCAGGTCCGTGGGGGCGGTAATCAGGGAGCGGAGAACAAGGCGGTAGGTGGTGGAATCTCCCCTTTCGGAATACACCACCATCTTCAGGGTGTCGGCGCTTGCCGCAGACAGGTTAGCGACGTTGAACTTGAACACCATAGCCACCGCATCGGCTCCGGAACCCTTGGTTCCCTGGGCCGTCACGGGCACCCTGTTTTTGCCGGAGAACACGTTCACGCCGCCGTTCGCCTTTACCGGTTCCGCCGTAGTGACGTTCACCGTAACGTTTGCACCCCTGATGGAGTCGGTGACGAACAGGGAATCCACGCAAAGCAGGCCTTCCATGCGGCAGGTCCTTGCCACCGCCACGTCCCTGTCCTCGGAAACATCGTGAACCGCAATCCTTGCGATGTTGGACTTGGTAGAGGCTTCCCGGACATTGGGATTCGGGTCCACATTGTCGTCAATGCCGTCACCGTCGGTATCCTTCAGGGCGGGGTTCGTGAAGAATGGGCCCACCTCCGCAGAATCCACGGTCACCGCCACGGTATCGTAACCCCTGACATTTTCCGGCCTGATAAACTTGATGGCGTAGGGCCGGTAGCACTGGGCACCCACACTGCTGAATTCTACATCCCTGCAGGGCACCGAGATATCGTACTTAGCTCCCTGATGGTGATAGACAAAGCAGTATTTGTGCTTGGAGTCCACCTTGACCATCATGGTATCCGTGATTTCGCAGACACCGGCTCTCAGCATAGGCACGCTGACGCTGTCGTAGGTGTAGGCTATCTTGGTCCAGCCATTGATTTCGTCGAAATCGGGAATCTGGTCGCCGTCGCTGTCCACCTTCTCGTCGCTAATTCCCAGCATATTCTCCATGCTGGCGGGCACATGGTCATGGTCGCGGTCCTCGTTGTACATGAACTGCACCTGGTCTCCGGCGCCCACAATCAGGCTGTCCATGTCAAAACTGCCAATCTGCAGGGAGCGCACAACCGCCACCGTAGGTTCCGAAGCCTTGACGATAGACACGAACCAGCAGGCCGTATCGCCGTCCGCCGTAGCGTACGACAAGTCCCCCAGGCTCTTGAGGCCGTAACGGAGCTCACCGCCAACCTTCAGGGAATCCTGCCGGAAGGGAATCTTCAAGATGTCCAGGATTTCGGAGAGGGATACGGGCTTGTGGAAATCGTCCTTGCCGGAATAGGCCTCGTTGTAGCGGAAATTGGTAGATACGCGGTACTCCCGGACGCGGTTCGCACTGTTGCCATAGTACATCCCGTTATCGATGGTAATCCTTGCCGTACTGGCCGACGCCTTGGTGTATGCCTCGGTAAAGTCGCTTGTCCTGCCGTCATATTCGGTAGTAATCTTGTAGGCGCTTGCCGAAAGGAAAATGGCACCCGGATTGAAAACCAGGTTGTTCAGGGCATCCAGCGGGAGCCCGCCCTTCCAGAACTGCAGTTCCTTGGATTCACCGGGAGCAAGGGTAATCTTGGTCCACTTGTCCTCCCCCGCTCCGTCGCCTACCGAAAGTTCGGCGATAATCTGGATATCGCCGGAGGTCGTGTAAGTACTGGCATTCAGAATCAGATTCTCAATGGAATAGGCCACCTTGCCCGTATTGGTAATCCGGGCCTGCATGCTGATGGAGCCGCCCGTAATGGTTTCGCCCTGGGTCATGGCCTCCGAAATGGCCTGGTTATAGTTCCTGGTCATGGAGGTGGACTGGGTTTCCGTCATGGTGTGACCCGTGCTAGTGGTGTAGCTCCCGTTATAGCCCACATTCACCAGGAATGTCGGGCTTTTGGAAGCGTAGCCACCCTGGATACCGAAACTCCAGGCGCTCATCAGGGAGGCCGACTGGGTCTCGCTGTTGCTCACGCCCGTGGCGGTCTGAACCGACTCCCCTTCGGAAATGGTGCTGGACCTGGTTGTCCCGGTACTGGTCGTGCGGGTAAGCGTCACAGAAGGCGTCATGGTCATGGTCACTTCCAATTTGGGCAAGTCCGCCACGTTGGGGTTCCAGACCGTCGGGTTCTGGGGGTTGAACAGGTTCATCTCGGTGCCGTCGTCATAGCCGTCGCCGTCGGTATCGGCCATACGGGGATTGGTTCCGATCTTGTAGATTTCATCTATGTCAGAAAGCCCGTCTCCGTCGGTATCGCTCTTGCTGTTCACCTTGACAAAGTCGATGTATTCCACATCCCTCAGGTAGAACAGGAAACTGCCAATCCTGGGGCCAGACTGTACGTTCACGGACAGCTTTTCGGCATCGTAATAGTCCGTCTTGAAGGACACCTCGGTATTGGCCAGGGGCACCCGGTCAAAAGCCTTGAGGCCGTAGCCAGCAATGAACAGGGAGTCCGTCTCGCCGCGGCGGTCCTTCGGGAAATTGAGAGAATCGAGTCCCAGGAGCCCCGCCGTGTAGGTGGAGTCCTTCTTGAAGATAAAGTAAGCCTGGCCGGCGAATGAAGAAAGCGAAAGGGCCAGGACCGCTGATGTAATGATACGGTAATTCATGATGGGCCTCCTTACTTTCCGGTAACGGCAATCGCCTGTTGAATTTTTGTGTTACCGATTTCAAACTTGATTACAAAGTTTCCCTTGGGCAAGTCCAGGTAATCCAGCGAAATGGATGTGACTCCCCTGGAAACATACAAATTACCTTTCCCGATTACAACGCCCTGCACGTCCAGCACAGCGAATTTGGCGTCTCCGCCCTGCCTCGAGAATATGGACAAGGTCTGGTTTCTGGAATTCCAGCCAAGGCGAGTCCCGGCGTAGGTGATGTTGTTCGGAATTGCCGAGGGCGTTTCCGAAGAACTGGACGGCACGACGCTGCTGGAGGATTTTCCGTCAGGCCTTGCCGAAGAGCTGGACGGCGTTACAGAATCAGACGATTCGCCGTCGCGCTTGCTGTCGGAGCTGGGCGTTTTGCCGTCATCCTGTGCGCTGCTGGAGTCGGGAACTTCCGAAGAGCTGGAAGGCTCGACGCTGCTGGAAGATTTTCCGTCAGGCCTTGCCGAAGAGCTGGAAGGCTCGACAGAGGAACTAGACGGCGTCACCGAACTGGAAGACTGCTGTTCAGGAGTCCTATCGGGTTCGTCGGATCTTTCCTCGTCCTCTTTTTCGTCTTCATCGTAGATGTTGGAACTGTCATTCGGGTTTGCCTGGAAGGTAAGTGTCCTTACGGATTCCACCAGGAATTCCTCAACAGAACCATCCTTCATGGTGATCCGGACAAGCCTTGCAAAGGAGGCTTCCTTGCCCAAAAGTACCGCCGAGGTGTCTACCCTGGCACGGAGGGGAGAGTATGTTTCGGCAGCAAAGGCGGCACAAACACTGAAAACGGCCACCATCATCGATATTTTGATTAGCGTTTTCATTTTGGGTTCCTCTCTTTTTCAGACAGCACATACTATCCGGGTACACCCAAAATATATATCGGCAGATTTATAAAATCAAATATATAATTTTTTAGTTTTTAATCAATTAATTTTATCGTTTGAGACATTTCGCCAAATACAGGCTAAAACACTTTATTTTATATGCAAAAAAAATCGCCCTGAAACGCTGTTTCAGGGCTAAAAATGCACTATTTTACGACTTCTAGACGGCCATTATGCAAGTAACGGCCCTTGATTGTGGGCTTGTTCTTGAGCACCCGACCCTGGACATCGAACCAGCGATTCATGTGGATCCGACCGGTAACCGTATTGAGCGTTCCCTTTTCGGTAACGTTCCCCTGGGCATCCATCAGTACGACCCCAATAGTTTCTGGCAGGGATTCAGTCCCATAGCCCAAACCACTTGCCAATTTCGCGCCGCCATTGCTCTCGTTATACACCAGATAGGCACGCATGGCAGGGATATAGGCCCTGGGTCCAGCCTTCACGAACTGCCCGGCGTCAAAATGCTTCCCGCTAAGTGTGGTATCCTTAGCGACAAAACCATAAGCTGTACCTGCAATGCCCTCTTCGCCGAACACGAAATGACGGTATGTACCGCGGAATTCCCACTCCGGATAGGCATCGACCGTAGACACCTTCGTGCCCGTCGTATTCAGCGTGACTCCCCCGTGGAAAACAAGGTTCGTTTGAGTCGGTTTAACCAGATAGGGCGTATTGGCCTCCAGGGTTCCGGTAACTTCTGACATTCCCGCAGTCCATTTGCCATTTTCATCTTTCACCATCTGGCTAAAACCATAGAAATCGGCACCTTCTACATTCTCTACCGCAATGGAGAATGGCAACATCATGGTAGAAGCGGCCCCAGACACAAAGGTTCTGGTAAAGACAACGGTATCCACAGCGACATCAAAGCCTATTTCGGCCTCGTCGTCATTCACATACGCGCCATCAATCGTCGCGGAAGAACGGTCAACAGAAACATTTATCGCACCATACTTCAGCTGGGAACTTCCCGTATAGTAGCGGGTGCCGGCCACCTCCATTCCATTCGAATATATGGTGATTCCATCCACATAGCCGTAGGCGGTAGCATCGTCATCCAGTACGGTGGCGTTTTCGTCGAACAGGGTAAACACCTGCTCAGCACCCGACTGATCGCGGCTTGCATTCAGGCCTTCCTGACCGAGACCACGAACCGGCTTTGCATCGCCATCGAGGTAGTATTCCATATTTTCAACATAATAATTATGGTCGTATACCGAGCCATTCCAATCTATTCCAGAAATGGCACCTACACCAACACTACCTTCAACCGTATTTCCTGTATATACGCACATCTCAACAATGGATTGAGTCGCAGAGCCCACAATTCCTCCAACATAGTTAATCATGCTACTAGATGGAGATTGTGCATCCGACTTGACTCTGGCACCCACGTGGCAATTCCTAATTTTCGTACCGAAGAGTGCATCGCCGACAACGCCTCCCACTTTATAAACATTACCTGCATTCTCAGCAATGATATCGACACTGGCCTCAACATGGCAATTTTCGATAGTACCGCCATCGACTATAGCGGCAATGCCGCCAATCCTGGAACCTCCATAAATAGAACTGTTACGAAGGGTCAAATTCTTGACAACGCCACTAGAACCAACGGCACCAAAGAGGCCTTGATACCAGGTTCCTGCCCTATTGATGGTCAAATTCTTTATGATATGGTTATTGCCATCAAAAGTTCCGGAGAACTGCGCAATTATGGAATAATTTTCTCCATAGCCAATAGTCATATGGTTACTTCCGGTTTCATCAAGGGGCGCATTCTCATAATCCAAGTCGTTCATCATCGCGAAATACACACCGCTAAAATCGTGACCCACATTTACCATAACCGCAAGGTTCTCCATATCCGTCACCGTTGCAATCTGGTAGGGATTACCCTCTGTTCCTTCTCCCTTCCACAGGCCATCGGGTTCAATCGTGGCAGTGATTACAGCATCGTCCGTAACACTAGACAACGAATAAACATTGGGATTGGACGGAGACTGAGAAATGTTACCAGATGAAGCAGTCACTTCCGTAACAGCATATCCAGTGGGAACAGTAAGTGTTAAGGTGTATGTAAGGCCCCCTATCACATAGACAGCACCCTTAAAACCAAGTCCCTTGTAATTAGTACTACCATTCTTGTAAACCGCAAGAGTGCTATTGGCATCATAGACCAGGCTATCGCCGTAGAAGACACTCAAGTTGGGCGTTCCGCTGGAAACTCTATGGCCCAATGCAGCAATAACCGTATCCTTGCCAGTAGCACTGCCATTCTTTCCCATGCCTTTTACAATATGTTCCGAGGTGTTATAAACCGTAGTAGTATAGACATTGTTTTGGGCAGTGCAATCAGTGCAATGATTTCCTATGACAGCCCCAACACAACCATAAAATGTATCTGAAATGGTCAAGGATGTTCCATAATACAGGCTGTTTTGAACGGAGCCTTTACGCGCTTGTCCTCCAGTCTCATTTCCATTACTTCCAACAACTCCACCTACAGAAGATTTTGCACTCACCGTAGCAGCCGAAGTACTCCTATTCACGCCGCCATAGTTCATACCTAAATTCCACCTACATTATTCCCATTCACGCTAGAAACAGTGACATCCGCCTTTACATGGCAATTCTCCACCGTACCATAATTTACTCCAATGAGGGCTCCAATTCTCCCCTTTCCTCCAAGAGCCGCTATACTGCTGTTTTCAATGGTTAAATTCTTTAATGTTCCTTCAAAAGCGCCAAATAAGCCAAGATAGGCACTTTCTCTAGAGATTTTTATTCCGCTGATGGTATGATAATCACCATCAAAATGACCTTTAAAACGAAGATTATCATTTGCCGTATTAGAGGCGATAGGAGTGTAGTTGTTTCCATTTTCTAGAGCCACACCAGAATAGTCCAAGTCTGCCGCCAACTTGAAATATTTCCCTTCGTAGGAATCACCCCTATTCACACGCTTAGCCAAGGAATCCAGCTGGAAGGGGAACTTTATCAGGTACGGGTCTTCTTCTGTTCCACTACCAGTCCAATCGCTTAACAATGGCGTTACGGTAACAACGACATCTTGCCGGGAATCAAGAATGTTAATCGGCAAGCTTGTTGGGGTCGCCACTCCAGCGCCGGCATAGGTGGTGCTAAACTCGGCATGGTCCTGCATTTCCGTGGCATCGTAAACCAGATTGACATTCATGCCGGCTCCATAGTAAAGCCTGCCATCTACACTTACGGCGTTGTTATAGAAGGTAACATTGCCATAAGTGGTGCCTGAACCAAGCGTTGCCTCCACATGGGCTAGTGAAGAAGGTTCCGCTGTGACAGAATAAACACGATTGACATACTCCATGGAATACTCATCAACTTCGGTATCCACATGACCCAAAGGGTCAAGATTTATCACGCCTGGGTAGAAAACATTAATCATTGAAGGTTTGCCAGCAATTGATTCACCAAAGATTGCCCCTACGTGATTACTGCCAGAAATGCTGGTTCCATAATAAACAGAACTACCGCATATCGTATATGACCCTCCATAAGCCCCCATCAAAATTTGACCGACCAAG
This sequence comes from uncultured Fibrobacter sp., assembly GCA_946414025.1. Lineage (GTDB taxonomy): Bacteria > Fibrobacterota > Fibrobacteria > Fibrobacterales > Fibrobacteraceae > Fibrobacter. The sequence goes on from CAMKMX010000011.1 coordinate 54,245, forward strand.
CCTCCTACACGTTCATTTCCAGAAACACTTGCTGCGCTAGCAGAGCCATATATTTGAACCGTCGCAAGAATAAAACCAATTAGACCACCCACATAATCATTTCCAGATACATAAACATCATCCGTTACATGGTTGCCCTCAAGGAAAATGTAATCATGTGTGCTCGTATTACCGATAGACCCAACAATTCCCCCAACATAGTTTTTACCCTTGATATTGCTATTCGACAGGGTAATGTTTTTTACAGAAATGGACGTCGTTGAATTTTCGGGCCTAGAAACACATCCAAAGAGCCCTACGGTATCTGCCGAAGGCTTGTCCACATAGACATAGCTTATCGTGTGATTATTTCCCTCAAAAGCGCCCGAAAAGCAGGACCCAGATTTTCCTATGGGTTCCCAATGATGTTGCCCCAAATTAAAAATGTCACTCTCTAGTGCAACTGTCTTTCCTTCAAAATTTTTTCCAGAATTCACCATATAGGCAAATTGCGCAAACTGAGGAGCATCCACAATTGTAAAATTCGTTTCACTATCGTAGTTAGAGCCCCAGTCGGTATTGCGATTTTGGGAATCTGTCCAACTATCGGAATCCAAGGCGTAGGCACCTATCGCCATGGCTAGAATTATGAAGAGGGTGCACTTTTTGTAAGACATGTTATCCTCACTTATTTCTTCATACTAAAACTTATGAAATGGCGGCCTGTGAGCCGCCATAAATATTTTGATTACTTCGTCACTTGCTTGGCGAAGCTATCCTTCAGATCCACAGTGCGGTTGAACACCAAGTGGCCCGGCTTGGAATCTTCGCTGTCGAGGCAGAAGTAGCCCTGGCGCATGAACTGGAAGCGGTCTTCCAGCTTGGCGTCGGCGAGGCTCGGTTCCACCTTGGCCTGCTTCACGACCATGGATTCCGGATTCAGGTAGTCGTGCCAGTCCTCGCCCTCGGGAACCTGTGCCGGGTCTTCCAACGTGAACAGGTTATTGATGAGGCGCACTTCGGCATCCACGGCATGTGCCGCAGAAACCCAGTGGATGGTGCCCTTGACCTTGCGGCCGTCGGGAGTCTCGCCGCCCTGGCTCTGCGGGTCGTATTCGCAGTGAATCACCGTCACCTTGCCGCTTGCGTCCTTCTCGACGCTCTTGCAGGTCACAAAATAGGCGCCCTTCAGGCGGACTTCGCCATCCGGCTTGAGGCGGAAGTACTTCTTGGGCGGTTCTTCCATGAAGTCGTCGGCCTCGATGTAGAGTTCCTTACCGAACGGGACTTCGCGGGTACCGGCGGCGGGATCGTTCGGGTTGTTTTCCACCTTGATCATTTCCACCTTGCCGTCTTCCCAGTTATCAATCACGAGCTTCACCGGGTCGATAACCGCCATCACGCGGTTCGCCGTCTTGTTCAGTTCTTCGCGGATACAGAAGTACAGGAGGTTCACATCCACCATGGAGTCGGCCTTGGAAACGCCGATGCGGTCGCAGAATTCACGGATGGAACTCGGCGTGAAGCCACGGCGGCGGTAACCGCAGACCGTCGGCATGCGCGGGTCGTTCCAGCCCATCACAGCCTTCGTCTCCACCAGTTCAAGGAGCTTGCGCTTGCTCATCATGGTGTAGGTCAGGTTCAGGCGGGCAAATTCAATCTGCTGCGGGCGGTTGTCCAGGCCGAGCTCGATCAGGAACCAGTCGTACAGCGGGCGGTGCGCCTCGAATTCCAGCGTACAAATGGAGTGGGTAATGCCCTCGATCCAGTCGCTGAGCGGGTGGGCAAAGTCGTACATCGGATAGATGCACCACTTGTCGCCGGTGCGGTGGTGGGTGCAGTGCTTGATGCGATAGATGACCGGGTCGCGCATGTTCATGTTCGGGCTAGCGAGGTCCACCTTGGCGCGGAGACACTTCTCGCCGTCGGCGTACTTGCCGTCGCGCATCTCGCGGAAGAGCTTCATGTTCTCTTCGATGCTGCGGTCGCGGTAAGGGCTCGGGCGGCTGGGCTTGCCGGCGTCGTTGCCGCGGTATTCCTGCATCTCGTCGCGAGTCAAGTCTTCCACGTAGGCCTTGCCCATTTCAATCAGCTTTTCGGCAAAGGCGTAAATCTGGTCGTAGTAGTCGCTGGCGAAGTATTCGCCGCCCTTCCATTCAAAACCCAGCCACTTCACGTCTTCGCGGATGGAATCCACGTATTCCACGTCTTCCTTGGAGGGGTTCGTGTCGTCAAAGCGCAGGTTCGTGATGCCGCCGAAATCCTTGTACTTGATGGCGGTACCGAAATTCAGGCAGATGGACTTGGCGTGCCCGATGTGGATGTAGCCGTTGGGTTCGGGCGGGAAACGGGTATGCACCTTGGTGCGCTTGCCCGTCTTGAGGTCGTTGACGATGATATCCTGTACAAAATTTGAAGATTCGGGGATTTCCATTGTGGTATCCTTTTAAAATTTCACGGGGAAAAGATAGCACTTTAGTTATTAGTTACTAGTTACTAGTTTCGAGTAAATACGCAGGAAAAGGAGTCTTTTCGACGAATGACGGCGTTAGTGGTTAGGGACGAAGGGCGAAATCGGCTCCTAGATTGTATAGGGGGCCCACCCCTATGATTTCATTTTATAGCTATAATTTGGCGAGGTTATGCCCATCACCGTCTGCAATTTTACAAACGTCTATGAAAACCAGCCCTTTATGGAGGGCCTAAGGCGCTCCGGAGAGGCCACCTGGATAGACCTTTCCCAGGTCCCAGGCACGGACTGCTACTGCGATGACGAGGCCGTCGAAACCATCCGCAGGCGCATTGCCGACGCAGGCATTAAAGATGCGGGTGGCATCCACTTCTTCGACAACGGGAATTACCATTACATGAGCAAAATTTGGACCGACATGGTCCAGGAACCGTTTTCACTTGTGGTTTTTGACCATCACCCCGACATGCAGGAACCGCGATTCGGGAACATCCTCAGTTGCGGCGGCTGGGTCAAGAAGGTTCTCAAAGGGAACAAGTTCGTAAACAACGTTGTCATTATCGGAGTCGCCGACCACCTCGTAAATGAAATCCGCGCAGAACTTTCGCAGTCGGTTGATGCGGAAATTTTAGACAAGGTCACCTTCATCCGCGAAAGCGAACTGAGCAGTAGCTCACACCCCATACCTCAAAGGCGCATCGCGCCGACCTCACACCTCTATATTTCCATCGACAAAGACGCCCTCTCCCCCGCCTGTGCAGCCACGAACTGGGACCAGGGTTCGCTGGATGTAGCGACACTCAAAAAAATCATCGAAGATCTCGCCGCAAGCCACAAAATCATCGGCGTAGACATCTGCGGGGAACGGGCCCGCGACTTTGCTGGCGACGAGCACCACACCGTGCAAGAAGCGGACATCCTGAACGACCGCATAAACCGCGAATTGACGGAATTTCTGCAGAATCTCTGACTGCTCTTGAAATTTTCCAGCCAATAACCTATATTTGGCGCGTTAGAATTCTGCGATGTTGCAGGATTTTTCCGGAAGTCTTTGTCTAACCTTCCTTAAAAAACAAAATGAAAAGCTATATCCAGCGTGAATGGCAGGACCTGGTTATCCTGCTGCGCAACATTCCCTCCCTCGCCGTCAGTTTCTTCATCCTCTCCGTCGTGTGCATGAACTTGCTCGCGAACAAGGAACTGGTCTCGTTTGAATACATGGCCCTGGACTGCGGCTTTACGCTCAGCTGGTTCTCGTTCCTGTGCATGGACATGATATGCAAGCGGTTCGGGCCCAAGGCCGCCATGAAGGTCTCGGTGGTAGCCCTCTTCGTGAACCTGTGCACCTGCCTGTTCTTCAACATCCTTTCGCACGCTCCGGGAATGTGGGGTGAATTCTACAGCTACATTGACACGAACCCCGATGCGGCAAAGGTTGCAAACGACGCCCTCAACGCCACCTTTGGCGGTTCCTGGTACGTGGTGCTGGGCTCGGCGCTCGCCATGTTCACCGCGTCTCTCGTCAACTCAGTCGTGAACTACGGCATGGGAAAATTCGCGAAGGGCAAGGACTTCAAGACGTTCGCCGCACGTTCCTACGTTTCGACGATGGTCGCGCAGTTTGTGGACAACATGATTTTCGCCCTTACAGTAAGTCACGTATTCTTCGGCTGGACCATGAAGCAGGTCCTTATCTGCTCGGTTACGGGTGCCGTCATGGAACTCCTCTGCGAAGTCGTCTTCAGCCCTGTCGGTTACAAGATGGCCTGCAAGTGGGAAAAGGAAAACGTCGGTAGCGATTACCTCAAATTCAAGGCGGGGCAGGCATGAACGTCTTTATCAGCGGAACGCACAGCGGCATCGGCCGCGCCATCGCAGAACTGTTCCTGAGCAGGGGCGCGCATGTTGTAGGTTTCGATGTCCAGGAATCGACGATTGACCACGCCGAATACGAGCACCATATCGTCGACGTCTCGGACAAGGTCACCTTCCCGGAACTCCCGATTGCGGCAAACATCGTCGTGAGCAACGCGGGCGTGCAGAACTCCGGCCGCGATATCGAAATCAACCTGATGGGCGCGATGAACTTTGTCGAGAAGTATGCCATCCAGCCCGAAATCAAGTCGGTGCTCTTCATAGCATCGTCCAGCGCGCACACCGGCGACGAATTCCCCGAATACGCGGTTTCCAAGGGCGGACTGTTGACCTACGTGAAGAACGTGGGCCGCCGCATTGCAAAATTCGGTGCCACATGCAACAGTATCTCCCCGGGTGGCGTCAAGACAAGCCTCAACAAGCCCGTGATGGACGATCCTGCCTTGTGGAACCGCATTATGGACGTGACCCCGCTAAAGCGCTGGGCCGAACCCGAAGACATCGCGGAATGGGTCTGGTTCCTGACGGTCGTGAACAAGAACTGCACGGGCCAGGACATCCTCGTCGATAACGGCGAGAAGGACCTGAACAGCACCTTCGTGTGGCCGTAATACTAGCGAATTTCCAGCTGAGTAAAAGATTTATAATGGCTTGACGTATAATAGATAACGCAATCCGAAGCATATACAAGACGTTTGTTTCCTCGGCTTTCGTCAAAATAATCTACATCAGCCTCATGGTACGAGCCTTCAGGTAAAAGGCCTTCGTTGTTTCCGAATATGTCGCCACCAATCATCACGCCGATTGTAGTCCACGGGTTAAAATTCCACTTATCAAAAGTGTTGCCTGTCTTGGACTCGTAAAGTTTTTTGCCTTCGTTCTTGCCGACATAATTTGCGGGCAACTTGTCGAACTTGCACAGGTACGCGGCAACAGAATCCTTCGTCGTGTACAGGCCGGATTCCTCAACCGCTTCGTAGATGCTTTTTTCTGTTGCGCTAGATGATTCTGCACTTGAAGACGATTTTAAATCTTCGTCATCATCGCTGGAAACCGTCGATGTCGAGCAGGCTGCGAAGAATACTGCGGCGAGACCGATAAAGAAAAACCTGAAAAACGTCTTGTTCATACCGGAAATATATATTTATTCTGAGTACTTTTGCTATTTTTTTCCGCAGTACATAACTTCGGGATTGGATTCTTCGACTTCGCCTTACGGCTCCGCTCAGAATGACACTCTCGTCATTCCGAACTCCGAATTATCCTAACCACTGTTTACCAACCACTAACCACTATTTACTATGGACATCAACGAACTCGCACAACAGCACATCTTAAAACAGCCCGTCTACGTGACCGGTAAACCCATCGCCTACACCGCCCGCGAATTCGGCCTCGACCCGAAAGACGTGGACAAGCTCGCGAGTAACGAGAACCCCGTAGGCCCGAGCCCGAAGGGCATGGAAGAGGCCCGCAAGGCACTCGAAGAAGTGAACCTCTACCCGGACGGCGGCAGCTACGACCTCATCGGAAAGATTGCTGAGTTCCGTGGCGTGAAGCGCGAACAGATTGCCGTGGGTAACGGCAGCAACGAGCTCCTGGACATGATCGCCCAGGTGTTCCTCGGCCCCGGCGTGGAAGCCGTGATGGGCAAGCACTCCTTCGCCGTCTACAAGCTCGCCACCATGGCGATGAACGCGAAGATTGTCGAAGTCGACATGCCGGCCCCCGCCTACAACTACGACCTCAAGGCCATGCGCGCCGCCGTGAACGAGAAGACCCGCATCGTGTTCCTCGCGAACCCGAACAACCCGACGGGCTCCGACCTCACCGCCAAGGAAATCCTCGACTTCGCCGACAGCCTGCCCGAAACCTGCGTGCTGGTGATGGACGAAGCCTACACCGAATTCATCGAGGACACGCCGGAGCTCGTCCCGGATTTCAAGAGCCGCATCGATGCCGGCAGGAACATCATCTGCTGCCGCACGTTCAGCAAGATTTACGGCCTCGCGGGGCTGCGCGTGGGCTACTGCATCTCCCGCCCCGAAATCGTCGGCCTCATCAACCGCATACGCGAACCGTTCAACGTGAACAGCATCGCACAGGCGGCCGCCATCGGCGCCCTCGACGACCAGGAATTCGTGAGCAAGGTCCGCGAGCTCAACAAGAAGGGCCTCGAACAGCTCAAGGCCGGTTTCAAGGAACTGGGCCTCCCCTACGTGGACAGCCACGCGAACTTCATCGCCGTGAGCGGTTTCAAGGACCCGATGGACGCGTTCAAGTTCCTGCAGGCAAAGGGCACCATCATCCGTCCGCAGCCTGCCATGGGCGACGTGCTCCGCATTACCGTGGGCACCGAAGCGCAGAACGCAAAATGCCTCGCCAATATAAAGGCATACCTCGGGAAGTAAGGACTGAATTAACATTCAGGTCTTTACTTTACGCGGGCGGGGCCCCAGCTCGGAGTTGCGAAGGCCGCACGGGCCCCTCCCTGCACCCTCCCCATCCTTGGCCGACGCTTTTGCAGGTAAGAGTTGTTACTGTAGGTAGTGACATCTATATAGGTGTATAATTGCGTAAGCAGACTATAAAAATTTCGGCTCACATCAATCAAGAACAAAAACCTCACGGAGTCGCGCGAGTCATTTCGAAGCGCGGGTTTTGCAGCCGCAGCGTAGCAGAAAACCTGGTCCGCGAGGGCCGGGTTTCTTTACGTGGTAAAATCGTGCGCAATCCCGAAACACCCGCCTTCGAAAGCGACGAAATCCTTGTGGACGGCGCGCCCGTCACCGCAAGCGAGTTCGTGTATTTCGCCATGAATAAGCCCCGCGGCATCGTCACTACTGCAAGCGACGAGAAGGGCCGCAAGACCGTGATGGACTTGTTCCGCGAGCAGCACGCCAAGATGTTTCCTGGCAAGCCCGTTCCGCACATATCGCCCGTGGGCCGCCTCGATGCCGCAAGCGAAGGCCTGCTGCTGTTTACGAACGACACGCAATGGGCCGACACACTGCTAAACCCGAAAGATTCCGGCTCGGGGGCCGGAATGACGACCCACTTGAAAATTTACCGCGTGCAGGTCAAAGGCCACCCCACCGACGACGACCTCGCGAAAATGGAAAAAGGCTTCAACGTGCCGCCCCGCATCTTCGGTAAGAGTGAAGAATTCATGCACGCGGAGCGCGCCAAGCTCCACAGCGAAGGCGAAAAGAACTGTTGGCTCGAAATCACCCTATCCGAAGGCAAGAACCGTGAAATCCGCCGCATGCTGGCCCACCTGGGTTACGAAGTCATGCGCCTTATGCGCATCAAGTTCGACAAATACACCCTGGGCGATTTAAAGCCAGGAGAAATAAAGAAGGTTTGAGGCTCGAGGTTCGAGGAATCAGGCCAATAGTGACAGCAGGGCCACCAACGGAGCATTCCAGTTGATGGCGGTCTCGTTGCTGGCAAAAGAACAGCGCTCGTCGGTATAGGAAAGTCCCGGCTGCGGGCCCGGATAATGCGGGAAACGGTGCAGGTCCTGCCTGTCGGCGTTGATGCCGCCCACCACAAGACCCGGAATCGGGTCTTCCACCCCATCGGAATGGCAAATGCGGTGGTGCGGAAATTTTGGAGAACTGTGGGCGGCACCGGTAACGAAACAACGGCTCACCGGATTTTTCCCGTAGATAAAATCCAGCATACCGCGGGCGGTTTCCGTATACCGCGTGTCCGGATTCCAGAGGTTTGCTATCAGGAGGGTAAACCCGTGGTTTGCAATCTCACCGTTAGAGCCCCACACGAACTTTTCCAGAGAAAGACCGTAGGCATCGGCGGAACAGCGTTCCACGATAGCGTCGGCAGCACTTACCAGAGCACCGCGGGCCTTGGCCTGCATAGCGGAATCGCTATCCTGCAGGGCAAGGGCAATCCAGCCGAAGTTGTCGGTATCTCGCCAGGAAAGTCCCATCTGGGCCGGGCACTTTTCCATGTCCGATTCCAGCGCCTGCAAAAGCTTTTCGCGGGTCAGTCCCTGCTGTTCAAACGCCTGCGAGGCGCCCTGGGACATTTCCCTAAACAGCATGGCCCGAGTCCAGAAAAACTCGTCGTCATACCGTTCGTCGCCGTAGCCGCCGCTACCTTCGGTATTGTGCGGATAAGTCACTTCGGGATTTTCTAGAGCCCAGCGGTAAGCACGCAGGGCCGCATCCAGGCAGGTCTTGGCATAGGCTGGATAAGCATGCTTGAACACCCGATGGGCGTGGGCCATCACCCCTGCAAAATTCAGCGTCGATGTGGTGGACTTTCCGAGAATCTGGCGTTTCTGATTCATGTCGGACTGAGTCGGCGAAACAAATCCGTCCCAGCGGATAGGCGAAACCTTGAAAAACACGCCGCCGTCATCGTCTTGCATGCGCAAAAAGAAATCCAGTTCGAAACGGATTTCTTCCAGAAGGTTCATGCGGAAAGAACCTCCGTGAAAAAGCCCCCCTTCGGTATGGGTCGTCGCATGGTCAGCTGCCAGTTCAGCAGCCAGGAGCAAGGTCCCGAGAGAAACGCCCCCGTTCACGATGTACTTCCCGTAGTCGCCAGCGTCGTACCAGCCGCCGTGGGCATTCCAGGTTCCCGAGCGGTTCATGCTGGGGTGAAATTCCAGATGGTCGTCCAGATGGGCGGCGGGCCTTGCCCATTTTCCGGCCTTGTCGGCAGGCAGTTCCACGCCGGAGCGCTGGAAATAGAACGACTTGAGGGTCATGGCCAGCTGGTTTACCACAATCCGGTCCGAAATCTCGAAATCGAAGGATTCCGCCAGGGAGTTTCCCTTTGCATCCATCACAGAAATCTTGTACTTTCCAAAGCGAACAACTTGCGAAAAATCCCCCTGCCACAAGAATTCATCGGTGTACTTGCTGCTGCCTTTTTCCGACATCTGGCCATCGGCCACCACGGTACCGGACTCGTCTATCACCTGGAACCAGGGGGACATTTCCTTGAGAGGATTTTCCGGAGTGTCGCAGGCCAGCAAGAACACCTTCGGAGCCTTGGGCTCGTAACCCACGTGATTGTGCCGGATGGAAAATTTCATGGCCCAAATTTTAGGAATTTTCGCCTACCATCCGCGGGTAGCTCTAAACGTTTCCGTTTACAGGGATAAACAGAGCTAATGACTATCAGGGCCGAAGAACACAACGAATTGCTGAAGTAGATGTGCAGACGCCTGCGCTAGCAGTATATTCACAGGCCCATGCCATCGACATTCTTGCAGAGCCTTCGGAAATTTCAACGGCATCCGCCCTACAAATGACTTCGTCATAGGAATCCGAACATGAATACTTCTTGGACGGAACCCAATAATCGACTTGCCGTTCTTCCACCATGTTGAGTCCATAAATAGCCGCCGTGGTATCAATCGTAAATTCTGCACCAAAACCGCCATATTGCGAGACATAGCTCAACATATTGTTCCACTCTTCGTAAGACGGCATAATCCAGCCCTCCGGGCAATAGGCAACGCCATTGGATTCATCCGAAATCGAAGAGCTCCAATGAGTCTTGGTCACGTTATTCGCAAGCCAAAGAAGCGTATCAACCGCAACCACACCATAGGTCTTTGATTCTTCCTTAAGAGTTCCCTGCCAAAGGTTCCTTGAGCCATCACACACGAAATTCATCTTCTTGTACGATTTCTTTTCACCGTCCTTTGTACATATACCCAAGTTTTGCTCAAGAATACTGAGGGGTCTCCAAAAACGATTCATACAGACAAACTGGGAATCACCAACGGCAACAGATTCCCCTCGGCGTTTCTTATCGCATGTACCCAGAGTGGTCTGGGTTTCCGTCGGGATTTTCCACCTTTCTGCATCGCAGATATACAAGGTATCCCTGAATTTTTCAAAGGCGGTGTTATTTGTCGAATCACATTTTGGAAGATACTGGTTGGCTGTCGCAGGATTCCACCTGTAGTCGCAATAGTAGGGTATTCCTTGATACATCTTTACTGTTTTATAGTTTTCGTTATCGCTGTCGCACCGGCCCAATGCTTCAAAAATCGTGGCTACATCCCACTCAGTATCTCCACTATGGCAAATGAACGCCGTATCACGGAACACCTCGACTTTTTCCGCCTTAGCTGAATCGCATGCGCCCAGTTCCGAGTTCAATATCTCGTCACGGTACGCAAGTTCCCACCCCGATGTATCGCATACATAGTAATGGTCACGAATTGAATAAATATCACCAAGATTCTTTTCGGTACACTCGTCAACAGAGCCCTTCATCGTATTATCGTCTTTCAAACAACGGACATTCAAATGGAAGTCATTGGCATTCATAGCCGAAAAGAACGGTTTTCTGGAACCCGAGAAATCAACACCGATATGTGCCCTGTTGGCCATGGGATATCCCCTTTTTGTAAGGGTGCTTGTCCAGAATGCGGCCGTTTCACCGACTTCATCATAAGATTCCACAACTACATAACCCAATGCTTCCATATTGAAACCAATAGAATCGACACCATTGCAGTCTATTGTATCTTCGACAGCATCCCAACCTTTGACCGACTTCAATAGTTTAATAGCGTCATCACCAAAAAGCGATGCAACATCACTCAACAAGTCATTCCATTCTTCCTCAGATGGTAGATGCCATCCATTGGGGCAAACCTCCATAGCCTCATTGCCATCGTAATAGAATACTCCCATAGAATCAATAGCATCGGTTGTCTTGTACCGCAGGTTTTCGGCCATCCAGGTATATTTATTCACTGTAACCGTCTGGTATTTCTGGCCATCGCGGTCATCTGTAAAAATTCCCGTCACAAACTTAGGCGCTTTTTCAGAAGAACTGCTCTCCACCTTGTTTTCTGTGCTGGACGAGGAACTAGCATTGCTAGATTCAGAAGACTGTTCGACCAATTCCTCGCCTTCTTGTTCCGGCGAACTGGCGCTGTCGTCGTCTCCGCAAGCCGTCAAAAAGGCAAAAAGAAGAACAAATCCGAAAACTGAGAATTTTTTTGATAGTGTTGTCATAAGATAATCTCCTCATTATATCATATCCCTGTTCAGAAGTTCGCCGTGGTCAAGAACCAGGCGGCGGAAAGGGCTGTTCATGTAGAAATCGGGGTTATGGGTCGCCATCACCACGGTAGTGCCGCGGGCGTTGATTTCCTTGAAAATACGGAATACGTCTTCGGCGTTTGCCGGGTCCAGGTTTCCGGTGGGTTCGTCGGCCAGAAGCAGGTAGGGGTTGTGGACCATGGCGCGGGCGATGGCCACACGCTGCTGTTCACCGCCCGAAAGGGTGTAAGGCATGGCGAAGCGTTTCTGGCTGATACCCACCAGGGCAAGGGCGTCAAAGACCGCCGCGTTGATCTGCTTTGCAGGAGTGCCTACGATTCGAAGGGCCAGGGCCACGTTGTCAAAGACGTTCCTATCGGGCAACAGCTTGAAATCCTGGAAGATGATTCCCATCTTGCGGCGGAGCGCCTGAATCTTTTTTTCTGGCGTGGTCTTGCTGTCATAGACGGTGTCGCCGGTGAACTTCACCATGACCTGTCCGCCACGCTCTTCGTCGGGGCGTTCGTCCATGTAGATGAGCTTCAGCACCGTAGATTTACCCGCGCCGGAATGCCCCGTCAGAAACACGAACTCGCCCTTGTTGATACGGAACGTCACGTTGTTGAGGGCCTTCCAGTCCTTCTCGTAAGATTTCGTCACGTGGGTGAAGTGAATCATGTCCGCGCCTTCCGCTATACCTAAGCCATCATCTCGTGTTCTAAAGCAAACCTATTCCGTCATGCGAATGTCCACATGGACTTCTTGCCGCCATTTTTTCAGGAGCGCCTTCAGCTTCTCATTTTCCATATAATCGGCTGTAATAGCCTCGATTCTCCCGTAATCTTCTTCGAGATTCAGCTCGCGAATCTGGCGAGAATCGTCCAGGCGGAACAGGTGGTAAGCCCCGTCAATCAGCACAGGCTCGGAGACCTCCCCCACGTTCAGGCCAGCTACGGGGGCCACGTAGGCGGGTTCCATCTCGCTACGCTGGTACCAGCCCAAAAGTCCGCCCTGGAAGTTGCTGGACTTGTCCTCACTGAACTTCTTGGCGGCGGCACTAAAATCGTCCTTGGTCTTCAAGGCCTTCTGCAGAGAGTCGGCCAGCTGGATTACCGCCGCAGTATCTGCTGCCGTAGGAATCGTCCGAAGCAGAATATGAGCCGAACGCACACCGTCCTCTTTGCGTCCAAGCACCCGCACAATATGCCAGCCAAGATCTGTCCTCACGGGAGTTGCAGAATATTGGCCGTTTTTCAATTTGTCCAGCGCGCGTTCAAAGGCGGGTTCCAGAAGTCCACGCTTAAAGTAGCCAAGGTCACCGCCCTTGGCGGCAGAAGTGTCCTGGGAATGTTTCTTCGCTAAAATCTCGAAATTCATACCCAAATTCAAGCTATCAATCAAAGTTTCCGCCACCTTCCTCACGGAGTCCACAATCAGTGAATCGGGATGGATGGTCATCTGGATGTGGCTCAAGAGCACGCAATTGTACTGAGGCGGAATGGAGTCCTTATGCTCTTTGAAAAAAGTTTCCACCTCTTTCTTGGTGGGATTTATCGCACCTATGTGGCGTTGGCGAACCTTCATAAGTTCGATATGATTGCGAAACTCCTTGGAAAGGCGATCCCTGAACTGAGCCATGGTAATCCCCTGATCCTGATAAATCATCCTTGCCAAGGCTTCATTCTCACTAATACCGGCATTCGCCGCAAATGCAGACACATTCTTTTTATTCCCAATTTTGATTCTTTCTATCTGATCGTCCACCCGCTGTTCCACCTCGGCATCGGTCACCACGATGGAATCCCGGTCTATGCGGGAAAGCAGGACCTTTTCATCGATCAACTGCTCCAGTACATAGTCCTTCTGCTGTTGCTCCGTCATAGCCGCCGCCTCGGGAGTCTCCTGGAACTGATACAGGAAATTCAGGAACTCCGAACGCATAATGGGCTTGCCATCCACCACGGCAGCAACGCCTTCCATCAGTGCAGGAGCGGCCCAAAGGCTAGCGGCAAACAGGCCAACAAGACTCAAAAACTTCACGACTTTCGTCATCACTTATCCTTCTTGGAAAACACATCCGTCTGGGAGAAAATCGGGCGGGACATTTTCCATTCTTTTTTCAAACGTTCACGAACGGCTTTACGGTGTTCAAGCCATGCCTGGGTAGCCACCGTTTCCGCCACCTCCACATAGGGCAGAATATCGGCGGAATCCAGCTTCTGGGTTACCACCACCATCTTCAAAGCCCCCGAACAGACCTTCATGGGAGAAAGCTTGCCCACCGCTACTTCGCGGATATCGGCAATCATGCAGGAATCCGGAGACTCCGCAAGGGAATCGAAAGGTTCAATCTTCTTTACCAGGTAATGCTCCGAAGGCAGGGAGTCATACACCTGGGACTTGTGTCCCTTGTAGTAGGCGTCGGCAGATGTCCAGTCCTTGAAGAACAGTTGGACTCCCGAAACAAGGGTTTTGCCACGCAGGTAATCTTCTTTATGGGCGTTGTAGTAGTCGATACGCTCTGCATCGCTTACCACCATGGTGTCCTCGAAACTCTGCATCAGCCGATCCACCACCATCTTTCGCACCGTCTGCTCGATTTGCATAGACAAGACCGGGTCCTGGTCAATTCCCCTCTGCTGGGCTTCCTGGAACATGGTCTCTTCGTCTATCCAGCGCTCCAAGAAAGCGAGGCGTTCCCGGTCGGTCCAGGAATTCCACTGCGGGGCCTGCTTCTGGATGTCCGAAAGGTAGAGCTTCGAATCCCCCACGGAAACCACCACGGGGTCGTTCTTTTCGCGCATCAGGTCACATGCCACCAGAAAAAGTAGCATCAGGGCGCAAAAAATGCGGAACAGGGCTTTCATCGCCCCCAAATTTAGAAAAATCGGGGATAGGCGGTAGGTTATAGGTGGTAGGTTTTAGAGCTATTTCTAGAAATTCTAAAATTCAGACTCCCATACAGCCTTGGCAACATATTTCTTCCCGCTTTCAGAAACATAAGTTGCATATACGGTATCTTTATCATTCACATGGATATAGCCTGACACAAGTCCGTTATCATTGAAATTAATCTGAGCCTTGTCTTTGACCCCATAGTAATTAGACATATCGAAATTCAAAGAAACCGATTCCGTCATCGGATATGGATACATCAAACACTGTTCAATGACCGTTTCATCAGTTGATTCATCGAGATAGGAGATCGTAATGTAGGTTGTATCAGGGACATACAAATCTTCATTATTTATAGTTCGGTTATTAACGTAAAAACTCCCATAAAAATAATCGTAACTACTGTACTTATTCGAGCTGTAATTAACGCTGTTCCGTTATAGCCACAAGCGTTTTTACATCTTTTGAATATTTTTCAACAAACGAAAAACATTATCCGTAAAATCTGCGCGGATTCATTCCACTTTTACCGTGAATTTGGCGTTTTTTTGCATAAATTACGGCTTTTTTCTTTTTTGGCACGCTCTTTGCGTATATGGCGCGAATTCCAAAATTCCTTGGAATGAAAACAAGGACAAACGCCATGAAACTCGTTACGGCTTATATCCAACCCGAACGACTCAATCTCGTGAAGCAAGCGCTTTACGAAAACAACATTTTCAAGATGTCAGTAACCAACGTGCTCGGCTGCGGCCAGCAGAAGGGCTATAACCAGCGCTTCCGCGGCGTGGTGACCGAAGTGAATTTGCTCAAGAAGATTTGCCTCAAGATCGCGGTAAACGACGAATTCGTGCAGCCCTGTATCGACGCCATCATCAAGGGGGCGCGCTCCGGCGAAATCGGCGACGGCAAGATTTTCGTCACAAGCCTTGAACAGTGCATCCGCATCCGCACCGGAGAAACGGGCCCGGAGGCGATTGGATAAAAGGGGCTAGAGACTAGGATTTAGAGGCTAGTGATTTTTCGCCCTACATTCACCCCTAGATCCTAGATCCTAAATCCTATCCCCTAACAACAATTTTTCAAGAGGAATTTTACCAATGAGCGAAGTTACACAAGTCGTACCTGTCAGCGACGCAATCTTTATGACAGAAAACATCTGGATCATGATCAGCGCCATGCTGGTGTTCATCATGGGTCTTGGATTCGCCTGCGTTGAAGCGGGCCTCGTGCGCGCCAAGTGCGCTGCCAACGTCGCCTTCAAGAACATCGCGGTCCCCGCCATAGGCATCACGATGTATGCCCTGCTAGGCTTCGGCCTCATGTATCCGGGAACCTTCAACGGGATTCTCGGTTTCGCGGGCTTTGGCATTGGCGACTGGGCGAATCCGGCCAGTTTCACCTCTGCCTACAACGGCCACTTTACTTTGTTTGCAGACTGGCTTTTCCAGGCAATGTTTGCAGCGACCGCAGCAACGATTGTCTCGGGCGCCGTGGCCGAACGTGTGAAACTCAATTCCTTCCTGGTCTTCACCATTGTCTACGTGGCTCTCGTCTACCCGATTGTGGGTAGCTGGACATGGGGCGGCGGCTGGCTTTCCACCATCGGCAAGGCCGGTTTCCATGACCTGGCGGGTTCTACCCTCGTGCACTCCGTGGGCGGCTGGGCAGCACTTGCCGGCGTAATGATTCTCGGGCCCCGTATCGGCAAGTACGTGAACGGCAAGGTACACGCCATCCCGGCACACAACATTCCGCTTGCAACCATCGGTGTATTCATGCTGTGGTTCGGTTGGTGGGGTTTCAACGCAGGTTCCGCCCTCAATGGCGACCCGAAGGCAACTAGCTGGATTCTCGTGACCACGAACCTCGCCGCTGTCGCAGGCATCATTACCGCAACGCTCACGAGCTGGATCGTCTCGAAGAAGCCCGACGCCACCATGGCCCTCAACGGATGCCTTGCCGGCCTCGTGGCAATCACTGCCGGTGCAGACGTGGTGACTCCGCTCTCTTCCTGGATTATTGGTGCCATCGCTGGCGTGCTCGTAGTCGGCGCAGTATTCATGTTCGACCGCCTGCACTTGGACGACCCGGTCGGCGCACTCTCTGTTCACCTGGTGAACGGCGTGTGGGGTACGATTGCCGTGGGTATCTTTGACATGACGGGCGATTACAGCGTGCTCACGCAGCTCATCGGTGTTGCCGCCTACGCCCTACCCTGCTTCGCCGGCGCTAGCCTGATCTTCTTCGTCATCAAGAAGACAATGGGCCTGCGCGTCACGGAAAGGCAAGAACTCCGCGGCCTCGACCAAAGCGAACACGGACAAGAATCCTACAGCGGATTCCAGATCTTCAGCAATATGTAGATTAAACGAAAGAATTTCTCTGTTGACTAAAATGCCCCGGGACAAATGTCTCGGGGTTTTTGCGATTTAGACTAAAATAAAAAAAACTCGGCACGGAGGCATAAATACATACATTTTTTTTGATTAGATTTCCTTGAGCCAATCCCCAAAACTCGCATCGCTGGGCATGCGCCAGTCGGCACGTGGCGATAACGAGATGGTCCCAACCTTCGGGCCGTCGGGAATGCAACTGCGCTTGAATTGTTGCGTAAAGAAGCGCCTGATAAAGATGGCGAGCGCCTTGTCGATTTCTTCGTCAGTATGCTTGTTTGCAAATGCGTATTTCGCGAGGTAGCGGAGTTTTTCGGGAGAGGCTCCGTATTTCGCGAAATGGTAAAGGAAAAAGTCGTGCAGTTCGTACGCACCGAGAATGCACTCCGTCTTTTGCGCAATCTGGCCGTTTGAATCGGCGGGCAAGAGTTCCGGAGAGACGGGCGTGTCGAGGATGTCGCGGAGGACTGCGGCAAGTTCCGCGCTTTTTTCGCGGGCTTCAAGATGCGTGCCGGTTTCGCTCGGGTTGTGAACTGCGCGGTCGGCGTACCAGTTCACGATATGGCGCACGAGCGTCTTGGGAATATCGCAGTTCACCGCATACATGGACATGTGATCGGCATTGTAAGTGCTCCAGCCCAGCGCAATTTCGGAGAGGTCACCCGTGCCGATAACAATTCCGCCTTCGCTGTTCGCGATATCCATCAGAATCTGCGTGCGTTCGCGGGCCTGCACATTCTCGTAAGTCACGCCAAGCTTTTGCGGGTCGTGCCCGATGTCGGCAAAATGCTGGAGGCATGCCTTCTGGATATCAATGGTGCGCAGTTCCACGCCCAAGAGTTTCGCAAGTTCAACCGCATTGTTCTTGGTGCGATGCGTCGTCCCGAATCCGGGCATCGTGAGCGCAAGTATTTCTTTTGCAGGGCGGCTCAACAGCTTGAACGTTTCCGCAACCACAAGAAGCGCAAGCGTAGAATCAAGCCCGCCGCTCAGGCCAATTACAGCACGTTTGCTTCGGGTCGCTTCCAGGCGCTTAGCAAGCCCTGCACACTGTATGTTAAAAATCTCGGTGCAAGAGGAATCACGGGTTTCAAGCGAGCCGGGAACAAAGGGCGTCGGCGAAACATAGCGATACTGGAGCGTATCGCAAGCACGTAGGCCATCAAGTGTTGCCGCCCGCGCGATGATGGCACGGCTATCAAAATCCTGGAACGAGCCTTCGCTCAGGCGCTGCATATTCAGTCGTTCCACGTCCACGTCGGCATAGACGATTTCGGTTTCCCGCGAGAATGGCTTGCTTTCGGCGAGCATACTCCCGTTTTCCGCAATCATCAGGTGGCCACTGAAGACCATATCCGTCGTAGATTCGTGCACTCCGGCAGAGGCATACACATAGGCCGCCATGCAACGCGCCGACTGGTTCATCACCAAGTTCCTGCGGTAGTCGCGCTTGCCTACCAGCGCATCGCTTGCAGAGAGATTCACGATAACGTTCGCGCCCGCAAGAGCAAGTTCCCCGCTGGGTGGCGCCGGTGTCCACAAGTCTTCGCAAAGTTCCACGCCCACGCGGACCTCGGAACCATCGCTACAAGATGCGCAATTCGGATTATTAGATGTACAATTCAGACCGCCAGATGCGCGGCCGCTCATGGTGATGAAATTCGTGATAGGTACTTCGCCCGCACCTTCGATAAAGCACGTCACGGCAACCGCGGAATTCTCGGACGAAATTCCACACGCCCAGCGCAACAAATCGCGCCCGCTCGAAAAATGCCGTTTCTCGTAGAACTCGCGCTGGTTCGGC
>CAMKMX010000012.1 GCA_946414025.1 uncultured Fibrobacter sp.
AGGTGAAATTGTGTAATTTTAGTGCAGGATATATGCTCAGCAACATCATGAAAGATATCGACAAGTCGTACTGGGAATACGGCGCGGCCCGGAAAAAGGCGAAGGAAATCGCAAAGAAAATGCTTGCGATGAATAAGCCTATTGATGAAATCGCTGATCTTACGGAACTTCCCCAGTCAACCGTCCTCGAACTCAAGAAGGAAATCGAATCGCCGGAGACATAGTTCAAGCGTCAAACAGTTTTCCAACCAGCCCGTTCACGAACGGGCTTTTTTTCATCCCCGCTCCTCCATTGTCATCCCGGCCCCTCCCGCTGTCATGCCCGGCTTGCACAAGTGCGATGCTCTTCGGCTCAGATATGCAAAAACAAGTTTTTGCATATCGTTCGCCTCATTCGCATCTGACCGGGCACCTCCTATCCCTACCATCGTCATCCCCGACTTGGTCGGGGATCTCCTATCATCTGTAAAATCCTCACTGTAAACAAAATTTTCAGGCATATTTCGCCCCAAAAAAGCGTCTATATAGCAGATGGGGTCCTTCCCTGTCCGCGATACGGGCGCGTTCCCGCTATAAAATGGAATAAAATGACAAGAGAGGAATTCCTCGCCATGGTCAAGGATGTACACGAGCACCCCGAGCATCTGGCGAAATATCGTAAGAAGTATAAGAATGTCTACCCGTTCAGCGACGGCATTTTCAAGATGCTCATGGCGAACGAGGCAAAGCCGCAGCGCACCGTGAAATTCTTAAACGCCATGCTCGGGCTCAACGGCCGCAAGGCTATCAAGACTTACACGCTGGGCGTACCTGAGAACCCGGGTGTGCTCAACGACAAGACCGCCATCTTCGACATCTACGGCACCACGCAATCCGGCGAGCCTGTGCTTATCGAGGTGCAACAGACATTCAACAAGCTTTTTGTTGACAGACTCATATACTACACCGGCCGTGTGGTCTCGCGCACTGTCAAGAAGTCGCAGGACTACAAGCTGCCGCATATCTACGTGCTCTCGCTTTTGACCGTGAACCAGTTCCCGAAAGAACCGAACACCTACCTGCACCATGTGCAAATAGTGCGCAATCGGTGTATTTTCTACAATAAGCTGGATATCTATCTAGTCGAGATCGAGAAGTTCTTTGCCATCGACAAGCGCACCCCGCCGAGCAAGCGTGAAACGACCGACAGGGCCGAAATGCTGCGCCTGTTCCGCGACGTGCTCGAGGAAAACGAAATCCCAGAAGAAAAGCTGAAGAAACTGCTTGACAAGGACTTTATGAAAGATGTATCTTTAGTAGGGTACACTGACGAAACACTCCTGAACGAGGTTGACGGGATGACGAATATTATTTATGAGAAGCAGGGCTCCTACTTGCAGGCTAAAGAAGATGTCGCCCTTGCGATGCTTGCCCGAAATTATTCCGTTGATGATATCGTGGCAATCACCAAGCTCCCGAAGCAGGAAGTGGTCGAACTGGAACGGCGGGCAGCGAAAAAATCGGCTACGGCGTAATCCCCCAATTATTCCAACTTGGACTATAAAAACCCACTAGGCAAAACCAGCCTGCTATTGCGATTTGCCCCCGAGGTCGGAGGGGTATTCTCCCTGTCGGAACTGAGTTCCCTCTTCGACATCGCAAACCAACAAACACTGTGGATTGCCGTCAGGCAATTCGAGACAGCCGGTCTCCTCAGCCGATTCCCAAATCCTCTCTGCAAAGGTTCGCACTGATTCATACATTTCCTTCGGCTCGGCACTTGCATACCGTAGGCTAATCGGCACCGAAAGCCCGCGACTCGTCACCTGCGTCACTCCGGCAAGGGCAGCGGAATATTCCGGCGACGTAAACCTGTCCTACGCAAGGATTTCCAAGGACCTGTTCTTTGGATACGAAACCCTGCAGAACGGGGTCAAGATGGCCGACGCGGAAAAAGCCGTGCTGGACACGCTCTACTTTTACCAGCATAAAAAAAACTTCTATTTCAACATATTCCAGGACATCGATTTTTCTACTTTGTCCAGGAAAAAACTGGACGCCTACCTGAAGCAATACAAGAACCCGAAATTTCAGACCTTCGCAAGGAACACGATTGATGGGAAAATCATTCGCAAAAGCAACCCATGATGTTGGTCCTGGTTGTGGTGGGATCTTGTCCAAACCTGTCTAAATCGTGGAAGAGCCTGAACGTATACTTGTTTTTCTAGCAAATAAATGCTATATTATGGCTATGGCTTTAGCAATAAGTACAGTACCAGTATTGACGGACGATGTTGCAGAAGATTTCGTCCGACAAGCTGACTATAATTCGGAACATCTTGCTGGTTCCGAGTATAGCGCCGACAAAGAGGCGTGGTGTCTCCGCATTATCGAGAATTCAAGACTTGACCAGTTAAAGCGTTCTAGTTCAAAATGAACCTTTCCGATTTTTCGTTCAGCACTCTGGGGGAACACATCAGTGACCTCTCCACATTCGATTGTGGCAGGAAAGACATCAACGATTTTTTCAAAGACGAGGCGATGGACTACCAGAACGAATTGTTCGGCAAAACCTACCTTTTCAGCCCGCGTGATAATTTGGAATGCGTAGCGGCTGCTTTCACGGTGGCGAACGCAAGTATTTTCACCCGAATGCTCCCGAACTCAAGACGAAAGTAAGCCGTTGGAAACGAGGCTGCTTTACAGGGATCTCATTTTGCTGAGACGAGATTCAATTCGAAAATAAAAAAAAGGACGATCGGTTAAGCTCGTCCTTTTGCTTTTTACAAGAATGTAGGTTACATTAAAGAGTGCGTCAGCGATTCTTCGACGCTAAAGTCATAAAACTGTTGGACGAGCCGAAAGAGCATCGGCTAGTTTACCAAGTTCATGACACCGTGGTGGAAGTCCTGGTTATTTCCGCCTATGGGCATTATACCAAATGGACGCTCCGCCAGCGAAATAGCCCCCAATTATTCCAACTTGGACTATAAAAATCCGGGAAAATCTCCCTTTCTGTAAAAAAAAATCTATGTTTACAGTCATCGAAAGCGTCTGGGATATGGCGATTTTTCGCGAAAAACGGCATTTTTGTCAGAACTCCATGTTGTCGTGACACAAACGTGACATTTTTTTGACAAAACTATTGCTTTTCCGTGAAAAAGATTGTATATTACAGAACGTAAACGGGCAATAACGCCCAAAAGAATGTGTCACAAACAACAAGGAGAACACACATGAAAAAGCAAGGTTTTACCCTTATTGAATTGATGGTCGTGATCGTGATCATGGGCATCCTGGCCGCCGTCGCAGTGCCGAAACTGTTCGGCATGATCGCCAAGTCCAAGGCCTCTGAAGTCCCGACCGCCGCAGGAACCTACATCAATCTCCAGGACGCTTATGTAGTTGAAGCCAACGCTCTCGGTACTTGGAGCCAGGTGGGCTACACCGGTCCGGGAACTTCCTCTGCCAATGGCTCTGCAACAGGCATCTTCTATTATAAGGAACAGACAGGAAATAAAGCCCAGTGGGTTGTAAAGACTCTGCAGAAGCTAAACGATTGCGCTATTCAAGAAAATGCATGGGGTCTCCAGGCTAGCATAAGTGGCGGCGAAGCAGAAGGTCAGTCAAATGCTGTATATGCTACCGGTGGTGTAGATGCTTGCCTTGACCTGACTCCGTCCTTCAACAAGTTGACTTCTGGTCGTTCTACATCCACATTCTCTTTCTAGTAACAATTTGATTTTATTAGACGAAGCCACCTACGGATTGTAGGTGGTTTTTTCTATACTTCAAATATGAATGTCGTGAGCTTACGAAATAAAGCCCTATTTACGGCTCTGCTTATAAATGCGGCTATTCTTGCGGCAAGTTTGGTTCTCAAAGGTTGTGTATATGAATCCCTGGACGACTACTTCATGCACTCGGTGCTAACCGGTGCCTATGGTGGGGAATACGATGTCCATTTATATTTCATCAACGCCATTTACGGCTATTTTCTGAGACCCTTTTACGCCATTTTCCCAACAGTCGGGTGGTATTCCCTTTTTGAAATATCATCCGTTTTTTGTTCCTTTGTCGCCATATCGTTTGTTGTTCTACAACGGTTCAAGAATAGGACTGGCAAATGGCTTGCCCTGCTGGTAATCGCCAGTGTTTCCCCTGACTTTTACCTGCATGTGGCATTTACGCAATGTGCTGCCGTTGCGACAGCAGCGGGTATCTTGCTGTTTGCCGTAGGCCGCTTTGAAAGGAATCTCCGGTATCTGCTTCTTGCTTGCCCGTTCCTGATAGCGGGCTTCGTGTTCCGCATAAACATGTTCCAATTGGGCTTGCCCACGCTGGCAGTCATTGTTCTTTTCAACATTGTCCGAGAAAGAAAAATTTGGTTTTCTTCGCTTGCCGTCCTAGCAATCCTGACGGGGTTACTTGAAGGAATCAAGGCCTTTGACTCTAGCCTTTACAAAGGTGGCGGTTATGACTATTACGCGGCATATCAGGGCGTCCGGTCGTATTTTGGTGATGGGGCTTTTTACGATCAAGATGCCCTTACTTCAGAACTGGAAGAACGGGGGATTGGCAGCCGGGACCTTCGCTATTTGAACGCGTGGTATTTCTACGACAACAATGTCTTTTCGCGGGACAGCCTGAACAATTTGATTAGATACGCCGAAAGGTATCGTTTCGAACCGAATTACGCCAAGATGCCCTTCGCTGTCATGCGAGCAATCTCCAACACGCTGATGCGCGGGAGCGTCTGGTGCTGGGCGTTGATTTGCCTTTCGCTGATATATTTCTCGAACCGAAAGAACTGGTGGGTTCCCTGGGTGTCCGTAATTCTTTTGTGCATTCCCTACACCTATCTGCTCGTGGTCAACAGAGTCGTGGACCATGTGGAATCTGGTATATGGGCATTTGCCGTTGTTTTCGTGCTTTCTTTTTTGCGAAAAGAAGACATTCCCGAAAGTTCAAGTTCAAAGACATTTCTCCAAATTATTGCACTTGTCTGTGTCGCTGGCGTGCTGCTTGTGGTCGGGCAGGTCGCCTTGGGAGGCAACCTCAGAAGTGCAAGGGCGGACAAGCAGAACGACACCGACTGGGATGCTTTTTTGCAATATGCGTCGGAACGGAGTGACGACGTGTTCCTGCTCTCTTTTGACCGCTACCAAATGCTAGCAACCTACCGCGGGAACATCTACAAGGCAATTGCCCCAGGGAGCCTCGACAACATCTATTCAACGGGCTATTGGAACATCCACTTGCCCGCCATGAACCGTGAACTTGAAAAACGAGGGGTGTCCAATATTTTCAAGGACATCAAGAACAAGAATGTCTATATGATGGACGACGTGGTTTCTCTTTCTTTTGTTCCCTACTATAGCGAACATTACCATGAAATGTTGGAAATTGACACCTTGCGCACCTTCGGGAGCATGAGGATGCTGAAATACCACTTGGCGGAGGGACACGATGAAAGCGAAAAAGATTAATCTGCTGTTGTTCTCCCTGTTCCTAGTTTTTCTCGTAACACTCCCTCCTCTGTTCAAGGACAGGTTCCTTTCAAACACACAGAGGCCGTGGCAGTTGTTGCCTTTTGGGGCGGATTCCCTTTCTGACCTTTACAAAAATCATTACGCCGTCATAGAAGATAGTCCCCTTTTGGCTCAATTGGCTGACACCGCAAAGCCTACGGTTATGGTCATG
Source organism: uncultured Fibrobacter sp. (assembly GCA_946414025.1). GTDB lineage: Bacteria > Fibrobacterota > Fibrobacteria > Fibrobacterales > Fibrobacteraceae > Fibrobacter. The sequence goes on from CAMKMX010000012.1 coordinate 5,683, forward strand.
GTAGATGGTTGGGGCGTTCCCTATGACGAACAGACTCTTTCTAAGGATTTTGGATTCTTTGCTGACAATGCCGCCCAATACATTCTTCACAAAAGGATGTTTGACATCACGGCCTTTGCGGAAAAAGACGAATTGTCAAAAGGGTTTTCTGACGGATTGTTTATCTTTGGCGGAGATTCGTCTGCTTGCGAAAAAAAACAGAAATCGCTCAAGCGTTATTTTGCACAAGTAGAATGCTGCGTAAATTGCGGAGATGCGAGAATGTTTACTGCTCTGGATTCCCTAATCCAAGGACATTCCTGGAGCAGGATTGCGTTGACAACATCTCAAACCAGTGAAGGGAACAGGGATTCCCTGCATTTGTGCTTACGAGAACTTGCAGAAATCGCCCAAAGACACCCCGATTATCAATTCGTCATTCAGGGAACCCATAGACCCATTCTCGGAACTCCCGAAACCAGACGGAAATATCTGGGGCCTTGGGTACCTGCAGTGTTGGTGAATGGATCTTTTTTAAAACAATAAAACCGCCAACAAAACGCTGGCGGTTTTTAACAACTGTCAATCGAATTATATTAGAAGGCTGCGGTAGATGTGCTACGACCGGAAGCCAACTTGTCAAAGGATGGCGTCAGAGCCAGGCAGTAATCATTCGTATCATCATCGCCTACGTTATACACGGCATTGGACTGACCGTCTTCGGCACTGCCGCTCATACCAACGTAAAGGCCCCACTGTTTGCCTTTTTCGCAGTCATTCAACTTCTGCAGTGCTTTAGCTTTCCACAGGGTACCAGCATTGTTGCTCGGTGCGGTTTCTATGTACTGAAAAACGCCTGTTGCGGATCCGTTGGCAGAGGATGTTCCTGGACCGGTATAGCCAATCTGGGACCATGTACCGAGGGCGTTGGCTTCAACCACATAGGCGTCCTGGAGATTGATGTAGGTTGTGGTTGAAAACCGATTTTTTGACGCAAAAAAGCCAATAAGATATTCGAATGTTGGATTATTCTCTTTTTTTTGTATATTTCTTGACATGGAGAAACAAATTACATGGACCGTGGCCGCAATCAGCGAATTTGCGAAGGCGAAGGCTATTTCTGCCAAGCAGGCTTTCAACTACTTGAGCCGGTTCAAGGGCATGGATTTTTTGCAGAAGCATTATGGTGCGGAGCATTTGCTCTCCTTTGACGATACTGTTGATGATCTGACGGCGATTTGCCTGAAAAATGGAGGGCAAATACAGTGATTCTGTATCACGGATCCAACTGTGACATAAAAGACATTGACCTTGCCATGTGTAAGCCCTATAAGGACTTCGGTCAGTCGTTTTATTTGACTACAATTCTGACGCAGGCACAGGAGATGTCTCGGAAGGTGGCCGAACGGTTTGGCGGTAAACCTGTTGTGAATGAATTCGAGTTCAATGATACGGACTTGTCTTCATTGAAAATCAAGAATTTTGACCAACCAAATCGTGAATGGGCCGAATTCGTGATGGCAAACAGGAGTCGAAATTCGAGACACCCTGCCGATGACTTCGACTTGATTATCGGACCTGTCGCAAACGACGACATCGCCACCTTGTTTAGGACTTTTACCATCGGAGTTATCACGATAGATGAACTTGTCAACGGGCTGAAATCCCGTAAACTGAACAACCAGTATGCTTTCAGGACCGCAAAGGCGATATCCCTTTTGCATAAGAGGTCTAGTGTATGACCGTAAAGCAGTCCTTTTTGGTAGAGGGAATTGTCAGCGACATGGCGAAATGGCTGATGGAGGATCGATCCGTATCTTTGACGGATGCACTAGGTCTTATATACAATTCACAGACTTTTGAAAAACTTCAGAATTCTGCGACAGGGCTATGTTCGGAAAGTTCCGCCTACAACTACGACATCCTGGCTTCTGAGTTGGAAAATGGAGAAATTGTGCAAACGGAAGTTTAGAACCATTAAATGCGTAACAAACCTTATGCAAAAAGGACGGACCATTGGTCCGCCCTTTTGAACTTGTTTGCTAATTAAGATTAGAAGCTACGTCCAGAAGTCAGAGACTTAAAGGAAGGAGTCAAATCATAGCAAGCGGAGACACCACCAGCCTTGTACAGGACGCTTCCCTGACCGTTTGCAGAAGCAGCAGCGTCAAGTTGCGCACCAAGCTTCCATGCATCTGTCTGAACTCCACAATCGTTCAGCTTCTGCAAGGTCTGCACAGTCCACTTCCCATCCTCAGCGGTACCCTCATTGTACTGGAAAATGGCAGACTTTGAATGGCCACTCCAGACGCTTCCCGGCCCGGTGTAGCCGATTTCGCTCCAAGTACCAACCTTGTCGCCCTTTTCCACCACGTAGGCATCCTGCATATTGATGTAGGTTCCTGCAGAATTTACCGGAATCGCCCTATTTTACAAGAAAGTCACCTAAAAGCATTTGCAAAGCAAATTTTTACTACCTTTTTTCCATATGTTCCGTCGCTCTCCCCTATTTTTAGCACTATTGCTAAACCTGTTCTTTCTGGCCCTGTATTTTGCCTTCGGCATCGTTCGGCACGGGTCTCTAGACGACTATTTTATGTCCAGCATTTTGACAGGGGCATATGGTGGTGCATACGACATCCATATGTATTTTGTTAGTTCAGCATACGGATTTTTTCTAAAACCCTTCTATTGGCTGTTCCCCAAAGTAGGTTGGTATTTTATTTTTGAACTGGCAGGCACATTTGCGGCCTTCACGACATTTACCTTTTTTCTGATTCAGCGAATGGGAATAAAAATGGGTGTTGCCCTATCCACCCTGTTGCTTGCGTCCCTTACCCCCGACTTCTACTTTCAACTGAGTTTTACCCAATGTGCCACCATCTACACGGCGGCGGGAATCCTCACATTTTTCTTCGCACAGGGCAGAAAAAGATTATTAATACTCGGAAGCCTATTCTTATTTGCAGGCAGCGTTATGCGATGGGAAGGATATCTCCTTGGAGCACCCTATCTAGTGATATTCATCTTTCTTCAAATCATTCTCAGACAACATTCCTGGAAAATCAACCTCATAACCATTTGTATCTGCCTTTTTGCAATATACGGAGTCCACAAGGTTGACAGGTCACTTTATACCGAGGGCGAATACAAATACTACGCCGCCTATCAAGGTCCTCGTTCTTTCTTTGGAGATGGGGCATTTTACGACCGACAATCAACCTTTGACGAACTACAAGAACGCGAGAAGAATGGTCCCGACCTCAGGTTGTTAAATAACTGGATGTTCTACGACACCGATGTATTCTCTAGAGACAGCCTTCTCTCCATTATTGACATTGCAAACAACAACCTTTACACGCCCAATCCAAAGCGGATGCCCGTTGCATTCTTTATGGCTGTATCTAGGGAACTCACCCGCAGTCTAGGCTGGTGCTGGGCCATATTCTGTATATTCTTATTGCTTGCAAAGTCAAGACTTTCAAATTTCTACCCCTGGGTGTCACTAGGAATTATCGGTATTTCTATCGGCTACCTACTGCTAGTGAACCGAGTAGCGTACCATGTAGAATCCGGCATTTGGCTTTATGCCATTACCTGCAGCATTTTCTTTATGCCGAAAGACGTTCTTATTCCAGCAGCCTTTATGGCAAAATGGAACAAGGTCGTTCCAATATTCCTACTAGCCCTAGCATTTTTCTTCGCCTATTTTGGAATTACTGAACAGGAATCTTTCAAAAAAAACTGGCACATTATTGAGCATATGCAGGTTCCAAAAGATTGGCACGATTTTTTGGAATACGCAAAGCACCACGACGAAGATGTTTTTTTACTATCCTTTGAAAAATACAAAGACTTGGGAACATTTAGGAATCCCCCCTACAAAGCCATTAAACCCGGCAGCTGGAACAACATATTCTCCTGGGGTTATTGGAACATCCACCTGCCCGCTATGAAGCAAGAACTAAAGAACAGGGGCATTGAGAACCCTATCCGCGACATAATTCACAAGAATGTATATCTGTTGGAAGACAACAATCAACCGACACTACAAGAATTCTACAAAACTCATTATCACGACTCCCTATGGGTAGATACCGTCAAGACCTTCGGAAACCTTATGTTGCTTCAATACCATTCCACTAAAGAGCAAGATGCTGAAGGGGTGCAGCAATGAAAAGATGGCAGATAATAAATCTGATTGCTTTTCTCATATTGATTTTCGCAACGGTTTTCCTGATATACATCTTAGGAAAGATGGATCTCATCGGTCCTTTTGGCAAGCCCTGGCACTTACTGCCTGCGGTTCACGAGGATTCTCTTTCAGCAACCTACAAAGGTTCCTACCAGATAATGGGCAAGACTCCCCTACGAGCAACGCTGTTAGACACAACCAAGACAAATGTCTTTATCTTGATAGACGCCTGGGGTGTCCCCGTTGACGAAAATATTTTGGCATTGGACCTAAAAGAATTTGAGACCTTACCCCACAAATTCGCCCTGCACCGCAGGCTAGCCAATTATACCAGCCATGCGGAACACGCTGAATTCCGAAACAACTTCGCAAGCAATGTTTTTCTTTTCAGCGGAGACTCTTTGCAATTCAATCGTCAAGAATACATTCCCTCTCTCGGTTTTCTAAATTCCATTTTCTGTAATGACTGCGGCAACAGCGTAATCATAAACCAAATTGACTCCATACTCCTTGAACCAGAGCACCCCCAATTTGTCGCCTGGACCGCACGAGCATCAACGGTCGGCGACCACAGCGAAATCCGCCAAGCTCTCAGTCAAATCGCTGATTTGGCAAAAAGACACCCCGAAGTCCGCTTTGTTGTTCAAGGAACACATCGGCCAGTCCTTTGCGGACCAGAAATCAGGAATTCCTATAAGGCTCATTGGGTACCTGTGGCAATTCTTAACTAACTTTTCTTACAAGTTGATTTTCTAAGCAACGGCATCCTTTCTTTGAGACCTACCAAATATGACTTTCGAAAAATACGGCATTACACTTAAACGGCTTACAGAGGATAAGATAGAGCTTGTCCGTAATTGGCGTAATGACCCGAAAATTTCGCAGTATATGGAGTTTAGGGACTATATCACTCCAGAAATGCAGGCCAAGTGGTTTGCAAAAATCGACAACGACCAGAATTACTATTTCATCATAGAATATAAAGGTAAAGAAATCGGCTTGACCAATGTCAAGGATATTGATTATGGTGCCAAAACGGGTGAAGGCGGAATTTTTATCTATGATGATTCGTTCCTGAATTCTGACATCCCATTCCGCGTGATTTTTGCATTGAACGATTTTTGCTTTGATGAACTGCGGCTGGAGCGAATGATCGCCCATATTATGAGTGACAACAAGCGTGCAATAGATTTCAACCTGATTCTTGGGTATAAGAAAGATGCTTCAAGTCCCGATACGGGCAAGATGATATATATTTTGACTAAGGAAGATTACTTAAAGCAGCGCAATCGGTTTGCAAAGCTTTTGAAATAAGGTGCTTTATGGATATTACTGAATTTGTATCGCAGTTTGCCGACCAGTTTATGAATCCGAACGAGACGGATTTTTCGCCCGAGACCCGCTTCCATGAATTGAGCGGATGGTCGTCCATGACTGCCTTGATGGAAATCGCTATGATGGAAGAGAATTATGGTGTTACCGTGCCTAGCGAAGAGATTCAAGATGCTGTAACCATTCAAGATTTGTTCAACGCTGTCCAACGGAACAAGGAAAAGAACTGCTAGATTATGGCGATTCTGGATTACAAAGATATCGGTATTTCTGCTATTGCCGCATGTGTTCCCCCAAAGGTGATGAAAAACAAGGACCTTGCCGGATTCCTGAATGCAGAGGAATTGCAGAAGGTTATTGAATTTGTTGGTATAGAAGAAAAACGCTATGCGGAACCAAATGTCTGTGCCTCAGATCTTTGCTATAAGGCGGCTTTGAAGCTGTTTGAAGATAACCAAGTCAATCCGAAAGAGATCGATGCCCTTATTTTCTTAAGCCAAACTCCTGATTATCGTCAGCCTGCGACCGCCCCGCATTTGGCATCGCGGCTTGGGCTTTCGACGGGAGTACTTTCTTTTGACGTGAACTTGGCCTGTTCGGGTTATGTATATGGTCTCGCAACCTCGTTTGCTTTTGCAGCAAATCATGGTGTGCGCGAGGTGCTGCTCCTTACTGGTGAGACCATGTCGAAAACCATATCCCAGAATGACAAGGGGATGGTGCCGCTATTCGGCGATGCCGGAACTGCCACCTTGATTGAGCAAGGCGAATTCGGTGCATCTGCTTTTTCCTTGAATTCTGACGGCAGAAAGGCTGACGTGCTGAAAATGACATACGGAGGCTACCGTAACCTCAGTTGCGGCAAGGAAGAAACCTTGCAGATGGATGGCATGGAAGTATTCAACTTCGGCATCCGAGCAGTTCCCTCTGACATTCGTAATCTGCTGAAGCATATTGGCAAGACCGTAGAAGATATCGATTTACTGATTTACCACCAGGCGAATAAATTCATGACAGATTTTTTCAGCAAACACCTCAAGCTTTCGCCAGAAAAAACGCCGTATTCGCTACGCCGCTTCGGGAATACAAGCTCGGCGTCTGTTCCGCTCACGATTGTTTCAGAACTACACGATTGCACAAAATATCCGCAACGCGGGTCGATCCTGTTTTCTGGCTTTGGCTCTGGACTTTCTTGGGGAACAGCATGGCTGAACTTGTCAAGAACAAAAATTTCGGAACTGGTGGAGTATTGACATGACGCATGTGTTTAGAAATTCGACGGCAGAACTGCTGTTTGGCAATGCAGGGTATTCTTTTTCGGGATATGACGAAATCGTTTATTCCGGCAATGCCGATTCCTTTATATGGTTCTATACGGTTCCATTTCATGCCGACACGCAGTCTGTAGCAACCGAGATTTCTAGCTATGCGGAACGATTGAAATTTGTCCATTCGCAAATTCCTGCAACGAGTCAGTTGATTGTTTTTACCCTTTATCGCCTTTTTGATTTTAAGGCGGAATCAATGGATTTCTCGGTGGAATCATCAATTGACGGCTTTAATTCCTTTGTCCTTGAATTTGCTAAAACAAATTCTAATGTGCGAGTCGTTGATTTTTCTGATTTTTGCAGTCGTTATGCCACTGCAGATTTAATTGATTGGAAATTCTATTTTCTTTCGCAAGCGGCGATAAATCCGAAATTGGCCATCGCATTCAGGAAATGGTTTGAATTAAAGAAATCGTCTTTCTCAAAGCCTGCAAAAAAGTGCTTTGTCCTTGACTTGGACAACACTTTGTGGGGCGGAATTCTCGGTGAAGACGGGCCGGAGCACCTGAAGATTGGCGGAGACTACCCCGGTAAAGCGTTCTTGCTTTTTCAGCAGCAAATTCTGGAATTGCAAAAACGCGGAATAATCCTTGCAGTATGTAGCAAGAATAACGAAAAAGATGTGTGGGAATTTGTTGACAATAGCCGTGACCAGGTTATAAAGAAACAACACATTGCCGCCTGGCGCATAAACTGGAATGACAAGGCTGGCAATATAGCTGAACTTGCGAAGGAACTGAATATCGGCTTAGATAGTATGGTGTTCCTTGACGACCAGCCTGCTGAACGCGAACTGGTAAAGAGCATGCTCCCTGAAGTAACTGTTCCTGATTTCCCGACGGCCCCGTATCTGTTGCCGGTGTTTTTCAAGAATTTGCAGGAACAGTATTTTAACATATATCAGGCATCTGCCGAAGACCTTCGCAAGACGGAACAATACAAGCAGAATGCGGAACGCCGTCAGTTGCAGCAACTGTTCACAAATATCGACGACTTTATCAAGAGCCTGCAAATCGAAACGACCATTCGCTTGAACGACCCTGCGGACTTGCCCCGCATCGCCCAAATGTCGCAAAAAACAAACCAGTTCAACTTGACCGGCAAACGCTATACGGACTTGGAACTCAAGGAAATTATTGAACGCAACGGAAAAGTTTTCTCGCTTTCGGTGAAGGACAAATTTGGCGATAGCGGACTTACTGGAGCGGCTATCGTATCGCTAATCGGCAATGAAGCTCATATAGAGAACCTGTTCTTGAGCTGCCGAATTTTGGGACGCAAAATCGAAAATACATTTGTGGAACAAATCCTCTTAGGTCTGAAAGAGGTGCCGCTGGAGAACGTGACGGCGGTTTATAACAAGACTCCAAAAAACCAATTGGTGGAAAATTTCTACGAGTCTGTGGGCTTTTCAGTGATGGACAAGGGTGAACAGAAAAAAACTTATGTATATTACTTGAAAAAGGATAACGTATGAGTAAGTCCGAACAGTTGCTGCAAATTTTTAAGGATGTCCTAGAAACGCAGGACATTGATGCTACGGTTTCGCAAGAGAATTGCGAGGCGTGGGACTCCATTCATCATTTGAACTTGATTGTCGCTATCGAAGGGGCGTTCAATATTTCTCTGGAACCCGAAGAAATGGAACAAATGCAAGATTTTGCGACTGCGTTGAAGATTGTGGAAGGGAAATGAGCTCTGACTAGAAATTTCTAGTCCACTCCACTCCCATTTGTATTTTTTCGTCTGCACAGAATATTGAATCCATGGCAGTAGTGAAAGTCGATATAGCTCGTTTGAAATGGAATTTTTCTTTTAACTGGTATAATTCAAATGGGATTTTGTTGTTGTTTAGGATGACTGCGTTGGGCAATATTTTGGAGTAATCTTCTTTTTCTCTTGGATGGGCCTTTACATAGAGAGTACCAACAGCATACTTTTCAGCTAGATATTGGTATATTTCAATTTTTTTTGAATGGCTTACATAGCCATCTTCGGAAAGAGGCTGCGTTAACAGAAGAGAATAATCCCCTTTGGGCGAAAAAAGAAGGGGCTGATAGTTGAACGCATAAGCAATGGTGTCGACATCATTATCACTTAAACTTTTGAATAGTTGGTCTCTATTCATTTCTATAGAGTTGGGATATTTGATACGCATTTTACTAATGTCGTTGACTTCAATTGTTTTTGTGAATTTCGATTCTCCGAAACTATCCCATGAAAAGCCTAATAATAGATATAACTTATGGCGATGTTTACGTACATAAGCTTCCAAATCAGAAGAAAAACAATTAAGTCCATCTTCTATGAGGTTATAATCTTTCTTCATGAAGTTTAGAAAACAGCCGTAATAGTCGTTATCGTTAAATATGAACACTTCTTTATTTTTTAACCATTTTTCGTTAATATTGTGATTCTGCCTTATAAAAAAAGGAAGTAATGGTATTTTCTTTTGACGCAATTTGAGATTCAGAAGACCAATAAAGTTCTCAATCAAATTAAAACATAAAACTTCTTTAAAGATTGTTTTTAATCTTTTTATCGTGGTTGAAGAAAAATTTTGTTTATACAATAAAACAACGTCTTTTCCCATTCTTTTTTCAAGAATTGTTTTAGTGGCACAAATCAATAAATGATACGGAGTTTCTATTATATATACCCTAGTCATTTTGAATATCCTGTTATAATATTACCAAAATACTTTTAATTTAAGTTCTTTTTAATAGCTTCGATGGCATTTTTCCGGACGAAAAGAACAACCCCTAATTGAGTAAAACAATATATACAACAAGTAATGTATAGCGAATAGCGTGTTAACAAAATCGATAGTATAAAATGTATTACGGCAAAAGAAAAAGTTATATACATCAGTAATTGCGTTTGTCTAAAAAAGAATAAGAAATTTGTGTATAGAAAATACAGACATTGAAAAAAAGCAAAGATAGACAAAACAATGCAATAGGGGATTGCTGACGCATATTGGGGCAATAATTTTGGAACTAAAGGAATACTCAGCAGAATTATCACGAATAACCCGCATAAATATACTCGGAGAATATTCTTTTTTTGCTTATTTAAAAGATTGATTTTTTCTTTAGGCTTTAAATTTGAATCCCCTAAAGTTTCAAAGATGTTCACGCTGTTGGCTTCGTTAAAGCCGTATCCAATTGTACTTATTGCCATAGCCAAAGTATAGGCAAAACTAAATAACCCGACCATTTCTACAGAATAATAATAATCAATAATATATCTGTCACAACCTAAACGAATAAATTGCGCTGCTAAATGCGGAATTAACGGAATTCCCCAAGCAAGCATTATTTTCCAGTAAGTTTTATTAGGCTTTCCGATTTTTTTACTGAACAAAAAATAGCATAATCCGATTACTCCAAATAACATAACACTGAGAAACTGGGCTTGAGCACAACCCCGCCATCCCATTAAGAAATATTTGACAAGAATAATTGACAAACCGAATACAAGGAACGCACTACTGCAAGAAAATAAACCATATAGGGCTACTTTTTTCTTTATTCGTAAAAATTCTAAACAGATATTAGAGTAAACAGTAAAGAAAGCTATTCCGATTGCTAGATACAAGTATTGCCATGGGATATCTAATAATTGCTGTAAATAGTCTTTTAACAAGGTTACAGTAAAAAAGAGAAATCCCGACACAATTAGCGTAGTCAACAAAATGCAAGAAAAAGATTTCTTGACCCCCGCCATTCCATCTTGAAAGTATGAAATGGATATGTATCCTTCAGTGGTCATTGCGATAAAGTATCCAATGAACATCACTATAGTGCCGAACAAGCTCCAATAACCATATTCTGTAGGTGTAATATACTTAGCTAGCAAGAGTAATAAAATGAAATTTACACCTTTGTTGATAAAGGAAAAAAGTGTGAAAAAGGCCCCATTACGGAGGGTCTCGTTGCTAAGAACGGATTTGATTCTAGTTAGAAACAATAAATGACCTCAATTGTCTCAGATAATCTAACAAAATACGATAATATCCTTAATCCAAGAGTGCTAGTTCGGGTGAAAAAAAATGATTCCGTGTGCAAGAGAATGCTGTTTTTGTTAAAATTGAAGAATGAAAAGGATAGGAACATGATTATCTTGTTGATTTTATCTAGCGTATTATTGAATTGTGGTGCACAATTGCTGATTCGCAAAGGTATGCTGCAAATTGGCGAAATGCCTGTGTCTTCAATATTCCAGAATATGAACTTGTTGATTGCGAATGTTTGGTTATGGCTTGCTATGCTGTGCTATGCCGTATCAATACTTTTGTGGATGAGTGTACTCTCTAAAGCCGAGGTTAGTTTTGCGTATCCTTTTTTAAGCGTTGGATATGTACTTTCTGCTGTTTTTGGCTATGTTTTTTTCTCGGAGTCGATTACTACGATTCGGATCGCTGGCATTGTCGTTATTTGTATAGGCGTAATCCTGATTTCTAGGAGTTAGTATGGTTTACGTGTTCGGTGGCAATGGCTTTGTCGGTTCTTTTCTAGCAAATAAACTTGCTGAATTGGATTATGAAGTGACATGCTGTGATTTGCAGGATTCGCTAAATGCTCGTATTTTGAATGCTGTTAAGTATCAAAAGTGCGATATTCGCGATATATCTCAAATTAGACAAATTCGTTTCCAAGAACATGACTTTATCGTAAATCTGGCGGCGAATCAGTATCATTTGAAAGTCCCCAGAAACAGACATAAATTTTTCTTTGATACGAATGTTATTGGGGCTGAAAACATTTTGAAGGCTGCTTTTGAAAAAGGTGTGTCCAGAGGGGTATTCTTTTCAAGTGATATGGTTTATGGACTGCCTCTTTATCTTCCGGTGGATACAAAACACCCACAGAACCCGATTGGACCATATGGGTTAAGTAAAAAGCAATGCGAAAGAATATGTCGCGATTATAGAAAAAAAGGAATGAAAATAACCATCTTCCGTCCTCGAATGATAAATGGTCCGGGAAGACTTGGTATATTGAAAAAATTGTTTTTTTGTGTTCAAAAAGGTATTCCTGTTCCGACAATTGGAAATGGGAAAAATCATTACCAAATGATATCTGTATTTGATTGTGTTTCAGCCATAATACAAGCCATTGAAAAAGATTTTCCCAACAAGGAATATAATTTGGGCTCAGAGCTTTCGCCCGATATTACGACATTGCTGAAGGATACGATACGGGAGGCGGGTTCGCATTCACCGATAATTCATTTGCCTGGAAACATAACGAAAAAAATGTTGACTATTTTTGATAAAATCGGTATGACGGTTATGTATCCCGAGCAGTTCATGATTGCGGATCAGGAATACATGCTTGATATAGCCGATACACAAAAAGATTTAGATTGGACTCCTCAATATAATGACAGTGATATGCTTGTAGAAGCGTATCAAAATTTTTCTGAGCGCGGCAAATGAAAAAAAACATTTACATAATTCGTCTGCTGCGGGTTAAGCACTATATCAAAAACACGCTAGTTTTTGTTCCTCTTGCTTTTACAGGAGATCCTTTCAATCCACAAAAAATGATTGTTTGTGCTTTGGGCATGGCAGCCTTTTGCCTGTTGGCCTCTACCATATACATCATAAACGATATTAAAGATGCCAGAATTGACGCCTTGCATCCCGTAAAAAAAATGCGTCCGGTCGCATGCGGCGCAATTTCTCATAACGAGGCATCTTGCTATGCCATAACCTGCTTATTAGGAGCCTCCTTAATCTTAATTTATATTGGTATACATTTTTGTATTCCGATGACATCTTATGTGTATGTTGTATTGTATTTCTTATTTAGCGTGTTATACAGTTTTGGACTGAAAAACATCCCAATACTTGATATTGTTATTCTTATGTCGGGCTTCTTGTTCCGTATAATGTTTGGAGCTGATATTGCTGGCACATACGTTTCGTCATGGCTTTATTTGACTGTAATAGCAGGATCATTTTATTTTGGTCTAGGAAAAAGACGTGGAGAATTGAAAAATGTAAAACGCGAAAATTCCAGAAAGGTTTTGGAAGCTTATAACTTGGGGTTTCTTGATAAATTTATGTATTTATGTCTAACGATGGCTTTAGTTTTTTATGCACTATGGGCAAAAGAATATCCTAAAGAAGATGTTGTATGGACTGTTCCTATTGTAATATTGATATGCATGCGTTATAGCCTAGATGTGGAAGGCGCGTCCGATGGAGATCCTGTTGAAGTTGTATGGAAAGATAAAGTACTTATTGGGTTAATAACTCTTTTTTTAGTTATTCTTTTTGGAGTATTATACATTCTATGAATGTGTACGATTTCGACGGTACAATATATAATGGGGATTCCAGCATTGATTTTTGGCTTTTTTGCCTAAAAAAAAAGAAATCGCTTGTTCTCTATCTGCCTTTTCAGTGTTTGGCCTTTGTTTTGTACAGCTTAAGAGTCTTCGATAAAAACGGTTTGAAAAGTGCTTTTTTCTCCTTTTTTAAGGGGATCCGTTGCGTCGATGATTTTGTCAATCTTTTTTGGAATGAAAACGAGAATAAAATTGCAAATTGGTATCAGGATGTTAAGAGGCAAGACGATTGCGTGATAAGCGCTTCGCCTGAGTTCCTTTTACGAGAAATATGCAATCGCTTGAACGTGTCGAATCTTATCGCGACTGAAGTTGACGAGTTGACGGGAAAAGTGAATGGCGAAAATTGTTATGCAGATCAAAAAGTGGTGAGGTGGAAGCAGATATTCCCGAAAGAAAATCCGGATTGTTTCTATTCGGATTCTAAATCAGACGTTCCCATGGCATTACTTGCTAAAAAAGCGTTTTTTGTTCAGAAAAATGTTATTCGCGATTGGATTTTTTGATGTATAGGAATCTTCGGCTAATAATTATATTTGTTTGTTTTTTTCTCGGATGCTTGTTAAGAGTGTCTGCTATTCAAGATGTTTTAGTAAATCATCTTATTTTATTGTTTAGCGTTCTTACAAAAGAAAACGTGATGCTTCCTGCTTTATGGAAAGACATGTTGTGCGATTGTTCCGTTGCTCTTTATTGCAGTGGATTGCTGGTTTTGGGTACAATGATAAGCGAAACGCAATTGTGCCGGAGATGGTATTCTGAAAGAAAAGAAAAAGTAGATCTTTTTTTCTGTATTTTTATTTCACTGTTCTTTTTAGGGCTGTTTGTATCACCTTTTGTTCTTTTTGGAGAAGATTCCGTTGTAACGATACATGATAATTTAGATGATTCCGTGCCTCGTTTTAGTTACATCCATGAGCACCATCTGCTTTGGAAATTTGATGAAACCATTCCCGTGATGAATGGAATTTCAACAATCTTTTTTAACAGAGAAGGATTTTCTCTATATAATTTTGTTTATTGTCTATTCCCAACGTATGTTGGTTATGTCTTAAATTATACTATCTGCATTTTGTTGGGCTTTTTCTCAATGTTTTCTTTTCAAAAGACTTTGTTCAAAAATGGAAATGTCATTATATTAGTACTTACTTCTTGGGCGTATGCTTTATTACCATCTATATGCTCTTATAAAATGGCGCTGGCATCTTTGCCTCTTGCCGCTTTAGTTTTTTATAACCTAATTACAAAAAAGGAAAAGAAATGGCTTGTCTTGTCCTTTTTTATTCCATTTTTGAGCGAATTGTCTGGTGTAGGAATCTTTCTTTGCGGCACATGGTTGTTGTTTTGTGCTCTAATATGTCTAAAGCAAAGAAAATTTAATCTCTATCTAATCGTGGCTTGGTTATTGTTGGTTGCCGGTTATTGCGCTGTAAATTTTCACCTAATATATATTCGATTTGTGGTGGCGGAGCCGTTGAATCGGGATTATTTTGTGATTCTTCCTGAATCATTTCTTCGCTCATTTATGACGTATTTTTTCAGCGCTCATTATCATGCGCCGACGCTCCAAAACAGGCTTATTGTTTGGCTTGTTTTAGGCGTAGGCTTGGTTTCAGTATTTAAATACTTGAAAAGCAAAAAACAGGAAATAGGTTTAGAAAATAATGTGTTGCTTTTCTGCCTAATTGTTTGTTTTGGCTGCGCATTTATGGCATCCTTGTCCGAATCACAGATTGTAAATAAAGTTGTCAAAATAATATGCCCACCTCTAGCTGGAGTTTCATTTACGCGAATCTATACGATAGGGCGTCTTTTTTGGTATGTTGCTTTTTCTGCAGGACTTCTATACATTGGCAAAAATAAAAAGTATAGAACGACGGCCTATGCTTTAGCTCTTTTGCAGATTTTGTTCATATTTGTGGGCAATAGCGGTCCAATGTGCACGTATTACTACGATTCAAAGCCGTCTTGGAGTAAGAACCTTTTTGGAGGGACTGAAATTTCGTGGCGTGATTTTTATTCAAAAACTCTTTTTGAAAAAATAAAGAGAGATATTAATTATCAGGGCGAAAATGTTGCTGCTGTGGGCTTTCATCCTGGAGTTTTATTGTATAATAATTTTAATACAATTGATGGATACATTAGTTTTTACCCATATAAAGAACAGGTTCTTTGGCACGATTTGATGTTACCCGAGTTTGAAAGGAACAAATGGGCAATGGATTATTTTGACTCATGGAGTGGACGAAGGTATGTCTATAACAAAGAAATCGATTATCAACCAACTAGAAGGAAAAACGTGAGGGGGGTGTCATTGATGATTAACATGAATATTCTCCGAAATACATATAAATGCCGGTACATTATATCGCGAGCAAAAATTAACAATGTTTCAGAATTGGCTATAAAATTGAAAAAAAACTACAAAGACATTTTTTACGACATCTGGATTTATGAGATAATTTACTAAGCGAACTCTCTGCGTACAATTGGTTGTCTAATCAGACCTCCCTTGCCGAAATTAAAATCAACATCAATCCTGACATAACTTAAAGCTCTTTCTGCAATTTCTATAGCCTCTTTTGCTGTTTTTGCCTGTGTTATCACAAAACCAATTCTATCATTACTTGATTTTACATCTGCTACGGAATCACCAACTTTAACATTCAGTTGAAAGTCTTTTACACCTTCGATTTCAAGGGGATTTTTTTCTATTTTGATTTCTTTTACAACCCCTTTAGGGGCTGTTATAAAACGTATCGCACTCCCGCAGTTCAAAGTTTTTTCGATATCAAAAGGCCGTCTAAGTGCAAGGAAAATAGAATTTTTCACCATATCTACACCTGTGGATAAAGGAACGAGCTTCGCCGTGATATAATCGCCTCCTAACCTTGCTGCGATTTCAACTATTTTGGGGCCATTAGGAGTGATTTTTAGTTCAACATGCGAAACGCCATTTTGAATGCCAATCGCCTTTATTGCTAGTATCGCGACGTTTCTAATTCCATTTTGTACATCTTCAGGCAATTGCGATGGTTCTGAATGCCCTAATTCTACAAAATATGGTAAAGAAGTTACAAGTTTATCTGTTATTGCGATGACATTCGGTTTTCCATTTACAATGAAACATTCCACAGAAACTTCTGGACCTGTCATAAATTCTTCAACCATAACAACTCCATTTCTGGAATAATGCTTAGTGAAGTTATATTGCTCTTCTAATTCGCTCTTAGTAAGGTTCTTGTCTATTAGTTTTACTCCACGACTTGCGGCATTATCCGCCGGTTTAACAATGCAATAATTGCTAAACCTTCTTATTGCGTCTGTGAACTCATCAAAATTACGACATGAAAAAAAGTTGGGAATCGGGACACCTGATTTTTTAAGACGTTCTCTCATTGCAGATTTGTCTGTAGCGCAAATTGAATTCGCATACGACAGATCTTTTTCCAAATTTAATTTTTCAGCAACATAGGCCGCTGTTCTTACAGGCAAATCACTTGTTGATGTAATTATAAAGTTCGGTCTCAACTCTTCGGCTTTTTTTAGAACACGATCTTTGTCAATTGTACTGATTTCATAAAACTCATCAGCCAAAGCGACTCCTGAAGCTTTTTTGTCATAATCTAATACAATTGCCTTGTAACCAAGTTCTTTTACAGTTTGAATGGCTGGTACTTGATATGGACCTGCGCCAAGTATCATTACACTTTTCATAGTTTTATCTCTGCCGGTATTGCTTTTTTTCTCAAAAGTTCAGCAGTCTTCTCAGCTTGTTCTCTTGTATAGCAAAAATCATTAAAAAGATTTACAATGTGTCGTTCCAAATAATCTGCATTAGGCGTTTTTTGTGGTGAAAAATAGCCATTTCCAAGACTCATATAATGATTGCTACAAAACAGTCCATGTTCAAAAAGTGCTTTTTTGCATTCAGTCGCATTTTCTAATAAAAGATTGTATCTCCAATTGTTGTATTCCTTCGGCAATGCTCCAGGGATAACTGAGTATATGTCATTTATCATCTTTTTGTGAATGTCGGTTTTTTCTTTCTGAATGTATATCCGTTCGAAATAATTAACATCGTTAAATTCAAAAGGCATCCAATCTGAAAGCATGATATTCGTGTCAATTGGGGTATGTGTTGTATGACATGCTTTTATGTGTTTCTCAAATATTTTCTCACATTCAGGAATATAATTTTGAAGGTGATTTGCGTAATTATATTTGTCGCTCATGCAACCATATCCACCTTCATTTATTGACAAGTATTTTGAATAACCTGTTGAATATATTGTTAAACTACAATTATCATTGTTGGTTAGCGAAGGAATAGAAAGACACCTGTCGTCTACTATTACAATATTTGGATATGTTTTTTTTATTTCCGTTAGGAATTCGGAGTCTTTTTCTGATACGCGCCCGTAAGTATGATTATAATGTAAAATCCCGATATTTTTGTCTTTAATAATTGATTTAACGACGCTTAAATCAATTCCCCAATCGGTTTTAGAAATGTCGCAAAAAGAAACTTCGCAACCGGCTTTCATATAACTTGCGGGAACAGACTCGCATATATTACACGGAATTAAAACGGATGTTTTAATTTTATTGCTGAGAAGCCAGTTGTATAATACCGTAGATGCTCTCGCTCCTGTTATAATCTTCATTATTGACCTACCAAAATTTCAGCAATTCTTTGGCTGCCTTTGCCATCAAACAATCTTGAATATTGGAATTCAAGTTTTTTTCTGTAATTGTAGCTTAATATTTTTGAAAAAGCGTTGTTGATTATCTCAGGGGCAACCGCGTTTTCCGCAAAATTACCGATATATGGAGCTATACCCATTTTTTCCATATACATACATTGTGCGTGTTGGTTGTCGACAAAATCAAAACTAATACATGGAATGTTTAAAGAGAGTGCTTCAAATGTTGTAGTTGAACCTGGAGCGATTACAAGATCGGCTTTTGTGTAAAGCTTTGCCATATCCTGTCCCCATTCAAGAATGTGAATGTTTTTATAATCGTCTGCTAGATGATCTAATTCCTTTTTGTAAGACTCATCATAAAACACTCCTTTAAGAATGTAAAAATCGATTTCCGTGTACCTGTTTACATTAATTGCGTTGATTATCTGTTTTATAATTTTGTTTTTTTCGGTAGAGCCTGTAGTTATAATTGCGTTTTTTATGCTGTTTTTGATTTTTGATTTAGCTACATTTTGAAGTTCTCTTCTTAAAGGGAAGTATTTTGGACCGATAAAAAGCTTTCTATTAAAGTATTTGGTTGGTAAATAATCGTCATTAGTGACTTCAATATTGTAATTTATTATTGAGTCTACATTATAATCAAACAAATGTAAATCATCTAAATATAAAACTTTTACTTCTGCAGATAGCGTGTTTAATTTTTCTTCCGTAATCCTATAAGAATCAAGAAGAAGTTTGCTTATTTTTTTTTCTTTTAATAAGTCGCAAACTTCGGCGGCCGACCAAACATCTTTATCATCTTTTAAAACGAAGTATTCGTAAGATGCTTTATCAAAGACAGATGTATCAGAGTCCTTTGCAACAATGAAATACACATTTTCGCCAAGTGCTTTTATCGAGTCCGCAACAGATAGGCATCTCATTACATGCCCCATCCCAATTTCACTATTACAATCAACTCTTATTGCAATCATAAGTCTTTACTGAACATGTCTATTTTTAAGGGAGTCCCATAATTAATATCTTGATTAGCTTTCTTCCCTAAGATTTCATGCAAATATTTAGGAGAAAGCCCATTTGAAGGCCGAATGCTTCTGACATTATCAAGAGAAATGAATTCTCCTTTTTTTATATCTTTTACGGCAAATAAGCTTCTTCTACACTTGTATTCTTCTATTTCAGAAGGCGTTGGTCCATAGGAGATTTCTCCTGCCATTTTTGTAGCTTCGTTAATTTTTGAGACCATTTCTGCGAATTCTTGTGGCTCCATTGAAAACTCAGAATCGGCATTTTTGATTGCTCTTGAAAGGCAAAAATGCTTTTCTATAACCACGGCTCCTTTCGCAACGGCAACCACATCTGCAAGATAACCCATGCTGTGATCAGACAGTCCGATTGGTACATTGGTCAGCTTGTGCATTTCGGGGATCATGTCAAGATTCAAATTGGCATAATTAGTTGGGTATTCGCTGCAACATTTCAGCAGTACAATTTTATTATTTCCTTTAGAGCGGCACGCTTCAACAGCTTCAAGTATTTCAGATTCAGTGGCCATTCCGCAGGAAATAATCATAGGCTTTCCTTTAGAGGCGGTGTATTCAATTAGCGGAATATCTACAATTTCAAAACTCGCAATTTTATACGCTTCGCAGCCAATTGATTCAAGAAAGTCTATAGCAGTGTTATCAAAAGGAGACGATAGAAAATCTATGCCAATCTTATCGCATTCCGCTTTTATAATCGGTTGCCATTCCCAAGGAGTAAAAGCTTCTTTATAAAGATCATAAAGATTATAATTGTCCCACAGTCCACCATGAATTTGGAAATACTCATTTCGACAATCGATTGTAATAGTATCAGCAGTGTATGTCTGAATTTTCAAACAATCAGCACCTGCTTCTTTGGCGGCATGAACAATTTTTAATGCGTTTTCAAGTTTCCCTGCGTGATTCGCGCTCATTTCTGCAATTGTATAGACTTGGTTGCTTGAAATTTTGTCGTATAATCTGAACATTATTTATTACTCAAAAAAATTTAATTTTTGGTGACAATGATTAGGAAATTACTGTCAGCGTATTGCCCATTTTCAATAGTTTTTACATCCCTTTCAATTTCAATTTTTATATTTTTTCCCCATGTGGATTTAAATAGATTTTCAATATAATTTTGCTCAAAAAAGAAGAGCGTCATTCCGTTCTCTGAAAAAGCATTTCGCGACTCAGACGATTCGTTAATTGTTGCGTAAAAACCATTTTTATTGGCGCTGTTTACATATCTATAGTCGTCGGTATTTCTGACAAAAAGCAATAACTTCCCTTTTCTTTTTAACACCCGATGAAATTCTGAAATGGCGCTTTTTATGTTGTTTTCTGATAAATAATATAGTACAGCCCAGCATATTATTGCGTTAAAATATGACTTTTTAAATGGAAGTTCCGCGATAGATCCACAAATGATGTTTGACGAGAATTTGTCATGCCCTGATAACGAAAGCATCTTTTTTGTATATTCTACACCGGATTCAGAAAAGTCTATGCCATAGGGAATGAAGCCTTCTTCGGCGAGAAATTTTACATGACGTCCAGCTCCACAGCCCGCATCTAAAATTCGAACCTCTGAACGAGTGCTTCTATAGTTCCTGAAAACAAATTGTACAACTTCTTCTATTGGATATCTAGGCCTGAATCTTGCTTCGTTATGAAGAGAAACCCATTTTTCTTTATTGTACTTCGTACTTTTGCGAATGTCGAAAGAGATCTTTTTTCTCATGTAAATTTCCCGTTTTTCGAATTATGAGCAAGATTGAATTTCATTTCGGCGATATTCCAATCAGAGACATTATCAATGTCTTGAACTTCTGATTCGGGAACAATTAACGGCAGTGTATTTATTCCAATTACATCGTGGTATTTGAGTAGAGAAGATGTTTTACAATAGTAAAACTGACCACAATCATGATAAATTTGCTCTAAATCCTGGCTTCTTTTTGTGGCATTTTCCGGATACATATATGTCAACGAATTGTTTTTTATGATTAACCCACGTTGGGGCGGAAAGCTGAATGTTGTTACAGGCATAATTGAATCTGCAGATGGACTATTGAACAATAGTTCTTTTGCTGCGATAAGTTTCTGTGGAGTGACGAAGGGCGCTGTTGGATAAATGCAGCATACATATGTAAAAGACTTTCCCCTTTTTTTATACTTTTCCAGAACTTCGATTAACACGTCCTCTGTTGTGGCAAAATCATTTGAGTTTTCTTTGCTACGCATAAAGGGGACTTTTGCACCATATTTTTTTGAAATTTCGGCGATTTCCTCGTCGTCGGTAGAGACCATGACTTCGTCAAATAGTTCCGATTTTAAAGCCGCCTCTATTGAATACGCAATAATAGGTTTGCCGCAAAAATCTTTTATATTCTTGCGGGGAATGCGTTTGCTTCCGCCTCGTGCAGTGATTATTGCAATACTATTCATCCAACTACTTCCTTTA
Organism: uncultured Fibrobacter sp.; assembly: GCA_946414025.1. GTDB lineage: Bacteria > Fibrobacterota > Fibrobacteria > Fibrobacterales > Fibrobacteraceae > Fibrobacter. The sequence continues at coordinate 27,078 of CAMKMX010000012.1, forward strand.
CAGCCTTGATCACGTTCTCTACATCTTCGTCGCTCAATCCAGGATAAAGCGGCAAGGACAGTTCCTGTTCATAATACTTTTCGGCAATTGGATAATCACCGTCCTTATATCCATATGTTTCTTTATAGAATGGCTGCGTTGGTACAGGAATGTAATGCACCTGTGTTCCGATGCCATTTTCCCGAAGTTCCTGCATTACCTGAGCACGAGTCTTGCTTAGTGCAGTAAAATCTATTTGTACTGCGTATAGGTGAAAACAGGAACTGACATTTTCGGGCTCTGTAGGCGTTTTAAGGAATTTCATTCCTGCAAAAGCATTGTTGTATTTCGCGACGATTTCGCGACGCCTTTTTTTGAAAAAGTCTAGTTTCTGCAACTGCGAATAACCTAGCGCTGCTTGTATATCCGTCATTCGGTAATTGAAACCAAGAGCCTGCATCTCGTAATACCAGGGGCCAGGATTCTTTGTTAGAAGATTTCCGTCTTTGGTTGTCCCGTGACTACGGAGCATCAGCAGTTTTTGGTACAGTTTTTCATCGTTGGTTGTAACAGCCCCGCCTTCGCCCGTTGTTATTGTTTTTACGGGGTGAAAACTGAATACGGTCATGTCGGAATACTTGCTGTTGCCCACATAGGAACCGTCTGCGTATTGGCTGCCAATGGCGTGTGCGGCATCTTCTATAACGCGGAGGTTGTACTTTTTAGCGATTGCGCTGATTTTTTCCATTTCACATGGTAAGCCTGCAAAATGGACGGGTATCAAAAGTTTGGTTTTGTCTGTAATGTGTTTTTCAATTTCAATGGGGTCGATATTGTAGGTAACAGGATTGATATCTGCAAAAACAGGCTTGATTTTGTTATAGACCATGCAGTTGCTTGAGGCGAGGAAGGTATTGGGGGTCGTAATTCCTTCTGCATTATCGCCTAATTCCAACGCTGCAACAGCAATATGCAACCCTGCGGTAGCGTTACTCACGCTAACGCAATATTTTGCACCGGTAATACGACAAATTTCCTGCTCAAATTTGGTGACAGACGGACCCTGCGTAAGATAGTCCGATTTTAGAACATCGACCACCGCCTTTATGTCGGATTCGTCTATATACTGATGCCCATAGCCAATCATCTGCACCTCGAAACTAGATGTTTCCTACCTTGGTCCTGTTTTCTTCTATCCACTTCTGCAGCTGCGGAATGGTCATCCATTCTTTGTTATTGTCAGATGTGTAACTGAATCCTTCAAGAACTCTTGTGCCGCCCTTTATCATCTTTTCAATGGGACCCCATTCGCAAATTTGCGGAAGAATCTTGAAGTGTTCCGCATACTCATAGGTGTAGTAGGAGTCTTCGGAACTGATCATTGCTTCGTGGAGTTTTTCGCCCGGACGAATTCCGATTTCTACTTGTTCGGCATTCGGGTCGACAGCCGTTGCGATATCGCAGATGTTCATGGAAGGAATCTTCTTGACGTAGATTTCGCCGCCTTCCATGTCCTCGAACGCATGCCACACGAGTTCGACGCCCTGTTCCAGGCTAATCATGAACCGCGTCATGCGCTTGTCCGTGATGGTAAGTTTGCCGGTCTTGGCAGTTTCCATAAAGAACGGGATTACGGAGCCACGACTGCCCATCACGTTCCCGTAGCGGACTACGGCAAACTTTGTGGACTTGCCGCCAGAGTAGGAGTTGCCAGCAACAAAGAGTTTGTCGGAACAGAGTTTGGTTGCGCCATAAAGGTTGACCGGTTTGCATGCTTTGTCGGTAGAGAGTGCGACGAGTTTCTTGACCCCCTTGTCCAGGCAGGCATCGATAAGGTTCATTGCCCCGTGAACGTTGGTCTTGATGCACTCGAACGGGTTATATTCCGCTGTTGGGACAATCTTTGTGGCTGCTGCATGGACTACGTAGTCCACTCCATCAAGAGCACGGTACAGGCGGTCTTTGTCGCGGACATCGCCGATAAAGAACCGCACGCGTTCGTCGCCCTGGAACTTCTTTGCCATGTTCCATTGCTTCATCTCGTCGCGGGAGTAGATAATAATCTTCTTGGGATTATACTTGGCCAGCGTCATCGGGACGAACGTATTGCCGAACGAACCCGTGCCGCCAGTTATCAGAATCGTCTTGTTAGTTAACATGCTGTCTTCCAAAGATGGACCTTAAAAGGATTTTTACATTCAGTAATATATATTATTAATCAAAGGAATATCACTCTTTTTTTCTTTTTATGCCCGCATCTAAAATGGATTACAGCATTAAGCCCGACGAAACGTGGATAATCAAGGCCATTGCCATTATGGCGATGCTTCTTCATCATTTGTTTCTTGCGGGCCCGGAATATGGGCAAGTTGCGTACGTCTTGGCCCGGGCAGGCATTTTTTGACTTCAGACGTCCACTGGAAGTCGCCTATGGCGAAAATGCCAACGTGATAAGGTCATTCATAAGCGACATGCTAGGGCAGCAAAGTTACAGTTCATACAACGTAACGTGGTGGTTCAACGGGTTGATTCTTGGGCTCTGGCTGTTCTTGGGGCATCCATTGTAATTGCAACCCCCTTGCTCTATTGGCGGGCCATTCGTGCCATTGCCAGCTTGAGTTCCTGTCGTATTGCCCCCTTCGCCACGGTATTTATCGCGCTGGCAGTAGTGTGCCTTTGCCGCATAACGAAGCGGCGGTTCACGTTCTTGCAATACGCGGGCAAGCACTCCATGAACATGTACCTCACCCACACCTTTATTGTCGGGTATTTCTTTACGGATTTCATTTACGGATTCAAGTACCCTATCCTGATTTTCTTGGCACTGTTCACAACTAGCCTGCTGTTGTCCATCTGCATTGAATTCGTCAAGAGACGGATTGGCTTTTATAAGTTGTTAGGCAAGGTCATAGATATCATCAACAGGGTCGGCGGGTTAGTTCCAAAAAATAATCGCGAAAATGACTTGACAGAGCCACTAAATTAGTGTACATTTGCACACATGTTAAAGCAAGTGGGGATATAAGTACAAAAATTGACAAGAAGTCTCTTTTTTTATATATTAATGGTAGCATCGCCCTGATTTCTTTCAGGGACTAGCCGCCTACGGGCGGCATTTTTTTTGAGGGGTACATGTCAAAGGTCGCATTCTATATAGACGGTTTCAACTTTTATTTCGGCATCAAAAGGTCATTTGAAGCGACCAACGGTTCCCGTTGGGGGTGTGCCTACTGGATTGATGTCGTTAGATTTTGCGAAAGTTTCCTTTCCGAAGGGCAAGAACTTGTAAAAGTAGTCTATTTTACCGCATCGCCGCTTGACCCTGACAAGAGCAGCCGTCAAAGTGCCTTTTTGAACGCGAATAAAGAATTGAATGGCGACAGGTTTGAAATCGTTCGCGGGAAATACATGACAAAAACGATTGTGTGCCCACATTGCAAGTTTGCAATTCCTAGGCCCGAAGAAAAAAAGACCGATGTAAACATATCCGTCCGGATGATTGGAGATTGTGTACAGGAAAAAGTTGATTCCGTTTGTCTGATAAGCGCCGATACCGACCTAATCCCGCCATTGGAGTTCATTCTAAAAAACTTCCAAAACATTAAGGTGAAAGTATATTTCCCCCCTTCGAACTCTAGCCGTGACATCAAGAATTTTGGCTTTTCAAACGGCATGAAGGTTAAAGAATTGGTCAACAACATTGACCGTTTTTACAGAGCGAAGATGCCCGATGTAGTTGGACAATACACCATTCCTAGTGAATGGAAAAGAAAACACGCCGGTGCAGAAATCTACTTTAAGAAAAACAAGCCGTTAATATGACAATCCGCTCATTCCCAAAAGAACACGACAACGCCCGCTAAGATAAGCGCGATTGCTGCGACTTTCCGCAGGTTGATTTTTTCCTTGAAACAGACGAATGCCAGAGCCGGCACGAAAAGGTAGCTGGCCGCCTCGATGGTGCCGAGTTCCTTGAGCAGCACGCCCTGGCTCAGCACATACACGTTCGATACCAGCGAGAAAACCATCAGCGAGTACCCAACCATAACCCACGGGTTCAGGTATTCCTTGATGAATGATTTGTGCGGCGTGATGGCAGCCTTCTTCAGGAGCATCTGGGCCACCGCTGCGACAAAGACGTTGAATAGTGCAAGCGCGTAGAACATCATGGCCTCGCGTACAGCGTAATGCCGCAGATGATGATTGCCGCCCCGACCATGTTCGTCGTGGTGATGGCCTCGCCAAACACAAAGTGCGCAAGCAGTAGCCCGAACACCACGCCCGTGGTCATTCCCGCTGCGACGCAAGCTTCGAGAACACTCCCGACGAGGTGTAAATGAAGAACGTGCCGACCAGGGCGATGTATTTAAGGATGGTGAGCATCTATCGGGGAATATAGAATTGTTATTAGAGGCAAATTTTTTTCATTTCAGGTATTGACAATCGCCATCGATGGATTTATATTTCATGGTGCTCAAATGAGTAGAAAAACCGTTTTTGCCCCGCCTTTTCAGGCATGTAGGCGGGGAAGGAGTGAAAGATGAATGAAAAAGAGCTGATGCCGGCTGCCGAGAAGAACGAGATTATCGTTTATCAGCCGGAGGGCGGGGAGTTCCACATCGAGGTCCGGGTCGAAAACAAAACCGTCTGGCTCACGCAGGCGCAGATGGCGGAGTTGTTTGGCACGTCACGAACAAATATCGTTGAACACATTGGCCATATCTACGAAGAAAACGAGTTAGACCTGGAGTCAACCTGTCGGAAATTCCGACAAGTTCAAATAGAAGGTTCTCGAAGGGTCAATCGTCAGATTCCGTTCTACAATTTGGACATGATTCTGTCACTCGGTTATCGGGTCAAATCTGCCGTAGCGACAAAATTCCGCCGCTGGGCTAATCAAGTTTTGAAAGAGCACCTGCTCCGAGGTTGCAGCGTCAATCAAAGACTCGTTTCACACGAAAACAGATTGGAAAACCTTGATTCCCGGGTCATTTACCTCGAAAAGCAGGTGGATTTTTTCGTAAAAGCGAACCTACCGCCAAGCGAGGGTTTGCTGCCCGCGCATTCGCAGTGGAGCGGTTACGAGTTTGCCGTGCAGCTGGTGCGGTCCGCAAAAAAGGAACTCATTATCATTGATCCGTATGCCAACGACATGGTGTTATCCCTTATGGCAAAGCGCGCCGAAGGGGTGAATGCGACCATCTATTCTGCCAGGATTACCCATGCCATGAGGGAAGAAGAGGCCCGCTTGAATAGGCAATTCCCGAAGGTTCATCTGGAGAATATGCGCGAGGTCCACGACCGTTTTGTAATCGTCGACGATGTAGTTTATCACGTGGGAGCGTCGTTCAAGGATTTGGGAAATCAAATGACCGCGTTCTCGGTGTTGAACTTTGTCTCTAAGGAACAGGTGCTTGCGATGGTGAAGTGATTGCCTGCAGGAAGGGAAACGATGATAGGATGGAATATGTTGACAAAAATACTAATATCTTGTATATTTGTTAGTATGATTGTCAATTATAAAGAGAAAATACTGATGGACCTTCTCTCGGAAAAGGGAGGGCGGATTACAGCGAAAGAGGCTTCTCTTGCGGGTATTCACAGGATGTTCCTGAAACAGCTTTCCGATGCCAGGAAAATCGTAAGGGTTGCGCGAGGAGTGTATCAGTTGGAAACGGCACAAGAGGACGAACTCCTGAATTTGCAGCATCGTTGCCCGACGGGCGTATTCTCGTGCGAAACGGCTTTGTTCTTGCATTCTCTGATAGAACGCGCGCCGTTTATGTGGACCATGACGTTTAAGGGGTTCTACCATTCGCCCACTCTAGCAGAAAATGGAATTGTAGTAAAGCATTCATCGAAGAATCTTTATCCGCTTGAAATCGTAGAGGTCAAAACGCCCTTAGGTAACGTTGTGCGCACCTATTCTGCCGAAAGAACCTTGTGCGAAATCATGACGGCCAAAGTTGCGGCCGATATCCAGACAATAACCTATGCGATTAAAACGTACGTCGGCCGTAAAGAAAAGAATATTCCGAAACTGATGCAACTTGCAAAGACTTTTCATGTAGAAAAAAAACTCAGAGCGTATTTAGAGGTGCTGCTGTGATTGCGAATAACGAGATGCAGCTAAAGGCGCTATTGAAGGATTTGTCATCAAAGTATGGAATCACGCCTCAGGCAACCTTGCAAATGTATTGCCTCGAACGCTTGCTGGATAGAATTGCCGTATCACGTTTTCGCGACCATTTTGTTATTAAGGGAGGTTTCTTGATTGCTTCTATTCTTGGAATCGGAAGCCGCTCAACAATGGACATTGATGCGACCGTAAAGGGGTTTAGCGTCAGCTATGAAAATGTTGATTCTGCTTTTAAGGAAATTTGCGGCATAGATATTGCCGATCAGCTGACATTCTCGTTCGAGCGGATTGAGGAGATTCGGGAAAAAGATGATTATCTTGGATTAAGGGTATTTGTTGAATGCCGTTATGGAAAGATGAATGTCCCTTTGACGGTTGACCTTACAACTGGAGATACCATCATTCCCCATGAAATAGAATACATGTATAAGTGCGTGTTTGACGATAAGGAGATTCCGGTTTTGGCTTATCCACTAGAGAATGTTTTTGCGGAAAAACTTGATACAATTGTTTCGAGAGGTGCGGCTAATACACGAACCAGAGATTTTTACGATGTGTATATGCTTTATGTATTGAAGAAAGATGAAATAAACTTCAAAACGCTAAGGTTTGCTCTTGAAGCGACTTCTCGCCGGCGGAATACGTTCGAAACTTTGGAAGGATATCCGCAAATCCTAGAATCGATTAAAGTGGATTTGGTTCAAAATGACTTTTGGAGAAGATTTGTTACCAAGAATCCGTTTGCCAAAGGGATAACGTTGCCGCAGGTTCTTGACTGCGCTAAAGAAATACTGGATTTGACGGGGGTTTGACCGTTAAGCCGAAGATGATGATTGCCGCCCCGACCATGTTCATCGTGGTGATGGCCTCGCCAAACACAAAGTGCGCAAGCAGTAGCCCGAACACCACGCCCGTGGTCATTCCCGCTGCGACGCAAGCTTCGAGAACACCCCCGAGGTGGTGTAGATGAAGAACGTGCCGACCAGGGCGATGTATTTAAGGATGGTGAGCATCTATCGGAGAATATAGATAATACGCCCTGCCGGAACAGCCGAAAACGGGGAAATGGGCAACAAAAAGCGAATTCTACTGGACATTTTTTGAAAAACGCTTGACAGCGACACACTGAAAATTTATATTAGCGCACAAGTGAGTAGTTTCGCTCACAAAAAACAATTGAAGACCCGCAATTTCAAGCCTGTTTGCGGGGAGGAGTGAAAGATGAATGAAAAAGAGGCGTTGCTTGTCAAGAAGCCTAGAATTCCCCTTATAAGACCTGCTCAAGTCGCGGATGTACATCATTCGCGGGGCAAAAACGATTGAATTATACTTGACGGGGATTTGTAAATTATGTATATTATAAATATAGAGATGAAGGTGCGGTTTGATCCGGGGAAGGCTCTCGTGGTCAAGCAGAAGCATAACATCGATATGGAATCAGTAGGGCAAGAAATCCTTGCTGGCAGGTTCGATGGCGATGAGGTGAAAAATCAGGATGGCCATCCTGGGCAGAGAATGTTTCTTGTTTTGTTAAACGGGTATGTTCATTGTGTACCTTATGTTGTTGAGCCGGATGGAACGTATTTTCTCAAGACTGCGTTCAGAAGCAGAGTCTACCAAAGGAGGTATGAAAATGGCGAACTCGAAATTTATAGATGAGCCGATTGACGAAGAAGAACGTGCCTTGATGGAAGCTATCGAGAATGGCGAAACAGAGCCTATTCCGCGTGATGAGCTGGAAGCTATGCGTGCTGACATTATGTCCGCTTCGGCGAAGAACATTACCATCCGTATGCAGCTTGATGATCTGAACGGCATCAAGAAAATGGCGAAGGCCGCGGGCATGCCTTACCAGACGCTCATCAATTCCATCATCCACCGTTACGTGACGGGTGGCATCGTATTCAAGGTCGCGGTGTAGCCCTCCCCCTCCCGACGCGTGATGCCCCAGCATTAATTTCGGAGCGTTTTACCCGGAAAAATGATGTATATTTACCCTTGGAGTCCATCATGCCGAAGTTTTCATTCGTTATACCCTGTTACCGTTCCGAAAAGACCATCACCACCGTGGTGGACGAAATCAAGAGCGAGATGGCCGCCAAGCGCCCGGGCGACACCTACGAGATCGTGCTGGTGAACGACTGCAGCCCCGACAACGTGTGGAGCGTCATCGAGGGGCTCGCGCAGAAAGAGAACAACGTCATCGGCATCAACTTGGCCAAGAACTTCGGGCAGCATTCCGCGCTTATGGCGGGCTACGGCAAGTGTTCCGGCGAATACGTGGTGTCGCTGGACGACGACGGCCAGGCCCCGCTGGATTCCCTGAACGACCTGATTACCAAGCTGGAAGAAGGCTACGACGTGGTGTACGCCTACTACCGCGAGGTCAAGCAGAACCTGTTCCGCCGTTTCGGTTCGTGGATGGCGGGCAAGATGGGCGAAATGATGCTAGACCCGCCCAAGGACATGAAGGGCAGCAGCTTTTATGTCGCACGCAACTTCGTGATTCGCGAGATGTGCAAATACAACAACCCCTACCCGTATCTGGTGGGGCTGGTGCTGCGCGTCACCCGCAAGATCGCCTGGGTGGAGACGAACCACCGCTCCCGCCTGGAAGGCACCTCGGGCTATTCCTTCGCACGGCTGCTGGGCCTGTGGCTCAACGGTTTCACGGCGTTCTCGGTGAAACCCCTGCGCGCAAGCACGATTCTCGGGTTCTTCTTCGCGTTCCTGGGCTTCGCGTTCTCGATTTTTGTGATTGTCCGCAGGCTGCTGGGCATCACCACGGTAGATGGCTGGAGCACCATCATCGCGCTCATCCTGATTATTGGCGGCTGCATCTTGATGATGCTTGGCCTTATCGGCGAATACATCGGCCGCATCTACATCTGCATAAACGACTCGCCGCAATACGTGATCAAGCAGGTCACGGGCGACCGCAGCGAACTCTAGGCATAATCTACAAGCACAATCCGTAGGCGCGGGCTTTAACTATACCGAATTCGGTGCAGTTGTCAAGGGGTCAAACTCGGCCCCTTTGACTTTTACCACTTGCTGTCAATCTTTTTTAAAAATTCCTTGTCAGCATCCTTATCGTTTATTTTTCAAAAAAATACTACACCTATTGCATTATTTAAAATTTTAATATATATTATAGGTGTAGTAAAATAACGAGGTAGGAATGAACATTCTTTTTGAAGACAAGAATCTGAAGAAATGCGCTACTGACAAGGCGTATGCGCAGAAAACGCTTGGACAACGGCGCGCCCAACGTTACGTTGATCGGCTAGCTCAAATTAGTGATGCTGCTAATTTTGAAGCCTTGCGAGGGTTACCGGGGCATTATCACGATTTGGTAGGGAATCGTGCGGGCCAATGGGCTTGTGACTTGGATCAGCCGTACAGGTCGATATTCAAGAGCACAAACGAGGGGCCGGTTGCACAAATTGTGTGGGCGAACGAACGCATTGCAAAAATGCTTGAAATTGTAGATTATCACGGATAGGTGGCTGTATGAACGGAAACAAAATTGAATTGTGGCATGTTCCTTCCCCAGGAAGTGAATTGGCCGAAAAACTTGAAGAAATGGGCCTTAATGCGAATGACCTGGCCGCTCGCATGGGCTATACGCCCAAGGCGGTGAACGATATTTTGCAAGGCTACTGCCGTATTACGCCGGAAGTTGCGATAATGCTAGAGATGATTACGGAAATTCCGGCGATTTACTGGCTACGTCGTCAGATGTCGTACGATGAATTCCTCGCCCGCGAGCGCATCAAGGCTTCGCTTTCGGATCAGTCTCTTTGGAGAAAGTCTTTTCCCGAAGAGGTTAACGTCCGCGAATGGGTGCAACAAACGAAAGATAACGAAAAATCTTTGATGCCCCTCCTCAAGTTCTTCGCCGTGGCCTCCCCCAAGGCGTGGGACGGTTACTACAAGGATGCTAAGCTTAAGGTGGCGTTCCGCATCTCCCTTGCCGATGTCAAGGACCCGTATGCCACATCGGCGTGGATTCGTCGTGGCGAGATTCTTGCGGACCGAGACCCGATGGAAAAGCAGGAACAGATTCCGGTGCGGAAGCGCTTGAAAGCAGCTCTCCCCGAAATCATCGCCTTTGCGGCGGCCAACAAGGTACGCCCCAAAAGCAAAAAACGCATTACCTACTGGACCCCAGAAGCCGAGGTGGTTGACGACTGCATGACGGGCCTGCAGGAACTGTGCCGCAAAATCGGGATTCGTGTGCTGTTCGTGCAAAATTTCAAGTGCGCGCCGATTCACGGCATGTACCGCTGGTACAAGGACGTGCCCCTGATCCAGTTGCACGACCGCTTCGAGAAACGGGCCGCCATGTGGTTCACGTTCTTCCACGAGCTGGCCCACGTGCTGTACCATGGCAAAAAGGGAATCTGCCTGCAGAACATCGAAATCACCCACAACCACCCCGAAAAGGAAGACGAAGCCAACGCCTTCGCGCAGAAGTGCATGGTAGAAGCGGGATTCGAGATGTAGCCCTACTTCCCGAAGAATTCCTTCACCTTGTTGCAGACAAATTCCAGGTCGGCGGGTTTCAGCCCGTAGAACATAGGCAGGCGCAACAGGCGGTCGCTTTCCTTGGTGGTGTAGCGGTCTTCGCCGTCGAAACGGCCGAAGCGCTTGCCTGCCGGAGCAGTGTGGAGCGGCACGTAGTGGAACACCGCCAAAATGTCGTTCTTGACCAGGTGGGCAATGAGGGCGGTGCGGGTCTTTAAATCCGCCACCTTCAGGTAGAACATGTGGGCGTTGTGGGAGCATTCCGCCGGAATGTACGGGAGCTGCAGGTCGCCAGCGTCGGCCAGGCACTGCAGGCGTTCGCGGTAGGCGTTCCAGCTGGCCATGCGGTTGTCGAAAATCTTCTGGGCGTTTTCCAGTTCTGCGTACAGGTAGGCAGCGTTCAGTTCGCTGGGCAGGTAGCTGGAACCCAGTTCCACCCAGGTGTACTTATCCACCTCGCCCCGGTGGAACTGCACGCGGTTGGTGCCCTTCTCGCGGATGATTTCGGCGTGGTCGGAATATTTCTTATCGGCAATGAGGATGGCGCCGCCCTCCCCCATGCTGTAGTTCTTGGTCTCGTGGAAACTGTAGCAGCCGAAATCGCCCAGAGCGCCAAGCGAGCGCCCCTTGTAGGTGGACATCATGCCCTGGGCGGCATCTTCGATGACGAACAGGTTGTGTTTTTGGGCGATGGCGTTGATGGTATCCATCTCGCAGGCCACACCGGCGTAGTGTACCGGTACGATGGCACGGGTCTTTTCGGTAATGGCCGCCTCGATGAGCTTTTCGTCGATGTTCATGGTGTCGGGCCGGATATCCACGAACACGCACTTGGCCCCACGCATGGCGAAGGCGTCAGCGGTAGAGACGAACGTGAACGAGGGCATAATCACCTCGTCGCCGGGCTTGATTCCGCAAATGAGGGCGGACATCTCTAGCGCATGGGTGCAGCTGGTGGTCAAAAGCGCACGGGCAACCCCCGTCTTCTGCTGCAGCCAGGCGTGGCATTTCTGGTTGAACTGACCATCGCCGCAAATGCGGCCACTTTCTACGGCAGCCCGCACGTAGTCAAATTCGGAGCCCACGAAGGGGGGCTTGTTGAAAGGAATCTTCATATAACGCCAAATACTCGTTTGTTTTACCGGACTTAATATAGATTTTATCGTGTCACGGGGCGCATTTCAACCCAATTTTTTTATAAAAGTTTATTTTTAGTAGGTAAACGCCCGAACCGGAACGGAGGATTTTATGAACCTGAGGTTGGATAGTTTCATTACAAAGTTCAGCGGTTTCGCTGTCGCTGTCGCCGCCCTGGCCCTGTGCGCCTGCGGCAACCAGGAGGCCGCGCAAAACAAGACATCCGCAAAGCCCGCGGAACAGGCCGTTGAACAGCCCGCGCCTTCCAAGTCCCTGGTGGTGTTCTACTCCCAGACAGGCTCCACCAAGAAGGTGGCCGACGCTTTCCAGAAGGCCCGGAACGCCGATGTCTTTGAAATCAAGACCGCCACCCCCTACCCTTCCACCTACGACAGCACCGTCGCCGCCGTACGGGTTCAGCGGGAATCCAAGCAGTGGCCCGTCCTCGCAAACCCCAAGGCCGACCTGGCCAAATACGACACCGTCTTCTTGGGCTACCCCATCATGTTCGGCACCTTCGCGCCCCCCATCTATAGCTTCTTGGATTCCAACAACCTGAGCGGTAAGGTGGTGGTGCCCTTCTGCACCTACGGTAGCGGTGGCCGCAAGGCCAGCGCCGCCGAACTCAAGACCCTGGAACCGAAGGCCAACGTGACCCTCGCCTACGGGATTTCCAACAAGCGAATCAGCGCCGAAGGTGCGGATTCCGTCGTGTCCGCCGAAGTGGAGGCCTTCTTTGCCAACCTTGCAGAAGGCAAGACCGAAGAGATGCTTATGGGCGGCTATTCGGAACAGCGCCCGCTTACAGCCGAAGATTCCGCCGTGTTTGCCGCCGCCACCAAGGACTACGGTTACCTGAGCCTTAGGCCCCTGAGTGTCTCTACGCAGGTGGTGGCGGGCACCAACTTCTTGTTCACCTGCGAGATGAAGGCCTTCGGTGGACCGGCAACCCAGACCAACGTGAAGATTTTCAGACCGTTACCGGGCCGTGGCGAGCCGGAACTCATCGTGGTGGAGAAATAAAGTACCAGATTTCAAAAAAAAGGGAAGGTGTATATGAGTAAAGTGAAAATGCCGAAGTTTTCCAGCGTCCTTGCAGCAGCGGTTACCGCAGGCTTGTTCGCAGCAGCCAACGCAGCCATCAATGTAACGGTCGATGCCGACGCAGGCATCAAGAAGATTTCACCCTACCTGTATGGTCGGAACATTGACAAGGTCAGCGACACCAGCGTCGAGAGCGATACCGCCGAGACCAACTTCATAAACAAGGTGCTGGAATCGGGAATCCACATGATGCGCGCCAACAACGGCAACAACGCCACCCGCTACAACTGGCGAAGAAAACTCACCGCCCACCCTGACTGGTTCAACAACGTTTACGCCCACGACTGGGACATTACGGCAAAAAAGGTGCTCGACAAGATGCCGGGGGTAGACGCCCTATACGCTTTCCAGCTCACGGGATATGCCGCCAGCACAACAGACTACAACTTCCCCGACTGGGAATGGCACCTGGAACACGGCGGCAACCCAACCCATTCTTTTGACCTGGCAGGCGGCGGCGAAGTCTCCGATGACGGCAAGACGCTCATCAAGGCGGGCGACGCATCGCTCTACAACATGGAATGGCCCGCCGATTCCACCGTCGCGATTATTCCCCACTGGAAAGACGAACTCAAATATGACATGAGCCGCTTCAGGTACTGGAGCATGGACAACGAGATGGACATCTGGCGCGGCACCCACAACGATTTGGACCTGCCCGTGACCGGAGACTTTCTCGTAGAACATTTTGTAGATGTCGCCAAGAAGGCCCGTGCCGCCTGGGGAGACATCAAACTCACCGGACCGGTGGTAGCAAACGAGTGGCAATGGTGCCACATAGCCGCCGTTGACGGAGACAACAAGCGTCCTTCGATAGACGGCAAGGAATACTGCTGGCTGGAATTTTTCATCAAGAAAGTGGCCGAGGCGCAAAAGTCCTACGGCAAGCGACTTTTGGACGTATTCGACATCCACTGGTATCCCTCCGAAACAGATTACGAAAGCCGCATCAACTGGCACCGTGTACTGTTTGACACCACCTACTACTACAAGGGTGCCAACGGTGTACGCTGCGCCTCCGGGACCTGCGACTGGAGCGAACATGACGGAAAGAAAGAATACAGGTCCTACATCTTTGTGCGTATCAACAACTGGCTGGAGCAATATTTCGGCAAGGATCACGGCATTACGCTGGGCATTACCGAAACCGACCTGAACGATTCTGATCCTATGGTGACAGCGCTCATCTATGCGTCTTTCCTCGGAACCATGCAGGACAACGGTGTCGAGATTTTCACCCCGTGGACATGGGGCGACGGCATGTACGAAACGGTCCACCTGTTCAGCCGCTACGGCCACGAGAACCGCGTGCAGTCCACCTCCAGCAACGATTCGCTGGTGTCGGCCTACAGTTCCATCAGCAACAAGGGCGATTCGCTTACGGTGATTTTCGTGAACAGGAGTCAAAATGCAACACAAGACGTAAATCTGACCCTCGGCAGCTTTGAAACGGCTGACGGTTCTGCAGAGACACTCACCCTTTCGGAAATTACCGGCGAAACCTTTGTTTCTCACACCAACAACGCCCTGAAAAAAGGAACGGCGCAGGTAGCAAGCAAAAAAGTTTCTATGACGCTTCCCGCCAAGTCCATCACGGCGGTACTGTTCACGACAAACAACCCCAAGGTCGTTGATGCTATTGCGACCACAGCGGTACGCCCCAATTACAGCCTAACCCTGCAAGGTCGGGAGATTCTCGTGTCAGGAATCCAGCTGAACAGCCGTTATGCCTTGGCCAATGCTCTCGGACAAGTCGTCAGCAGTGGGGCATGGAACGGAAATTCTGGAGCGATCTTAAAACTCAAGGTTCCCAGTGCCGGTCGCTACATCTTGCAGATCGATAACCAAAGCAGAACAATTTTGGTGAAATAGATTCTTTTGCGATAAAAGACGGGAGGTGTGTTATGGTTATAGTGAAAGCACTGAAGTTTTCGGGTGTCCTTGCAGCAATAATTACCACAGGGATTTCCACGACGGCGGCTTATGCCGCCATCAACATCAACGTGGATACGGACGAAGGCGTCAAGAAGATTTCGCCATACCTATACGGTCGAAACATCTTTTGCAATGAAGACAGAGGCGACCTGAACGACATCACTACCACCTTGACGGAAAAGGACCAGGCAAACCTGGAAACTTACCGGCAGGCGGGCATACGCTACTTGCGTATGAACAACGGGAACAACGCCACCAAGCACAACTGGCGCATGAACCTTTCTAGCCACCCCGACTACTACAACAATGTCTATAAGCACGACTGGGACATTTCTTCCAAGAAAATTCTAGACAACCTGCCCGGTGTAGATGGCATGTACGCCTTCCAGTTGGCTGGCTATGTGGCCAGCACCACAGCGTACAACTTCAAGGACTGGGACTGGAAACAGTCTCATGGTGGCAAAAACGCAAAGCAGGCTCTTGACCTGGCCGGTAACGGCACGGTGGCTGATGACGGAGTCACCCTGATTCAAGCGGGAGATTACAGTCTCTATCTCGAAGAATGGCCCGCCGATTCTACCGTGGAACTGATAAAGCACTGGCGCGACGGTCTCAAGTACGACATGAGCCGCTTTAGGTACTGGAGCATGGACAACGAGATGGAACTCTGGCGGGGCACCCACAGCGACCTGCCCTACACCTACCCTGACGAAGCAGGCAACACCGTTGCGGCAGACCGTATGGTGGACAACTACATTGCCGTAGCCAAGGCGGCAAAGGCCATCAGCCCTGACCTAAAACTTACCGGTCCTGTTGCAGCCAACGAATGGAGTTGGTGCAACATCGCCTACGACAATAGCACAAGTTTTATCAAGGCTCCCGACCGCAACTACTGCTGGCTGGAATACTTCATCAAGCGCCTAGGCGACGAACAAAAGAAAACCACAGTCCAACTGCTAGATGTATTCGACATCCACTGGTACCCGAGCGAAAAAGATTACGAATCCTGGATGAACTGGCACCGAGTATTCTTTGACACTACCTACAACTATCCCGGTGCAAACGGAATCAAGCGTGCAAACCCCACCTGCAAATGGGACGAGTCCATCACCAAGGAATACATTTTCAAGCGCATTGCCGACTGGATGGCGGAATATGTAGGCAAAGATTACAAGTTCACGTTTGCCCTCACGGAAACGGATTTTATTGCAGACATGGACGCTATGAGCAGAGCCCTTGCCTACGCCTCGTTCATGGGAACCTTCATTGACCACGGTGTAGAAATCTTTACCCCCTGGACCTGGCGCGAAGGCATGTACGAAGTGGTCCACCTGTTCAGCCGCTATGGCCACGAAAACCGCGTGCAGTCCACTTCCAGTAACGACTCCCTGGTGTCCGCCTACAGTTCCTTAAGCAACAATGGCGATTCCCTCACAGTCATCTTCGTGAACAGGAGCCAGTATAACGCCCAAGAGGTAAACTTGACCATCAGCGATTTTGAAGCGGAAAATGGTTCTGCAGAGACACTCACCCTTTCGGGAATTACCGGCGAAACCTTTGTTTCTCACACCAACAATGCCCTGAAAAAAGGAACGGTGCAGGTATCCAACAATACAATTTCTACGAGCCTTCCCGCAAAATCCATCGTTGCCGTACTATTCAATGGACAGGGAACTGTCTTCCCCAGCAGTTCCTCGACATCAGAGGAGAGCAGTTCTTCCATCGCTGTCGTAAGCAGTTCTTCTGCATCGGATGAAAGTAGTTCATCGATTTCAACCGCAAGCAGCTCTTCCACCGATGTCGTCAGCAGTTCTTCTGTCTTGAGCGTTAGCAGTTCCTCCATCTCTGTCGTCAACAGTTCTTCTGCAATGACGGCTAGCAGTTCCTCGACTTCCGTCGTCATCAGGTCATCGGCATCAAATCAGCCAACATTCGATCCCGATGATACGGACTATATCGTCACCTTGCCTTCCAAGCAATTCCAGCATTCCGTCACTGTCCAGAATCGGGACATTTACATTGACGGCCTGCAACAAAACAGCCGCTATGCCCTGACGAATACCTTGGGCCAGGTTATCCGCAGTGGCCTGTGGAACGGTGCTGCCGGAGCAACGCTGAAGCTTAGCGTGCCTGCTACGGGTCGGTACATTCTGCAGGTCGGCGGCAAGAGCCAGCTGATTGTGGTGAAATAAAGCAACATTGCAAACGACAAACAGAAAAAGCCCCTTTCGGGGCTTTTTTGCAGAGGTTTTTAGCTTTTTTTATTCAGAGAACAAGGCCGTAGAGAGGTAGCGGTCGCCGGTATCCGGGAGCAGGGCCACGATGGTCTTGCCCTTGTTTTCGGGACGCTTGGCCAGTTCCTTGGCGGCCCAGAGAGCAGCTCCAGAAGAAATGCCCACCAGCACGCCTTCTTTCTTGCCGATTTCGCGGCCAGCTATAAAGGCGTCTTCGTTTTCCACGGCGATGATTTCGTCGTAGATCTTGGTGTTCAGGGTGTCGGGAACAAATCCTGCACCGATGCCCTGGATCTTGTGGGCGCCGGCGGTACCCTTGCTGAGCACCGGAGAGCTTGCAGGCTCCACGGCCACAATCTTCACATTCGGATTCTTGCTCTTGAGGTATTCGCCAACGCCGGAAACCGTACCGCCGGTGCCGACACCCGCCACAAAGATGTCCACCTTTCCGTCGGTATCTTCCCAGATTTCGGGACCGGTGGTAGCCTTGTGGGCGGCCGGGTTTGCCGGGTTCACGAACTGTCCCGGAATAAAGCTGTTGGGGATTTCCTTGGCCAGTTCTTCGGCCTTGGCGATAGCGCCCTTCATGCCCTTGGCACCTTCGGTGAGCACCAGTTCTGCACCGTAGGCTTTCATGATCTGGCGGCGTTCCACGCTCATGGTTTCGGGCATTACGATGATGATGCGGTACCCGCGGGCGGCGGCCACAGAGGCAAGACCGATACCGGTGTTACCCGAGGTAGGCTCGATAATCACGGAACCGGCCTTGAGCTTGCCGCTCTTTTCGGCGTCGTCCAGCATGGCCTTGGCCACGCGGTCCTTCACGGAACCGGCGGGGTTGAAGTATTCCAGCTTGGCGAGAATCTTGGCACCGAGACCTTCCTCGATGTGAGTGAGTTCCAGAAGCGGGGTGTGACCAATGAGCTGGTCGGCAGAGGTATAGATTTTAGACATGGTTTGAAGTCCTTTTTTTGAGTTAGAAGTTAATAAAAGTTGAACGGAGTGGTTAGGTTTGAGGCACGAGGATGACGACTCATCACTCATCACTCAAAACTCACAACTCACTAAGCGCCTGATCCAGGTCGGCGATGATGTCTTCGTAGTGTTCCGTACCGATGGAAAGGCGGATGGTGGCGGGGCTGATTCCTGCGGCGGCGAGTTCTTCCGGAGTGAGTTCGGAGTGAGTCGTCGTGTAGGGATGCACCACCAGGCTCTTCACGTCGGCCAC
This sequence comes from uncultured Fibrobacter sp., assembly GCA_946414025.1. Lineage (GTDB taxonomy): Bacteria > Fibrobacterota > Fibrobacteria > Fibrobacterales > Fibrobacteraceae > Fibrobacter. Next base: position 45,364 of record CAMKMX010000012.1, read on the forward strand.
GTTGGCCAGCAGGCTGAAAATCTTGAGGCTGTCGATGAACTTGAATGCTTCGGCCTGGCCGCCCTTCACATCGAAGGTGAAAATAGACCCTGCGCCGTTGGGGAAATACCTCTTGTAGAGGTCGTGCTGCGGATGGTCCGCAAAACTCGGGTGGTTCACCTTGGCCACCTTCGGGTGTTTCGAGAGGAACTCCAGGACCTTCTTGGTGTTTTCCACATGGCGGTCCAGACGCAGCGACAAAGTCTCCGTGCCCTGCAAAAGCAAGAAGGCATTGAACGGAGAAATGGCAGCGCCTTCGTCACGAAGGAGGATGGCACGGATATAGACGATGAAGGCGGCAGCCCCTGCGGCGGCGGTAAAGGGCACGCCGTAGCTGGGGTTTACTTCGGTGAACTGCGGGAACTTGCCGCTTGCCGCCCAGTCGAACTTGCCACCGTCCACGATGATACCGCCGAGAGTCGTTCCATGACCGCCGATGAACTTGGTGGCGGAATGAATCACGATGTCGGCGCCGTGTTCCAGCGGGCGAATCAGGTAAGGCGTTCCGAAGGTGTTGTCGATGACCACCGGAATCTTGTTCTTGTGGGCGATTTCAGAAATGGCCTCGATGTCCGGGATGTCGGAATTGGGATTGCCGAGAGTCTCGATCAAGATAAGCTTGGTGTTGTCCTTGATGGCTCCCTGAACTTCGTCCAGGTTGTGGATATCCACGAAGGTGGTATCCACGCCGAAGGGGCGAAGGGTGTGCTGCAGCAGGTTGTAGGTACCGCCATAGATGGAGCGCTGAGCCACCACGTGGTCGCCTTTGCGGGCGAGGGCCGTAATGGCGTAGGTAAGAGCAGCCGCGCCGGATGCGACGGCAAGGCCTGCGATGCCTCCTTCCAGGGCGGCGATGCGCTTTTCAAAAACGTCCTGAGTGGTGTTGGTGAGGCGGCCGTAGATGTTGCCCGCGTCTTTCAGGTGGAAACGGTCGGAGGCATGCTGGGCGCTGTGGAAAACGTAAGAGGTGGTCTGGTAGATAGGAACGGCGCGGGAATCGGTGGCGGGATCTGCCTGTTCCTGGCCCACGTGGAGCTGGAGGGTTTCAAAGTGAAGCTTGTTCTGTGTCGTCATGGTGAAGTCCTTTTGAGGTTTGAGGTTCGGGGCTCGAGGTTCGAGGTTTGGGTAATGGAGACAAGAGCAGTCATCCTCACGAAGGTGAGGATCCGTTTGCTTTTCTAGCGGATCCTCGCTTCCGCGAGGATGACGAATAAGGACTTGGCTTCCATCACTCGTTGCACGATTTTGATTACGGATGCAAATGTAAAACTATTTTCCTACAAAATCAATAGGGATTAAACCGGCAAAGCAGCTATTAATGTCATTTTCAGTCATAAAAACATCAAAATTTCGCTAAAAAACGCCGTTTTAACCCATATTCACCCTTTCCCATACTATTTACTTATCATCCGTTATAGTTTTTAACTATAACTTAGGCCGTACAGCCCAAGCCCCATGCCCCTGAACATAGACCCGAGGCGAGCCCCGGCAACCCATACAAAGGGGCAATGGGGCGACATTTTTCTATCTTTACCGCCGTAAAATCAAGAGGTCTGCTATTATGACATTTGAAGAGATGTTCGCTCTGGCTTGCCAGCGCAAAAAGGAAATGCCCGAAGGCAAGGGAACCACGGAACTGTTCAAGAAGGGCCCCCACGGCATCGGCAAGAAGCTGGTGGAAGAGGCCGCCGAAAGCTGGATGGCCGCCCGTTTCGAGAGTCGTGACGCCCAGTGCCTGGAGCTGTCGCAGGTGCTCTACTACGTGGCCGTGATGATGGCCGAAAAAGGTTTAACCCTCGAAGAGGTGTACGCCAAGCTATGATTAAAGTCGCTCTCCCCAACAAGGGCATGCTCTTTGAGCCCACCCAGGAACTTCTGAAGGCTTGCGGCTACAAGGCCTCCAAGCCCTACAAGACCTTGACCCAGCTGGATACCAAGAACGGGATTGAATTTTTCTTCTTGCGTCCAAGCGATATTCCCATGTACGTGGGTCGCGGCATCATTGACGCGGGCATCACCGGCATCGATTTCAACGCCGAAGCCAAGAGCCCCGCGGTGAAGGTGCTGGACCTGCCCTTCGGCGCTTCGAAGATGTGTGCCGCCGTGCCGAACGAAAGCCCGGTGCAGAGTCTGGACGAGCTGAAGGACAAGACCATTGCCACCAGCTTCCCGAACATTGTGGAAGGTTTCTACAAGAAGCCCATGGACTTTGTGGTGCTGGAAGGCGCCGTCGAAATTTCGGTGAGCCTGGGCGTGGCCGACGCCATCGTGGACGTGGTGGAAACAGGCACGACCTTAAAGCAGGCGGGGCTCCGCATTGTGGGCGAACCGCTGTTCAGGAGCAACGCCGCCCTGTTCTGCAACCCGCAGAAGACGGGCCTGGAAGAAGTGCACACCCTTATCCGCCGTATCGAAGGCAAGCTGGTGGCACAGTCCTACATGATGATCGAGTACGACTGCCCCGCCGAACTGCTTTCTAAGGCCTGCGAACTTACGCCGGGCCTGGATGCCCCGACGGTCACCAAGCTGCACGGTCGCGAATGGTATTCCGTGAAGGCCATGGTCCCCCAAGAAGAGGCCAACGCCATCATGGACCGCCTCTGGGACGCCGGCGCACGGAGCATCTTGCTGTTCGGTATCAAGAGTGCAAGAATCTAACCAATGCTTTCTCTCGCCTATCTAGCACGCCAGCCTATCCTCGACCGAGAGGGTAAAATATACGCCTACGAGCTTTTGTTCCGGGACTCCCCGGAAAGCGATACCGCCGTTATCGCCAACGACAACCTGGCCACCGCCCAGGTGCTGGAAAACGTGCTCACCAACATCGGGCTCCCGAGGCTCATCGGCGAAAACAAGGCCTTTATCAACTGCAACCGGGAAATGCTCCTGGACAACATCTTCAAGCTGTTGAACCCCAAGTGGTTCGTGCTGGAGGTTCTGGAAGACGTGGAGGTGGACGAGGCCCTGGTGAAGGCCGTGGCCCACTACAAGGAGCGGGGATTCGAGCTCGCCCTGGACGACTTTATTTTCAACCAGGAATTCTTGAAGCGTTTCGAGCCCCTGTTCCCTTACGTGTCCTACGTGAAGATGGACCTGGTGGACAACAGCACAGAGGACATGAAGCAGGCGGCAGAATTTTTCAAGGCGAAGGGCATCAAGCTGTTGGCCGAAAAAGTGGAAGACGCCGCCACCTACAAGACCTGTTTCAACCTGGGCTACGACTTTTTCCAGGGGTTCTACTTTGCAAGGCCGGAACTGGTGACCGGCAAGAAGCTGGACTCCACCTCGGAAGCTATCATCAAGCTGTTGTTCCTGCTGCGCACCCATCCGTCGCTGGACGAGGTCAGCACTGGCCTGGAAGCCTACCCCGACATTTCCGAGAACTTCTTGAAGTTCGTGAATTCCAAGGCGGGCTATGTGAGCAAGCGAATCGACAAGGTCCGTGACGCTATCGCCTGGGTAGGACTCCGGCACATACAGGAATGGCTCACCCTGATTCTCTACGCGAGGCCCGAGTTCGGCACGGCGCCCCAGAGCTCGCCCCTGTTCCAGAACGCCACCCACCGCGCCCGTTTTATGGAAATCATCACCCGCTTTATCGGCGGCACCGACGACGACCTGCCGGCGAAGGCCTACATGGTGGGGCTTATCAGCCGTGTCGACGCCCTGGTAGGGACCCCTCTCGAAAACATTCTGAACGACTCCCCCATGGACGACGAAATCCGCGACGCCCTGCTGCACCGGAAGGGCCTGCTGGGCAAGCTGCTGACCCTGGCCGACGCCGTGGAACAAGACGACAAGGCCACCATCTCGCAACAGTTGAAAGACCTGAAAGTTTCGACCAACCTATTGAACCGTTGCGTCTATGACGCCTACAGCTGGACCCATGAACGCTGAGCCCCAAAGCCTGGAAAACCTCATCGGTGAATTCGCAAGCCTGCCCGGAATCGGCCGCAAGACCGCCCGCAGGCTCGCCTACCACGTGCTGACCCGCTCCAAGGAGCAGGTGGCCCAGTTTGCAGATTCCCTGAACGCGGCGGCGGAAAAAGTCCACCCCTGCCCCAGGTGTTTTTGTTTTACCGACGAAGAGGTATGCCCCATCTGCAGCGAGCGGAAAGACGCCCGGGCCCTGTGCGTGGTGGAGAAAAGTTCCGACATTGTGCCTTTTGAACGCTCCGGAATTTTCAAGGGACTTTACTTTGTTCTGGGTGGCGTGATTTCGCCCCTGGACGGTATCGGACCCGAGCAGCTCCACCTGCCGCAACTGGTGGAACGCATCAAGACGGAACAGATAGAAGAACTGGTGCTGGCCCTAGGGTCTAGCCCCGAGGCCGACAGCACCGCCCTGATGATCGACCGCATGCTCGCCGGCGTGAACGTGAAACGGACCCGCCTTGCCCGCGGCATTCCCATGGGTTCTGACCTGGAATTTGTGGACGAAGTCACCATGCTCCGGGCCTTCGAAGGGAGGGTCAGCCTGTGAACCCGGTAAAGTTCGACTCCATCGAGATTACAAGCGCCGAATTCGTGAAAAGCGCCGTTTCCCTGAAGGGCCTCCCCGAAGAGCGGCTCCCCCAGGTAGGGTTCCTCGGGCGCTCCAACGTGGGCAAATCCTCCCTGATGAACGCCCTCATGGGCCAGAAAAACCTGGTCAAGGTCAGTTCTACCCCCGGAAAGACCCGCGAATTGAACTTTTTCAAGGTCAACGGCAAGTTTTTTCTTGTAGATTTACCAGGAGTGGGCTTCGCCAAAGTCAGCATCCAGAAACGGGACGAGATGGGCGACTTTATCCGCGAATACGTGGAAAAGTGCAAGGACCTGCGGGGGCTTATCTACCTGGTAGATATCCGCCACGGCGGGACCGCCATTGACGTGGAGACAGTGGAAAGCATCCGTGCCACGGGTTGCCCCGTGCTGGTGGTGGCAAGCAAGCGCGACAAGGTGAACCAGTCGGAGTTTGCAAAGAACACGAAGCTCATCCAGGAACGCATGGGGCTGGATTCGAAACCTCTGGCCGTAAGCGCCCTGAAAAAGACCGGCCTGGACCATCTCTGGCAAGAGATTCTCAAGGCGGTGGAAGGGAACGAACTGGTAGAGAAGTAGATGGAGAACGCAGAAGAAAGAATCGGCGCCTCGAGACTGACCCTGGTGGGGAAAATTTTTCACCACCTGGGAATGTTTTTCATGACCCGCACCCTGGGCCAGCAGGTATGCCTGTTTTTCCGCGCCATCGCCTCCATCTTCTCGAAGACCCGAAGCTTCAAGACCGACTCCCGTAACATCATATTGCAGACCTTCTTTACCGGCGTAGAAATTTTCCCGATTCTCTTTATCGTGGCCACCCTTTTCGGTGCGGTGGTCATCGTAGAAGTCATGACCCTCATGGGCAAGATGGGCTTTGACGACGTGGTGGGAAACCTGATGGTGGTGGTGATCATCCGCGAGCTGGGCCCAATACTTACGGCATTCCTGATTGCAGGCCGAAGCGGGTCTTCCCTTACCACATACGTCGGTAGCATGGTCATCAATTCCGAAGTGGACGCACTTGCCACCATGGGGGTAGATCCCATCCGTTACCTGGTGATGCCAGGCCTCATCGGCGGCTCCATCGCCACCCTCATCATGACCATCTTCTTTAGCGGTAGCGCCATCGGGGCTGGATTCCTCATCACCAAGGCCGCCATTTTCCTCACCGGAAACGCACTGAACCTGCAGCTCACCTGGGACTACCTGAGCAACGAAATCTTGAAGGCCCTTACCACCATGGACTTTGTGCTGATTGTTGTCAAGCCGTTGGTGTTTGGCTGTATCATTACCACCAACGCCTGCTATCAGGCCCTGAACATCGCTCACGACGTGCGTCAGGTTCCAAAGGCCACCTCCCGCTCCGTCATCAAGTCTTTCCTCTATATCGTTTGTGCCGACGTGGTTCTTTCGCTGTTCTATTTCTTCGACTACTTCAACGAACTTTCGAGAATCATCTAGGGTGGACCGATGCAAGACGAAGCGCTGCGCATAGAGAATTTGCACTTGACCTACAGGGGGCTAAGCGGCACGGCTTTTTCGAAGCCCGGCGCCTACGGTTTTTTCAGCACGATACAGCAGCACGATGACGACGCCGAACTGATTTCGGGAGCGGACCTTTCTCTAAAGCGGGGCGAGACCCTCTGCATTGGCGGGCCTTCGGGACAGGGCAAGAGCGCCCTGTTGCGCGTGATTGCTGGGCTTGCACGGCCCAGTTCGGGCAGGGTGTTCTACTTTGGCGAATACATTCCGCCGGAACGCCTGACCGCCCTGGAGGTGGCCAAACGGCAGGTTGGTCTCGTGTTCCAGAACGGGGCCCTGATTTCGAACCTGCGGGTGCGTGACAACATCGCCCTCCCCCTCCGTTACCACAAAAAGGGTTCCGCCGAAGAAATCGAGGAAAAAATCAACATGGCCCTGGACCTGATGCGCGTCCGCGACTGCGCGAACATGTTTCCCCACCAGTTGAGCGTGGGCATGCAAAAGCGTGTGGCCATCGCCCGCAGCTGGGCCATGGACCCCATGCTGCTCTTGATGGACGAGCCCACCGCAGGTCTAGACAACTACAACCGCAGAAATCTGCTGCCCCTGATCGACAACATGCGGACCTTGTTCAAGACATCCATCATTATCATCACCCACGACCTGATGATTGCCAAGGAACTGGGCTGCAACCTGTGCTTCTTGTACCATAAGAAGCTTACCGAGCCCCACAGCTTTGACTACTGGCTCAACGCCGACAACGACATTTCCAAGGTGCTCTTCCGCGACTTGCGGACCAGCGGGTAACCCCAGCGACTTCGTCGCAGTGAGTAGTGAGTAATGGGTAATGAGTTTTGAGTTTTGATAATCGCGCCTTCGGCGCCAAATTAAAAACTGACAACTCACAACTCATCACTGACAACTCATTTCACACTTTTCTATATTCCCCCACATGCACCTCCCCTTACCCGACGATTTTCATGCACACCTGCGGCAGGGCGACTTGATGCCCGGCTACGTGCGGGATTTGGCCGCACAGTTTGGCCGTGCCATCATTATGCCCAACACCGTTCCCGCCATGACCAGCGCCAAGGCCATCACCGAATACAAGAAGGAAATTCTTGCGGCGGCAAAGGATGTGCGCCCGGACTTTGAACCCCTCATGACCTTCAAGCTGAACCCGAACTACACGGAACAGGACCTGAAGGACATGATGGCCGTAGGCGTGGTGGCCGGAAAGTATTACCCCGCAGGAGTCACGACGAACAGTGCCGACGGCATCAGCGACTTCGAAGGGATTTTCCCTGTGGTGGCCCTGATGGAAAAACTGGGTCTGGTGCTGTGCGTCCACGGCGAAGAGCCCGGCGAGTTCTGCCTGGACCGTGAACCTGCCTTTATCAAGCGGGTAGAGACCCTGGCCGAAAAATTCCCGAAGCTGAAAATCGTCTTCGAGCACGTGAGTTCCGCAAAGTCCGTAGAGGCGGTCAAAAATCTTGGGCCAAACGTAGCCGCCACCATTACGGTGCACCACCTGATGATGACTCTGGACGACATCGTAGGCGACGCCCTCCGGCCGCACCATTTTTGCAAGCCCCTGCCCAAGCGGCCGGAAGACCGTGCCGCTATTCGCGAAGCCGCCTTCAGCGGCAGTCCCAAGTTCTTTCTCGGCACGGACTCCGCCCCGCACCAGCTGGGCAAAAAGGAATGTCCTTGCGGGGCGGCGGGCGTCTATAGCGCTCCTGTGGCCCTGCCTCTTCTTGTGCAGGAATTCGAAAAGGCCGGCCATCTGGACAAACTTCCGGATTTTATCGCCGGTTTCGGGGCCGACTTCTACGGCATTCCCCGCACCCAAAAGCAGGTGGAAATAGTCAAGGAACCCTGGACCGTGCCCGCCACCGTGAACGGAGTGGTCCCGCTGGCCGCAGGCGAAACTTTGGAATGGAAAATTAAGCGGTAAAAACGCCAAAAAGTGGCTTGTCCGCCATAAAAAATATACATTATGGGAGTACGCTCCCTATTTGGATTTTTTATGGCTTTTATTCGCGCTGTACTTTTTTACTTGACCATTTTTTCCGGGATGATCATCCTCGGCACACCCTACATTATTTACAAGGGAACTTTCTGCAGGCGCAAGAACGAAATCACCAATGTCTGCAGTTTCTATTTCAGGTACGTTGTCTTTAAGCTATTCGGTATCAAGGTCAAGGTAGAAGGAGCAGAAAACATTCCCAAGGACAGGGGATTTGTCATCGTGGCAAACCACATGAGTTTTCTGGACATTCCCGTTTTCTGGCCCTCCATCGGGAACGCCGCCTTCGTGGCAAAGGCCGCCCTCTGGAAAGCCCCCATCTTTGGATGGGTGCTGGACAGTATCGGCTGCATTCCCGTACACAAGAATCCCCGGAAAAATGCGGACATGGGCAAGCTGATCCGGGACCGCATTGACCACAATTACAACATCGTCATTTTCCCCGAAGGACACCGCAGCGCCGATGGTAAATTGCTTCCTTTCCAGAACGGCATTTTCAAGATGGCCAAGGAAAACGGGCTGCCTCTAGTGCCCGTCACCCTCGTCGGGACAGGGAAATGCCTGTCCAAGGTCAAGTGGGCCATGAACCCCGGCGAAGTCCGCATCATAATCCACCCGCTACAGGCTAGCGAGAGTTATGCGGACAAGACCGCCGTCCAGCTTCGGGACGAAATCCACGACATTATCGAAAAAGATTTAAAGGAGGCCTAGCATGGCTCAGCATTTACCCAGCGAAGAACAGATTATCGCCATACTCCGTGACGAACCCATGGTAGGTAGCCAGTTGCGTGGCGCCCTCGGGCTCCCCAAGAAACAGAAGATGGCATTCAAGCAGATGCTGGCCGACATGGTGGAGCGGGGCCTATTGAAGCGCACCAGCCACAAGGAATACCAGCTGGGCGACGGAGAAACGCAAGAAGAAAAGCGCGAAAAGCGTTTCAAGAAAATCGCGGAACAGGGCGGCGAAGACAACCGCAGGCCCGCAGCCCGTAGCCGCAGGCAAAAAGACAAAGAAAACGAGACCCGTATCAAGCGGGGAATCCTGCACCAGATTGGTGACGAAGAATGGGAAGTCCACGAACTGGAAACGGGCAAGGTTTACGAGATGGCCCACCGCCGGCAGGCGCCGGGCAAAGAGGGCGAGACCATCAGCTTTACCCTGTACCCCCACCCGAAACTCAAGCACAGCTACTTGGCCAAGGTGGACCGCACCGCCGAGGCCATGAACATTTCCTGGGCAGAGGTGAAGCAGAAATTCATGGACGAGAACAACCTGCCCAAGGATTTCTCCCCCGCCATCAAGAAATTCGTGGAAGGCATCAAGGAGCCGGGCCCCAAGGATTTCAAGGGACGTGTCGACTACCGCAAGCTGGATATTCTCTGCATTGACCCCGAAGGGGCCATGGACCACGACGACGCTATTAGCGTGGAACGCCTGCCAAACGGCGGCTACAAGCTGGGCGTGCACATCGCCGACGTAAGCTACTACGTGCCCGAAGGATCTGACCTGGACGAAGAAGCCCTGGAAAGGAGCTACACCCAGTACCTGCCTTGGACCGCCGTGCCCATGCTTCCCGAAAAACTTTCTAGCGGAGTGTGCAGTCTGCACCAAGGCGTGGACCGCTGCGCCTTCACCTGCATGATGGAACTGGACAAGAACGCCAACGTGCTCAGCTGGGATTTCCACAGGAGTATCGTGAATATTTCCAAGGGCATCACCTACCAAGAAGCGGTGAAGATGATGGAAGCGGGTGACGACTCCATCAAGGCCCTGGCCGAGGTCACGGCGCTCCTCAAGAAAAACCGCACCAAGGAAGGCCTGCTGGAATTCAAGAGCACCGAATACGGCTGCAAGTTCAACGAGGCCGGCGAACCCGTACAGATTGTGCCGCGCCAGAGCGACGAATCCAATTCCTGGGTGGAAGAGTGCATGCTGATTGCCAACAACTGCTGCGCCAAGGAACTCAAGAAGCGCAAACTCCAGGGCATCTACCGTATCCACGAAGCACCGGACACCAAGGACATCATGGAACTGTACTACATGTACCCCGACTTGTTCAAGGACGCTCCCGTGATGCTTCGCGACCTGGGCAAGCCCCGCAGCGGCGACACCAACCTGAACCCAGTCGCCTTCAAGCTGTACCAGCATCTGGTCAAGCGGGCTGGCGACGACGAAACCTTGATGAACCGCATTTTGCGCAGCATGCAAAAAGCCCATTACGACAGCAACAGCTTTGGTCACTTCGCCCTGAACTGGCAGGACTACAGCCACTTTACCAGTCCCATCCGCCGGTACGCCGACCTGTGGTGCCATCGGGAACTGGCCCGCAAGGGGGCAGAGATTAACGCCGAACGCGCCGAAAGCGTTATTGAAGTCTGCGACCTGATTTCAGCCAACGAAATCAAGAACATGAAGGTGGAACGCATTTCCATCAAGGTGTGCAGCTGCTGGATTTTAAAGAACCGCATAGGCGACGACTTCGAAGCAAGCGTCACGGGCATTGAGGAATGGGGAATCTACGTCTCCATTCCGGACCCCATCGCCGAGGGCCTGGTGCGCTTCCGCGATATCGCCGGAGAAGATTTCTACGTGTTCAATCCGGACCAAGGGCTTGCTTTCGGGAAGCGCAGTGGCCGCACCTTCCGCAGGGGCGACAAGGTGCTGGTGCGGCTACTCCGCGTAGATCCTCTACGCGGCCAGGCCGATTTCAGCATTCTGGAAAAGCTTTCCTCCGAACCCAAGAAGCGCCGCCGTCAGGGCGAGTCCCGCGACAGCTACCGAGACGTTCACGAACGTGCGGACCGTGCCGCCGCCGCAGAGGCCCTGGGCTACGTGAGCCAGCCCGACGATGACGATTTCGGCTTTGACGACGACGCCCCCAGCTTTGTCCGGAACGGGCGCGGCTCCCGCAGGGAAAGTTCCCGCAGAGAAAAGCCCCGCAAGACCATGAGCGACAAGAGTTCCAAGGCCAAAGGCCCCAAGGCTTACGGTGAAAAGCTTGCCCGCGGCCGCGGAGGCCGAGGCAGGAGCGGTAGGCGGTAATTCAAGGAGATGCCCTGTCATCCTGGAGGTCGGAGGCCGATAGGACCCGGCGGGCATGACAACAGAACAATGCAAAACAGCAGAATCGTCCTGTACGCAAGTTACCAGACCGGCAAGGATTTGCCCGGCTATGTGCGCTTTGCGCTACAGCACCTGTCCGAAACGCCTTTCCGTGTTGTACTGCTGACCAACAAGCGGGAACTTTCTCCAGAAACCCTTGCGTTCCTGCAAGAGCATGACATTTTCCTGTACCTCACCGAAAACCACGGCTTTGACTTTGGCATGTGGCGAAGGTTCCTTAAGGACTTGGCCAACGGCAAGGGGAATTTCACTACCCTCAGCGGAATTTCTCGACTGGTGCTGATGAACGACTCCATCGTCTATTACCGGAACCGGTTCCAGGAGTTTTTTGACCGTGCGGAGCGTAGCGATGCCGACGCCGTTTCCCTTACGGAGAACAGCGAAATACGCCGTCACCTGCAAAGCTATTTTCTCTACCTCAAGCAAGAGGCCTTGGGCGCCTTCTTTATGCACCTGCTGGAAACTCCGGAACAAGACAGTTACTACGACGTGGTACACCGTCTGGAAATCGGTATGGCAAGAGCCTTCGAAGACGCCGAAGTGCGGACTGAAGCCCTGTACCCCACAAAGCAGAATGCGCTGTTCACCTATCCGGAATTAGTTACCGGAGGCGCTGGTTTTATCAAGCGCAGGACCCTGCAACAGCGTTTTTCCATCAAGGAAAAGGCACACTTTATTCGGCACAAGGCTCTTGGCGCCTTGAACGCCGATTACCGCAAGATGATTGTGGAATCCGGTCTGGCGGAGGATTTCAAGGAGGAATGGCTCCCGACCCCAACAGACGGAACTTTGCATCGTGCCGCCGACAAGCTGTGGGAAAATACTTTTGACAAGGTAGGCTGGCCGCTTCTGCGGAAAGCCATCAAGACCAAGTACAGGCTTCTCGGGAAAAAGCTGGAAGGCGAAGAGTATAATGATTAGGGAAGGCTTACGCCCTCCCCAGGACCGTTATTTTACGATCTTTGCGTCTTGCACGTCCTTGCCCTTGAGCTTGGACGATTCGCTGCCCTGGGCCATTACGCCCCGGTTGATGAACTTGTACTGGGCAATGCTCCAGAAGTTGGACACAATCCAATAGAGCACCAGGCCCGAAGGCATCACCGCGCTAAAGAAGAACATCATGGCGGGCATCATCCAGGTCATCATCTTCTGCTGGGCCGGGTCCATGCCGGCGCTACCGCTCATGGTCACCTTGGTCTGGAAGTATGTCGTAACCACCATGATCCAGGGGAGAATGGCAAGGCCTGCGGGCATCACGAAAGGAATCGTAAATCCGCTCCACACCACGTCGCTCTTGCTCAGGTCGGTAATCCAGAGGAAGGCGGGCATGCCGCGGAGTTCGATAGCGCGACCCAACACAAAGAACAGGCCCATAAAGATAGGCATCTGGATAAGCATGGGCAAGCATCCGCCCGTGCAGCTGGCCAGCGGGTTCACGCCGTTCTTGGCGTAAAGTTCCATGATGGCGGCCTGCTTCTTTTGCGGATCGCTACGGTACTTCACGTTGATTTCGTCCAGCTGGGGCTTAAGCTTGCTCATGGCGCGGGTGGACTTGAGCTGCTTTACCGTAAAGGGCGTAGTAAAGGCGCGAACAATGAAGGTCACAAGAATAATGGCCACGCCATAGTTCGGGATAATGGAATAGAAGAACTTGAGGAGTTTCAGCAGCCACTTGCAGATCCACACGAACCAGACGCTGGAACCGGGGAACCACTTGGAACCTGTAACGATAATCTTCTCGTAACCCTGGTCAAGGGCTTCCACCTCGTCCCACTGGAGCGGGAGCACCATAAAGTTATAGGCCAGAGAATCACCACGGATACCGTCTGCGATGGTAAGGCTGTAGGTTCCCGGATCGGGATTGCCTTCGGTGGCCACATCGATGTGCTTCGCGTTCACCTTCACCGGAACGGGCTTGTCGAACTGCACCGACAGGGCCACGTACTTGCGGCGCATGCCCACCCAGTAGTAGTTGGCGTTGTCAAAGGTCATGGCGTCGGAGAAAGTCTCGCGCTCCGTAATCTCGCTGTTCTTGAAAATCACTTCGCTAAAGAAATAGCTGGCACCGCCAAAGCTCTTGCCCTTGGGCATGACTTCGGTTTCTTTCATGCCGCCCTTCCAGGACAGTTCGTATTCGGCAGGCTTGAACCCCACAAAGCGGTTCACCTGGCGTACCGCCACTCCGGCCTTGGTAAAGCCGTAGCTGCGAATCACCTGCTTGCCGCTGGCGTCGGTAAAGGTGAACTGCACCGTCACATCGTTTTCCACCTTGATCTTTTCGGGAGTGTCACCCAGGTCGAAAAGGGCTTCGGTCAGGTCCGCCTTGCCAAGTTTCAGGTCCAAGGCGCCCAGGGCGGTATCCTGGATAATTTCCGGGAAATTTCCAGCACTGTCAGGCAGGGCCTTCACAATCACGCTCTGGACACGGGCGCCCTTGTTACTGAGGGTCATGATAAACTTGTCGGTCTCCACCGTCACCGTGCGGGGTTCCACGACCTTCGGGGCTTCGGCAGCCTGAGCGCTGTCGGCAACGGACGAGTCTGCAGCAGCGACCTTCGCACTGTCGCCCGCAACGGCCTTTTCTGAATCCAATTCCGAATTCCGAACTCCGGGTTCCGAATCGCCTAGCACCGGAGCAGCCTTCAGCTCCGGAGTCTTGTCGCCTAGCACCAGCTGGTCTGCGGAGTCGGCGCGGGCGGCCTCCATGGCGGCGGCAGCCTCTTTTTCTTTTGCCTGGGCTTCGGCCTGCTGCTTCGCGTTGTTCGACGACATGGTCATCCACCAGATGACAATTGCCGCAATCAAGATGGAGCCTATGAGGGAATTCTTGTTCATGTCTTTTCCTTTTTAGGGGGCACCGGGTCGTAGCCGCCCTTGCAGAAGGGGTTGCATCTCAAAATTCTAAAAACCGCAAGATAGAAACCTTTGAAGGGTCCGTGTACCCGCAGAGCCTCGATGGCATAGCTGGAGCAGGTGGGCTGAAACCGGCAGACCCCGTGAAAGAAGTAGGGGTGCACCAGCTGGTACAGCCGGATAGGCGCAATCAGCACCGCCACGACGGCCCTCTCAAGCTTCGCAAGCATCGCCGTCCACCACCTCCGGGCAAGTCCATTCCATCTTGCGGAAAATCTTGTAGGCGGACTCCCGGAGCTTTTCAGAGGTCAGTTCCTGCTGGCCCACGGTCACCACCACCATGGCCCACACCGGCTTCTGGATATTCGGGACCATTCCAAAAAACAAAGGCCGCAGAATCCTCCGGCACTTGTTGCGGTAAACGGCGTTACCGTTTTTCTTTTTCGCCAAAAAGCAGAAACGACAAAAACCGTCCGGGCTCTCTATCCAACGCATGGTCAATGACGATGCTCGGACAAACTTGCCTTGGACGGCCACTGTTCGGTAAGCGGGCTGGTTCGGCAGCCTATAAGAACGCAGAGCGGCGATGAGCCACCCCCAGACTTACTTCTTATAGATGGTGTCGCTGACGGTCAGGCGCTTGCGGCCCTTGGCGCGGCGACGGCTAAGAACGGCGCGACCCCAACGGTCTTCCATGCGGGCGCGGAAACCCTGCTTGTTGGCACGCTTGCGGTTATGAGGCTGGAATGTTCTTTTCATGATAAAACCTTTCTAGTCGAAATTCAAAATTTTTGAGTCCCAAATCTAGCAAAAATACCCCATAAATCAAGGTGTTTTGCCCCGAAGTACGGGAAATTTAAGCAAAAAAGGCCAAAACAACGCGTTTTAGCCAACTTATCAACACCTTATCAACATTCGCGCTAACGCTAAATCTTTTTACAGCAAGGAGATCCCCGCCTGCGCGGGGATGACAAATTGGAGGGCGGGGATGACAATCGATGGTTACGACATCTTCCTTATTTTGTTCCGGCCCTCGGTCTTGGCCAGGTACAGCACCTCTTCAGCCTTTACCAGGAACTGGGAGAAGTGGCTATAGTTCCTGTCGCCGCAGGCGATAAAGCAGCCGGACACCGTAACCGAGGCGTCGGGGAACCTGTTCCAACGGAGCGCAGCAATACCCTCGCGAATCCGCTCGGCACGGGCATAAGCCTCCAGCTCGGAATCGGCCCGAAGCACGCACATGAACAGTTCCCCGTCCATACGGCCGCAGCATTCCCCAATCCGGTCGTCACGCTCTTGAATCAAAAACTTCGCCACGTCGCAGAGCACCTGGTCACCAAACACCTGGCCGTAGCTGGCGTTCACCTCGCGGAAATCATCCATGTCAAGGAGCAGCAGGTAGTATTCCTCCCGCTGCAGCCACACGACACTTTCCAAGAAGTGCGTCATGTAGCCACGGTTGAAAAGCCCTGTCTTGGCGTCACGCTTAGACAAAAACTCCAGGCGCTTGAGCATTTCTTCGCGGCCCTTTCGTTCGGTATTGTAGGAATAGAGGGCGAAGGAATTGACGATAAAGACCACCACACCCGTAATAAAGAAAGACACCAGGATGTCGATGAAAGCCGCCTGGTGGTCCAGGGCCACCACATACTCAGGGTAAAGTTCCGAAAGCACAAAGGCGATTTCGAAAGCGAGCATAGAAAGCACAAACACCGCCCACTTGCTCTTGCCGGGGCAATAGGCACAAAGAAACACCGCAGTAAGGCAGTAGAGGGTCATGCCGCAATTGAACCCGCCGCACAAGAAGAACAGCATGGGCAGCAAGAAACAGCTGAGCAAAAGGCACATGACCACATAGCAGACGCTATACATACGGGTCTTGACCGCCACCACTGCCAAAATGGCGCAGATAACGCTGGTCAGCAAGCACACCGCCGAAGTCACCGGGCTAATTTGCTCATATATGGTAAAAACCGTGGAGGCAACGCTTGCCGCCAACACAATCACCAGGAACACCCAGAAAAGGGTCCGTTCCAGGGAGTCCTGCCGCTGCAGGAATTTTTTCAGTTTACCGATCATCTTATCGATTTATCGCCCCTAATTTACCCCTAATTACACTCTTTTTTTCAAAAAAGGAAAACATAATATAAAATGTATCTTCCAATTTGGAAGGGTTTCGCCCCCTTTGTCATAACTTTGTTATATTATTGAAAGTAAAGTCCTATTATTTTAGCAGGTAGTGTATGGAACTGACCCCGTTAGATATCCGCAACCAGACATTCCACAAAAAGAACTTCGGCGGCATAGACCCCGACGAGGTCAAGGCATTCCTCGAGACGGCGGCTACCGCCTTTGAACAAATGTCCAGGAACCGCACCGACCTCACAGAACGCCTGAAAATCGCCGAAGAACGTGTCAACTACTACCGCCAAATCGAAAAGACCATCCAGGACGCCGTGGTCACCATGCAAAAGACCGTGGACGAGGTCAAGGCCAACGCCGAAAAAGAGGCGGAGCTGATTATCGCCGAAGCCAAGGCACGAGCAATCAAGGAAGTGGAGAACACCAAGAAGAGCGCCGAGGACCTGCGGGCCGAAATCGAACAGCTGAAGCAGATTCGCACCAACTACTTTATCCGGTGCCGGGCGCTCATCCGCGGGCAAGAAGACCTGCTTTCTGCCATGGAAAACGACCAGCGGGAGTTGGCCGAACCGGCACCCGCCAGAAGGCCTGCCCCTGCCATGCCTACCGGGAACGTCATCGGCTAATAAAAGAGGCCTCCCTTGAAGATAAACATCAAGGTACATGCAAGAAGCAAGCGGGAATCCGTCACGGAAAACCCCGACGGTAGCTACAAGGTAGAGGTCAAGGCACCGCCCGTAGATGGAGCCGCCAACGAGGCCATCTGTGAACTTCTGGCAAAGCACTTTGGAGTCCACAAGCGGGATGTATCCGTGGTGACGGGAGCGACAAACAACAAGAAGGTTGTTGAAATCCAGGGGCTCTAAGCTGTACTGGATTTGTAAAAGGGACAGGTTCATGAAATTTCAGAAGAAGACAATCCATTACCTGGCGAAGGCGATTCTCTTTATCGCCGTTGGTCTTTTGCTGAACATTGTCCCGGCAAAAATCGTCACCCATTTCGAACTGCCCGTCTTTTTTGACTGCCTAGGCACAATCCTTACCGCCATGATGTGCGGAAACATGGCCGCCGTCATCGTCGGTTTCATCTCCAACGCCATCAACGGACTGTCCGATGCCGTTACCCTCTACTACGGCGTCATCAACGTCCTTATCGCCGGATGCGCCTACCTTTTCTACCAGAAAAAATTCTTCTTGAGCATTCCCAAGATTCTGGTGGTGATTTTCACCTTCGCCCTCATCGGCGGCGGTCTCGGGTCCATACTCACCTATTTCCTGTACGGCTACAGCATCGGCGAAGGCATTTCTGCGCCTTTCGCGATTGCCCTCCGAGACACCTGCGGTCTCCCCGATTTCTGGTCCCAACTTCTGGCCGACATCATCATCGACGTTTTCGACAAGGGCATCGTGGTCATTTCGGCAGTACTCCTCTACCGCTGGATCCCACGCAAGATACGCCTTGCCTGCAACGACACCTTCCATATCGACCCCAACGTCGATGAACTGGCCGCCACCACCGGGCGTTCCCTGCTCCGCAGGGTAGTAGCCATGGTCATCGTGGCAGAACTGCTGCTTGGTTCACTTGCCTGCGCCATCGGTTATTTCTTGTACCAGAAGGTTTCCATCGACAAGTTCACCGATATCGCCAACGGGGTAACCCAGGCGGCCAGCGTGTTCATTGACGGTAACCGCATAGACGAATTCCTCACGAGCGGTCGCGAAGCCGACGGCTACGCAGACACAGAAGAAAAACTGAAGAAACTCAAGAAGAGTTTCCCGCAGACAAAATACCTCTACGTTTACAAGATTGAAAAAGACGGCTGCCATGTGGTATTCGACACGCCCCTGGAAAGTGGCGAAGAAACCAGCGAGCCCGGCGAAATCCTGCCTTTTGACCCGAGCTTCGAGCCTTACCTGCCGGCGCTCCTCAAGGGCGACACCATCGAGCCCATCATCTCCGACGACACCTACGGCTGGCTCCTGACCATCTACAAGCCCATCAAGGACTCCCTGCACAAGACCTCCGCCTACGTAGCCGCCGACATTTCCATGCAGGAGATTATAGAAGACGACGCCTCCTTCTTTATCAAGTTCTTCTCCCTGTTCTTCAGCCTTTCCCTGATTATCATGAGCATCATCGTGGAGCTGGTGAAAAGCGGTATCGTGCGGCCCATCAACCGCATGGCCTACGCCTCGTCCCAATTCGCCTACAACTTGGGAACCGACAAGGACAAGGGTCTAGAAATCCTCAGCACGCTAGACATTCATTCCCAAGACGAAATCAAGCACCTGCACACGGCCCTCCTCAAGATGGGCAACGAATCCCTGGATTACATCAAGCAGCTGCAGGAACAGACCGAGCGCATCACCCGCATGCAAGACGAAATTATCGAGAACTTCGCCGAAATGGTGGAAGCCCGCGATACCAGCACCGGAAACCACATCAAGAAAACGGCCCACTACGTAGATGCTATAGCAAGGGAACTCCAGGCCGAAGGCGAATTCAAGGATATTCTCACCGACGAATACATCGAAAAGCTGAAGCGTTCCGCACCGCTTCACGACATCGGAAAGATTGCTGTATCCGACCTGATTTTGAACAAGCCGGGCAAGCTCACCGACGATGAATTCACCATCATGAAAAGCCACACCACCGAAGGCAAGAACATCCTGGTGAAGATCGAAGAAAACGCCGGCGACACCATGGACGAGAATTACCTGAAGGAATCTATCGAGATGGCTCTCTTCCACCACGAAAAATGGGACGGTTCGGGCTATCCCAACCGCATCTCGGGCGAAGACATTCCGCTGTCGGCAAGAATCATGGCGGTGGCCGACGTGTTCGACGCCCTGGTGGCCGAACGCATCTACAAGAAGCCTTTCACCTACGAGAAGGCCATGGAAATCATTACCGAAGGGGCGGGCAAGCATTTCGACCCTGTGGTGGTCAAGGCATTCTGCCAGATTTCAAAGCGCCTGTACGACGAACGGACCAAGCTGGACCAAGAAGGACCGGTCCTATAGATTCTTGTCAATCCAGTCGAAACGTTCCCGCATCCACTGGACCATCGTCTGCACGCCTTCGTCGTAAGATTCGTAAGGGTCCTTCAGCGCCCAATTTTCTGTATTGGAAATAATGGGCCAGCGGCGGTATTCGTTCTCTACGGCCTTTTCGATTTGCGCTCTATAGAGTGGAACACTGTCTATAAGGGCGCGGAATTTTCCACGATGTTCTAGCCAGTAAGCCTTGGCCTCGCCTTTTATCCAGTCGCTCCAAAAAATGTGGCTGTACAGGCGGTAATTCCGGATGTACCAGCCATCTGCAGGCTTGTTCTTTTCCCGGGAGGCGTTGCCGAAAGCAAGATCGAAATCCCACAGGGGGCCAAAACGGACAGGACCGCCCTTTTCCCAAGTGAAAAACACGCTGCGGGCGTAGTTACCGTCTTCGTTCTTGGAAAATTCCTGAACCCAGTAGAAAGGCAGAAAATCTTCCATGGACAGCCAATTCTGAACATCTTCTGGACTCATGTGGACAAAACGCCGGGCCGCATGTTCAAAGTCGTTCAGGTAATCCAGCAACAACTGTTGCGTTTTTTCGTTCGGGTTCTTGGGGGACTTGATATGGTAAATGTATTCATTGTCCGTAATCACGTAAGGCGGGTCGTATTTCTTGATGTCTTCTTTTTCAACCAAGAAGGTGGTATCGTTTTCGGCAATGTCCACCCGGTCATGGACCACCTTCACCGTTTCCGAAAAGAGGTAGAGCCCCATGTACTTGCGGTTGAGAAAGACCTCCACGAACTGCATCTTTGGCGTCCACCTGGGAGCAAGCCATTCCGAAAGCCGCCCCATCATGTAGTTCCGCAGGTGAGTCTTGTCTCCATAGTTTGCGATAAGGGCAAAGTCCCTGTTCTTGGGCATGCCGAACAGGGAAACCTTGTCGTCAAATTCCAGTTTCATGCCGTACTTGGGCATCTTGAAACTGGAGTTTCCGCGGCCCCGGACCGTAAGGCTATAGACTTCGCTTTCGTAATTGTCCTTGCCGTAAATCTGGAGCTTCGACGGGAATTCTGTTTCCCGGTCCCGCAGTTCATGAAAGTCTTCCGTCTCGATGACAATGCGCGGGAGCCCCGCATAGGGGTACTTGGAATCGTCCAGGGGCAAGTATTCCGGATTGTCTTCGGGGCTTTCCCAGAAACAGCCTGACAGACTTGCCGGCAACAGAAACAACACAAGCAATGCTGGTGTTCTCATTAAGAAACCCCGCAACTCGGTCGCGCCGTTCTGTAAGCGATCTGGCACCTTCATCGCCTTATTTGTCATTGCGAGGAGCCGTAGGCGACGTGGCAATCCAATGACGAAACTATAAAACATTTGAACATAAAAGTAATAAGATATGATGAAAAAATCAGAGCAGAATAACTTTCATATATTTTGAAATCGATGACCACGAAAATCGGACCTTCTCTGCTGCTTTGCGCGGGTATTGCCCTTGCCACCGAAGGGCTTGTGCCGCTGCATTTCCCGACAACAGCACTCTCCCTAGAAGAAGCTGAGGAACTGGACGACGACGTTTACAGCAACGACCTGACGGTATCGGCGGAATACGCCCTTACCGACTGGTTCAGTTTTTACGGCAGTTCCTCTTTCCGTTTTGCCAGCTACAGCTACGAGTATTCCACCGAAGGTTACATCCATAATTACTGCAACCTGCACGTGAACGGTTTCAACGAGAGCTATCTGGGTGTCCGGACCCTGTTTTACCGGAACTTCGGACTAGATGCGGGTTGGCGGTTTCCGCCCGGCGAAGGCTCCCAAAAGGACCGTTTCCACCGGCTGAACGCGGAACCCTTCGTGCTGTTTCCGGCGACGCGGCACCTGCTGCTCGGAACATCCCAGCGTTACAACAAGTTTCTCGAAGACAAGAATTTTGAGCCCGGCGACGAAATCGGGTTCAAGGCCAGCCTGCTTTGGAAGTTCTGGTGGAGCGATTCGGAACAGACCGGCTGGAAGCTCAGCGAGGTCCTGCTTTACCAGGCCCGTTTCCAGGAGTCGGAGAACCACAACCTGGCCAAAAACTGCCGCAAGATGGACGACAAGTACAGGGGTATGAAAATCGCCTTCGCCCTGGCACGGGACTTTCGGCTATTCGGCACACCGCTGGAACTGGGAATAAACTACACCATCAACAAAGGGACCCTTTTCGGGTTCGAGACCGGCCACCGGATGGGCATCAAGCTGGGGCTAGGCCCGTTCTGAGCGCTTGTCCCACCAGGCGAAAATGTTTGCCAGCACCGTCCCGCTAATAGAATGGTAGGCACAGCTCAAGGCACAAGGCACCATGCAAAGCACCGCCTTGGGGTTGGCCGCCACGTTTTCGGGATTCGCAAAGAAGGCCATGGCAAGCACGGTGGCCATGCCGGCGTTCTGCACGCCCACCTCGATAGCGATAGTCCGCTTCTTGGCCGTATTGAACTTAAAGAGCTTACCCACGCTGTAACCCAGCACATAGCCTAGCGCATTGTGGCAGAACACCACCGCAAGCACCAGGAAAATCAGCGAAAGCCCGTTGGTCAACAACTGCGGGCGCACCGTCACCACCACACCGCCCACGATGAGCATCAGGCCTATGACGCTTACCGCAGGCATGTTGGACTGGATTTCCTTGAACACGGCGCGCTTGCCCAAGAAGTAGTTGCAGAGGAACCCGATGGTAATGGGCGCGATTGTCACATACAGAATGTTCAGGAACATACCCTTCGCATTCACGTCGATACTGGTGTCTGCAAGCCAAAGCACCAAAAGCGGAGTCATGATAGGCGCAAGGAGGGTGCTCACCATGGTCATGCTCACGGAATACGTGACATCGCCATGGGCCAAAAAACTCATGACATTGCTGGAAACACCGCCCGGGCAGCACCCCACCAGAATGATACCCACGGCAAGGTAGGGGTCCAGCCCGAACACCTTCGTAAGCCCGAAGGCCACAAAGGGCATGATCGTGTATTGCGCCACGGCGCCCAGCAGAATGTGGAAAGGCTGCTTCAGCAGATTCCGCACGTCGTCCATGGAGATGGTAAGGCCCATACTCAACATGATGACGCCGAGAATGACGGAAGATACATTCCCGTGAACCCAGCCAAAAGCGACCGGAACGAAGAATGCGACAATTGCGCTTGCGATGACAAAGGGTGAAGCGTAGTTAGAAAGCAGACGGCTAATAGCCTTGATTATCTTGAACATGACACAAATATAGAATACGGCGGTATAGCGGGCAATTGCTATTTACGCACGACGGTCACAGCGGCGCCCAACTGCAGAGTATTCACATCATCAACGGGGCCACGCTTGGAAAGCTTATCCACCTGAAACTGATCATCACCATATTCCTCATCGGAACCCACATCGCTCCAATAAATGGCCGTGCTCAAAGTTATGCCCACAAAATAGTGCTCCGAGATCTTCCAGACATTTCCCAATTCAAATTTATAACCCACCTCGTCATCGGCATAATCCATTTCATACTTGTCCCAGGAATTATCCGGAACCAAAATAGATACGGTCGCCCCTACAAAGAACCCGTCAAGAAGCGGCACCACTTTCACAAAGGGGTACACCTTGGTTCCAAAACCATAAAAGGGGCAGAGTTGGCCGCCGCTCTCCTTAAATTTTTCCTTGTCCCGGGAATAGTACTTGTAATAAGAATCCCCGAAAGACCAAGCCAGGCCCAAATCAATAAACAGAATGCCTCGCTGGAACAAAAGTATACCTACTTTCGACTCAAAGCGCGGGCCATAACCCTCAAAGGAGTAGATGTTGTAATAAAGGTCCTTGTCGTAAACCATTTCGTCCCGGTCGGTATCGTGGTACCAATGGGCGATAGATTCCGTCTTGTATTTGGACTTTGAATACTGCCCCCCTGCAGAGATTTCAAAATAGGGGTAGACAAATTCTGATGCACGATGACGCCGCCTCTTGCGGGTTTGCGCCGGTTCGTCCGTGTCGGCCAGGGTCACGCACACCAGGCAGGCTATCAAAAAAAGAACGCGAATCACGGCAACCTCAACACGGCGTAATTTACGAACTTGCCACAGGAGCTATCGTCGGGTGGTAAGAAATCCTCCACCACGTATTCCCCGTTGATTTTGCGCTCGTCAAATTCCACGAAGCGGTAATCAATATTGTCTTCGCCCCAACGATGAGAACGACCATCGACGACATAGGGTGGTAACGATATTTCTTTGCCTGCACAGTAAAAAGAGATGTCCACTGAAATCTTGTTCGTACGACCTTGCGTGAACAGGCTGTCGCAAGACCAGCCGCAGTCAAGGCAAGCCATGTTTCGATGGTCAAAGGATCCGTATTCTGACACCGCAGATGTGGAGCCTTCCCAGACGGAGTCCCCCGCCTGGAAAGTAACCCGCATTTCTATGGAATCTACACCGGTGGGTTGCTGCGCACAGAAGTGAGCAAAATATTTAGTCTCGTAGCCTTCTTCTTCGCACGACGTAGCACACAGCGCCAGCCACGAAGACACCAGCACACAGTACACCGCGAATTTGGACCTAGGGAACTTCATTTGATGAAAATATAAAAAGACCGCGGCGGTTAGGCTACGGTCTGAATTTCTATGGATCCTATCGCGTCCTCACGGACGCTCCAGGATGACATTCGGGTCTAGATCCTTCGACTTCGCAACTTCGTTGCTACGCTCAGGATGACACGACCGAAGGTCGCGTCACTTGACCACAATATTGACGAGCTTGCCGGGGACGACGATGGACTTCACGACGGACTTGCCGTTCATGAACTCCTTCACGCGGTCGTTGTCCATGGCGAGCTTTTCAAGTTCGGCCTTGTCCATGTCCTTGGCGACAGATGCCTTCGCGCGAACCTTGCCGTTCACCTGGAACACGACTTCCACGGTGTTTTCCACGGCCTTGGAGTGGTCGGCTTCGGGCCAGGCGACATTTGTGAGCGATTCGTTGTGACCGAGGATGCTCCACATTTCTTCGGCGATATGCGGGGCAAACGGGTGCAAGAGTTTCACGAAGGTTTCGCACGGTTCGCGGTAGCGCTTGTCCATCTTCATCATTTCGTTGTTGAAGATCATCAGCTGGCTAATCGCGGTGTTGAAGCTCATGTTTTCGATGTCGCTCGTGACCTTGATGACGGTCTGGTGCATCACCTTCTCGATTGCTTCCGGAGCGGTTTCGTCAACGTAGACCGGAGCGGCATCGTCGTCACCCACCACAGAGCGCCAGGCGCGGCCGAGGAAGCGGTTCATGCCTTCGATGCCCTTGGTCTGCCACGGCTTCACGGCGTCGAGCGGGCCCATGAACATTTCGTACAAACGAAGACTGTCGGCACCGTAGTCGCGAACAACGTCATCGGGATTCACGACGTTCTTCAGGGACTTACTCATCTTGGCCACAATCTGCTTGAGTTCGATGTCAGTACCCTTCTTGAAGAACTTTCCGTTCTTTTCTTCCACTTCGTCAGTCGGGACCTTGGAGCCCGCGGCATCTTCGTATGCGAAAGCAAGAATCATGCCCTGGTTGAAGAGCTTCTGGAACGGTTCGTCGGTAGAGACGA
>CAMKMX010000013.1 GCA_946414025.1 uncultured Fibrobacter sp.
GGATCGGTCTGTTGCAGTGTAG
Organism: uncultured Fibrobacter sp.; assembly: GCA_946414025.1. Taxonomy (GTDB): domain Bacteria; phylum Fibrobacterota; class Fibrobacteria; order Fibrobacterales; family Fibrobacteraceae; genus Fibrobacter. The sequence goes on from CAMKMX010000013.1 coordinate 23, forward strand.
ATTTGAGCATTTAGCTACTCCTTGATTTGTACGCGGGCAAATGTAGTAAAATAGAGTCTAGAAACTAGGGATTAGGGGCTAGTGAAGAGGGTGAAAAATGCTTGGGTCCGGACTTTCGTAACGCCGGCACATAGCATCTATTTTTTAACTCTTTATCCATCAACAAATTACGCATTCTATCCTTCTTTCAAAGTTAACCATCTCTCTTGTCCCTTTTATTTTTTTATCTTTGTTCCCAGATGCCCAATTGGTGGAAAAATTTCTCGTGGGAAAGACTTTTCGACGCCATTGCCGACAGGTCCCCCACTTTCGTGAAGATTATTATCGTTACAGGGAAGTCCTTCCTGTACTACCACGGTATGACCCGTGCGGCGAGCCTTACCTACACCACCCTGGTGGCCGTGGTTCCCCTGCTCATCCTGCTGACCTCCATTACCCTGGCGGTGGGTCTTGCGAACTTCATGTCGGACTACCTACCCATTTTGCTGGACATTCTGAACCTGGACTGGCCTACGGAACCCATTATGGCACTGGTGAGGAATGCGGAGCACATCCCCATCGGAAGGCTCGGATTTATCGGCGCCCTGGGTCTGTTCGTCACCTTCATTCTCGCTTTCGGCAGCCTGGAAACCAACTTCAACGTGGTATGGGAAAACAAGATTTCCAGGACGCTCATCCGCCAGATTGAGGTCTACACCCCCTTCCTGGTGATTTTTGCAGGATTCATCGGCATGTTCGCAGGCTTCGTGAACCACGTGCAGGACGTGCTGAACATGATCGTGGTGGAAGGTTTCCATTTTTCGCCCGAAGTGCTGAAAGTCCTTATTACCGCCTTCTGGTATGCGGCCTTCCACGGTGCTACCATGCTGCTGATTTTCCTGATGCTCTACGCCCTGCCCTCCAGGCCCAAGGGAATCAGGCCCTATTCCCGCAGCCAGCTTCTGCTCGCCTCGCTTCTGTCTACGGTTGTTTCCTGGGTGGCCATCAATATCTACGTGAAAATCCTGATGCTCATCCAGACCGCCATGGTGACCCGCATGTCCATTTTCTATGGGTCGCTGGCGTTTTTGCCCTTGATGCTGTTCCTGATATTTGGAGTCTGGTCCATTATCCTTTGCGGAAACAGCCTGGTGTGGACCATCTGCCACTGGCCCGAAGCAGCCCAGAAGACCTGGAACTGGAAGGCTACACTGGAAGATGTCCATAACGGGAAGCAGTCGGGCAGCGAAGATGAACAAGCCTAACTTTATTTCTGTACGCGGTTGCAGGTTGCACAACCTGAAAAGTGTGGACGGCCAGTTCCCGCTGGGTAGCGTGACTGTTGTTTGCGGGCCTTCGGGCTGCGGAAAGTCCACCCTGGTGCTGGACACCCTCCACGGAGAATCCAAAAGGCGCTACCTGGAAACCCTCTCCCCCTTCGCCGCGGACTTTTTAGGCGGATGCAGGGTGATTCCCCTGGAATCTGCCGAGAACCTCCCGGCAAGTATTGCCGTCGAGGCCTGCCACGGAGAGACCACCACCAAGTCCTACGCCCTGTCCCTTTCGGAATGCGACGCTCCGCTCCGGACACTTTTCGCCCCTCTGGCCACCCCCGCCTGCCCTATTTGCGGCAAGCCCATGGAGATTACCTCGCGAGAACAGATTATACAGGTCATCGCCCAGATGCCTGTGGGCAGTAAAATTCAATTTCTGGCCACCGTAGAGACAAAAAAACAGAACCTGGACAAGCTTTCGGCCCTATTCCTTTCACAGGGCTACACCCGGGCCATGGCCGACGGCGAAACCGTCTCCCTGGGGGACCTGACCGAAGAGCAAAAGAAGGTGCGCCCCAAGGTTTTCCAGATTGTGGTGGACCGGGTTATCGTCAGGGAAAATTCCCGCACGAGAATCGCCGAAGCGGTGGACGCCACGCTGAAGCTCACCCACCACAAGGTGGCGTTACTTACAGAAAACGGGGTTGCAGAATACAGCACCGTTCCCCACTGCAAGGACCACAAAGAGGCAGAAGCCCCCGTTCTCCACGAAAGGATGTTTTCCCCCTATTCCCGGGAAGGGGCGTGCCCCGAATGTAAAGGAACCGGGGTTGACGAATCCGGAGAGACCTGCGGCCACTGCGAGGGGCTCCGTCTCCAAAAATTCCTGCTGAATTCGGGAATCGTGACCGAAAATGCGTCAGGCAATTTCGTGTCCTGGAAGCAAATTCTGGAGACACCCTTCCAGAATCTGGGCGGGCTTATCCGTGACACCTTGAGCAAGCGGATTTCCAAAGGCAAGTTGCCCGTGCTGAGCGCCCTGCTGGACCGTATTGACGCCATCAACCAGCTTGGAATCGGCTACCTGACGCCTGGGCGCTCCGGAGCCACACTTTCGGGTGGCGAAATCCAGCGGTTAAGACTTTCCAGCCTTTCTACGGGTCTCCTGAACGGGCTCCTGATTTGCCTGGACGAACCTGCCAGCGGGCTCCACAGTAACGACGTGGAGAAACTCTGGAACGTGCTCCGGCAGATTCGGGACCGGGGGAACACGCTGGTACTTATCGACCACAACCCCTCCCTCATCCAGAAGGCGGACTGGATTATCGAAATGGGTCCCGGCGCCGGAGAAAAAGGCGGAGAGATTCTGTTCCAGGGCAAGACGAAGGATGTGCTGGAAAATCCGGAATCGCCTACGGGAAAGTGGATTAGGGAATTATCACATCGTCATCCCCGCGAAGGCGGGGATCTCCCTTCAAAAGCCCCAAAAAGAGATTCCCGGTCGGTGCTGGGAATGACAAAAGGCAAGTCCCGTCGTGCAACCGCATCCATCGCCATCGAAAACTTTTCCATGTATGACATGAATCCGGTGACGGCGAATTTTCCCACACAGAAGTTCAGCGTCATCACCGGACAAAGCGGCAGCGGTAAATCTACCCTGTTCTTCAAGAACCTGGTCCCCCGTGCAGAAAAAGGAGAATTCCAGAACCTGGGCATAGAGGCCCTGTCCGTGCTTTCTACAGGAGATTTTCACGGCAATCGCCGAAGTACCGTGGCCTCCGCCATCAACCTGGGATCGCAACTCCGTGACCTGTTCGCAAAACTCCCCGAAAGCAAGGTCCGGGGCTACACCGCCGCAAAATTCGCCACCCACGCTCCCGGAGGCCGATGCGAAAACTGCAAGGGCGAAGGCGTCATCTTTGATCCGGCCGGCTACGAAGAATCGGAATGCCCCGTATGCCTGGGCAGGCGTTTCAAGGACGAAATCCTGGAAGTCCGTTTCAAGAGCCTTTCCATCGCCGACATCTACGACCTGGAAATCGGCGAAGCCTACAAACTGTTCACCAACCTGAAGCCCTTTGCCGACAAGCTGAAGCCTCTTGTGGATACCGGCCTGGACTACCTGAAGCTGGGGCAGACCACGGCCCACCTTTCAGGTGGGGAACGGGCAAGGCTTCGGCTTTCTATTGCCCTTGCCCGTGCGAAGGCGCCCAACACCTTGTTCCTTTTTGACGAGCCTGCGCGTGGGCTGCACCAAAACGACATCTGCCATCTGTTGGACCTGATTCGTGGGCTTACCGAGGCGGGCCACACCGTTATTGCCATCGAGCACGCCCAGGACTTCGTAAACGCCGCCGACTACGCGCTGGAACTGAAACGGGGGTAAAAATGTTTGCGGCCGAACTGTTGACATCCCCGCGAGTCCAGGAATTCATCCAAGTCGCCATCAAGCGCAGGCTGGATGCATTGCAGGTTTCTACAGCCTTGAGCAAGGCGGGCTACAGCAACGAGGAAAGGTCCGCCATCATGGACTACATGGCCCTGCTGCCGAAAATTCAAGAAAAATTCGGTTGTCTGCTCGTAAACGACAAGAATAAATTTCTCCTGTGCGACAAACTGGCCCTGGAACAGAGTACCGCCCAGGACATTGGCCGCTGGAAAGCAAACCTGTGGCCTGCCAGTAGCGATGGCGATAGCAGCAAATCTGGTGCAAGTACCGTCCACGACCTCTGTTGCGGCATGGGAGGCGACAGTTTCTTTATACCCGCCTCTTTCAAGGTTATCGGTGTCGATCTGGACGAGAACCGCCTCGCCATGTACCGTCACAACATGAAAGCCATCGGAAAAACTGCAGAAGTTATCTGCGGCGACGTGCGGGAGGTAGCAAAAATAAGGGAGATGCCCGCCTCCGCGGGCATGACAAATACAGAATTTTTCACCATCGACCCGGCTCGCCGGGCCCTGGAAGGCGAAAACCAGCGTGACCTACGGAACCTCACGCCCACCCTGGAAGAAGTGGTTGAAATCAGCAAGCATTACCAGGGCGGCATGGTCAAGCTGCCTCCGGGATACCCTCCCGCAGAAATTCCCGACGGCACGGAAATCCTGTACCTGGGAGGACATTCGGACTGCAGGGAATGCCTGGTGCTTTTCGGGAGCCTTGCAAAGAATCCAGACACGGTCCGTGCCGTGATGATCAGCAAGGACGGCAACGCCCTTGCCGAATGGAGCCGCCCACGGAACCGTTCTCTTGAAACTCTGGACGAAGACCTCCAAGAAAAACTGGACCGGAACGATTCCCTAGAAGGACGTGACCGTACCTACCGCACCGCCACCAGCAGGAGCGATCTGCCCATCGGCGAAATTGCCCGTTACCTCTCAGAGCCGGCTCCCGTCCTGATTCGAAGCCACCTGTTCAACGCAGCCGCCATCTCCTGCGACCCGCAAGCCCACCTGATTTCGGAAGGTATCGCCTACGTGGCCAGCGGCTTACCGCTCCCTGCGCCCGGATTTACCTGCTACGAGATTGTCGCCCATTCAGAAATCTCCACCGGGGCAGTACGCTCCATGCTCAAGGAGCACGACATCGGTAAAATCACGCTAAAACTTCGGGGAGTCAAGTTGGACCCCGACTCCGAAATCAAGCGCCTAAAGCCAAAGGGCAAGAAATCAGCCATACTGTTCTACACCCGCGCCGCCGGCGAAAAGATTGCGTTATTGAGCTTAGATCATCGATTTACTTTTTAATAGATTCTTTTTTGCGAACATTCATTTGGATAAACAAAGCCAATTTCTATATTCACACTCTAAAAAGGCGATTTGAGGAAAATAAAATGAAAAAAATCTGGCTATTTACCTTGTTTACGCTCTATCTTTGCGCTTGTTCTGAAAATTCAAATTCATCGGAATTTCAAGACGAATCAAGCTCCTCATACAACAACTCAGCGTTCTGCTACGACGAATACGGCTTTACGAAAAAAAATGGTTGGACTAAAGACATTTCCGATAGTAGCTATATCATTGACTACGTCTGCGACCACATGTCGCAACATATGCGAAATATGTTTTCCTTCTATGCAAGATGCGTATCATCCAGTTACAACAAATCAGAAAACCGCATTGACATGAAGGTCTCCACAGAAAGCGGCTACAAATATATATGGGCAGAACTTGATGGATGTAAATACAAAATCGGAAGCGACGGGGATTTTAAGGCATGGGTAGCGGGATTAAGCGAATGGTCTCTCGATGACTGTCTTTGTTACGAGGAAGATTTCGCAACCTACTACAGAAAGGCATCTCCTAGCCCCGAAGACGGTAGTTCTAGCAGCCATGTTCCCGTTGAAGAAAGTTCTAGTTCCCTTACTCAGCCCCCTCCATCAAGCTCCGGCGGCAGGCTTGTCTGTTACGAATCGGAAACAGAATCCGCATGTATTTACGTGTACGATAGCTCCAGCAGCAATGGTTCTATAAAACCAAGTTCAAGCACTAGCGAAGTAAACACCTCACCCTATACCTATACATACTATGGAACGGGTGACTTACACCAGAGCAGCCTAACCATCAACATCACAAGCGACTGCCTCAATGCCAAATGCTTTGAAGATTTCGAAAGCTTTGACTTTGAAAACGGTACTATTAACTCTTACAACTCAGGAGAATCTGCATACGGCGGTAGCGGACGGTCCATCGACATTGGGAACAATCAATACACCGTGCTCCCTTGGCGGCTAGACAAGGAAATTAAGAACGGATCACTGGATTTCTTCTTCAAGCCAAATGCAAAATTACTTTCCTCTGACAATAAAACAACAGCCCTTGCAGGGAACGATGGGGCACGCATGTCCGTATTCATTTATAACGGAGTCCTTTATTTTTACAAAAACATCCCCAACAACCCAATATTCCTTTCAGCCGAAGTTGACCTAAAAAACGAATGGATCCGCATTACCGCCGAATGGAACGAGGCAAACGGCGTTATAGCTCTGTTTTTAAACGGGGAGTTAATAGCCCAAAAAGACACTTACTACGGACACTACGAACCATCTTCTCGCGGAGACTACGACAACGTATTCGTCCTAGGTTACAAGAGTTCCTGCTGCATGGGGTCCATCAGCGACGAAATGTTTGCCCAAGGTTCTTTTGACAACGTGCAAGTAGTCACACACAACATTTTCGAAATAACGGAATAATGGAAAGCGAAAGAAAAGACAACAATTACCTGTTTGATTCCGGGAACCTTTCGGAAGGCGCGCTCGCGAAAAAGCACCGCATCGAAAACGACCCCAGCGCCCGAACGAACATCATGGATTATCTGCCCGGCATGGAAGTCATCCAGTCGGACATCGCCGACAAGGTGCTCGCAGAATCCGAAAATTTCGATTATTCTAAATACACAGGCAAAGACGTAAAGCGCGCCCTGGAGCACGAACGCTGCACCTTGGAAGATTTTAAGGCTCTGCTCTCCCCTGCTGCCGCTCCGTATCTGGAACAGATGGCCGCCAAGGCAAAAATCGAGACCAGTAAGCATTTCGGCAACAACGTCTATTTCTTCACGCCACTCTACATCGCGAACTACTGCGAAAACTACTGCGTCTATTGCGGGTTCAACTGCTACAACCATATCAAGCGCATGCAACTTTCCATGGAGCAGATTGAGCACGAGATGAAGGTCATCGCCGACAGCGGCATGGAAGAAATCCTGATTCTCACCGGCGAAAGCCGTGCAAAGAGTAGCGTGGAATACATCGGCGAGGCCTGCAAGCTGGCCCGCAAGTATTTCCGCATGGTAGGCGTAGAAGTCTATCCGGTCAACGTCGATGAATACCGCTACCTGCACGAATGCGGTGTAGATTACGTGACGGTTTTCCAGGAAACCTACGACAAGGTGCGTTTTGAACAACTTCACCTGCTAGGCCACAAGCGCGTATTCCCCTACCGTTTCGATTCCCAGGAACGAGCACTGATGGCCGGCATGCGAGGAGTGGCATTCTCTGCACTTCTTGGACTTTCGGACTTCCGCCGCGACGCCCTGGCATCGGCACTGCACGTGTATTACCTGCAAAAGAAGTACCCCCATGCCGAAATGAGCCTCAGCTGTCCGAGACTTCGCCCGATTATCAACAACGACAAGATTGACCCGCTGGACGTTCACGAGAAGGAACTCTGCCAGGTGCTTTGCGCCTACCGCATCTTTTTACCCTTTGTGGGCATCACAGTTTCCAGCCGCGAAAGCAAGGAATTCCGCAACGGCATCGTGAAAATCTGTGCGACGAAAGTTTCCGCCGGCGTTTCTACGGGCATCGGCGACCACGAAAGCAAGTACAGCGGTCACGATGACGGGGAAGGCGGCGACGAGCAGTTCGAAATAAATGATGGCCGCAGCTTCAACGCCATGTACTCTGACATTTCCGGCGAAGGGTTGCAGCCAGTATTGAACGATTATCTGTACGTGTAGCGGCTAGTACTTGTAGTCAGCACAGCCTTTCGGACCATAAGTCGAAAAACAGACGCCGTGTTCTGTGAGGAGGGCGCCCCCCGTTCCTCCCTTAGTCATCATTTTTCCACCAGCGGGAACCAACGCCACCTCTACGGTGCGGCTATGCTCGTCCATCCCGTTCCATTGGAAATTCATCGTCAAGCGATAATTGGTGTTATTTCCACCCTGTGAGGTTATTCCATCCAGGCCGGACGATTTTCCATTATTCAGTTCCCTGCTGATGAACATGGGTTCCTTGGGATAGGTACGGTAATATGTCGAACTACCCGATTTATAAGAAAATGCATAATAGGTATCACCATCTTTGGTCAAATTCCCGCCGTTGTTTCTTGCATTAAGAATATCGGCGACACCGACAAATCCAGATTCTTTCAAGGCGTCATACCACGTTCCACCAGACCCAACCAACTTGCTCATCTCCGAACCACTATTGATGCTGGGGTGGTTGTTCTGGACATTGGTCGGAAGGTCCGGGCGCATTTCTATAACAAACAAGTCAACACCCGCTTCGCTTGCCAGTTTCGTTTTCAGTTTAGAGAGATTACCGGCGGCCTTGTCTCCAGAAGTTACAAAAGCACTATTGAACAGCGCATCTTCATTCTCTACAAGAGCCCTATTCAGGGCGTCTCGCAAATAGAATATTTTCAGGCGGTCAATATTCTCTCGAGACCGCTCAATTGCGCCCAAAGCGATCGGGACGGCAATGCCCGCAAGCAATCCCATGATGATGATGACAACCATCACTTCGATAAGAGTAAAGCCTAGTTTGCACCTATTTTGCATTTGCATTAACACTTCCCTTACAAAGACACCCCAAAAATAACACTTTGGGGGAAGGTCTGCTACCTGTATTCAACGATTACCTTTACGTGAAAAGGTTAAAATCGATTGTATTTAGCACAACCAATAGGGCCATAAGTGGAAAAACAAACTCCATGATCTGTAAGGAAAGCACTGCCTTCCCCGTCCGATTCACGCATCTTACCCCCATTAGGAAGCAAAGCCACCTCCACGGAGTGACTATTCGGGTCACCTCCGGTCCACTGAATACTCATGGTCAATCGGTAATTTGTTTTACTACCACCTTGATTCTTGTTGTTTTTCAAATCTCCCGATACTCCAGTATTCAACACCTGGCTGATAAACATGGGATTATTGGGGTAAGTCCTATAGTTTGAACCATCCTCTGATATCGTAAAAGTATCTCGATTCTTTCCGTTTTGTTTGACATCCGTCTTTATATTACCATTGTTTTGGGTGTCCAATCTATACTTCACAATATCGGCAACACCTTCAAATCCAGCCTCATTCAAGGCATCGTACCAAGTGCCACCGGATCCAATCAGTCTACACATATTGGCACCCTTGTTGGCATCATTATGTTCTGCCTGAACATTGACGGATGCCGTTTTCTTCATTTCTATGACAAACAAGGAAACACCCGTTTCAGACTGAAGAAGATTACTTAATCTGGTACTATTCGATTGAGCATAGTCACTATTGGACAAGGCGTCCTCATTTTCCACCAGGGCTCTGTTCAGAGCATCCCTTAGATAGAACAGCTTGAGGCGGTCAATGTTCTCCCTGGACCTTTCAATTGCACCCAGAGCAATCGGAACGGCAATCCCGGCAAGCAAGCCCATAATGATGATAACAACCATCACCTCGATAAGGGTAAAACCTTGTTTTTTGCTACTTACCAATCTACACCTCTTTCGTAAGTACAAAGCCGTCCAAAAACACTCTATACCTTAATATAAATAAACAAGACGGTTTTTACCATTTTTTAACAAAAAAATGATATAGTAAATCATTCCTATTTGCATTACATCACACAGAAAAAGCCTTTTTTCTACCTTTTGGGCCATGAAAGCTCTCGATACCACCCTTTACTTCATCACTGACAGCACACGCGTGCCCGAAGACCGTTTTTTGCCCGTAGTGGAGGCCGCCTGCAGGGGCGGTGCCACCATCATCCAGTTGCGTGAAAAGGACCGGAGCACCCGGGAATACATGGAACTGGCCAAAGCTACCCACGAAATCACCTCCCAGTACGGGATTCCGCTGATTATAGACGACCGTGTGGATGTGGCTCTCGCTATCGGAGCCGAGGGTGTTCATGTAGGGCAATCCGACATGCCTGTCCGGGACGCCCGAAGGCTGATGGGGCCAAAAAGAATCGTCGGAGCCACCACCAAGACCGTGCCCCAAGCCCTGGAAGCCTTTGAACAAGGGGCCGATTACCTGGGCTGCGGCGCCATCTACCCCACCACAACCCACGTGAAAACCGTCATCACACCAGTAGAGACATTGAAGGAAATCGTAAAAGCCGTTCCCATCCCGGTGAATGCCATCGGCGGGCTCAACAAAGAGAACATCTTTGTGCTGAAAGAATCGGGAATCGCAGGCATATGCGTTGTCTCCGCCATCATGAAGGCCGCCGATCCGAAAACTGCCACCAGGGAACTCAAGCAGGCGGTCAAAGAGTTGTGAGTAGTGAGTAATGAGTTATGAGTTTTTATGATCGCGCCGAAGGCGCCAAATTACAGACTCAATACTGATAACTGACAACTCATTACTAATTCCGCATTCCACATTACACATTTCAGAACCCCAATACCGCTTCCGAAATCTCGTTGGCCTCATCGGAGTAGTCATCGGTGCGGTCCGGGATGAACTCGCCCCAGCCTTCGCTGACACCGCAGCCCACGCCTACCTCCACGGTGGACCACTTGAACACGGCAAACACCTTCGGGAACATTTCCAGCAGGCCGTCCAACACGTCTTCGGGAGGTTCGTCTTCCACCAGCATGTTGCCGTCCATAGCCAAAAGCTCCGTCTCCGGCAGTTCTTCGAAGCGACACTCGTATTCGTCAGACACGATGGGATCCACGGAATACCAATCTCCCGAATCTTCGCTAGGGAGTTCCGCCTCCGGGAATTTTTCCATAAAGGCCTGCCACAAGAGGGCAAGGTCTGCCCCCTCGCCAATAAACCGGACTAAAACGCGACAATCCATTTCACCCTCCTTACCTAATAATCAGAATATAAATAAAAAGCAGAGAAAAGATATGCTAGATGGCGGATCAAGTCCGCCATGACGTTCATAACCAAGTTTACCATAACATTTAATTATGGTCAGTCGGGGGGGGGGCTGAAAAAAAAACCGGTTTCGAAAACGAAACCGGCTTTTCACTGAGCTACGAAGGGCTCGAACCTTCGACCCACGCCTTAAAAGGGCGTTGCTCTACCAACTGAGCTAGTAGCCCGAGCGACCCAAATATAGAAACTTTTGCCTTTTTGTAAAGGCAAATTTTATAAATTTAGCCTATGTTCAAGAAGATAAACTTCCAGCTGGCTGCGCTTGCTCTGCTTGCCGCCACGTTCGAGGCACAGGCCTACTTTTCGCAAGGCGATGCCGGTCAGGAAGTTTTCTCCTTCATGTCCACCTTCGACAGCCCCCGAAACGCGGCCCTTGAAAAATCCGCAGCGGCAGCCCCTTCTGCCGACCCGAGCATTGCCCAACTGAACCCGGCCGCTCTCCGGATGCCCGAAGGAAAGGAACGTACCGTCGGTATGCACTGGCAGACCGGCGAATTCTCCGAAAACCAGGGTTCCCTATACTACACCCGGGACTTCAAGCGATTCCTGTACCAGATTTCGTACAACTGGCTGGACTACGGAACTATCGAAGGCTATGACGAATACGGCAACGAGACCGGCAAGGACTACAACCCCCTAAGCCAGCTGGTCACCGCCACGGTAGCATTTCCCATGAAGCATTTCCAGTTCGGCGCCACCCTCAAATTCGCAAGCGACAGGCTGGCCGACGAAGAGGGTGACCGTACCGCCTTCGGGGCGGCCTTCGACTGGGGTATTTCCTGGCAATCCGAAAATAAATTCTGGGGACTGGCACTTGTGGCCAGGGATTTTGGCGGTCTGCTCAGAGACTACGTAGATGACGGCGAAGACGAATACTACCCCATGGGGCAAGTATTCGCCCTTTCCGGATTCATGCGCCCCAAGAGTCTCCCGAAGTTGACAGTCTTTGGCGAAACGAATTTTCCGCGGTATGCAGAACCCCGCCTGAATATCGGCGCCGAGTACCTGCTGGGCAAGTACTTCGCCATACGGGGCGGTTTCACCCGGACATGGCTGGACTTGAAACGGGACGCCCTGGAGCTGATTCAAGACCGAAGCAGGCCCGACGAATCCAACGAGGCCAGATTCTTGAGCCTCGGCCTCGGCTACAGCATGGGCTTGTTCGCCCTGGACTACAGCTTTTCGTGCCTAGCCCAAGGACTCGGGATGGAACACCGGGCTGGCCTGCGGTTTAATTTCTAGGACTAAACGCTATGCGGCAGTTCGACGTTTTTGTCTGGGATTCGCCTGACATTACCGAGCCGCAACCGCCCTTTACCGACCCAGCCCTGGGCTGGTTCTTTACGAACAGTTTCAACGAAAGGCTGAACGAAAGCGACGCGGAATGGATCGTCTTTGCAAACCGTTCCGTAAAAATCGACAGAGAATTCCTGAACAGCCTGGCCGAAAACGTCTCCGCATTCCCCATGGTGGACGCTTTCGCCCCGAGACTTCGATACTCCTCCATAGAAGACGGCGACAAGAAGTCCTCGAAATTCGTCGGTGGGTTCAAGCTTCACAAGTCCAAGGGAATCGAGCCTATCGAAGAGGATGCCCCCCTGCGATATGTGGCAAGCCCAAGACCCGAAATTGCGGTCTTTTCCAGGCGGATAGTCCAACGGACCGGGGCCTTCGATGCAAGCTTGCCTATTCCGACGCAGATTCTCGACTATGCCCTGAGGATGCACCACGCCGGCGGCAAGTGCTTTTCCGTCCCCTACCTGGTAGCCGGGCTGCAAGGAATCCCGATGGATTTTTCCAGCGAAAACAGGGAATACCTCCCCCACATCGCCTACGCCCTTTCCAAGTCCTTCGGCATCAAGACGACGCGTTTCGCGCTCAATCACCCGTCGGTCATCGCGCACCTCTGGAAAAACCGCAAAGGCCTACGGGAAAAACGGGACAAGGCCATACTCTTGAGCAAGCTTGCGCCGGAAACTTTACAGGAACTGTATTAATCCGGACGACGTCCAGACCATCAGGAAAAACATCCAGCGGATGCCCCAACAAGTGGGGCATGACAATGATGGATTCGCATCCAGCGGATGCCCCATCAAGTGGGGCATGACGATGAAGAATCCATATCCAGCGGATGCCCCATCAAGTGGGGCATGACGATGATGGAAAAACGACTAGGATTCCCGCCGCAAAAAGACTTACACTTTTTTGAAAATGAGCGAAGTGTTGATTCCGCCAAAGGCGAAATTGTTGCTCATTACGTATTCCACGTCCATCTCGCGACCGTCACCGACGATATAGTCCAGCGGGGCGCATTCCGGGTCCACGTTTTTCAAGTTCAGGTTGGGGCTGAACCAGCCCCGGTTCATCATGTGGATAGACGTCCAGGCCTCGATACCGCCACAAGCGCCCAGGGTATGCCCGATATAGCTCTTGAGACTGCTGATGGGTGCGCTACGCCCCTTCAGGGCGTTGTAGGTGGCCCAGGTCTCGGCCCGGTCGCCATGCTTGGTGGCTGTTCCGTGACCGTTCACATAGCCGATGGCGTCGGGACTGATTCCCGCATCTTCCAGGGCCAGTTCCAGAGCCCGCTGCATAGTTTCTTGCTTGGGCTGGGTCAGGTGGTCACCGTCGGTATTGTTGCCAAAGCCCACCAGTTCCGCATAAATTTTTGCACCGCGGGCACGGGCATGCTCGTATTCCTCGAGAATCAAGGTGCCGCTTCCTTCGCCAATGACCAAGCCATCGCGGTCCCGGTCGTAGCTGGCGGGAGTGAGTTTGGGCGTATCGTTCTTGACGGAGGTTGCAAAAAGCGTATCGAACACGGCAGATTCCGTGGGGTCCAGCTCGTCGGCACCGCCAGCCACCATGGCGTCCTGCTTGCCATACTTGATGGCCTCGTAGGCATTACCGATGGCAAGGCTTCCGGAGGTGCAGGCCGTATTGGTAGTAATCATGCGGCCCGTAAGCCCAAAGGTCACGCCGATGTTCACGGCGCAGGTCTGGGGCATGGACTTGATGTAGGTGGTAGCCGTAATCTTGGAACTGTCGTTGGTGACGATCATGGAGAAGAAATCTACCAAGGGCATCACGGAGCCCATGGAAGACCCGTAGGCCACGCCGACACGGCCGGAATGTAAGAAATCCTGGTCTTCCAAGAGACCAGAGCATTCCAGTGCCTTCTGGGCGCCCACCGTAGCCAGCAGGGCCACACGACCCATACCGCGAATCTTACGGCGAGGCATTTCAGGAAACTGGTAGTTCACCGGGACAGCCAGACGGGTGTTCATCTGCACGTACTTGTCCCATTCGTCCATGCGGACTACCTTGTTCTCCAACTTTTTCAGGCTGTCGAAAATTTCGTCCATCTCGGAACCCAAGGCCGAAATGCAGGAACCTCCGGTAACAACAACCCTACGGGTCATGCGAGACCTCCGTTTACAGAAATCACCTGGCGGGTGATATAAGCAGCCCCTTCCGAAAGCAGGAACACCGCCGTGGCGGCTACTTCGCTGGGCTTGCCCACCCGCTTCATGGGTACGGCCTGCAGGATAATGTCCAGAGGAGCGTCCTTGATCATTTCGGTCTCGATAACGCCCGGCGCGATGCTGTTTACCGTGATGTTTCGGCTGGCAAGTTCTGTGGCCAGAGCCTTGGTGGCCCCGATAATGCCGGCCTTTGACGCACTGTAGTTTACCTGGCCCCGGTTGCCGATAACGCCGGAAACCGAAGAGATGGTGATGATGCGGCCAATGCGCTTGCGGCACATGGGCATCACCAGTGGTTGAACCACATTGTAAAAACCGCCCAGGTTGGTATCCACCACCTTGTCCCAGGAATCCCCGCTCATGCCAGCAAAGGTCATGTCGGCGCAGACGCCTGCATTGAGAATCAGACCGTAATAAGTTCCGTTTTCCTCGATATCTTTGGTCAATACTTCCCGGCACTGATCGCGGTCGGAAATGTCGAGCTGAAGCCCACGGATTTCTCCACCGGCAGCCTGGACCCTTTGTATAAGTTCATCGACCCTGGTCTTGCCCCTGTTGTAGCCCGCAACAACGGCATAACCCGCCTGGGCAACGGCTTCTGCTATGGCAGAACCAATTCCGCCACTGGCACCGGTCACGAGAACCTGTTTCTTATCGCTCATGGACACTCCTAAGCATTTCAATTATTCCACGCCAATTATAGAAAAAAAGAACCATGAACGCAATTGCCACAGCGACCTATTTACCCCTGGAACCCGCAAACGGAGACAGGATAAAATTGAAAAGAATTCCCAAGAACACGGAAAGGCCAAAAGTGGATACCGGCGAAAATCCGCTGAAAGAAAGGCTCCCGAAAGAGAGGATGGTGGTCAGGGCCGATAGCGCGATGGCAAGTACCGTCAAGGGGCTTCCCCGCCCTTCCTTGAAAAACAGGGAGTAATCGATGCCTATACCGAGGGTCAAAATAATCCCTACCGTAGCAAAGAAATTGAAAGGTACACCCAGATAGCCGAACAGCGCCACCGCAAGGCACGAGGCACACACGGGAATCCGCATAATGGAAAACGCCCCGGAGAATCCGTAGATAAAAAACAGCACCGCAAACACCAGCACAAAAGCAAGTCCCACTAGGGCAAGGGCCGTCAGGGAAAGCCGCGTCAGGTTCTCGTTAATCTGGTTTACCTTGTCCATAAAGTAGATGCCCTCACCTGCAAGGCCGGAAAGCTTTGCGGCATCTTGAACATGGAGAGGCATCACCGCGCTGTAGTAGGAATCCCCTACGCGGCCAATCCAGAGGCTGTTCAGGAGTTTTTCGAAATTGGCGGGCAACCTGCCTTCGGGCTCAAGAACTTTCAGGCCCCGGGCCATCGAGGAGCGAAAAACCGAATCAGACCGGAGTCCAAGTTCCTTATGCATCTCCGCAACTGTTAACGAATCCATGGCCCGGGAAAGGATTTCAAAATTTTCCTGCTGGACAGAACGGGGCGGAATGAACCGGCTTATAGCAAGGTAGTTCTGCAGCACGCCATCGGCACGTTCCCGCTCCAAGCGCTTACAGAAAGCATATTCCCGTTCCAGCACCTCCTGGACAGAATCGCCCTTCACCAAGAAGTAACTGCCCGAAGAGCCGAAATCCAAAAGTTTCATGGAAAGTTTTTCCTGGGCAAGGCGCTCAGACGACATGGTATAGAGGGACTTGAGGTCCGTACCCCATTGCACGCGGTAAACACCCACCGCAGCCCCCGCAACAATTACCGCAGCCACGGCGAGCGACGCCCACCTTTTCATCTTGAGCCCTGCAAGGATTGTTCCGTAGCCATCCAATACTCTAGAAACGGCCCCAAGGGCAAAAATCGCACGGGCGCGGGTCTTCGCGGCAGGCAGGGCCGCAAACAAAAGGGTAATGGTCAAGAAGGAGCTTGCAAGCCCCGCCATGGAAAAAACCGCCATCTGCCGGAGCAGCGGGAAGGGAGCGAAGGTCAAGGCCAAGTACGAAAGTTCCGTGGTCATGAATCCCAGGACAAGTCCCTTGAAAATCAGGCCACGTACACCGCCACCGTCCAGCCGTTCTTCCCGAATCTTCCAGCCCGTAAAGAAATGGATGGCGTAGTCGATGCTCACGCCGATGACGCTGGTCCCGAACACGAAGGTGAAAATATGGATAGAACCGAAAAGCGTCCAGGAGACCGACAGGGCCGAAACGATGGCGATACCAATGGAAAAAAGCGTTAGCGCCAGGGGTACGGCAGACCTGTAGGTGGAAAGGATCAGCAACAGGAGAAGCACGATGGACACTCCCGAAATCACGGCCACTTCCAGCTGCGCCCGGGAAGAACTTTCGTAACTGTGGAACGGCACTCCTGTGGTTGCCACCACCAGGGCGGAATCCAACCCTTTCAGTTCCGAAATCTTCTGTTCAATAATCTGGAGGGCGCTACCGTCGCCACCGAAGGTGGATGCACCCGGAACAAGGCTTGCAGACCACATGACGTAGGTCCGTAGAGAATCCCGCAGCACAAGACGCTCATCCCGGAGTTCCACGTTCTTGCTCATGAAGGAGAGATTTCCCAGAACATCCTCGAAGGCCTGGGCCGAAAGCAAGAAGGGGTCTTCGTCCAGGTTCTCGAGGCTTGCCATGGAAAAGCCTCCGTAGATTTTTTCCAGGGCGTTCTGCTTCAAGAAGGCTCCCCCACCCTGGCGAACGCGGTCCATAAACGCTTCGCTCTGCAATGCATAGCGGTATTCCCTCGCGAAGGCGCGAGCCTCGTCCATAGAGCTGTCCGACACCAGGTAGCTTACCTTTTCCAGCTGGCCATTCCCGCGCAGCGCCCTGTCGAATTCGTCTGCCGCCGCCTTCGCCTTTTCAAAATCCGTATGGCCCACAAGCACCGTCATCTGGCCCATGGTCCTGCGGGAAAGCTCGGCGTCGGCATCACCCAGACCCGCCGACACCTGCGAAGGCGGCAAAACGGAGAAAAGGTTTGAATCGATTTTCCAGGGGCTAGCGTTCAAGCCCAGCGCGATGATGGCGACATGCAAGATTCCCCAGAGGAGAATCCCCCACTTGTTCATCCGTTTTTTTTCGGGCTTATCCATGAAACTCCGCAGGCTCCATCAGCGCAACAGGGCGGATTCTTCGGGAGTGAGGGAGATGCCCCCTTCCACCTTGGAAAATTCGTAGAGGATGGGATTCCCGTCGCCGTCGGAGAGGGTCACCTTCTCCAGCCACTTGTGGCCCGAGAGCACCACCGACGAAATCTGCTTCTTGACGACGCTTTCCTTGGGAACAAGACCGATGGTCCAAAGCCCGTCCTTCCCCATCTCGAAGAAAATCTGGAATCGTTCTTCCAGCATTTTGCGGTTGCCCGAAAAAATCCCCTGAATGGTCTGGGAAACCTGGCCAAAGACCGCATTGTCCTTCATGTTCATCTGGGAAACCGCCCCAGAGGCATTTTTCTGGAGCATCTTGTCGCGGGTGATGGCGGTAAGGTTCGGGAAGGGCTTTTCCATGTTCCACAAGATGCCCAGAGTGTCCGCGATGACGAAACTCCCCGTAGAGACAAAGTCCCGGTTGATTTTCTTGACGGTCCGCACCTGCCTGAAACTCCCCCGCAGGTATTTCTGCTGCTGCATGGCCGAAAGAACCTGGGCAAGTTCCTTGGAACGCTCAGCCGTCAGGGGACTTTCAAAGACATCGGCAAACGCCATAGACGACAGCGTCAAGCAGAGGAACATTGCCAAAAACAGTTTCATATGGCTCAAATATAGCTTGTTTACCCATTTTTTTTTATCTTTCCGAATAGAAACGCTACATCGTGAGAGACATGACTTTTTTCCAACGAATAGCCTACGCCTGGCGAACCTACGTAAAGCTACAGACCTTCTTCTTTTTCGGGTTGGGTAGCCTTGTCCAAGCTTCCGTGGTGTTCCCTACCCTGTTTCTTTTTTCAGGTTTTTCGAGAAAACGATTCAGCCGCATGGCACGCTACGCCATCCACATCGGGCTCAAGATTCTCATCTGGCAGCTGGTGACCCTCAGAGGCTCCAAATTCAAGGTAGAACACCGGGAACGCCTTAAAAACCTCCATTCCAAAATCATCATCGCCAACCACCCTTCCCTACTGGACGTGGTCCTGCTTTTTTCCATCATCCCCAACGCAGACTGCATCGTGAAAGGGGCTCTCGGCAAGAACCGCTTTGTCTCCGGAATCGTGAACACCATCTACATCCTGAATTCGGAATCCTTTGACCAGCAGATGGCCGAAGTCAAGCGCACAACGGACCAGGGCAACAACCTCATCATCTTCCCCGAGGGCACCCGCTCCGAACCGGGCAAGCCCTGGTTTTTCAAGAAGGGGGCGGCAAGGTTCGCCATCGGCTGCAAGCGGGACATCGTGCCCATCTACTTTGGCGGAAACGAGATTATCGGGCTTCGCAAGCACGACAAGCTGGTCAGTTACCACCCCAGAGAACAGTACCATTTCTACCTGGACGTGCTGGAGCCCATTTCTGTAGAGCCCTACCTGGAAGGCCATCAGGGCGCACAGGTGGCATCCCTCACCAAGGAGATGCAGCGCCGCCTGGAAGAACGCAGGGAATTGGACCCGGAATACCCCCAGAGGCTCCTGGACCAGCAGGCAGAACTAAAGGACAAGGCATGATTGAGCAGATTCGTGGAAAGTTGATTCAGAAAAGTCCCACCTTCGCGGTGGTGGACGTGGCGGGCATCGGCTACGGGGTGAACATCTCCGCACGCACGGGCGGAATGCTGCCCGAAGAGAACGCCGAGGTGCTGCTGTACACGAACCTGGTGGTCCGTGAAGATTCCATGACCCTGTTCGGTTTTGCGGACCAGGCCGAAAAGGATTTGTTCCTGATGCTCCTGGACGTAAACGGCGTGGGCCCCAAGATGGCCCAGCGGATTCTGAGCGGAGTCGCCCCAGCCGACCTCTTGAACATGATTGCCAGCGACAACAAGAGCGCCCTGGGTAAAATCAAGGGCCTTGGCAAGAAGACTACCGAACAGATGGTGCTCACCCTCAAGGACCGTGCCGCCACCATGCTTCAGGCTCTCGGGAACGTGGAAGGTTCGGGCGTCACGGGCATGGGCGTGCTTACCGGCGCCAAGATGGAAGCGGTGCTGGCACTCCATACCCTGGGAGTCAAGGACCCTGCGGCAGAAAAGGCCGTGGCCAAGGCCTACGAGAACCTGGGCGACAGCGCCGATGCCGCCACCCTCATCCCCGAAGCCCTGAAATATCTCTAATCATTGTCATTGCGAGCAACGCGAAGCAATCTCTAACCTGAATTAATATGTCCCGCATTACAGAAGCCGAAGCCCTGGACCTTTTCAACAACGCCCCCCTGGCGGAACTCTGCGCCCGTGCAAACGCCGAAAAGGAACTCCGTCACGGAAAATCCGTCTATTGGGTCAACAACAGACAAATTAACTACACCAACGTCTGTGTTCTGCACTGCAAGTTCTGCGCCTTCTCCAAAATCAAGAAGGACAGCCCCACCGCCTACGACTGGGACTACAACACTATCAGGGCAAAGGCAGCCGAGGCCATCAGCCAAGGAGCGCGGGAACTCCACATCGTAGGCGGTCTCCATCCGGACCATCCCTTCGATTACTACATCGACATGCTTGCAAAACTCCGCAAGGAATTCCCGAAGGTGAACCTGAAGGCCTTTACCGCCGTAGAAATCTGCCACTTCTCGAAAATCTCGGGACAGAGTCCCGAGCAGATCATGGCGACGCTGAAAAAGGCAGGCCTCGACGCTCTCCCCGGAGGCGGCGCCGAAATCCTGGTGCAAAGCGTCCGGGACCAAATCTGCCCGGGTAAAGAAACTGGCGAGGAATGGCTTTCGGTACACAGGGCGGCACACAAGCTGGGAATTCCCACCAACGCCACCATGCTCTTTGGTCACGTCGAAAAGCCCGAAGACCGTATCGCCCACATGAAGATGCTCCGTGACCTGCAGGACGAAGCCCCCGGATTCTTCGCCTTCATCCCCCTGGTTTACCACCCGGAACACAACGCCCTCCACAAAATTGTCCCGAACATCACCGGCGAAGAAGACATCTTGCGTACGGTGGCCGTAGCGCGCCTGTTCCTGGACAACATCCCCCATATCAAGGCTTACTGGATACAGATGGGAATCGACACCGCCATGAAGGCACTCCACGCAGGGGCTTCCGACCTGGACGGCACCATCATGGAAGAAAAAATCACCCACGCCGCCGGGGCGAAAGTCCCCGTAGGAATGAGTCCTTCCCGCATGCGGGAACTGATTTTGAACGAAGGCCTCACCCCCGTCGAACGGGACGCCATGTACGAAACCTTCGGGTAGGGTATTTTGTCATAAAAAATAGATGTGATGAACAATTCATCACATCTAGGAATAAGAAATTAAGCAGGTTTTTACGGAACCTGGAAAACCGTCTTTAGGCACTCTTTTACGGGGAGTTTGAGAACCGTCATTACACGGATTTTTTACGGAACCCGTGAAACCGTTCACTTCAAATATACACAAACATCTCGCCACAGTCAACACCTTTCGCAATTCTCTTTCGCCCGATATGGTGCAAAAAGCGTGCCAATAACGAAAACGGCGATTTCAAACAAATTTCGCCATTGATGCAAAAGGGAGGAACTGATTAATCACTTTTTAAGCAGTGATTAATGACTAAAAGCACTTGAAATACAAAGGGGGAAGCCTCCCCCTCGCTTCTGCTGCAAGTCATCCTCGCGACCATTCTCGTCATCCTCGCGAAGGCGAGGATCCACTATCATCTTGGCGAGGATCTTCATGCATCATCCGCTACCCCCTCTGCGGGGATACCCCGCAACGCCCCCTAAATAATCCGAGTCTCAAGGGCACAGTCGCCTGCAAAAAAGACCGTCGGTCGCGCCTTCACTTTGTTCGTCTATAGCCAACACAAATTTTTACACAGATTTTATAATCAAACCATTATTTCACGAACATACGAAATGAATTTTTCTAAAGACCAAATTTTACATCTTGATTCTTCAGGATAGGTCTTTATATACGGTTTAGGGACAATCAACCTAACTTTTTCGGCTTGCATTTCATCTAACTGAGCTACAGAAACACCTTGTTGCAAAGTACATAGATATTTATAATCATCTTTCAATCGATCCGCCTCATTGAGGACCTGGCGCCAGCGATCTTTACATGTGGTTTTCGCCGCTAACGAAATCAATTTCTTTGTAGGATATGTCATATCATGATACGCCTTTTTTGAAGGAAAAATGAAATCAGGCCTTTTATTTCCTTCGGTCACTACCTGTTCCTCAAAAGGCAAATGGTTTCCATCGAATATTGCTGCAAGATGATGTTCAAGACTTTTTCCTGCACGGCTTTTTCTTCGATTCAAGACTTGGTTTGCCATGTCAACGAATTCATCAACCGATGGAAAACCTTGTGAAACAATATTTCCATAGCGAGAATACTCTACTGCCTTGAAAATATTGTATTCCATATCAGTCCAGTCTAAAATTTTTTTGTCTGGGTTTGTCAAAATCAATGCTTGAGGAGAAATTGTTTTATCACAAATATACCTTGCGGCAGCAGACATTCTTTTTGAATCGGGAAAATCAATTCCCTTGTCATCTATATCTTGGATAAACGCCTTTATCAAATCGTTGTCGCTTGTTGGCTTACAACCATCTATCAAGCAATTTGTTTCATGCGGAGAGAGGCCGAATGCGTCCAAGAATTGATTTATTTCGTCATCTGTATTTAAAATAAAGGCTTGATAATTTTCTTCGTTACATTGGGTGAATACAAATAGAGCTCCTGTATATTCAGTTTTAAAAAACGGTGTATGCGTGATTCTGTACTCGTTTCTTGTATTCCGCCCATAATAGATGAAGCGCACTTCATCAGAGATGTATTCTTCTTCATAATGCCAATAAACAGAAACAAATCTATCCTTATTGTCTCCTTTTATTCCTGGAGAATCAAATAGAATAGAAAAACTGTTTTGCGGAATATAGATTCCCGCTTGATGGCTTTGTTTAGGGTCTGTATCATTTGCCGACAAGAACTTACAAAATGTTCTTTGTCCCAAAGTAACTACTTTAATAGCGTCAGAGGCGTTATTTTGCATTTGATTTCAATCTCTCCGCAATCAGTTTCGCGACACTAGCCATCAAAGGAACAACAACGGAGTTTCCAAACTGTTTATACGCCTGTCCATCGGAAACGGTTATTTTGAAAGTATCCGGAAAGCCCTGCAATCTTGCGCATTCGCGCGGTGTCAATCTTCTTGGATTTTTATTTCGTTGTGCAATGAGAATTTCCGAACCATCTTTATAGTATCTTGCACTTAAGGTACGTGATACACCATTTAACGGAGCTATTCCATAACCGAAACCATTTCCGGCAGCTTTGTGTTTTGCTGCATACGCTTGTAAATAACTCCACAATTTGTCAGAAAGAGTGTATTTCGAATCAGGTTTCTTTTCAAGAATGTCTTTTATAGTTGGTTTCGGCTCTACTGGGGTTATATCAAATTTAAAATCTATTGGAGTATTAAACCTTTGTCTGTCAAAACCGACAATGAGAATACGTTCACGATGTTGTGGAACGAAGTTCTGGCCGTCTAAGACTTTATAAAAAATCTCGTAATCTAGTTCATCTAATGATTCTTGGATTATTTTGAACGTATTGCCTTTATCGTGGCTGCAAAGATTTTTGACATTTTCAAGCATAAACGCTTTCGGACGTTTCGCCTTAATAATACGGCAAACATCAAAGAACAAAGTTCCTTGAGTTTTATCCTCGAAGCCTGTTGCCCTTCCTAAACTATTTTTCTTAGAAACGCCAGCAATAGAAAATGGTTGACACGGAAAGCCTGCTACCAATACGTCATGATCGGGAATTGTCTGCGCGTCAACCTTAGTAATATCTCCGTCGGGCATGTCACCAAAATTGTCAAAGTATGTTTTTTGACTAAACTTATTCCATTCATTTGTGTAAACGCACTTTCCACCTGCGGATTCAAATGCTATACGCATTCCACCAATTCCCGCAAACAAATCAATAAAAGTGAACTTGCCGCTCTTGGAACTCTTTGTCATCTTTTCGCTCCATTTTGAAAGTGAACGAGTTCACTCTCGCGGGAGCGGTTCTGGCCGATTCGCTTGGCCGGGGTGCAGGCAAAAAGAAAGGGCGGGGAGCCGACTCACTCCTCGCCTAAAAGCGCGACATTTTCAAAAGAATACAATACACCCGCAAAAACCTGAGCGGATACAGTACGCCCAGGGTACACTACGCCCATGCAATCCACGGGCGACGGCGAGTCATTGTCTTATTCTCGTTGTTGAAATTGTCGAAGTTCCAGATAGAGGACAAGAGCAAAACTCAGCGAGTCCACCCCTGTTCTGCACCTGTCCAGTCTTTCCTGAAAATAAAAAAGGCGTGGAGTTGAATGCGTTTACCTATCTGAGGCCTTCGACTGCCCACAACGAATAAACACAAACAACTCACGCCCCCAAAGGCCGCTTGCATACAGGCAAACTGCTATTTAAACAATAGACCATGTAGCAAAACGATGCGACTGGCACGGGCCGGCCGCAGACGTGAGCGTTCGTCTTGTTCTCGTTGTTGAAATTGTCGAAGTTTCAGATAGAGAACAAGAGAAAACTCTATTTTCAAGGTAAAATATAACTTATTGATTTGACAAAAGATGTTCTTTTTCATTTTTGAGGATAAAAACAGGCCATTCGGTTGCGAGGGAACACCGTGACCAAGCAACCTCCTGCGTCGCGAAATCCATTTTTCGAGGCGAGAGGGCATAGTTGCTAGACAAAAAACTTCATGTCACTTTTGTCAAAACGTATTTGCTATATTCAAGCCATTGGCCGTTACTCGGCTTTTTTGTCGGAATCCCCGACCTTTTCCATATCCCCCGACAGGGGCCCGCAAGGGGCATGCGTTCCACAGGATAACTATGGGAGAGAACAAGAGCGAAATCGTACTTTACCAGCCGGAAGGCGAAGTACGGCTGGAGGTTCGTGTAGAAAACGAGACTGTGTGGCTCAATCGCCTGCAATTTGCGGTTTTGTTCAACCGTGATATCAAAACAATCGGCAAACATATTGCCAATGCGTTGAAAGAAGAGTGCCAAGACTCAGTTGTCGCAAAATTTGCGACAACTGCCGACGACGGAAAAACATATCAGGTTGAACATTACGACTTAGATTTGATTTTATCCGTCGGCTATCGTGTCAAATCGGCAAATGGAGTCAAATTCCGCCGCTGGGCGAATCAAGTCCTGAAAGACTACATACTCAAGGGCTATGCCGTAAACCAACGTAAAATTGCGACTGATTTGCAAATTGCAGACCGCCTATAGTGTCTTGAACTTTGTAACACCTGAGGAAGTCATTGAGAAGGTCCGCGAAAGCACGAAGGGGCGAGCCCCTTAGGTGAGGGGGTGCTAGAAGACTTGGCGAGAACGTTGGATTGTGATTGCTTTTGTCTAATCGCCAAGGCTGCAAGCAGGGGGAGGCCTCCCCCACCTTATCGGCCTGCCTCCTGTCCCGTTTTATTGCGGTTCTGTCATTTCCCTGACCAAAGACC
The DNA here is from genome assembly GCA_946414025.1 of uncultured Fibrobacter sp. Taxonomy (GTDB): domain Bacteria; phylum Fibrobacterota; class Fibrobacteria; order Fibrobacterales; family Fibrobacteraceae; genus Fibrobacter. Next base: position 24,976 of record CAMKMX010000013.1, read on the forward strand.
ACTGAATTTTCGCCCCATTTTTCTATCTTTGAGCCCACTATGAGCAATTTGAAGAACGATTTGTGGGTCGGCGTGGACGTGGGTTCCACCACCGTGAAAATCGCAGTTGTCGATCCAGAGACCAGCAAGCTTTTGCATTATACGTACCAGCGCCACAACGCCATGCAGGCGCAAAAGGTTTACGAGGTGCTACGGGAAGCCCACGGGCTGTTCCCCGAAAAGAATTTCAGGGTTGCCTTCTGCGGTAGCGGCGGTCAGCCTTTTGCCGAAGCCACCCATGCCTTCTTTGTGCAAGAAGTGGTGGCCAACGCCCTTGCGGTGCGTGCAACTTACCCGGAATCTAGGGTCGCCATCGAACTGGGCGGCCAGGATGCAAAGGTGGTGTTCTTTGAAAAAGACAAGACTACCGGCAAACTCATTGCCTCTGACATGCGCATGAACGGCGTGTGCGCGGGCGGTACCGGCGCCTTTATCGACCAGGTGGCCGAACTTTTGCGCATCAAGACCGAAGCCTTCGAAGGCTTTGCCAAGCGTGGCCAGAAGGTTTACGAGATTTCGGGCCGTTGCGGCGTGTTCGCCAAGACTGACATCCAGCCCATGCTGAACAGCGGTGTGGCCAAGGAAGACATCGCCCTTTCCAGTTTCCACGCCATTGCCAAACAGACCATCGGCGGTCTGGCCCAGGGTATGGAAATCAAGCCCCCCGTCATATTCGAAGGTGGCCCGCTCACCTTTAACCCGACCCTGGTGCGTGCCTTCAAGGAACGCCTGGGCATTACCGACGAGCAGGCCATTGTGCCGGAACACTCCGAAGTGCTGGTGGCCATGGGTGCCGCCCTTTCCCTCGGGTCCATGTTCGCCGATCAGGAATGCCAGTACCGCCGGGAAGGCTCCCTGGATTCCCTCATCCACTTCAACGAAACCCGCCAGGCCGAAAACAAGGCCAAGGCCGCCGCCGACCTGTTCTTCAAGAACGACGCTGAATACAAGCTGTTCCTGGAAGAGCACAAGATGGCGGGCAACAACTACCCCCAGCCGGCCTCGGGCTCTACCCTGAACGTTTACCTGGGTATCGACGCGGGCTCCACCACCACGAAGTTCGTCTTGATGGACGAACAGGAAAACATCGTGGACGGATTTTACGCCAGCAACAACGGCGAACCGCTGCAGGTGCTCAAGAACGCCCTGAATGAACTCAGTGACCGCTACGAAGAGTATGGCTGCACCCTGAACATTTTGGGTGTGGGAACTACCGGCTACGGCGAACAGCTCTTTGCGAAGGCCGTCCATGCCGACTTCCACACGGTGGAAACGGTGGCTCACGCCAACGCCGCCCAGAAGATTTGCCCCGACGTAAGCTTTATCCTGGACATCGGTGGCCAGGACATGAAGGCCATCTCCGTCCAGGACGGCGTGGTCACCGGCATCATCTTGAACGAAGCCTGCTCTTCCGGCTGCGGTTCGTTCATCGAAACCTACGCCCGAAGCCTCGGCATCCCCATGGAAAAGATTGCGGAACTGGCCTTCAACGCGAAGAGCCCCTCTCAGCTGGGTTCCCGTTGCACGGTGTTCATGAACAGTTCCATCATCACCGAGCAGCGCGACGGCAAGCAGCCCGAAGACATTATCGCAGGCATCTGCCGCTCTATCATCAACAACGTGTTTACGAAGGTCATCCGTATCCGCAACCTGAACACCCTGGGCAAGAAGGTGGTGGTCCAGGGCGGTACGTTCAAGAACAACGCCGTTCTCCGCGCCTTCGAGCAGTACACCGACCTAAAGCCCATCCGTCCGGAACGTCCTGGCGAAATGGGTGCCATCGGTATCGCGCTTTTGACCAAGAAATTCATGGAAGAAAAACGCAAGACCGAACCGGAACTCAAGAGCCGCTTTATCGGGCTTGACGCCATGAAGACCTTCAGCTGGCACAACCAGCCGGGTCAGCTCTGCCAGTACTGCACCAACCATTGCTCCCGTACCATCGTGACCTTTAGCGATGGCCAGAGCTTCGTGACCGGCAACCGCTGCGAACGCGGCGAAGTCACCGCCGACCCGAACGATCCGAAGACCAAGGCTCTCATCGCCGAAATCAACAAGAAGATGCAGTCCGTGCCCGACATGATCAAGCGCACGAACCAGCTCTTGGTAAAGGACTACGCTCCGGCCAAGCTCGTTGAAAACAACGGCAAGACCATCGGTATTCCGCGCGTGCTCGAATTCTGGGCATCGCTCCCGTTCTGGAAGGCCTTCTTCACAAGCCTCGGCTACACCGTCGTGATTAGCCGCCAGAGCGACTACAAGATGTTCGAAGCAGGCCTTCACAGTGTGCCCTCCGACACGGTTTGCTTCCCGGCAAAGCTTGTGCACGGCCACGTGCTCAGCCTCATTGAAAAGAAGGTCGACCGCATCTTCTTCCCGATGATGGTTGCAATCCCCAGTGACCACACCAAGTTCACGGCAACTTCTGTTTGCCCGGTGGTGCAGGCCTACCCCAACGTTTGTAAGAACACCGACGAGCCCGAAAAGAATTACGGCGTTCCCATGGACCAGCCAATTTTCCACTGGTTCAACGCCAAGCTCCGTCGTAGCCAGACCATCGATTGGTTCCACGAACACTGGAAACTCGACAAGAAGCTTTTGGACAAGGCCGTTACCGAAGGCGAGAAGGCGCTCAACAGCTACCGCACCACGCTTTTGGAAGAAGGCCAGAAGATCCTCGACGATGTACGTGCAAAGAACTCCTTTGCCGTGGTGATTGCAGGCCGCCCCTACCATGCGGACACGCTCATCAACCACAACATCGCAAGCCACTTTACCGCCATGGGCATTCCGGTGCTTACCACCGAATCGCTCCCCGGCGTGTACGACCAGGATGTGCCGAGCCACACCCGTATCGAAATCAAGAACACCTTCCACCTGCGCATGATTGGCGCCACCATGATTGCGGCGAAGGACCCGAACATCGAACTTGCGCAAATCGTGAGCTTCGGTTGCGGACACGATTCCATCTTGACCGACGAAATGATGCGCATGCTGCACCTTGATTCCAACAAGGAAATGCTCATGCTCAAGCTCGACGAAGGTGACGCCCGCGGCCCGGTTGGCATCCGCATCAAGAGCTTTATCGAAACGGTGAAAGCACGTCGCGCAGCAAACCTGCCCGACAAGCCCGAAAGCCACGAACCGCTGTTCCACACGCCGTTTGTGGCCGAAGACAAGAAGCGCCGTCGCATTCTGACGCCGAACCTCTCCCCCGCCTTCTCTGTGCTCGCCAGCGAATACATGAAGCGCGAAGGATTCATCGCCGAATACCTGCCGGTCGCCGATAAGAAGGCTATCGAACTGGGCAAGAAGTACGTGCACAACGACATTTGCTTCCCCTGCCAGGTGAACATCGGCGAAGCGCTCCACTGGCTCGTCGATCACCCCGAAGTTCCGCAGAACCAAGTTTCCATGTGCCTTGCCAAGAACTGCGAAAACTGCCGCGCCGTGCAGTACGCCGTACTCGCCCGTAAGGCTCTTGACGAAGCGGGATTCAAGGATGTGACCATCATTACGACCGGTGTAGACTACAAGGGAATGCACCCGGGCTTCCAGCTGGGTCTCGACTTCCGCCTCCACATGCTGTGGGGCCTCGTGACCATGGACGCCATCGAAACCATGTACCGCGCCGTTCGCCCGTACGAAGTGAACGCCGGCGACACCCAGAAGGTTTACGACGAATGGATGCCGAAGGTGATTGGCGTTGCCGGCCACCTCTCCACCGTTCAGCTGGTGCGCCCCTCCAAGCTTATCGAAGTCTTTGAACAGTGCATCGAAGCGTTCAACGGTATCGAAATCACCGAAGAACGCAAGAAGGGCATCCGCAAGCCGCGCGTTGCCGTGCTTGGCGAAATCTTGATGAACTACCACCCGAGTGCAAACGGCTTTGTGGAAAACTACCTGATGAACAACGGCATGGAAGTCTACCTGCCGGGCATGACGGACTTCTTCCGCGTGGACGAGGTGGTCCGCGCCGAAAAAATCAAGCGCGGATTCTCCGCGAACCCCATCATGGACCGCGTGGAAGGCGGCGTGACGGCAAGGGTCTATACCCACGCCGTGGAAACCGCCCGCAAGTCCATGCACAAGTTCAAGCTGTACGAGCACCACGCCGACTGCGTGGAACTCAAGGACTACGTTTCCGACATCATCGACCCCACCTACAACACGGGCGAGGGCTGGATGATTCCTGGCGAAATCCTGTACAACGCACAGCACGGAGTGAACAGCTATATCATCTTGCAGCCCTTCGCCTGCCTTGCAAACCACATCTCCGGCCGTGGCCTTACCAAGGCCGTCAAGGAACGCTGCCCCCACGTGCAGATTCTTAGTCTTGACTACGACCCGGATACCAGTTTTGCAAACATCGAGAACCGCCTGCAGATGCTGATTATCAACGCCCGCGAGCTGGAAAAAGCAAACCAAAAATGATAATGCGGAGAGCCGTTCTGTTCTACCTGTGCATAGCGATTTTCGCTTTTGCACAGTCTAGTTCCGCTCCTCCCTCCAGCAAGGAAATCAACATGGACCTGGAACATGAAGACGTGTTCCAGCGTTATTCCGTAGTGCCGGTCCTGGGGTATACAGAAGAAACCGAATTCCAGTACGGTTTCATGGCCCTATTCTTCCTGAAGCCCGACCAGAAAGGAGAAAAGGTGCCCGAAATCGGGTTCACCGCTTACGGTTCCACCAGAGACCAGCTTCACCTGGCCCTGGAGCCCTATTTCTATTTTCTCCACGACCGGGTCACCCTTTGGAGCCTGCTCAAGTACCAGGACTGGATTGCCAGCTATTTCGGGAGAGGCAACGATCCGGACATAGATAAATTCGTCAACTACGACCGAAAAAAATTACAGCTGGGCACAAGGGTCGAATCCAGGATAGGAGTGCCCCAGAGCCTCAAGTACGGCGTCGAAATCCACGTAGAGCATTCGGACATAGACTTTGAGGAAAGCGAGACCATCAAGACCCCGGATACCCATTCGGGCTGGCGAAACGGCATCGGTTACCTGTTTGGGTTCGACACCCGGGACAACACCAACTGGACACACCACGGTTACCTTTTGCAGTGGCAACAGATGTTCTACAGCAACCATTTCGGAGACTACACCTTCGACACGGAATCCCTGGACTTGCGAGGCTATACCGAAACACCCCTGCAAACCTCCCTGGCTCTCGGTTTTCTCTGGATGCGCTCCGGCGGAGACGTTCCCTTCGACATGCTAGCGGGCCCAGACGGAATATGCCGATTCCGCGGAGTGGAAAGTCTCTATTTTGGCGACAACCAGGCGGTCATCCTTCAGGCCGAAATCCGGCGCTTTTTGTTCTGGCGTTTCGGGAGTCATGTCTTTTTCGAAGGAGGCAAGTCCGGTAGCTATTTCAGCGAGCTAATGCGAAACAATTGGCACAAGTCCATCGGAGCGGGAGCTCTTTTGGCCTTGAACCTCAAAGAGAACCTATACGCCCGCGCGGATTTTTCGTGGGTGGATTTCGACCACCTGGGTCTTTCGTTCTATGTCCGACAGGCTTTTTAACCAACCTCTAACTCAACAACTTCCCTATGACCCCTTGTAACCACACCCACACCACCCGAATCGAAGTCCGCTATGCCGAAACCGACCAGATGGGGGTGGTCCACCATGCCGTTTATCCCGTCTGGTTCGAACTGGCCCGTACCGACTATTTCCGTTCCCTGGGAGCTAGTTACCTGGAAATAGAAAAAGAAGGGTTTGTAAGCCCGGTTCTCAAACTAGAAGTCCAATACAAGCGCCCCACCCACTATGGGGAATTTGTGGATATTGAAACCACCCTGACCCGTAAAGGTTCACTCCACTTCGTGTTCAGCTACAAGGTTTTTGTCGATGGAGCGCTCTGCACCACAGGCTCATCTGTGCACTGCTTTTTAAAAAATGGGCAACCCACGCGAGAATTGCCCCAGCAAGTCAAAAAGATATTCCCATAAAAAGTCTCGCTTTTCTGTCTTGAAAATTGGTAACTACATCGGAAAAATCGGCGTTTTTAACGAGAAATCCATATATTTTTCTATTTTTATCTTGTTATTTTCTAAAAATTTCGAGGTAAAAAATGGATCAAGAAGAAGTCAAAAGCAAATTGAAGGCGTTTTTCATGTCCGACCTGGGGGTAGACGGCGATGTCCTCCAGTACGACACCGAACTCTTCGGCGAAGAAATCGGCCTGGATTCCGTGGATTCCCTGGAAATCATCTCCTTCGTGGACAGCAACTTCAATGTGTCCATGACCGGCGTCGGCAAGGAACATTTCCAGTCCATCAATACGATTGCCGCCTACATCGAAGCTCACAAAGCATAACCCTGTCTACATCCTATGACTCCTGACGAACGCCGCTGTGTAGTTACTGGCCTTGGCGTTATTTGCGCCGTCGGTAACAATGTTGAAGAAACCTGGAAAAGCGCCCTGAATTCCGTTTCGGGAATCCACAAGACCACCTCGGTGGATACCAATAAATGCTATGCGGACTTGGCTGCCGAAGTCAAGTGCGATACCCTAGACGAAATCGACGCACCAAAAGAAAAAGACCGAGTTTCCAAACTTTGTATCAAGGCCACAAAAGAAGCACTGGCCGATGCCGGCCTTGCAAACTTTAACGACGACCAGCGCGTAAGCGTGGTTATCGGCAGTTGCGTAGGCGGCGTTCTCTCTATTGAACAATACCACCAACACGGTCGCGATGTTTCTGAGATTGCCAAGATGCCCATTGCGGCAATCGCCTCCCAGGTAGCCGAAACCTGCGAAGCAGGCGGAATCGTCACCAATGTAGCAAACGCCTGTGCAGCAGGCACAATTTCTATAGCCGTCGCCTGCGACCTGATTCGTGCCGGCAAGGCAGACGTGGTTATCGCAGGCGGAGCCGATTCCTTTGCGGCGGTTCCCTATTCTGGATTCCTTTCGCTCCACGCCCTGGACGAAAACGGTTGTTCCCCCTTCAACCGCTGTAACGGCATTACCCTAGGCGAGGGTGCGGGTATCGTCGTCGTGGAATCCTACGAACATGCCCAGAAGCGTTCCGCAAAGCAGTACTGCGAAATACTGGGTTCTGGCGTTACCAGCGACGCGAACCACATTACCGCCCCCAGAGAAGATGGCGTGTGCCTGATGGAAGCCATCAGCCGCGCCGTCAAGAATTCCGGCATCGACAAGTCCGATATCGGCTACGTGAACGCCCACGGCACGGGTACCGGCAAAAACGACAATGCCGAAATTACCGCCTTCAAGAATTTCTTTGGCGAAAACAACTCCACTATCTCCGTAAGTTCCACAAAAGTTCTCACAGGGCACTGCCTGGGAGCGGCCGGCGCCATCGAAGCCGTATTCAGCATCAAGGCACTAACCACGGATACGGTCCTCCCAACCTTCCCCTACACCGAAGAACAGTCCGCCGCCCTCAAGGAAAAGGTGGGAGCGCTGGACTTTGTGCAGAACACAGCCCGCCACAAGGAACTCAAGTGTGTCTTGAGCAACAACGTGGCCTTCGGCGGCACGAATGCGGCCATTGTTTTCTCGAAAATCCCCGGCGAAGTTGCCGCCCAGTCTGCGGCAGGCAAGAAGATTGCCGTAACCGGTCTTGGAATCGTGTCCCCGCTAGGGAACAGCAAGGCGGCCTACCTGGAAGCAGTAAAGGCAGACAAGAAGCCCGAATCCCCATCGGTACATTCCACAATCGCCCTCGAAGACTACAAGGAACTTGGGGTCAAGATGGCCTTCTACCGTAAACTGGACAACCTAGGTCAACTCCAGACGGTATCCGGCATGCGCGCCCTCCAAGATGCGAATTTTACGGTGACCGACGACAACGCCAAGGATATCGGCATCATCGTAGGCACCAGCGAAGGCGGCCTCGGCGCCACCTACGATTTCGAGGAACTGATTGCACGGGAAGGCAACTCCCAGGGTTCGGCCTTCAAGTTCCCCCACACCGTTTACAATGCGGCTGGCGGCTACCTTTCCATTTGTTCCGGCATCAAGGGCTACGGCGTCACCATTACCACAGGCCCACTTTCAGGACTCGACAGTATCGGCTACTCCATGAACGTGATTCACGACGGCCAGGAAAAGGCAATGATGGCCACCGGTACAGACGAAAACCTGCCGATTATTACGGAATTTGCCCAGAAACTTGGCGTGGCGGCAAATAATGTGGTCGCACCCTATGCCGAAAACGACGGCTTTGTGGTGGGCGATGGTTCCGTGTCTATCATGCTCGAAGAAGATTCTTATGCCAAGTCCCGGGGAGCCAAGGTTTACTGCTACGCGCTGGGCTTTGGGCACGGCCGCAAGAACGTGAAATTTGGAAAACTCGCCGGTTCCGAAAACGCCCTCGACAAGGCCATTGCAGATGCCCTGGCCGATGCGGGCATCACCGTAAGCGACATCGATGCGGTTTGCGGCTTTGCCAACGGTTGCAAGCGGATTGACGATATCGAAAAGGGTTCCCTCAAGCGCGTGTTCGGCGAAAAACTTTCCACGATGCCGCTTTTTGAAGTCAAGGAACGTACCGGCGAAGGCCGTGCGGGGTCTGCGGCCCTGGCCGCCGCCGAAGCGGCCCTCCTGCTGAGTGGCGAACTTGCAGGCGACAACGCCTACTTTGTGGCGGCAGACGGTTCCGTGGCATCCAAGAAGGTCGATGCGACTGGCCTCAAGAAAATTTTGGTGTTTTCATTTGCGGCAGGCGGGTCTTACAGCGCCGTCATTTTCGGTAAATAGTTTCAGGTAGAAGGAGCGAAAACATGAAAGTTGCTTTGGTAACAGGTGCTTCAAAGGGTATCGGCAAGGCCTGCGCCTTGCGCCTTGCCCGCGACGGCTACACCGTCGTAGTGAACTACTCCAGTTCCGACGAGGCGGCGAATGCCACGCTTGACCAGATCAAGGCCGAAGGTGGCGACGGCATGGTTTACAAGGCGAACGTGGCCGACCTCTCCCAGGTGAAGGTGATGGTCCGCGAGGTGTTCAAGGCCTACGGACGAATTGACGTATTGGTGAACAACGCGGGTATCGTTCGCGACGAATACCTGATGATGATGAACCCGGAAACCCTGGACAAGTGCTTCGACCTGAACGTGAAGGGCTACTTCTACTGTGCCCAGCAGGTGGCCGTGAAGATGTACAAGCAGAAATCTGGCGTGATTATCAACATGAGTTCCGTTTCCTCGAAGTTCGCTCTTGCCGGCCAGGCGGTCTACAGCGCCACGAAGGGTGCGGTGAACTCGCTGACCCAGACCCTCGCGAAGGAGCTGGGCGGTTTCGGTATCCGCGTGAATGCCGTGGCTCCGGGCTTTATCGAGACAGAGATGATAGAGGCCATTCCCGAAGAGACCCGCAAGGGCTACCTCGAAAAGATTCCGCTGAAGCGTTTCGGTTCCGCCGACGAAGTGGCCAACATCGTGTCGGCCCTGGCCTCTGACCAGTTCGCCTACGTGACGGGCCAGGTGTTCGTGCTGGACGGAGGACTTTCCCTATGATGAACATTTACGAAATCAGCGAAAAGATTGCACAGCGCCCGCCGTTCCAGATGATCGAGAAGGTGACGGAACTTACACCGAACGAATCCGCCGTGGGCATCAAGAACGTGAGCGTGAACGAGCCGTACTTTACGGGCCACTTCCCAGGAACCCCGATTATGCCGGGCGTTCTCATTGTGGAAAGCTGCGCCCAGCTCTGCTCGCTGGTGATTGAAAAACCCGCCGAGGACTTGGAAAAGAACTTGTACGTGCTTTTGAAAATTGACGGGTTCAAGTTCGTGAAGCCGGTAATCCCCGGCGACCAGCTCGAAATTTCCGTGAAGAAGACCAAGGAAGGGGGCGTGCTGGTGGGCTTTGACTGCATCGTGAAGGTGAACGGCAATGTCCATGCGAAGGGTGCTCTCACCTTTACGAGCATTCCAAAGGAATCCTTAGGGAAATAGAAATCCGTGGTTAGTGGTTAGTGGCTAGGAACTCAAGGAAAAACCCGCTGGTAGAATGCTTCATGCATCTCGTTGTCATCGTGGTGATATACACGGTGCGGGTCTTTATGTTCGTCTGGTTCCGCCCGAAGGTTGAGTTCACAGGTGAAACCGTGAAGTCGGCCCGTCTCACTCACCCCTGCGTGATTATCGCCAACCACACCAGCATGCTTGACCCCATCATGATGCTTGCGGTTTTCTTTTCCCACAAGAGTATCGTGGTGGCCAAGGACCAGATTGAAGATCCCCATTTTCGTTGGGCGCTGACCCGCGCAAAATGCGTGATTCCCTGTGACCGGTTCAACATGGACACCGAATGGGCCTTGCTTGCCAAACGCGAACTGGAAAAAGGGAACAATGTCATCATTTTTCCCGAAGGCAAGTGCCGTTACGACGGGCTGCTGAACGAGTTCAAGACGGGCTTTGCCTTCCTTGCACGCAGTACCGGAGCGCCGGTTCTTTCTGTCGGTCTTGACGGAATCTACAAATTTGGACACCGCACCCATATCGTGGTTGGAGACGCCGAAAAAATTGAACGGGTGAAGGGAATCCCCTCTTCAAGACATCTAACAGAACGGAGCGAACACTTTAGGCAGAAGGTCTGGCAACTCAAGCAGAAGGCCCTTGACATAGCCGAGCCGAAGGCTTTGCCCATTGCCGCAGAAACTCCTGTGGAATGTCACCCTGGAGCGACAGCGATAGGGTCCACGAAAGCAGTGGATTCTATCGGTCCTACGGACCTCCAGAATGACAATGCTCAAAATAGGGGGAATGCATGAAAACGGGGCTGGTTCTAGAGGGCGGTTCTCGCCAGACCATGTTCAGCGCAGGCGTGCTGGACACCTTCATGGACGAAGACATCCCCTTCGACTACATTGCAGGCGTTTCTGCTGGGGCACACGCGGCCATCAACTACATTACCCGCCAACAGGGGCGTCTCCGCTTTATCGTCTTGCCCACCCGACTCCAAAAGGGCAAGAAATGGGCAAGCAAGTACATCGGCATCCAGAAGGAATTTCATGCCCTAAACTACTTGTCTGCCGACGGTGAAATGCCCCTGGACTTTGAAGCCTACGCAAGTTCCAGAGTCGAATGCGAAATCGGCCTCACCTGCTGTGAGACGGGTCGCGCCGAATTCAGGTCCGAAAAGCAAGACAAGAAACGGCTCCTGGACCTGATCAGTGCCAGCTGCGCCCTGCCCATGCTGTTCCCTATGGCAAAGCTAGACGACAAGCACTACGCCGACGGCTGCATTACCGAACCCATCCCCTACGAACGGGCCTTCGAAAAAGGGTGCGACAAGGTAGTGGCCATTTCTACCCACTACCCGGGAGAAGCGGTGACGGATTTCCGCAAGTACAGAGCGATACTCAACCCCATGTACAAGCAAAAATACCCCAATCTCTTTAGAGCATTGATGGTACGGCTCAAGCGGTACGAAAAAAAGTTTATCCAGATGGAATCCCTGGAAAAAGAGGGGCGTCTGTTCTTGATTCGGCCCCTCATCGACCTATGTGACCAGTTTGACACCGACATGGACAAGATGAACGAATCCTACAACCACGGCGTCGAAATGGCCAAGCAGCGCATGGACGACCTGAAGACTTTTCTGGAAATTTAAGTTTAGCGGAACTAGGACCCTCGAATGGCAGAAACAAAAAAAATTCTTGTAATGGTGGCTAGCCCCAAGAACGAACGGAGCGGCACACTGATTCCCACCAAGGCATTTGTACAGGGCCTCGAAGAAAACGGTTCTTTCGAAACCGAGTACATCTTCATCGACAAGATGAACATCAAGCCCTGCCGGGGCTGCCTCAGTTGCTGGGGTCGGCCCGACGGCAGTTGCTTTATCAAGGACGACGACGTTCCCTCCATCCGGGAAAAACTAACCAACGCAGACATCGTCATCTGGAGTTTCCCGCTGTTCCTATTCGGCGTCCCCGGACAGATGAAGGTGCTGATGGACCGTATCGTGGGAATGGTTCACCCGTACATGGGTCAAAAACTGGGAGAGGGCGTTAACGCGGCCAATTCTAACCTCCACGGGCTCCAGTTCCAGAAAGAAGGGCAGAAAATCATCTTGCTGTCCAGTTGTGCCTGGTGTGACCTGGACGTGGTCTACGAACCCATCATAAAGCAGTTCGACATCATCTTGGGTCATGAGGGCTACCAGCTCATAGCATGCCCACAGATGCGGGCCCTGCACCACCGGGGCGGGGAACGCAGGCTAAACATCTTGCGCAAGCGGTACTGGCAAGGCGGCGCAGAACTTGCAAAGACAGGCAAACTCTCAAAAGAGGCGATAGACCTCATGCAAAAGACTATCTTTAGCGACGAAGCCTACGAGAAACTGGTGGTAGAATTCGTAACCCACATGTTTGACCGGGATGACAATTTCTAGGATTTTGCATGCAGAGCAAGACCATCATACTTCCGGAAAGCCTCACTGCTGAAAACAGCAGGGTCCTGCTGCAAAACTGCAGAAAGGCCCTGCAGCGCGGGCCCCTCCTCCTGGATGGGAAGAGCCTGAAGTACATGGACTATAGCGGCGACGCCTTTTTCGCCCTCCTGGCAGACACCAGCGAAAAAAGCGGTTACAAGCTTACCCTCGCCCACTTTAACGACGACATCAAGTTTCATCTGCAACACCTCAAAAAGCCGAAGATTCCCCCAAAGAACAAGGTCAACCAGAACTTTCTCGAAAGGCTCGGCGAAAACACGATTCTTGTCGCAAGGAGTGTCGCCAAGATTTTTGTCCTCCTGAACACCTGCATCTATTGGAGCCTGTATGGACACTTCGACAAGGGAAAAAGCAAGTTCGGCGGGACGGCTAAGCAAATCAACAGGCTCGGTGCCGAAGCCATGGGCATCTGTTTTTTAATGGTGGCACTGATATGCTTTACCATGGCCCTGCAGAGTTCCTTCATGCTCAAGGCCGTAGGCGGAGGGTCCTACCTGGCCTCGGGCCTGGGTTACCTGATTTTTGCCGAAATCAGTCCGCTCCTGACCACCATCATCCTGGCGGGCCGCTCCGGCTCATCCATTGCCGCCGAAATTGCCAACATGAGCGTCTGCGAAGAGGTCAAGGCCATCAAGGCCATGGCCATTTCTCCTGTCCAGTACCTGGTGGTTCCCCGCTTTATCGCCATGACCATCTGCACGCCCATCCTTTCGTTCTGCGCTGGCATTGCTGGCTGCCTTGCCGGGTTCCTCATCGCCTTCTTCTTCTTTGACATTTCCTTTGCCAATTACTTCCAGGAAATCCGCGACGGAATTCCACCAGTCCTTTTCTTGAAAAGTACCGTAAAGGCCGTGGTGTTTGGCTGGCTCATCACCATGATTTCTTGCCACAAAGGATTGACCGCCGTCGGTGGTGCCGACGCCGTCGGACACGCCACCACCTCCAGCGTGGTCATTTCCATTTCCAGCATCATCGTCGCCGACTGCGCTTTCAGTTTCGCATTCTACTAGGAGTTACCATGGACGACGATATTACACTCAAAGTAGAACACCTGAGAACAGGGTACAAGGGCAAAGAAGTCCTCCACGACATTTCCTTTGACGTGCGGAGAGGCGAAATCCGCATGATTCTTGGAAGTTCGGGCTGCGGGAAGTCAACCCTCCTGAACAACATCCTAAAGCTAATTAAAGCGACCAGCGGAAACATCACCTATTTCGGAAAAACCTACTCAGCAAAAAACGGGCTGGACTACGTCACCCGAATGCGCATGGGCGTGCTATTCCAGAACGGGGCGCTCCTTTCGGACCTGACCGTCGCCGAAAACGCCATGATGCCCCTTATCCGGAGTATGCCCTACATGCCCAGGAGCCAGATGGAGGCCATCGTGGCCGACAGGCTCGAAAAGGTGCACCTGCTGCACGCGTTCCACAAGTATCCGGCGGAACTTTCGGGAGGCATGCAGAGACGCGCCGCCCTTGCACGTGCCATAGCCCTGAAGCCGGAACTGCTGTTCTGCGACGAACCTTCAACAGGCCTAGACCCGGTGACGGCCCGCTCCCTGGACGAACTCCTGCTGGAGCTCCGGGACACCCTGGGAGTGTCCATGGTCATCGTGAGTCACGAACTGGAAAGTATCAAGATTATCTGCGACCGATTCATTTATTTACAGGACGGATACGTGCTTATGGACGGAACTCTGCAGCAGGGTATGGAAAGCGAGCTTCCCGTTTTAAAATCCTTCTTTAACAGGGAAAGTCCCAAAGAGATTGACAACAAGGACTATTACCATTTTAACTTTGTGGACTGATTTGGAGTTACCATGGAAACCACACGAAAAGAGCGGGTTCGAATTGGCGCATTCATGCTTCTATGCGGAATCCTTATCCTGGTATTTCTGGGATATGTGCTTTCGACATACCTGAACAGGGAATACGACAACTACTACACCATCTTCAACAAGTCCGTCACAGGTCTATACGGCGAGGCCCACGTGAAGCTGAACGGTATCGACGTGGGTAACGTAACCGGAATCCACATCGACTCGGCCAACCTGAACCAGGTCATCGTTTCTTTCCGCGTAGACAAGGGGACACCCATCAAAAAAGGGACGCGGGCAGGCATGACCCACGGCATCTCCCTTACCGGCGAAAAACAGATAATCCTTTCGGGCGGTAACTTTGACGAGCCCGACGTGCCCGAAGGCGGTTTTGTGCCAGCAGAGGAATCCGCCTTTGACGAAATAGCCTCCCAGGCAGGAAACATCGTCGGCCGGGTCGACACGCTGTTGCATAACCTGAACAACATATTTTCTTCTGAAAATGCCGAAAACATCAGCAAGGCTATCAAGAACCTGGAAGTGGCCACCAAGAACCTGAGCAGCCTCTCCCAGAATCTGGACAAGCCCATAAGCAACATCTCGGAAGCCGCCGGTTCCATGAAAAATATCATGACCGAAATCGAGGAGGCTAAAATTGCCGCCAAAGCGGGAGAAGACTTGGATGTCCTTAGAGAAAAATTAGATGCCATTGATACAAAAAACATCAACGACAACCTGAACCAGGCCATGGCATCGGTCAACAAGTTGACCAAACGGCTAGACCAGATGATTTACAAGAACGAAGACCAGGTTGGAAACGCCGTCACGGAACTGAACGCCGTGCTTTCGAACCTGGAGGAATTCTCGCAGAAAATCAAGAACAACCCGTCAATGCTCATCCATTCAGAAACCAAGGAGAGGCGCAAATGATTAATCGCTCGTTATTCCGTACCGCGGCCCGGAATCTTGCAGCCTTGTTGTTGCTAACGTTTTCCCTGGTAGGTTGCTTCGGTGGCGGGACCACGGAACCCACGCGGTACTACACCCTCGCCGTAGAGAATATTTCCAAGCCCAAGGCAAGCGCAAAGTTTGCACAAAAAACCGTAGCCATAAAAAAATTCACCATCGACCCCGCCTACCAGCGCACGGGAATCGTCTACCGGGAATCCCCCTACGATTTCATGTTCTACGAACTGGACCTGTGGGCAAGCCGGCCAGAGCACATGATTACCCAAGTTGTCGCCGAATATGCCGAAAAGAGCGGGCTGTTCAAGTCTGTCATTGCGGCGGGCGGCACCATGCCGGAATACGAACTCTCCGGAAACATCGGTGCCCTTGAAGAAGTCGATAACGGTGGGGGCCAGTCGGCACATTTGCTCCTCGGCATTTCATTCACAGATGTATCCCAAGGAACCACCCTCTGGGAAGGCAAGTGCGACAAGAGCAAGTCCACCGACAGTCGCGAACCGAGAGTCACGGCGGAAGCCCTGTCCAAACTACTGGGCGAATGCTTGGAAGAAAGCCTGAAGGGGATTTCTTCTATAGAATAATTTGCTAGATTGTCTTGCACCTTTTTTATGGCGATAGCAAGCATGAGCGAACAACCGAAACTTCTAAAAAATCCGCCGGACCTGAACAAGATTGCAAGGCCCAATTGGATTGAAATCAACCTGGATGCCCTCTGCAACAACATCAAGTTCATCCGCAGCCAGATTCCCGCAAACACCAAGATTCTCTTACCCGTAAAGGCCGACTCCTACGGTCACGGGAGCCTCGCCTGCTCCTTTGCCGCCAAGTTCGGCGGTGCAGACTACCTGGGAGTGGCCCACATCAGCGAGGGCATGCTCCTCCGTCAGTACGGCATGGACCTTCCCATTCTGGTGCTTGGCCCCTGCACACCCTCTGACTTTGCCTACTTCGTGGAATTCCAGCTGACTGCCGCCATCACGGACATCCGTACCGCCATGGCCTTTGACCAGTTCCTGAAAGAGACGGGCACCACCTGCAAGGCCCACCTGGCCGTTGATACGGGCATGAACCGTTACGGCTTTGACGCCGAGGATTTCAACAACATCCGCGCGGCACTGAGCCTCAAGAACCTGCATTTCGAAGGGATGTTCACCCACCTGGCCACCGCCGACATGCCGGGGAACCCCAAGACCGACATCCAGATCCAGAGATTTACGCGACTCGTAGATGTGCTGGAAGCGGAAGGACTCCGCCCCGCCATCTGCCATTGCAGCAGTTCCGCAGGCACCCTCACCCGCCCCGAAAGCCACTTTGACATGGTGCGCCCGGGCCTTGCCCTCTACGGCTACAACTGCATGGGAGCTGCCCCTTCGCCGTGGCCGATCAAGCCCGTAATGCGAATCAAGTCTACCATCCGCCACATTCACGACGTGAAGCCCGGCGAGACGGTCAGTTACGGCGGCTACTGGATGGCACAGCAGCCCACCCGAATCGCCACCGTGGCCATCGGTTACGGTGACGGTTACCTCCGCGGTGGCTACAACAAGGGATTCCTGTTTATCCGTGGGCAGCTCTGCCCCATTCTCGGCCGCGTGTGCATGGACGCCACCATGGTGGACGTGAGCCACATTCCCGACGTGCAGGTTGGCGAAACGGTAGACGTGGTGAACGGCGAACTGGACCACCGCATTTCTATGGAAAGCGTGGCCGACGACCACCACACCATTCCCTACGAATTCACCAGCCGCGTAGCCCGCCGCCTGTACCGCAAGTACTACTGGAAAAACCGTCTGGTGCGCTGGGATTACCTGCGTCAGGAATTCGGCGTCAAGGAATACAAGGAATACCCACTGCGTTAAAAAGGGCGTAATTTCTATATTTACCCGGGAAAATTTAAGAAGGCACGGATTTTGCGGCTATCTGACGGCGCGAAAACCGTGCCAAAGAGGAAAAAATGAAAGTTTCTTTGAATTGGCTCAGACGTCACGTTGATCTTCCGGAATCCGCGGAAGAAGTTGCAAAGGCGCTCACCTCTATTGGCCTCGAAGTCGAAGGCATGGAAGAACCGGGCAAGGTCTACGAGAAGCTCGTTGTAGCGAAGGTCCTCACCTGTGAAGCTCACCCGGACAGCGACCACCTGCACATCACCACCGTGAACGACGGCAAGGAAACGCTCCAGGTCGTGTGCGGCGCCCCCAACGTAGCCGCAGGCCAGACCGTGGTTCTCGCCCCGATCGGTGCGGAACTCCCGCTCCCCGATGGCGGCACCCTCAAGATGAAGAAGTCCAAGATCCGCGGCGTGGAAAGTTTCGGCATGATTTGCGCCGAAGACGAAATCGGCCTCAGCGACGACCACGCGGGCATCATGGTCCTGGACGACAGCATTCCGGCCGGCACCCCGTTCGTGAGCCTCGGCATGTACGACGTGTGCTATGAACTGAACGTGACCCCGAACCGCCCGGACGCTTTGAGTCACCGCGGTGTGGCCCGCGAACTGGCCGCGAAGTTCAACCGCCCGCTCAAGCCCCTCGCCTACACCTTGAACGAGGATGCCGAACCGGCAAGTTCCGCCATCAGCCTCGAAGTGGTTCCCGGCTGCGGTTGCTCCCGCTACGTGGGCCGCGTCATCAAAGACGTGAAGGTCGAAAAGTCCCCGGCTTGGCTCGCGAAACTCCTGCATGCCGTGGGCATGAACAGCATCAACAACGTGGTCGACATCACGAACTTCATTTTGATGGACGTGGGCCAGCCGCTCCACAGCTTCGACATGGACCAGCTCCACGGCAACAAGATTAAGGTGCGCCGCGCCGTGAAGGGCGAAAAGATCGAAACGATTGACCACACCGCCCATGAACTCGTTGAAAACGACCTCGTGATTTGCGACGGCGACCGTCCGGCCTGCGTTGCCGGCGTGATGGGCGGCGTCGAATCCGAAATCGTCGATGCCACCAAGAACGTATTCCTCGAAAGTGCCTGGTTCAACCCGACGGTGGTCCGCAAGCAGGCGAAGCGCCTCTGCATCTCGACCGATTCCAGCTACCGCTTTGAACGCGAAATCGACTTCGCAACCCAGGACGAATACAGCAAGTACGCCTGCGCCCTCATCCAGGAAGTCGCGGGTGGCCGCATCCTCAAGGGCAGCGTCGAATACACCGGCGACGACCACAAGAAAGAGAACAACGTGGTCACGCTCCGCATCGCACAGGCCGAACGCGTTATCGGCATGAAGCTTGAAATGGCCCAGGTGGAAAAGTTCCTCACGGGCATCGCCCTCGAAGTCGTCTCCAAGACGGCAGATTCCATCACGTTCAAGATTCCGAGCTTCCGCCCCGACCTGGAACGCGAAGTGGACCTCATCGAAGAAGTCGCCCGCCTCATCGGTTTCGACAATATCCCGTACACACTGCCCTCCTTCAAGATGCAGCCCAACGAGCTCCCGCCGATTGAAGTTTTGAACCGCAAGATCCGCAAGACGCTCTCTGCGATGGGCCTGCATGAATGCCTGAGCCTTCGCTTCACGAGCAAGGCCCGCACCGAGGCACTCTTTGGCCCCGAAAGCGACGACCGCCGCAGCAAGCCCGCTCTGCTCCTGAACCCGCTTTCCGAAGAGCTGGGCGCCGTGCCCACGAGCCTTCTCCCCAACCTTCTCAAGAGCGTTGCCGAGAACGAGAAGAACCGCCCCGGTTCCGTGCGCCTGTTCGAAGTGGCCAAGGGCCAGTTCAAGCGCGACCGCAAGGACGTGCGCGACCCGGGCTTCGACGAATCGAACCTCGTCGCCCTCACGATTGCAGGCAACTTCGACGTGAACCCGCTCAACGACAAGCCCGCCCAGATTGACTTTGCCGCCTTCAAGGGATTCGTGCAGAGCTTCCTCAAGCGCGTTGGCCTCGTGGTGGAATTCCGCGTGCCCGCCAAGCCTGAAATCTTCCTGCACCCGGGCAAGCAGACCGAAATCCTCGCCGACGGCGTGGTGCTCGGCACCATGGGCGAACTCCACCCCTCCGTGATGGCCGCTAACGACATCAGCTACACCACCTACGTGATGGAACTCGACATGGACAAGATGGAACACGCCACCCACAAGAAGATCGTGTTTGAACCGTTCAGCCGTCAGGTACCGTCTAGCCGCGACATTTCTATCGAAGTCGAAAAGACCATGACTCACGAGCAGATTCTCGCCCGCATCAAGGGTCTGAACCCGAAGAACCTCGCGAAGATTACGCTCAAGAGCATCTACGAAGGCGACAAGATCGAAGCCGGCAAGAAGAACATGGTCTACAGCCTCACCTACCAGGCCATGGACCGCACGCTTACCGACGACGAAGTCAACAAGGCTCACAACAAGCTGCGTGACAAACTCGTCGCGAACGGGGATATAATACTGCGCTAACCTGCAAATGAAGTTTTCCGGTTTGATATTTCTGCCGCTTGTACTGGTCCTCTACGCTTTACAAGCGTGCAGTGAACCGGAAGATTTCACAGCCGA
Source organism: uncultured Fibrobacter sp. (assembly GCA_946414025.1). Lineage (GTDB taxonomy): Bacteria > Fibrobacterota > Fibrobacteria > Fibrobacterales > Fibrobacteraceae > Fibrobacter. The sequence continues at coordinate 44,729 of CAMKMX010000013.1, forward strand.
AGAACTGCGGGACCTGACCCCCATCATGCAATTCAAGGGGAATCCCATTCCTGAGAAATGCTATTCTGAAAGCCATATAACTTACAGAAACGGCGACGCTCCCTATTGGCGAATGTATTGCCACTTTTACTTCAAGCATTACGAAGATTTCTACAATGCCGTTGAAGCCATGGGTTGGGAATACGAAAAAAATGAAGGTGATGACGGAGACTGCGGGCCAAAACACGAATACAAGCAAACTGTCGGCGACCGCCAATTACACCTGTACGTAAAAACCTGCAGTTCTTCTATATTCGTATCAGACGATCGTTTTTTGTTCCACGTTGAATATTACGAAGATAAACTTACTGAATGGCTCAATGCAATTCGTTCAGATGACGAATGACAACAGGACAAGGTCTGGCTTCATAATGAAAAAACACTTCATAACGATTCTTTTATCTATTTCTACCGCCCTCTGTGGACTTGCTGCCTGTTCTACCGACCCCGAGCCAGAAGACTTTTCTGCCGAGGAACTCCGGGACATGACCCCCATCATGCAGTTCAAGGGAAAACCCATTCCCGAGGATTGCTACTCCGAAGAACATGTCACCACTGACGTCACCGAACGCATGAAGCCCGGTGAATACTCATACTCGGGTCCCTTTTGGCGGTTGGAATGCTATTTCTACTATGAAAAATATGCTGAATTTTACCAGGCCATTGAAGACATGGGCTGGAAATACGATTCAGACGAAGGTAACCAAGGCGATTGTGGGCCTAAACACGAATACACGAAGACCGTCAACCACCGTAAATTGCACCTATACGTGAAAACCTGCGATGGCAGCGACTGGTTTGTATCTAAAGATCGCTTCCTATTTCACGTGGAATACAACTAACTTATTGAACAGCATCAATAATTTTTGAGACAGCGCACGGAATACATGTTGCTGCTCACGTCGAATTCCATGGAGAAATCGCCCGGAGGGGCCAAATGCCAGCCGTAGGCGTCACCTTCTTCGCTGGTGGCGCTCCAGAAATGGGCGGACACTCCTAGTTCCACAAATTCGTCAGTTGCCTTGCCAGCAGGTACTACATCAAAACCGTAACGGTCAGAGCCATCCCACTTGTCCCGAGACTTGAGGCTCACCCAGGCGGCCTCCTTGCCGTCACTGTCTTCGATGACGGTGCGGAAACGTTTCCATTCGTCGTTTTCTGGCAGGTGCCAGCCCGTAGGGCATGCCTCCTTTGCCATCTCAAAATTATAGAGGCGGCCGTACTTTGTGCAATTCTCTGGATTGTTGTCGTAGCAGGCACTCCCTTTCACGTTAAACGCAAGGTTTTCGGCCATCCAGACGCGGGTTCCAATAACAACCGTCCTGTAGGTGTGTCCGTCGCGAGCATCGCGGAATGTTCCCGTCTGCGGAAGCGCAAAAGAAAGCGTCGCCAGAGCAAGGGACAAGAAAGCAAAATTCTTCTTCGGAAAAAGCATAAGGCGAAAATAGAAAAACTGCCACTCGTTTTTGCATTGTAAAATTAAAAATCGCTTTAGAACTTTTCCAAAGCGATTTCTAAAAAAATGCGAAACTAATGAATTTATGCTAACGAGTAATTTGACTTAGTGCCTAGCGAGACAAAATCGCTTTAGAACCGAGCAAGACAAGGAACGCGAGCCGAAGCTGTATAAAACATACAGCGAGAACTCGCGTGACGAAGTATTGCGATGCGTTATAAAGCGATTTTACACTTTTAATTCGCCGGCGTCGATAGTAGCCCAATCCGGTATCTTTTCAATCGCCGGGCGAACTTCTTCGGTCACGAACTTCACGACCTGTCCCGGAGCGCGGCCCACGAACTTGCGGAGGTCGAGGATTTCCTTGAGCTTCGCTTCGGTGATGCCGAGCTTCTGGAACTTCTCGTTCTTCAGCACGCGTTCGAGCAAGTCGTTGTCCTTGCCCTGTTCCTTGACGACCTTGCCCGCTTCCATGGACATCACGCGGATTTCTTCGTGGAGTTCCTGACGGTCGCCGCCATTCTTCACGCCTTCCATGATGATGTTTTCGGTAGCCATGAACGGGAGTTCGGCCATGATGCGCTTTTCGATAACCTTCGGGTAAACCACGAGGCCGTTGGTCACATTTTCAGCGATGATGAGCATGGCATCCATAGCGAGGAACGCTTCCGGAATGGCGAGGCGCTTGTTGGCGCTGTCGTCAAGCGTACGTTCGAACCACTGGGTTGCCTGCGTGAAAGCGGTGCTGTTCACCAGGGCCATCACGAAACGAGCGAGAGAGCAAATGCGTTCGCTCCTCATCGGGTTACGCTTGTAAGCCATGGCGCTGGAGCCGATCTGTGTCTTTTCGAAGGGTTCTTCCACTTCCTTCACACCTTGCATCAGACGCATGTCGGTGGCAAACTTGTGCAAGCTCTGAGCGATGGAGCTGAGCACCTGGTTCACGCGGTTATCCCACTTGCGGGTGTAGGTCTGGCCGGTGATGGTGAGAACGCGCTTGAAGCCCGCCTTGGCGGTCACGCGGCGGTCCAGTTCCATAATCTTTTCTTCGTCGCCGTTGAACAGGTCCATGAAGCTGGCCTGCGTACCGGTGGTGCCCTTCACGCCGCGGAACGGAAGCACTTCGATGAGGAAGTTCAGTTCTTCGAGGTCGATGAGCATGTCCTGGAGCCAGAGGCAAGCGCGCTTACCCACGGTGGTGAGCTGGGCGGCCTGGAAGTGCGTCGCACCGAGCTGGGCCATGTCCTTGTATTCCATCGCAAACTTGGAAAGCTTGTCCATCACGCGGCAAAGACGCTTGCGCACGAGGATCATGGCCTGCTGCATCTGGATAAGGTCAGTGTTGTCGCCCACGAATGCAGACGTTGCACCCAGGTGGATGATGCCCTTAGCCTTCGGGCACTGGACGCCGTAAGCGTAAACGTGGCTCATCACGTCGTGACGGCGGCGCTTTTCTTCTTCTTCGGCGACTTCGAAGTTGATGTCCTTTTCGTGGGCCTTCAGTTCGTCCACCTGCTCCTGCGTAATCGGGAGGCCGAGTTCCATTTCGGATTCAGCGAGGTAAATCCAGAGCCTCCGCCAAGTCTGGAACTTGTACTGCGGGCTGAAGATGAAACTCATTTCCTTGCTGGCGTAACGCTTATTAAGCGGGCTTTCGAATTGATCACGCATGTTTTATCCTTTGTTTGACTTTAAAATTAGCAATTACAGTAAATCCGGATCGATGGTGGGCTCGTATCCAGGTTCTACAAAATCCTCGGGAGCGATTCCACGCCTACGGGCGGCCTTCTCCTGCTTGATACGCTTGCGTTCGGCGGCTTTGGCCCTGCGGTGAGCAGCCGTCGCCGCCTTTTCGGCATGACGCTGAGCACGGGTCTTTCTTTCCTTCAGTTCCGGAAATACGCATTCGTCGAACTTGTCCAGCGATTCTTCATCGAATTCTTCTTCAAAACCTTCGTCAAAGCGGATGTCCGCATCAAAATCGTGGAACCCTTCGTTTTCGTCGAAGGTCGGAGCGTCTGCCGGACATTCCTTCTTCAAGAGTTTCAGCACCTGCTCGAAAGGCTTTTCCAGGGGTACCTTGAACTTCATCTTCTTGCCCGTAGTCGGGTGGATCAGTTCAATCTTTACCGCCTGCAAAAGCTGGGCCGGCGCAATTTCCAGAACCTTGGCCGCAATGTCCTTCATCAGGGGGGACACGCGGTTCAGGCATCCATCGCGGCCGTCATACAGCGGGTCGCCTACTACCGGATGGCCCATGTAACGGCTGTGTACGCGAATCTGGTGGGTGCGTCCCGATTCCAGTTGCAGTTCCAGAAGGGTTGCGAAGGCAAAAAACTTCTTTGCCACGTAGTGGGTACGGCTGGGCTTGCCATCTTTGACTACCGCCATCTTCAGGCGGTTCTTGGGGTTCCTGCCGATGGGCGCGTCGATGGTCCCTTCCAGGTCACGGACATGCCCCCACACCAGGGCGTTATAAGTACGGTGCAGTGTCCGGGTTTCCAGCTGGTGAGCCAAGTGCCTGTGGGCGGCATCGTTTTTGGCCACCACCATAAGACCCGGCGTATCTTTGTCCAAACGGTGGACAATACCCGGACGGAGCGGTCCGTTTACCGCCGAAAGATTTTCCTTAAAATGATACAGGAGCCCTGCCGCCAGGGTCCCGTTCTGCACGCCGTTTCCCGGATGCACCACCAGGTTGCGGGGCTTGTTCAGCACCACGATGTCGTCATCTTCGTAAACGATATCCAGCGGGATATTTTCGGGCTCCAGGGTGCTGGCTTCTTTTTCGGGAATCTTATCCACCACCACCACCATGCCCGTCTCTACACGGAAATTCTTGGGAGCCTTCGCACCGCCCACCTTGACTTCGCCTGCGGCAATCAGCTTTTGCACGTCGGTACGGGACACGTTTTCCATGACACCCACAAGGAACTTGTCGATGCGCTCTCCGGAATGCTGTTCGTTTACGAGATAATTCATATTTAGTTATGAGTTGTCAGTTATGAGTTGTCAGTTATGGTGGAAACAAAATATTTCACCGCTCATAACTCATTACTAGTTTAATGTTCAGTGCCTTGTTTTTCGTCCTTAATCTGTTTGTGCAGTTTTCGTAAAATCACAGGCGAAAGAATCACTACCGCCACGCCCACGGTCACGAAGGAATCCGCCACGTTAAATGTGGGGAACCGGGTCATGATAAAGTCGGGCAAATCGCAATCGATAAAATCCACCACCATGGAAAGCCGCATACGGTCGATAAAGTTCCCCACGGCACCGCCCAGAATCATCACCACGCCCAGACGGCTCATCCAGTCCCGCTTGTCGATGGAACGATAAAACCACAAAAGCACAACGCTTGCCACAATGGAAATCAGCAAAAAGAAAAGCCAAGGCGGCAAGAAAGGCATCAGGTCCTGAGGGCGGCTACTGAAGGCGGCACCCTTGTTGAACACCAGCTGGAACCGAATCCATTCACCAATCACGTTGATCACGTCGTGGTTCGGGGCGCCCGTATCGTTGGTAAAGCGCACCAGCGCCCACAGCTTTGTGAGCTGATCAGACACAATGCTAAATACGATAACACCCAAATGGAACGGCCACTTGTTTACGATATCAATTATTTTCAAATTCCAGCTTCCTTCTTCAATTTCGCATAACTCTTGTCTATCCACTTATCCGAATAGAAATGCATCATGGTCTGCTTGATAATCCGCTTCACCGTTTCACGGGTGATTTTCACCTTCTGGTCCGAGGCAAAAATGCTGGAACCGTCGCCGATAATCTTCATGTTCTCGGCAGCCATGAACAAGGGCCACAGGCAGAATAGGCGGGTCCGCATTTTCACATTGGGCAACAGCTTGGTATAGGCGATGGCGTCGTCCAGATGACCCCAAGCCTTTTTCACCAGCTCTTCCATCACGGCGGCACGGCGCTTGTTGTAATCTTCCATGTCCCCCATAGGCGGCCCGAACATCTCGTAAGAATGCTTGAAGCCGTGACGGCGGCAAATTTCTTCGGGCACAAAGCACACCCGTCGGGAAGAATCTTCCACGCAGTCCTTCACGATGTTTGCCACCTGGAGTGCAAGGCCAAAACTCACATCCAGCTTTTGCAGTTCCGCCTTGCGGGCAGGGCCTATCAGTTTTGTATCGGCAGCAAAAAGGTTGGTGAGCAATTTTCCAACGATACCCGCCACGTAGTAACAGTATTCGTCAAGATCTTCAACGCGCTCCAGCGTAAACCAACCGGAGCTGAGGGCAGCCTCTTGCCTAAGGGCAAACTTCGCCATACCCTGGCACATTTCCACCGTCACCGCCCGCACCGGAGCGGCATACCGTTCGGGCAGTTTTTTCAGCAGGGGCACTACTACATGAGTATGGAGGCACAGGTCCATGTAGGGGTGATCCGATTTATGCCAGCTGTCAGGCAAAGCCTTCTCAAAGGCGGCCACAGCATCGTCAGAAAGCGCCGGTGTCTTGAAGATGGCGGAAAAAAGCCCAAGCACAATGTTCTTGCGAGATGCTGTCATCTCCGGGTCGTCTTCTACGGTATCGGCGATGCGCAGGTAAAGGTAGGCAAGCAAAATGCTCTTGTGCAGGCGTCCCTTGAGCACATTGATATTCAAGGCAAACGTCCTAGAAACCTTCAGCAAAATATCTTCGGCGTATTTCCAAGCCGCCCGTCCGTCCAGGACGTTCTCCCCTACACCGATGGAATCCAATATGTTAGACATTCTACCTAGATCCTAACCTCTAAATCCTAGCCCCTCTACCCTAGTAAACTTCCGCAAGAATGTCGGGAGGAATCTTCTTGGTTTTCGCCATAGCGTTCACGTACCTCCAAAGCCTGCCGTGGGATTCCGCATGCCTCAGGTTCTTGGTAAAGCTCCAGATGGCACGGTTGTGGATATCCGCCTCGCTCTGCATCTTGCCCTTGCTATCCGACTCGTAGTGGGCGCGACGGTATTCCAGAAAGTATGCCGACTGGAAAATCACCGCCACCTTCCCTACGGCAAGGCGGTACAGGACCATCGCAAATACCAGGAACGCTATCGCCGACGCAAAACCGTAAACCGCAGGAACCTGGGTCCACTTGTTCAGCGCCCAGACCACACCAATAGAAGAACCCAGGGATACGACCAGAGAAAAAAGCACGTTCAAAAGACGATATATTGCCATCCGGGGGGGATTTTTTCCAAACTTTTCGGGCATGTAGGCCCATTTCTTTCCCTTTTTCACCATTTTCTTGAAAAACAGCGGATAGGAGCAACGCATAAACCAAAAAAACAGGGGAACCCACAAAACAAGGGGAATCCAGAACACATAATCGAGACGGTCAAGAAACTGCATAAGTAACCCAAATGTAGTTATTTTCGTAAAATTTAAGGATTTCCCGCCTCAAGCGGGAGGCATTTTGTCATTTCCGATAATTACACACAAACTAACAAAATAGTGATATAAAGGTTCAAAAATTCACCCTATTCTGCCCAGACACGTTTTTTATTTTTTTGACTATCAAGGACTTAGAGTGCCGGTTCGGGGTCTTTTTCGCCCCTTTTTTACAATCCTTTGACTTGAACTTATCAACAACAAAGGCTATTTTTCTAGATTGTAGGGTCTACCTGTTGATAGATTTGAAAACCCGGTCCACCGGTCAAGGATAGATGTATGGCAATTGAATGGGAAAGAAGTTTGAACTACCTCCGCGGAATGCTTTCTGATTCCGTGTTCAAAACCTATTTTGCTCAGACCAAGCTGATCAGCCAGACCACGGGACATGCCACCATCTCTATCCCTCCCGGATTGGACACGTCGGTCTATTCCGCCTACAAGGAACTTATCCGTCTCGCCTGGAAAGAAACCAACCACGACGACGTGGCCATGGAATTCGAGTTCCAGCCTCAAGAGGTTATTCCCCAGGCAGCCAAGAACGAAAACGAATCCTTCAAGGATTTCATCAAGCCCAGCGTTCCCCTTTCCAGCAGCTACCGTTTTGAAAACTTTGTGCCCGGCGACAAGGCGCAGCTGGCCTTCAACGCGGCCCTTGCCGTAGCAAGGAACCCCAACGGTTCCCAATACAACCCGCTGTTTATCTACGGCTCTTCGGGCCTGGGCAAGACCCACCTGTTGCAGGCCATCGGCAACTACATCTTGGAAGAAAATCCGGCGAAGCGGGTCTGCTACCTGACTTCCGAAGATTTCTCCCAGCAGTACATGAAGAGCCTCCGCGAAGGTCGCGTCACCGAGATGAGCGATTTCTACCGCAACGAAGTAGATATCCTGCTCATCGACGACATCCAGAACTGGACCGGCAAGTACGAAACACAGAACGAATTCTTCTTGATATTCAACGCGCTGCACCAGGCCGGCAAGCAAATCGTGCTGACCTCCGACGCCCCTGCCGCCGAAGTCAAGAACCTGTCCGACCGTCTGGTGAGCCGTTTCGCCTGGGGCCTTACCGTTGACATCCAGCCTCCCGAGGTGGAAACCCGCGAAGCCATCCTCCACAAGAAGGCCGAAGAGCGGCACTTGGAAATCAGCGACGAAGTTTTACATTATTTGGCAGAAAACATCGCAAGCAACGTCCGCTGCCTGGAAAGCGCCATCATCAAGCTGACGCTCCAGTCCAGCCTGCTGAACCACGATATCGACATGAGCATCGCCCAACGGGTGGTGACCGAAATCGCCCCCACCCTCCGCCGTCGCGTGAGCCTGGATTCCGTGCTCCATACGGTGTCTGCCCACTACGAAGTTCCCGAGGCCAAGCTGGTGGAATCCGGACGCGGCACCAAGGAAGTCTCCAAGGCCCGCCAGGTGGCCATGTACCTGATGCGCGAACTTTCCCCCATCAGCCTCCAGAGCATCGGTTCCCGCTTTGGCGGAAAGGACCACTCCACCGTGGTTCACGCCATCAATTCCGTAAAAAAGGAAATGGCCTCCGACCCGAGCTTCGCCCGCCTTATCGAAAGCCTCAAGAATTCCATACACGACTAAGGTCTGTAAAAGCCTTTAAGCGTATTACAGCGTGTTGCAAATCGCAGCACGTTTTTCTAAATTTGGGCCCAAAATAAACAAGAACCAAAAGAGCCATTTATGGATCAATCGAAAATCAGAAACGTCGCCATTATCGCCCACGTTGACCACGGTAAAACCACCCTCGTCGATCAGCTTCTCAAGCAGTGCGGAACCTTCCACGAAGGCGAAGAAGTCAACGAACGCGTGATGGACAGCGACAACCTGGAACGGGAACGCGGCATCACCATCCTCAGTAAGAACACCAGCGTCATGTACAAGGGCTACCGCGTGAACATCGTGGATACCCCGGGGCACGCCGACTTCGGTGGCCAGGTGGAACGTGTTCTCGGTACGGTGGACGGCGTGTTGCTGGTTGTGGACGCCTTCGAAGGCCCCATGGCCCAGACCCGTTTCGTGACCCAGAAGGCCCTGGAACTGGGGCTTATCCCTATCGTGGTGGTGAACAAGATCGACCGTGACGGTTGCAACCCCCACGGCGCCCTCGACAAGGTGTTCGACCTCTTCTGCGAACTGGACGCCAACGAAGAACAGCTGGACTTCGACAAGGTGTTCGGCTCCGGCCGTAAGGGCATTTGCAAGGCCGAGATGGAAGACCCCGACGGTGACTTCAGCATCCTCATGGACAAGATTATCGAGCGCATTCCGGCCCCGAAGGGCGACCCCGCCGCCGAACCGCTCCTGCAGATTGCATCCCTCGAATACTCCACCTTCCTTGGCCGCTTGGCCGTGGGCCGCGTGCAGCAGGGCGTGTTCAAGCCGAACCAGACCTACGCACAGGCCTTTACCGACGGCACCGTGAAGACCATCCGCCCCCAGAAGATCCTGCGCTACGAAGGCCTCACCCCGAAGCCGGTGGACGAAGCAGGCCCGGGCGAAATCATTCTCATTGCAGGGCTTGATACCTTCGACATAGGTGACACCATCAGCGCCGCGAACAATCCGAAGCACCTACCCCGCATCCATATCGACCCGCCCACCATCTCCATGATTTTCACCGTGAACACCTCGCCTCTCGCAGGCAAGTACGGCGGCAAGTTCATGACGGGTAACCAGCTTCAGGAACGCCTGGAACGTGCCCACATGGCAGACCCCGCCCTCCTCGTCGAGAAGGTGGACGGTGCCTCTACCTTCAAGGTTTCGGGCCGTGGCATTCTGCACCTCACCATCCTCGTAGAAAACATGCGTCGTGAACTGTACGAATTCACCATCGGATCCCCCCAGGTGATTTTCCACAACGACGAGAACGGCAAGCTCCTGGAACCGGTGGAAGACTTCAAGGTAGAAGTCCCCAGCGAATTCAGCGGCGCCTGCATCCAGGAAATCCAGCAGCGCAAGGGCGAAATGGTGAACATGGTCACCGACGACAACGACCGCGTGTCCCTGGAATTCATCGTTCCTTCCCGCGGCCTTATCGGTATCCGCCCGAAGCTCCTGTCCCTCTCCAAGGGTTACGCCGTGACCCAGTCCTTCTTCAAAGAATACCAGCCCTACAAGGGCGAAATCCCCACCCGCATCAACGGTGTGCTTATCGCCAAAGAACCGGGCGAAGCCGCCAGCTACGCACTTTCGAACCTGGAAGACCGCGGCTACCTCATCATCGGACCGGGCGCCGAAGTTTATCCGGGCATGATCGTGGGCGAACACAACCGCGACGTGGATATCACCGTGAACGTCACCAAGGGCAAGCACCTCACCAACATGCGCTCCAAGTCCGCTGACGACATGATCCAGCTGACCCCGTACCGCCGCATGACCCTGGAAGAATGCGTCACCTTCATCAACGAAGACGAATGCATCGAAGTCACGCCCGAAGTGCTCCGCCTCCGCAAGACCGAGCTGGACCCCATCCGCCGCAAGCAGCTGTCGAAGAGACCTGCTGAAGAAGAATAAATGAAATTTCGGAATTCGGAGTTCGGAATTCGGATTTGTTTATTTAAATCATAATTCCGAATTCATCATTCCGAAATCCGAACTAAACTAAGACCCCTGCTTCTCGCTGGTGCTGAGCAGGTAGGCGTTAATGAAAGGCTTGATCTTTCCGTCCAGCACGCCGGCGGTATCCGACGTTTCCACTCCGGTGCGGAGGTCCTTCACCAACTGGTAAGGCTGCAGCACGTAGCTCCTGATCTGGCTTCCCCACTCCACCTTTTTCTTTTCGGCCATGCGGGCATCCCGCTTGGCTTCTTCTTCAAGGCGGTAGTGTTCGGCCACCATGGTCTTGAGCATCTTGTAGCAGGTCTCGCGGTTTTGGATCTGGCTGCGTTCCGTCTGGCAGCTGGCCATAATGCCCGTAGGCAAGTGGGTCATGCGCACGGCGGAGTCCGTCTTGTTGATGTACTGGCCTCCGGCACCACTACTGCGGTAGGTGTCCACACGCACATCCGACATATCCAAATCAAAGTCCACGTCTTCGTGCTCGGGGTAAAGGTACACGGCGGTAAAGCTGGTGTGGCGGCGCGCGTTGGCGTCGAAGGGACTGATGCGCACCAGGCGGTGCACGCCAATTTCAGAACGCAACAGTCCGTATGCGTTTTCGCAGGTCACCTCGATGGTGGCACTCTTGAGGCCCGCGTCTTCGGCCTCCTGAAAGTCCACCACCTTGAAGTCCATCTTTTCCCGCTCAAAAAAGTGGGTGTACATGCGGAACAGCATCAGGGCCCAGTCTTGCGACTCGGTGCCGCCTGCTCCCGGGTGTATGGACATAAGGCAGCTGCAGGCGTCGTCGGGCCCGTTCAGCATCTTCTTGAATTCCATCTCCTCGATGCGGGCCTTCAGGGCGGCAACGTCCGCCTCGATGCTGGCAGTAAGCTCGGCGGAGTTTTCGTCCTTGGACATTTCGTAAAGTTCGGCCAGGTCGTCGCAGGTCTGGGAAACTTCTTTCCAGCTATCCAACAGGGAACGCAGGTTCCCTATTTTTTTCATCATGGACTGTGCTTTTTCCTGGTCGTTCCAGAGGTTCGGGTCGCTGGAATCCTTTTCCAGCACGTAAAGCTCTTCGGTCTTTGCCTCTAAGTCAAAGATACCCCCAGAGCTTGTCTATGCGGGAGCGCAGTTCAATAAGCCCGGTGTGTGTAGTTTGGAACATAGACATTAAACTTTAGTGGTTAGGATCTAGAGGCTAGGGGCTAGAGGCAAGCATCATGGCTTCGCCATCCGATATAGACGCAAAGCGTATGCGACTTTCATCACTAGATCCTAGTCTCTAATTTCTAGACTCTACTTCGCTCCGATGGCCTCGGGAGGTGTGTACTTCTTATCCAGGTACTGGACCTTGTAAACCTTTCCAAGTCCGTCCAGATAGGCCTTCAGCTGCATCTGGCGGTCCTGTTCGGCCTGCACTCGCAGAATGTAGTCAATCTGGTGCTTGTAGCTTTCGTACTTGCCATCGTTCTTTTCGGTCAGCATGAAAATGCTGATACCGTCTTTTTCGTTAATGATATCGGAAATGTCACCCACGTTCATCTTGGCGATGGCCTTCACGTAGGCATCTCCCTTGGACTTGGCAATAAACTTGTTCATGACACCGCCGGTCTTCTTGGCTTCGGGGTCGTCGCTATAAATGGCGGCCAACTGAGCAAAGGTGGCCTTCTTGCTACGGACCTGGGCGGCAAGTCCCTTTAGCATATCCTTTGCATCGCTAATTTCCTGGGCCTTCTTGCCCTTGGTGCTTATAAAGATGCGGGCGCCGCTTACGGTATCGTTAATGGAGGCCTTGGACTTGTTCAGTTCCCAGAAAGCCTGGCGCTGCTTTTCGGTGGGTTCTGCCGGGTAAGGCACCTTCTTTTCAAGCAAGACTTCGCTCTTCAGCTGGTCTTCGATTTTTTCCTTGAACTGGGCCATGGTGGTGTTGGACTTCTTCAGTTCGGCCTGGAAGGCGGCATCACTAGGGAACTGGGCCTTGAAAAGGGCAGAAACACTGTCCACCTTGGCGGCAGAGACCTTAATTCCCTGCTTTTTGCATTCAAGTTTGACTAACTCCTGACCAACCAAATTGTCAATTACCGCATAGCGCAGCTGGGTCATCATCTCGTCGGTGAGTTTCTTGCCCCGGAACTGTTGGGCACCCAGCATCTGGGCAAGGCTATCGATCTTGCCACCCGAAATGCCCACCTTTTCCACGCGAATCACGTCAAAACTCTTGCCATTCATCAACTGGGCAGAGGCCACGGCAGCCATAAGCAGGACTGCGGCCACACCACGAGAAATCAACTTAAAAGAACGCATTATCTATCCTTGTTAAAGATTTTAACGAGCATAATATAGCAATTTCACTGATTCAGGGGCCACCCATTTCGCACTCAGGCGGCAAGGATATATATTTATAGGGTGAATTTCGACGATTCCAGATTTATTCAGGTTCACCACCGCAACGTGTGGGGCGAGTGGACTTTTGTCTTTGACGGAATCAAGCTCTGCGGCCTCAGATTCCAGGGCGGAAAAACGGCCAGCAGTCTCAAAGCCTGCGCCTACGCCGAACCCGAGGCCGAGGGGAAAGTCCGGGGCAGAAACGCCCAGGTCTATCAGCAGGCCAGGCGGGAACTGAACCTCTACCTGGCCGGAAAAATCAAAAAATTCACCATTCCCGTAAAGATTTACGGCACAGAGTTCCAGACGAAGGTGCTGGAAGCGACGCGGAACATTCCCTACGGGGAGACGCGAACCTACAAGGAAATCGCCGAAGCCATCGGACACCCCCATGCAGAACGCTCCGTCGGGAACGCCCTCCACGGGAACCCTCTGCAGGTGGTTGTTCCTTGCCATCGGGTCGTGAGCAGCCACAAGGGAATCGGAGGCTACGCCCTCGGCACAGACCTCAAGCGAAAACTACTTTGTATGGAAAACGCCATACAGAACGAACTGGACCTGGAATAATCCTAGCCGAGTTCAACAAGATTTTTCAGAAGTATCCAGAGTTCTTCGTAGCTCTGGACAATGTTTTCTGGCTTTAGCGGAAGTAAATTCACCGGCTTTCCAAAGCCGCAGAACAGCGTAATGCAGTCGACTCCGGCGTTGCGGGCAGCCAGAATGTCAGGCTGGTCATCGCCCACCATGACCGTTTCGGCGGGAGCGACACCCGCGGATTCCATAATTTTCAACAAGCCCGCGGGGCTGGGTTTGCGTTCGGGCGTGGTGTCGCCGCAGAGCACGAATTCAAAACGGTCGCGAAGGTGAAAATGTTCCAGCAACTTGAATGTCGGGCGCTCCGGCTTGTTGGTAAGCATGGCTATGCGGGCAGTCGTATTGCGCAGGAATTCGACAACGCCCGGATTCGGGAGCGTGCGCTCGGTGCAGTGTTCCCAGTAAAAATCCGAATAGACCTTGTGGACCATCTCGACCGTAACGCCCGTGCGGGCAATGTTTTCCGGGAGGGCTGCCTCCCCCATGCTCCGCTCGATCAACTTCATAGAGCCGTTCCCGATAAAGGTCCGCACGCGCTGCTCGTCATGTTCCGGAAGCCCGAAATGGCGCAGCGCAAAATTCACCGCCACGGCAAGGTCGCCGAGGGTATTGAACAGCGTTCCGTCCAGGTCAAAAACGATTAGGGATTTGTGGTGAAGCATGGCGGAGCCAAATTTAGGAATCTTTTTTTACCGCAAGAATTCCATTTCCACCAAGAAACGGTAAAAGCAAAGCGCCGACACGCCCAAGATGAACACAAGCACGATTACGAACTGCACCGGGTGTTCGCGAAAACTGTAATCCGCCTTGCCGTAAGAAAACTTACCGCGCACGACGGCACTTATAAAAAGCGCAAGAAAAAGAAGGGCTAGCAGAAGGGACATAGAAGAGTGCGTTATCGGGACTTCAATAGTAGCTTTTTATTTTCTTGGAAGCCGTCGTTGTCGAAGCGGACTGTCGAAAGGCTTGTGTGCGTAGGTGATTCTAGTGGTGTCTGCAACATGAACCGCGGACTGCGCGAGATTCGAAGAACTCGGCTCTTCAACGCCGCTGCGGCCATCAGAACAAACTCCCCAAGGTATTTGCGTAAGAACTTCGCCATGATTTAAGTATAACAAAAAAATGCCTTTCTCCCGTTTTTTTGTATATAATCCACGGACTGGTACCGGTAGCGGAATTCCGTCTACAAGCCTCGTTCGACTCAAAATGCCGACTTTTGAAAGGGTCATGGAAGCCCCGAAACATCATGTCGGACTGCAATTCGTGCAAAAAAAGCAAGAATTTCACAAAAAGTCCTATGAAAAATGTAATTTCTATTGCAAAAGTCCCATGACTTTTGTATATTAAAGGTATGAAACGCGAATTTTTAAAAGATTTGCTCACCTGGAAAAATAGCAAGCGCCGGAAACCCCTGCTTCTGACGGGCGTCCGCCAATGCGGCAAGACCCATACCTTAAAGGAATTCGGCGCAAAATACTTCGATAACGTATGCTACATCAACTTTGAGTCTAGCGACAAGTTCGCTGCCATTTTCGATTATGACTTTGATGTAGAGAGGATTGTCAGGGAGCTTGAGCTGCTTACGCAAAGCAAAATTGAGGCCGGCAAGACTCTCCTGATTTTTGATGAAATCCAGGAAGCTCCGCGGGCAATTACTTCCTTGAAATATTTCTGCGAAAACATGCGGGAACTCCATGTGGCATCCGCGGGCTCCTTGCTCGGCGTCGCTCTCCGTCGCGAAAACATTTCGTTCCCTGTCGGGAAAGTCAACCGCATGCAGATGTTCCCGATGAACTTCAGGGAATTTTTGACCGCCTGCGGTAAAGAAAGATACATTGAACTCTTTGCAGATTGGCCTGTCGATCGGACAATTCCCGAAGTCTATGCAAAACCTATGGAACGCCTGCTGAAGGAATATCTTGTTGTAGGCGGAATGCCGGAAGCGGTGAAAGAATACGCAAGTTCCAGAAATTTTGAAACCGTGGGAGAAATCCAGGATGAAATCCTTGCGGACTATGCGGACGATTTCTCGAAGCACGCTCCCGTAAATGAAATTGAAAAAATCCGCATGATATGGGATTCCGTGCCCAAGCAACTTGCCAAGGAAAACAACAAGTTCATGTTTTCGCATGTAAAGAACGGCAAAAGGGCACACGAGCTGGAGGCCGCGTTACAATGGCTTAAGAACGCCGGGCTTGTCCATTTGGTTGAGCTTGTGCAGAATGCAGAAGTTCCCTTGTCTGCAAATTCAGATGCGACGAATTTCAAGGTGTACCTTTCGGACATCGGCCTGCTGGGCCGCAGACTTTCGCTTGGCTACAAGGATATTTTGATGGACGATACGCCCAATACGAATAAGGGTGCCGTCACAGAAAACTATGTTCTGAACGAACTGCTCTGTATGCAAAAGAGCCCGTATTTCTGGCGCTCGGGGAACAGTGCAGAACTTGATTTCCTCTTTGAAAATGACGGGAAAGTCGTTCCAGTCGAGGTCAAGGCGGCTACTAACACGCAAGCCAAAAGCTACAAGCAGTTCTGCAAGAAATTTGCACCGACAAAGGGGTACAAGCTTTCGCTCAAGAACATCGCCGTGAACGATTGTGAAGGATGCTCAACGGTAAGCCTGCCACTTTACTTGTTGTGGACGATTCGTTGACTTTGGAAGGGAGAAATCATCAAGTTCCTGATGATTTTTTCCGCATCGAGGCGTTCTTTAGATTATTTGACGGAGTTTTCGGGATATGTGTAGCCTTTCATTGTTGTCGTATTGCTCGTGTTTGTGTATTAAAAAAGCTAGGAACACATGGCTATATACATTCGGGGGTGTTAGGGGGCGGAGCCACCTAGGAGAAAGGGTGACGGAAGACTTGCCCTAGATCCTGCTCCTACGAACCTAACTCAACTAAGGCTACAAGTAGCCAAGTCGTATATCGACTTCGCCCTACGGGCTTCGCTCAGGATGACACGTTCGTGGCTCAGGGTAATAGAAGGGCAAGGCTGCAGGCAGGGGGACACCTCCCCCTTTCAAATAAATGCGTGCATTTCCCTAACCACTAGCCACTAGCCACTAACCACTTTTTCTAAATGGCACGCTTCGCGTGCATTTAGTTCGGCTCGGACATGCTCGTTCAAGCAAGCTTGACTCGCGCGTCACTCGCCTTTTACTAAATTTACCCGCATGAAAAAATACCACTTGGCCACATACGGCTGCCAAATGAACGAGTACGACTCGGCGATGATTGCCCAGGAGCTCGACATGTGCGGTTGCGTCGAGACGAGCAACCAGGAAGATGCCGACTTTATCATCGTGAACACCTGCAGCGTACGCGAAAAGGCCGAGGAAACCGCCATCGTCAACATCAGCAAGCTCAAGTACTTGCGCAAAAAGAATCCCGATGTGAAAGTCGTGGTATGCGGTTGCATGGCGAAGAATCGCGGGCCGGAACTTTTGAAGCGCCTCCCGAACGTGAGCTACATCGTAGGCCCGGACCAGTACAAGAAAATTCCGGAGTTGCTGCTGGGCGATACCAAAAGTCCCTTGCACCTGACGCACCACAAGATGTTCATCGACGAGGACCTGAGCGAGAACTACCTAGGCGAATACGCGAAACTCCAGAACGACTTCACCACCTTCGTCGCCATCCAGCGCGGTTGCAACAAGCGCTGTAGTTACTGTATTGTGCCGTATCTGCGCGGGCCGGAAAAGTACCGCGACATGGAAGACGTGCTTGCCGAAGTGCGCAAGGCGGCCGACAAGGGCATTACCGAGGTGACGCTCCTTG